>JAFTIQ010000009.1 GCA_017456805.1 Lentisphaeria bacterium
TACACCTTCACAGTCGAAAACAATGTTACCGGCGGCGAAGGCGATTACACTTACAGCTTTGCGGCAACCGATGCAAACGGAAAAGCACTTGCTCTGACCTCCAACGGTCTTGAGTTCACGCTGACCGACATTCCTGCAGCGGGCGCCGATGCGATCTTCGTCACGATGACCGTCACCGATGCTTACGGCGAAAGCACCAAATACACCGCAGAAGCCTTTGCGGCAGATGTTGCGGACTACAAAGCACCTGAATTTGCTGTTGAACCTGAAGCAGCGATCAACAAGAAGAGCGTCAAGCTCACCTGGACCGCTACGGACGAAACCGAAATTGCCGGATATGAAATCATCTTTGACGGTGAAGTTTACGAAATCGGCTTTGGAGTTTCCGGAAAAGCTTCCAGCATGACCTTCAACAATCTCAGCGAAGGCGATCACACCTATGTGATCAAGGCCTACGACGGTGCAGGCAACCTGCTTGCCAGCGAAGAAAAGGTTGTTACGATCAAGCTGAACAGCAATCTCTCCAGCAATGGCGTTTCTCAGATTGTCGGCTTCGATGCGGCAGCTGGCAAAGTCGGTTACATCGACAATGCCGGAAGTGTTGCACCGGAATGGAAAGGCATCTGGGAATGGGAAGGCGAAGAAGCCGGTATGTGGGAAGTTGTCGGCGTTGGTAAGTTTGCCGGCAGCGAAGCAGATCAGGATGGTATCCTTCTGTTCAACAAGACCAACAATGTCTATGCGGCCTGGACCGATCTCAACAGTGATGACTACGGTTATGTCTCACTGGAAAGCGTTGATGCGGGATACAAGACAGTTGGACTTGCGAACTTCAACGGCAATGAATATGATGATATTCTGATGGTCAATGAAGATGGCAGAATCGGCGTTGTCATGGATGGAACAACCTATCAGGAAGTCTGGTCCAATGACGAAGGTGCAGATATTGAAGTGATCGGCAGCGGCAGCTTCGGTGCAGCGGATGGTCTTGACAGTCTGATCGTCAAGAACAACACCGACAACACCTACGAACTGTGGCACAACAATGCGTCCTACGAATCCAACGACTGGAGCATGACCAAGCTCTGGGATGCAGATTCCGATTGGACCGTTGCAGCGGTTGGCGACTTCTCCGGCGACGGTATCGACGATATCGTTGTCTGGCAGGAATCCACCGGTTACATGTTCGCGCTGGAAGATGGCGATGCAAGCAACTACCGCTGGGTCGGTGAACTCGATCCCAACAGCTGGGAAGTTGCAGCAGTCGGCGATTACGATGGAAACGGTCAGGAAGACCTTCTCCTCCGTGAAACAGCCAGCGGCTGGGGCGGACTCGGTTACTGGGGCGGTGCATACTGTGAAAACTGGACCGACCTGAACGCCAGAATCGAAAATGACAAGAATGGAAGCAACTTCCAGGTTGTCGCATAAGATCTCAGGCAGGATGATCTAAGATCCCCTCCCCCGTCGGGAAACCGGCGGGGGAGTTTTTCTTTTAAAGGAATTATATTCTCGCTATTTTTTTTGATCAAAGGGAAAAAATAAATTTTCATTTTTTTTCAAAACCGACTTGACAGGATTGTGTACAGCGCAATATATTTATCGTGAAATAAAAAAATACCGGAAAGGGAAAAACATGAAATCATGGATTTGCAAATTATTTTTTTGTTCAGCAGCGGCATTTCTGGTGAGTTTGAATGCACAGAATCTTATCAAGAACGGAGATTTTGAAAGCGGGATCTCCCAATGGAAGCTCCCGGGTTGGAAGCATAACTGGCTGACACCTGTTCATGATAAATCGACAACGCAAGGGGCTGGCGGCTCCTGTTCCATGCGGATGGATTGGACGAATCAGCATACCTTTTATGTGATTTATGAAGAAACGGTACAGATACCTGCGGGCACGAAAGAGCTTGAGATGTCATTCTGGACAAAATCTCAAGGTTATGAAACGACGACGAAAGGACGGCTGAATCTTATTGTTGAATTTCCGGAGATGGGCAAGAAAAAAGGTTATATAAAAACGTTATCGACTCCGTGGAATAAAACCCAGCCGGACTGGACATATTTTGAACAAAAGATTGTTGTTCCGGAAAAAGTCACCATGCTGAAAATCGGGATGAAAATCGATGGATATAAGAATAAAAGCGGTACAACATGGGTTGATAATATCTATGTGGGTCCGGTGCGCAAAAAAGGAAATGAAACGGCATCTGTTCCAAAAGTAAAACTTACCCGTGGGATCTCCTCCTGTGATCATGGGGGGATTTATTATCCCGGTGAGACGATGAGTTATATTTATGAAGTGAGCGGGAACACACTTCCCGGAAAGGAAGTGGATTTTATCTGGCAAATCAATGATTATGACGGAAAAAAATTGATTGGCGGCAATCAGAAAATCACCCTTCCCCAAGGAGAAAATGGAACGTTTCTGGTTACACTGCCCGTGTTGAAAGAGTATGAAGGCTGGTTTGCGCTGAAGGGAGTTCTTTCAGAAAACGGGCTGAAACTTTCAGAAGTGACCAGCTCCGGAGTGATAACGGAACGCCAAAGCGGAAAGCGGGATCCGTTTTTCACAGCGAAAGGCGGCGGAAGCTATGAACGGCAGCGGCGAATGGGAAATGGGTCTGTGGGATATTTTGTCCAGCGCAGATTTTTACAAACCGGGCCAGACAGTTACAGTCCGCGGGTGATGTCGAACCTGGATCGTTTTATCAAATCCTGCAAGGAGTACGGGTTTGAGCCGTTTTTCCAATTTTACATTTCACAGGCGCAGAATGTGAAACGGAATCCGAAACAGCCTCCTTACCTGTTTGATGTTGTCAATGAGAAACTTGCAAAGGGGATCAACCCTTATGATGAGGCTTACTATCAGACCTGGCGGAATATGTTTTCCATGCTGTACCGGAAATACAATGAAGAGGTTACGGATTGGTATATTGCAGATGAGATCTACCACTCGTATCATCTTTCGAAGTACGAAATTCCGCATTATCTTGCGGTCTTGAAGATCCTTCATGAAGAGGTGAAGAAGAAAGATCCGACGAATCTGATCGGCGGAGGAAATACGTTTATGGACCGGGATCCGATCGGCAAGAAGATGTGGCCGGATGTGAAAGATTATGTGGACGGACTTGCATGCAGTCTTTACCTGGGCTCCACATCTGCCGGGAAAGGGCTGACTGTCACCAGTCCGGAACAATGGGGAATGCTGAACAGTTTTGCTCATACCCGGTCAGTGATCGGACAGGATAAATTTATTTCCTCCACAGAAAGCGGTTACAGTTTTCACGAATTCCCTGCGATTGACGGGGATATCACAAAGAGAGTTGCCACGATTCTTGCGAGAAATCTGGTTTTGCTGAAAACGCTGGGCGTAAGGAAATGGACCTATTTCACCTTTATCAATGATGGGATGTACGAATCCAAACGGTGGGGTTATGGCAGAGTTGATTACGGGATGTGGAACAAAGCATCCGGCTGTCCGAAACCTCATGCGGCAGCATGGGCAACTGCGGCAAGAATGTTGGCATTCGTGAAAAATCCGGTCAATGCGTCCCCTCATTCAGATGTTTATTGTTATGTTTTCCAGAAAGGAGAGAAAACGCTTGCGGCGTTCTGGGCATACAGTGAAAGCGGAATTGATGCTGTTATAGAACTGCCTTCTGCATGGACCGGACGGGATTTTATCGGCAGACGGATTCAGGGAAATGCGGGGAAACAGACGTTCCGATTGAACGAAGAACTGCGTTATCTTGTTTTTGATGCGCCGCAGGAAGACGTTGTTAAAGCGTTCCGGAATGGCAGTTACCGGATGCCGGAAGCATTTCTTTCCATGAACCGGGAAGATGGGGGAAGAGTTGCGGTTTATGTAAAGAACAAGATGAAAAAGCCGCTTTCCGGAAGTGTTGTATTGAATGGAGCTCCGGCAAAGAAATTTTCAGTTGCACCGGAAAGTACGGACCGGATTTTCTTCCCTGCGGCTCCCGGAAAGGGGATACTGAATGCCAAGGCGATGATCAACGGAATGGAATATACCATTCAAAAACAGGATGAATGGTATCCGGTTGCAAGGATGAATAAACCTCCGGTGATCCGGGATGGTAAGTTCTATGGTTTTGAAAATGCGGAGCCGCTGGTAATGGATTCCACTCAGCACATCATGCCTGACAATGCGGATGGTCATGGATTCTGGCTGGGCAAAGATGATCTTTCTGCAAAAATATATCTTGGTTACGATGCGGAATTTCTCTACCTCGGGCTGGATGTCAAAGATGAACGGCATCTGATCCGGAGCAAGGGTGTGAATGCATGGAATCAGGATTCTGTTCAATTTGGATTTGATATGGGGAACAATGCCTTTGATCCGGTTCTGTCCCCCGGAGGTTACGATGCGGATGACCGGGAATTTATTATGTCCGGCACCCCGGATGGACCGGAATTGTTCTGCTATACGGGGCCGGCAGATATTGAGCGGAAAGTGCTCAGCCGTCCGCAAGTGGTCAGGGTGGATGGCAGAACGCTTTATCTTGGAAAAGTAAGCTGGAAGGCTCTGGGATGTTCCAAGGCGGCTCCCGGCAAGGTGTTTGGATTCAATCTTGTGGTGTTCGATGCGGATATTGATGGCAAAGGAATCAATTGCCACATGGATTTCTCCCGGGGAATCACCTACGGGAAAGCTCCGGCACTTTTCAAGAGATTTATATTGAAATAACAGAAAGCTGAATATATTTTTTCAACAAGAAAGGGAACTGAAATGAAAAAAGTAAAACTCTCAGCACTTTTGATGGCGGCAGTCTTTTCACTTGCTTTGAATGGACAGAATCTGATTGAAGACGGAAGTTTTGAAAATGGAGTTTCCCATTGGAAAGCCCCGTCCTGGAAACGCGGGGATGATAAATTGTGGCTCTCTCCGACGGCAGATAAAACGGTTTCTCAAGGTGCTGGCGGATCAAATTCTCTGAAATTGGACTGGACCGACAAATACATCTGCTATGTCTGGTATGATAAGGAGATTGCGCTGAACGGTTTGACCGAAGTGGAACTTTCCTTCTGGGCGAAATCTGCCGGTTATGACGGAACGAATATTATTGAGATCATGGTCAACTTTCCGGAAGTCAAAGATCCGAAAAAGAAAAATGTAAGTCTGGGCAATCCGTGGAACCGGACACCCGCAGATTGGACCTTTTTCAAGCAGCAGATCAAAGTTCCTGCCGGTGCAACAAAGGCAAAACTCTGCATCCGGATCCATGGGTTCAAAAGCACCAAAGGCAACAGCTGGGTTGATAACGTCTATTTCGGCGCAGTTCAGAAAAATGCGGGAGACCAGCAAGGAAAAAAATAATTGTCCTGAAGCGCGGTGTGCCGTTATGTGACCACGGCGGAATCTATTATCCCGGAGAGAAGATGATCTACTCTATTGAGTTCAAGGATAACTCTGTTCCGGGAAAAACAATGGATTTCACATGGCGGATTCAGGACTTTGATGATCATACAATTGCAGAAGGGAAACAGCAGGTCACTGTTCCCGCTGAAAAAGAAGGTTCTTTTCAACTCAAACTTCCTGTGCTGAAAGATTTCCGGGGGTGGTTTGCGCTCAAGGGAAGATTCACAGAGCGTGGAGTTACACTGGCAGAAATGACCAGTTCCGGAGTGGTCGTTGACCGGCAGACCGGACGGCGGGATCCATTCTATTCCGCAAAAGATCCGGGATCTATCGAAAAACAGATCCGCATGGGAAACGGATCCAGCAATATGGTTGCACACCGCAGATTTATGCAGTCAGGTCCGGAGAGTCTGTATCCAAAGTCTGTTAAGCGATTGACAGCTTGGCTTGCCATGTGTGAAAAATACGGATTCGAACCGTATCTCATTTTTCACATTTCCCAGCATACGACACCCGGCAATGAACAGCAGCCGAATTACATCCGGAAGCAGATCAATGATAAACTGGCACAGGGGATCAATCCCTATGATGCAGCATATTATCAGACCTGGAAGAATTTTTTTGCACAGCTTGCGGAAATCACAAACGGAAGAGTCCGAGACTGGTATATCGGCGATGAGATTTATAACACATACCACCGTTCGAAATGGGAAATCCCCCACTATGTAAATGTCCAGAAAGCACTCTATGAAGTGATCAAGAAAAAAGATCCTGCGATGATGGTCGGCGGAGGCGGAACTTTCATGGATAAGGATCCGCTGGGCAGAAAGATGTGGCCGCTGGTCAAAGATCATCTGGACGGATTATCCTGCAGTTTGTATCTGGGCAAAGGCACGGTTGCCAAAGGGATGACTCTGGATGGCCCGGAGAGCGGAAAGCTTGTGGAACGGTTTCAGGATACCCGATCCGTCATAGGCAGCGGGAAATTCATTTCCGGAACAGAAAGCGGTTACAGTTTTCTGGATTTCCCGAAACTTGATTCCGATATGGTAAAGGAAATTGCCAAAATCAATGCCAGGAATCTGGTTATCCTGCGGGCAATGGGTGTTCGGAAGTGGACGTTTTTCACCTTTGATAATGACGGGATGTATGAATCAAAGAAATGGGGCAGCGGCAGAATCGATTACGGGATGTGGAACAAGGCCTCGGGTTCTCCGAAGCCACATGCAGCCACCTGGGCAGTTTCCGCCCGGGCATTGGCGTTCGTGACCGATCCGATTGATGCCTCCCCCTGCCCCGATGTCTATTGCTATGTTTTCCGGAAAGGAAACAAGACACTTGCCGCATTCTGGGCTTATGTCAAAGAGGATATTGATGCGAAAATCGTTATGCCCTCTGACTGGAACGGTATGGATTTTCTCGGAAGGCCCCTGAAAGGGAAAGCCGGGCTGCAGAACTTCAAGCTCAATGACCGGGTACTTTATCTGGAATTTGATGCACCGCAGGAGGCGGTTGTCAAAGCATTCCGGAACGGAAAATATGTTCTGCCGGAAATATATCTTTCTTTGCATCGCGTAAACGGCGGAAAAGTTTGTGTTACCGTTAAAAATAAAACAGCGGGAGACCTCAGGGGAACTGTCACTTTCAATGGGAACCGGACAGAAGAACTCTCCGTTCAACGTGGAAAAATCTCTGAACTGCTCTTCGATTGTCCGCCGGGCAACGGAAACCTTTCGGCTTCTGCAATGGTCAACGGGGTGAAATATTCTATTGAAAAAGAGGACGAATGGTATGGTGTTGCAAAGCTCCGTTCCAAGCCTGTCATTGAGAATGGTATCTTGAAAGGATTTGAGGGGGTTCAACCGCTGGTAATGGATTCTGTCAAACATCTGAAACCGGCGGATATTGACAGCCACGGGATCTGGACAGGGAAAGAGGATTTATCGGCGAAAGTCTATCTGGGATACGATCAGGATTATTTCTATCTGGGAGCAGAAGTCACGGATGATGTTCCGGTTTCCCGTTACGCCGGGGAACTTTCCTGGAATCAGGATGCCGTTCAGTGTGCCTTTGATATTGCAAACACCAGTTTTGATCCGGTTCTGTCGCCGGGCGGTTATGATGAAGATGACCGGGAATTCATTTTCTCAGCGACACCCAAAGGTCCGGAAACGTTCTGTTATACAGGCTCTCCGGATATTTCCAGAAAAGTAATCGGAAAACCGGAAATTTGCCGGACTGGGAACAAAACGGTCTATCTGATCCGTTTGCCCTGGAAACAGCTGGGGCTGTTGAACCCGGAAAAAGGAACTGTCTTCGGGTTCAATGTGGTTGTATTCGACTTTGATGTGATCAATGCATCGACTTCCTGTCAGATGGAGTTTTCTCCGGGAATTACCTATGGTAAAACGCCTGCATTGTTCAAGCGTTTTATTCTGGAATAAGGAGAGAAAATCATGAAAAAGCCCAAAAATACCTTCACTCTCATCGAATTGCTTGTTGTAATTGCGATCATCGCAATTCTTGCGGGCATGTTATTCCCTGCATTGCAGAATGCCAGACGGGAAGGTCATGCAGCAAGCTGTCAGGTGTATAAAGTTGAGAAAATCAGAACCTGCCCGAAAGAAATCTGATCAGGATCGTAGAAAAAATGAATCAGGCTGTACCGAAAAAGGAAACCGTGAAAGAACGGCTCGACAAAATCCGGGAGACTCATATTCTGAATGGAGCACTCGGAAATGTTCCGGCAAGAATTCTTCCGGCAGATACACTTGTCAAATTTGAGCTGAAGCTGAATGATATTTTTCAGGAATTCAGAAATAACATCCAGGTTCTTTATATCCGGGATGATTGGCGCATGGATGATGGCAGAACGGCATATCTTTCGCCGGATTTGGAACATCTCTGGCAGAAAGTGAATTTTGACATCTCCGGAGATACGTTACGGTTTGAACTGGATTTTAAAGGCGAATCTGAACACTGGATCGGAATTTCCACGCTCAATGGGACAACGGAGTACAGGGAGAATCTCTTTTTCTATACGCTTGAAAAAGATCTTCTCCAATATCAGGCGTTCAAAGGGAGTGTCCACACACACAGCTCCGGATCGGATGGTCATTATCCGCCGGAATATGTTCCGGCATATATGCGGCAGGCCGGATTCGACTTTACCGCGTTGACGGATCATAAAATCTATGAGCCGACGCTTCAGGCGATAAATGCGATGAACAAGTTCGATTCCGGACTGGAAGTTTATTCCGGAGAAGAAGCAGAAAGTTTCGGAGTCGGAATCAATCACATTCTGAGTCTTGGGACTTCGGAATCCATCAGTAAATGGGAATATGATCCGGAAAGCGATTTCGCAGAACGGGTGGAAGCGATCCGGAAAGAGCTTGCTGATTATCCGGAACATGAAGCAAAATATGCGGCACAGTTTGAAGCGATTACAGGCAAAATCCGGGAACTGGACGGACTGTCCGTCTTCTGTCATCCATACTGGAAACAGAATTCCCGTTATGCCAGCACACCGCTTTTGACGGATATCATTCTCCGGCGCGGCAAGTTTGATGCGCTGGAATTGGGAAATTTCACAGTTCCACGGATGGCTCTGCTGAATGCAAAAGTCATGGAAGCAAAACAGGAATATCAATTCCGGAAGCCCTTCATCGGAAGCAGCGACTGGCACGGACGTCCCGGGCAGAAGGCAAATATGGATTATACCATCATATTTGCAAACAGTGCCGGATTTCCGGATTTTGCGGAGGCTGTCCGCGCCGGACGCTGCGTGGCAGTCGGCGGACAGAATGATGAATTTCCCTTCGGAACGTACCGGCTCGTAAAGTATGCGCTGTTCCTGATGGAACATTATTTCAAAAAAATCCATGATCCCCTTTGTGCAGAACAGGGGGATTTGATCCTGAAAGCATTGAACGGTGATTTGAGCGGTCTGACGGAAATCACAGAATTGAAAGAAAAAATTGCCCGAAAACAGGCTGAATTTTTCGGCAGAGGTGAATAAAATATGAGTTTGATCAGTTACGCATCTTCCACATTAAAAGCTCTTTCGGTTTCTTTGAACAGAGATCCCGTTTCGGCTGAAGATTTTTCCAAATTTCACGGAGGAACTCCGGAGGGAAAGACCGGCATGACGCTCTCCCGTACCAGGTCAGAACTGATTCTGGAAATCATGTGCCATGAACCGGCTGAAATCCATGACCAGAATAAACAGGATGACTGGACGATTTTTACCAGCGGTGACCGGCTGGAAATCTTTTTCGGTGCCCGTGAACCGGAACCGTGGCTGAGCCAATTTGTTGTAGGTGCAGGCGGCGGAAAATCCGATAATAAAGGCACGAAAGAATCCTGGAAGGCAGAAGTGGAAACCGGAAAACATTACTGGAAAGCAAGGCTTGTTTTCCCCTTCAACATGTTCCGGATGAATAACCTTTCCATGTTTTTCAACGTTTGCCGGTATTCTGAAGCCCGGAATGAATATGTCACTTGGGCAGATCTGGCAAAAACCTTTCATGAAGTGGAAAACTATGGTCTGCTTCTACTGGATGATTACTCCAAAATTTATTTTGCCGAGACCGGAAATTTCCCGGAACAGGAGTTTTCCCGGCAGGATTTTGAAACTGCAATGGAACAATTACGGATCCCGGCTCATCAAATCCAGCATGGCCCCTGGATCACCAATCCGGCAGAGAACAGCATGACGGTTTCTTTCGGAAGTGCGGGAAAATGCGGAGCTTTTCTGGAATACCGCAAAAACGGATCGGAAACTTGGAACCGGCTTCCGTTCGATCATCGCAACGGGATCCTGATCCGGAAAAACCGGATCCACATTCTGCATCTGCAAGGATTGAATCCCGGAACAGTTTATCAGTACCGGATCATTACGCTGCATCCCATCACGCTTCAGGAATCAGTCAGCAAAGTGTATCAATTCAAAACCTTTGATCAACAGGAAAAAGAATTTGAATTTACGGTTTTTTCAGACATTCATTCTGATATTGAGAACTTACGCAATCTTTTGAAATTAAAAGAGTTGAACGCAAGCAAATTCCTGCTGAATCTGGGAGATTATCTCTCCTGTGCCTGCGGAGAAGAATCCTATTACAGAGGATTTCTTGATCTGGAATCGAACTGGTGCATGGAAAATGGAAAACCATTGATTTTCTGCCGGGGAAATCATGAACAGATCGGAACCGATGCCGGCTTGTATCAGGAACTGCTGCCCCGGCCGGATGGAAAATCTTATTTCACCTTTCAACAGGGCGATACTTTTTTCATTGCGCTGGATGCCGGAAATGATAAACCGGATGATGAAACAGGCTTGTTCCGGAACGATGCAATGATCCGGGAAGAAAGGGAATGGCTGAAAAAAGTCACTCAAAGCAGGGAATATACCTCTGCACGCTGGAGGATCATTCTCATTCACATGCCGCCCTGCATCAAAGGAAAATATGATTCCGATGCGGCATACTCTCTGGTTCGGATCTGTACCGAACATTCCGTCAAACCGGATCTGATCCTCAGCGGACATTTACACAAGTATCTGAAAATTGAACCTGAGCAGGGGATCTGCAGTTATCTGAGGGAAGGAAAAACTACGCCGATCACACTCCCCCTCTCCTGTCCGCTCATGGCGAATGATACAGATACCATGATCCAGGTTGCAGTACACAAGGACTCTCTTTCTGCCCGGTGCATGGATTCCTCCGGCACAATGACAGATGAAGTTCTGCTCCGGAAAAATAAATAAAAAGCGGCTTGAAATCCGATCTTTCCAGTTCTATATTAACGACAGATTTCAAAAAGAACAAAAAAGGAGAAAAGAACATCATGAAACCTGTCATGTGGAGTTTCGGAATGCAAAGCCGCCCGATGTTTCATGTCGGGGAAAAGCCTGATATTGAAGGAGCTGCGGAAGCTGCGGCAAAAGCTGGAATCAAGGATGCTGTTATTTTCGGAAAAGATCATACAGGGCTTTGTTTTCATCCGACAAAATGGGGAGTTCATCACCCATGCGCCAAAATCGATTTGACGGGAGAAATGACCAAAGCTCTGCACAAACATCAGATCCGGGCATTGGCGTATTTCAATCTCGGACTTGATGGAGAAATGGGCAGGAAACATCCCGATTGGCTTCAGGAATCAGCCCCCGGAAAAACGCTTGTAACGGAAGATCATTATGCTCAAATCTGCGTTTTTTATGAATATTTCCATGAGTATATGATCCCGGTTCTGCTGGAAATGTTTGAAAATTACGGAATCGACGGAGTTTTTCTTGATACGATGAACGCGTTCGGCTACTGCTGCTGTCCGAAATGCCGGAGAGATTTTGAAGCGGAAGTCAAACGCCCCCTCCCTCTGCCCGGGGATAAAGAAAATCCCGACTGGGCTCTCTACGGAAAGTGGCAATATCAACGGACCGAACGCTTTATGCAGGAAGTCCGGAATACGGTTTTGAAACGTTATCCGAAGGCAGAAATTCTCTTCAATCACATTGGCGGCCCTTTGTTTCCTTATGCCCTCCCCGGAATTGAAACAGGGATTGTCTCCTGCGATCCTCCGGCGTTTTATCCCTGGATCTCTCTTTATTCCAGTTATCTTTCCTCGCTGGAACAGGGCGGCGATATTTTTATCGAACGCTTTGCCCGGGGATGGGGAGACCGATGCGATCTGGAAGACAGATCCCTGCAATACAAATGTGCCGCGATTTTCGCTCACCGGCAGAGATATTGTGTCGGCGACCGGATGCATCCGGATGCCCGGCTTGCGGATGGTTCGGCTCATGCCATGCAGGTGATCGCTGATGTCTGGAAGAAGTTTGATCAGGCATTGCCGGATCGGTTGAAACGAAGTGCTGACGTGCTCTTTTTATTGCCGGAAAGTTATCGCTGCGGAGCACAAAAGCAGAAATTTTCTTATCCGCATCTGGGCTCAGATTACTATGGACCGATGCTTGGAACGTTCCGTTTTCTGCTGGATTCCGGAAGCTCTTATCTGACGGTTCCCGAGTTTGCATTGGAGCGGAATCTGAATTCCGGAAAACTGGTTATCATCTCTGGCGCAGAAGCTCTTACAGATCAAACCCATACGCTTCTGAACGACTTTGTTTTGAATGGCGGGAAAGTGTTATTCAGCGGAAAAGTTCCCCGTTTGCCGGATGGATCTCTGCCCGGATATTGCGGCATCAGAGAGCTTGAAAAAACAGTTCATACATGCGTTTATCTTCCGGGAAAATGCGACGGCAGCAGGATTCTTGTACGGGGCAACCTTCTTTCGCCCATCCTTTCCGGTGCGAAAGCTGTCTCCTTCGGCTATCCTCAGCAATATGCGGAAGAACTCAAAGATTCTCCCTATCCTTATTACAATGCCTCCGATGAAACGCCCCTTGAGATTCCGCTTCTGACCCAATTCAAATATGGCAAAGGAATGGTTTATTTTCTCAACTGCGGGCTTCTGGAAGATTATGCAGATACCGCTCTGCCCGCTCAAATGGAATGGGGCAAAAAACTGCTTCAGAAGCTCCTGCCGTCACCGGATGTGCGCCTTGATGGCGGTTCCGGGAATGTGGAGCTGGTTTCTTATGATGACCCCAAAGGCGGAAAGGTATTTGTCCTGATCAATCATGGCGGACGGGAAAATTCCCTCCGGACGATTTATGTTACAGAACACATCTCCTATCCGCAGCCTGCATATCGGGTAAACCTGATGATCCGCACGGAAACCGATCTGGAAGTACAATGCGGCAAGACCAAACTTCCAGTGAAACGGAAAGGAAAATTCGCAATCGTTCCTGTTGTGATGGATTCCGCCTGGAAATTCGTGAAAGTAAAAAAACTCCGGAGCTGATAACAGTCCGGAGTCTGTTCTCCTTCTGAAATTCTGATCAATTTTTCCGTTTTGTCAAAGCGATTCCGCCGAGCTGGGGAGTATTCTTTTTAACGGTGTGCAGTTCATTATGATGCTCAGCGACTTTATGGATCGCTTCGATATATTTGTCCACCCATTCAGGATAAAACTTTTTGAATGCCGGTTCCCCCAGGATCCGCTGATTGATGGTCATGGAAACCGGCAGTTCACCGGTCAATTTTCTCGGATCGACTCCGGGAGGCAGGAACCGGGAGGCTGTGGGAGCACCGTGTCCGAAGATATCCACATCATAGAACACGGAGGAAAGATGGAGCGGGAAGTTGCATGACAAAAGAAATCCGGGAGCCTCTTTGTCGAGTGCCGCGGAGAATGTCACATTGTCGATGCCATCGAATGCCTCCGGATCATAGCCGAACCGGCTGGCATACCATCCGGCTTTATCGCTGCCGGGATCTTCCGGATAGATCATGCGCAGACCTTTGATATCCTTGATCCCGTTCCAGAAATATTTCATTGCCGCATCGATTTCTGCGATTTCAGATTCATATTTTTTCAACTGTTCCAAACCGATTGCGGAAGAGACCTGATGCATCCGGAATTTCTGTCCGCCAAAGGGGACCAGGTTTGTATCTTTGAATTCTTCAGGCGAATAGACTTCTCTGATCCGGTCATAATGCCCGAACCGGATCGCCCGTCTGTAAATTTCCAAGTCATTGGTAAGAAGCATACCGCCCTCCCCGATGGCGAAGGATTTTCCGCTCATCAGGGACATTCCGGCGACATCTCCGATGGTTCCAAGCATCCGTCCTTTGTAATGCCCGCCCTGGGCGTGGGAAACATCTTCGATCACTTTGATTCCATGTTTTCTGGCGATCGCCATGATAGGATCCATATCTGCCGGATGAGATAAATAATGTACAACGATCACCGCTTTTGTCCGGGGGGTGATATGCGCTTCAAAACTTGCGGGATCAATCTGAAGATCTTTTTCACAGATATCGCAAAATACAACGGTTGCGCCCAAGCTGAGAGCACCTGTACAGCTTGCCCAATAGGTTACGGAGGGACAGATCACCTCATCCCCGGGACCGAGTCCGACTCCATACATGGCAGCCAGCAGGGAAGAAGTTCCGCTGTTGTGGGATAAGGCATATTTCATACCGTGCCATTCTGCAAATTTTTCTTCAAATTTACGGGAAATATTTGTTCCGGACATATTTCCAGTTTCAAGCACATCCGCCTGAGCTTTATGCATAGCGTCATTCACGATCGGCCATTTATAAAGATCTCCCGGTAAATCTTCGACACGGAACACAGGAGTTCCGCCGTTAATCGCAAGTTTTCCCATTTCGCACTCCAGTTTTTCTTTTTTTGACAAAAAGGGTTATAATAACCCATTGGTTAAATATAAAATATCATAACATCCCGGAAATTCAAGTTTAAAACTGTTTTTTGGGAAAAATAAATTGCTTTTTTTGTATATAAACCTTGAAAATGTTATTGCAAGGTGTTATTTTATATCCCATTGGGCAAATAGAAGAATCTTTCAAAGGAGAAACGGTCATGTTTATTGATATCCACGCTCATGCATATCGTGTTCAACCCATTTACAGTGTCAGAAAAGATTATCGCTGGGCAATGCCTGAAACATTGGTCCGCTTCTATGATAAATACAATGTGGAAAAAGGAATCCTTCTTCCTATCGTCAGCCCTGAATGTAATGCGATTCAAAGCAATGAAGATATTCTGGAAGCAGCAGAACGTTTCCCGGGCAGATTTGTTCCTTTCTGCAATATAGATCCACGGGCGATTTTCAATTCGCCGGATGCCCCTTTGGAAAATCATATTCTGCGGTATAAAGAGGCCGGCTGCAAAGGGATCGGAGAAGTTATGGCGAACTACCCGTTCCAGCACCCCATGATGCGGAATCTGTTCCGGGCTGCAGAAGTTTCCGGTTTGCCCATGACGATTCATGTTGCAGATAAAATCGGCGGCTGTTATGGGATCTACGATGAACCGGGGCTGCCGGGATTGGCAAAAACTCTGGAAGATTTCCCGAAATTGCACATTTTCGGACACAGCGCAGCGTTCTGGGCTGAGATCAGTGAATTGAATTCACCGGAAGACCGCGCCGGGTATCCGAAAGGAAACGTCAAAGAAGGTGCTGTTGCAAGGTTGATGAGAAAGTATCCGAATCTTATCGGGGATCTCTCCGCGAACTCCGGAGCGAATGCCCTGATCCGCGATCCGGAATATGCAGTGAAATTTCTCAACGAATTTCAGGATCGGCTGTGCTTCGGAATGGATATTTGTCTGGAACCCTTTGAAAACAATATCAAGCTCATCGGTTTCCTGAATGAACTGCGGGAACGCGGAAAAATTTCAGATGAAGTTTTCCGGAAAGTTGCCCGGGAAAATGCAGAAAGGATCCTCGGGATCTGATCCGGGAGCGGAAACTATGGGTAGAATTCTTGATTATAAACTCATCGGGGAATTACGGAAGAAGATCCTTGCAGGCGGATTCGACAAGGTCGCTTTTTTACCGTCAGAACGCAATCTGGCAGAAGAATATCAAGTGGGACGGGGAATCATCCGCGGGGCATTGAAAGCGTTAAGTGAAGAGGGCCTTCTTTACAAAATCCCCGGCAGGGGTTTCCGTCTCAAACAGAAAACAGACCGCCGGTTGAAACGCATCATTCTCAGGCTTCCGATCCAGATGTCTGCCCGTGCTTATGAGGCAATGGGGATCGTGGCTGGTATCTGTTCCGGCGCAAACGAAATCTTTGCTGAAATTATTCTATCCACCTCTCAGGCAAAATGGGATTTCAAGGAACTTCAGGAACGGTATAATGCGGATGACATTCAGGGAATTATTTTTCTGGAAGGATCCCCTGATATTCCGTATGAACGTTTTATCAGCGCAGGAATTCCGTTTGTGATTGCCAACCTGGAAGAAGAAAAAAATCTCCCCGGGGTCAGAATGGATTACAGAGGCATCGGAAGAATCGCCGGAATGAAACTCCTTCAGGAAGGTTACCGGAAAATTGCTGTCTATACAGGCAGTACGGAAATGTTTCTTTACAGGGAAATTCTGGCAGGTTTCCGTGGAGCACTGGCAGAAGAAACTCTGATCCCCGATGAATCCATGATCATTACCGGCAGCAGAAATGAAACACCCGGGAATTTGAAAGAACTTCTGATGAAACCCGCCGGGGAAAGACCTGAGGCGATCTTTACGGTCAGAGATTACCGTGCAGCCAATGTTTATGCCCTTTGCGAAGAGCTGGGGCTTGCGATCCCGGAGGATCTCGCCGTGATCAGTTTTGACGGAATCACATGGCCCAATGGAGAAAAAGCCGGATTGACGACCATCACAGAGGAAGCGGAAGAAATCGGCAGGCAATCTGTTTTTCTTCTTCAGCAGCAATTCCGGAACGGATACGATCCCGTCAGATGCATGGTCAGCGCAAACCTGATCAACCGGTCAAGTCTGAAAGAAAAGGCAAAATCGGAAAAAGTCATTATCCACAAAAAATGATCTGTCCGGGAAAGATCATTCGGGCAGATTCAGAAAACGCTTATCCAGAAGATATTCCGGTCTCACATCCGAAAGAGAACGCAGGATGTGGCTTCTGATATCCGGGATCCGCTGTTCCATCGTTTCCAGCAGATCTTTGAAATACGCTCTCATCCCGTTTTCTGAGAGATAATCCTTATACTCACATTCGCCGCGGACGGGCAGTTCCAACGATACAGCGGCCTCCGCCACAAGAGATTCCCGGGCATAAATCAAAGGACGGATCACCCGTAACGAACCATCTTCCGAAGGCACATTCGGCCCCATGGTCGTGATCCCCTCCCCCCGGCTCAAACTGATCAGGAAAGAAACGATCACATCATCCATGTGCTGTCCGAGCACAAGTTTATTGCACCCGAGATTCCGCGCCAGAGTGTAAAGGCAGCCCCGTCTCATACGGGAACACAGGACACAAGGCGATGCCGGATTTCCTTTTTCTTTCAGGAGAGCCGGCATATCAAAAGGGAGAATATGGTGTTCAAATCCGAGACTTCTGCAATAATTTGCAGTTTCCCCGGCACAAAAACCGGAAAATCCCGGATCAAATGTGGCTGTTATCAAAGAAAACGGGAAAGGACTTTTCGCCTTGATCGCAGACAATACGTTCAAAAGAACCAGGCTGTCCTTTCCTCCGCTTACACCGAGCAGCAGTTTGTCTCCGGGTTGAATCATCCGGTAATCCGCAGAGGCTTTTCCCGCCAGTCTGCGGAGCTGATCCAGAGCTTTATTCATTTTCGCCGGAAAGAGGCCGCAGGATCACACCGGCTTCTTTGAGAATCGCAGCAGATGTGGTATCAATGGAATAACGTTCCCGGTAAACCACTTCTTTGATGCCGGCATTGATGATCATCTTTGCACAAAGCAGACACGGACTGAAGGTTGTATAAAGAGTTGCATCCTTCACAGAAACCCCGTGATAGGCAGCGGAAACAATGGCATTTTCCTCTCCGTGACTGCAAAGACATTCGCCCAGATTGCTTCCGGAGGGGGCATTGGAGGAACATCTCGGACAACCGCCTTCATGACAGTTTTTCAACCCGCGGGGAGTTCCGTTGTAACCGGTGGAAATGATCCGTTTATCTTTTACGATCACAGCCGCGACGTGACGCCGGGAGCAATTGCTTCTGCGGGCGACCACATTTGCGATTTCCATAAAATAGGTATCCCAATCCGGGCGTTCCATTTTCAGTTCCTCTGCCATTTCAGTTTCCTTTCTCTCAGAATCCAAAATCCATCTGGGAAATACCCCAGTTATCATCATCTTTTTCGGGAGATTCCGCTGACTTTTCTTCAGCCTTCTCTTCCGGAACAGGCTCTTCTGCAACAGGTTCCGCAACAGGTTTTTCCGCAGCTTTCTTCTTTGCAGGAACAGGTTTCTCCGTTTTTTCAACGGGTGTTTCTGCTTCTTCCGGTGTTTCTTCCGGCGGAACGGGAACCGGTTCCGGCTCCGGATCAGGCGGAACAGCGATCAATTCCGGATTTTCCGGTTCTTCTGTTCCATCCAGATATTTGACAAACGTGATCTTTGTCATTTTCCGCAGGAACAGCAATTGTCCGCCTGCCTTCGGAGAACGCAAAGGAGCTTTGGAAAGATCCACTTCCTGCGTCTGCCGTGCCTTGATCGGAGTATCAATCTTGCACTCATAAATCGCATTCGGACGGGGGGTAATCAGCTCCAAGCGGCATTTTTCCGGACATAAACGGTACTCTTTATCCCGGATAAACTGGCTGATACAGCTCCGTTTATAATAAACTTTTCCGGTCTTATTATCGGAATAAACAATCCCGAAAACCGTATTTTTATCATATTTCCGGAATTCATAAAGACGGTCAATGAACATTTTATCCGGGATTGCGATCACCTTGTAAGAGCCCTTCCGTTCCACACAAAGCAGGTGATCCACTTCATTGCAAACCACCACATCTTCGCTCTTGACAGAGGTTCCCACATAACAGTTTTTCCGATCCCAGCCGACACGGATGTTATTCAATGCAATTGCGCTGACATCGATCTTGTCAAAAGCAGCCTGCCGGATCTCAGTTTTGCGCGGGAAGAATTGACCGTACTCATCGATCAATCGCTGCAAATATTTGATTGCATAAGCTTTCAGCCGTTTCAGATTCTTCTGAGCCTCATCCAGCTGTTTGGAGATCTCAGCCATATCCTTCTTGTTCTGATTGATGTCAAACAGAGAGATTCTGCGGATCGGGATCGCAAGGAGACGTTCGATTTCAACTTGCGGAATGATCCCCTGCTCCAACTGAGAGAAGCGCAAAGCGTCATCCGGATCACTCGGATGATCCAATCCCCGGTCACGGAGATTCTGAACCAATTGCTGAAGAAGCGGTTCCCATTCACTGCGGTATTTTTCCAATCCGGCGCGAACCTCTTTTTCAATTGCATCATAGGTCTTGCAGTTTTCGATCTTTTTATAGATCCGTTCTTCCACAAAGATCTGAGCAAGTGTCCGAACCAGCAATTTGTCAAGGGATTTTCCGACTTCAATATTCAATTCATAGCGGAGATATTCCAGCAGTTTTTCCGTGTTCCGCTTGACAACTTCCGTCACAGTCATGCGGGACGGACGGTTTTCTTTGATAACCATCAGGTTCAAGCTGACGGAAAGGGAGCAATCGGTGTACTGATAAAGAGCCTGAATCGCCCGCTGAGGATCATAGCCGCGCTGAGGAACAATTTCGATCCGGACTTCACTGGAGGTCAAGTCATGAATGGAAGCGATTTTGATTTTTCCTTTATTCGCCGCTTTTTCGATGGAATCCATGAGTTTTCCGGTTGTGGTAAACGCGGGAATCTCTTTGATGATCAAGGTTCTTCCATCCAGCTCGATCTTGGCGCGGAGCGTGATTTTTCCATTTCCATCTTCATACTGGGAGGCATCCATGATCCCGCCCTGCAGGAAGTCGGGGAACAGTTGAAACTCTTCCTCTTTCAAGACAGCGATCTGGGCATTGAGCAATTCCACAAAGTTGTGGGACATGATCTTGGTATTGGTTCCGACAGCGATCCCGTCAGAGCCCATCAGGAGCAGTGCGGGGATCTTGATCGGCAGGCGGACGGGTTCTTTATTTCTGCCGTCATAAGAATCGATCAGCTCCGTGATACCGTCATTGAACAGCACTTCCTTTCCGAGTTTGGAAAGCCGTGCTTCGATGTAACGTGCCGCAGCGGAGGGGTCACCGGTCACAATATTCCCATAGTTCCCCTGCTTTTCAATGAACAGTTCTTTATTTGCCACGACCACGAGAGCATCGTAAATGGAAGCATCCCCGTGAGGATGATACTTCATGGTTTCGCCAACGATATTTGCGACTTTCTGGAATGTTCCGTCATCGATTTTGTGCATGGTCCAGAGGATTCGGCGCTGCACGGGTTTCAAACCGTCATCCACATCCGGGATCGCGCGTTCCTTAATGACATAAGAAGCGTATTCGATGAAGTTTTCCCCCATCATTTTCCGGAGGAGTTCATTATTTCCTTTGACGGTTTCCGCCATAGCTGTGGTAGAATCATCTTCCTCTTCCACGATCAGAGCCTGAGCATTTTCTGTTTCCGGAGTCTCATTGACTTCTTCCGGAGAGATCTGTTCCTGCGGAATTTCTTTGGATTTTTTCTTTTTTTCAGCCATGATTACACCAGATTATTGACAATGAAATCCCAGCGTTCGGGAGTATTGTCACCCATATAGAATTTCAGCATTTCGTGAATGCCTTTTGTATGATCGATCGTCACCTGTTCCAAACGGATATCTTTTCCGATGAACTGTCCGAACTCTTTGGGGGAGATTTCCCCGAGCCCTTTGAATCGGGTGATTTCCGCTTTGCCAAGCTCTTTTGCCCGCTGATCCCGTTCCTCTTCGGAGTAGCAATAGTAAGTCACTTTCTTGTTACGGACACGGAAAAGCGGTGTTTCCAGAATATAAAGATGTCCGGTAAGGACCAATGATTCAAAGTAGGTCAGGAAGAATGTCAAAAGCAGGTTGCGGATATGCAAGCCGTCGACGTCAGCATCGGTTGCGATCACCACTTTATTATAGCGGAGATTTTCAATACTGTCTTCAATATCAAGTGTCCGCATGATATAATAAAGTTCTTCCACTGTATAGACTTTTTCTATTTTTTCGCCGAAACAGTTGAAGACTTTTCCCCGGAGGGCATACACGGCCTGAGTATTGGCATCGCGGCTCTGATTGAGAGAACCGCCTGCAGAATCCCCTTCTGTCAGGAAGATCATCGTATCATCGCCGAACTTGGAGCGGTCACCGAAATGATATTTGCAATCTTTGAGTTTGCTGTTCCGCATACTCATGCGTTTTTCAAACTCTTTTCCTTTTTTCCGGACAGCCTGAATTTCTTTCCGGACTTCCTGGTTCCGTTTGATTTTTTCGAAAAGCAGATCAGCTTCTTCCAGATTCCGGTGGAGATAATCTTCCACAGCCTGTTTGACGGTGGAAACGACCCAGCCTTTGATATCGGTGTTCCCGAGCTTGTTCTTGGTCTGAGATTCAAAGACAGGATCCTGAATCTTGATTGCGATGGAACCGACGATCCCATCGCGCAAATCGCGGGCATCATAATCTTTTCCGGAGAACTCGTTCACCGCGCGGAGCAATCCTTCTTTGAAGGCCGAAAGATGGGTCCCGCCGTCATTGGTATATTGCCCGTTGACAAATGAGTAGTATTTTTCAGTGGTATCGTTGGTATGAGTAAAGGAAAATTCCAGGGTTTTATCTTTATAATGCACCACATTGTAAAGACTTTCCCCGCCGATTTCCGCATTGATCAGATCGCACAATCCGTTTTTGGAATAGTAACGGGTATTCCCGTTCAAATACAGCGAAAGGCCGCTGTTCAGATAAGCATACATCCAGAGACGCCGTTCCACAAATTCCTGCTTGATCACATATTTCGGGAAAAGGGCGGTGTCCGGAATAAATTCAATGGAGGTTCCATTCCGTTCTTCAGTTGTACCGTCAGATTCTTTTACCAGCACACCGTTGCGGAACTCCGCGGATTTGAATTTTCCGTCGCGGACAGAAGTTGCCCGGAAAAATTCCGAAAGAGCGTTGACAGCTTTGGTACCGACTCCGTTCAAACCGACGGAAAATTGGAAGACATCGCTGTTGTATTTTGCACCGGTATTGATTTTGGAGACGCAATCCACCAGTTTTTCCAGCGGGATCCCGCGGCCATAATCCCGGACTTTGATCAGGTTTTCATGAATGGAGACATCGATTCTCCGCCCGCAGCCCATAATGAATTCATCCACACTGTTGTCGATGACTTCTTTGATCAGCACATAAACTCCGTCGTCGGGATGGGATCCATCACCCATTCTCCCGATGTACATTCCGGGACGGTGCCGGATATGTTCCAGAGAACTGAGGGTTTTAATGGTATCGGCATCGTACGCTTTGGAAGCGGCAGCCGCACCGGTCACCTCAATATCGTTCATCTCTGTTTCTGAATCTGACGCCATATCTGATATCCTTCGTAAAAATCTATTATTTCATCAGGTGAATATAGCACAAAAACAGGAAAATATCAAGTCAAAAATCTTAAAAAAGCAAAAAAAGTGAATATAAACCCGATTTCAAAAAATCTTTGAAATCACATCTGCGCAGAAATGGAACTTTTTTCGTTGCCGCATGTTTATATTTTCGGATGAGATAATTGCGAAAAAGTCAATCAGAAAGAAATTGAAAAGAAAACGTTGATGAGAGGAAAGATCCTTGTTTTTTCACTTTTTGATCAACTTTCAGGGGTTGCTGCCTTGCAAAATCAGAGAATTGTGTTATGTTACCGGAATAATGAACAACAAGAACGGAGCGGAAAATGAAAGAATCTATCGGAATTATTCTCGGCCTCATCCTCGTGGTCGCAATCCCTGTTGTGATCCTGGGGCTGCTTTCTAAAGATGAACAAAAAGCGAGAATTACACCTGCCCAGGTCTGGTCCTGGAAAGAGGCTGAATTCGCAGATGAAAAACTGAATAAGATTTTCAAAGATCTGGAGGTCTCTGCTATCGATGGATTTCTGTTCCGGAAAGATTCCCAGACTCCTATGTATTTCCCCATTTATGCTATGAAAAGCCCCAAAGGGAAAGATGCTGTCAGAGCTTATTTCAAGGATACAAAAGATCCCAATATGGAATATCTTTTCCGGGAAGTTTCCGCACTGAAACTCCTGGGGAAAGATGTGGATAAATTCCTTATCGCTGCAAAAGAAAAAGGGAAATATGTCCTTTACATCTGTGATGATTTCCTTGTCATATCCTTTGAAGTAACCTCAACCAATAAGATCCTTGATGAAATGCAGATGATCCATTTCCTGCACAGATATTTCAAGAAAAGAGAGAAATCAGAACAGCCTGCGGCAACTCCCTCCGGGACACCGCCGCCCCCGAAACCGGAGGCAGCTCCGGCACCAAAAACGCCAGCTCCGGCAAAATAATATTTTCCAGAACCGTGTAAAAAACGGTTCTTTTTTTTGCCCCGGCATCCGACACTCACACAATCTTTTTTCATTATTTTTCCGGTTTCATTGATATCAATGCTTGACATTCTGAAAAGATGGATATATATTAACCCAACATATAGCATACATTAGTATATTGAACAGGGAAAAAAAATGAAGCGGGATGAAATTTATAAAAGTATCCGGCAGGAAATCATTTCCGGTGTGAAGAAGGAGGGAGAAAAACTTCTGACCGAGCTGGAATATTCTGCACTTTTTCACGTTTCCAGAGATACCATCCGCGATGCATTCAAGCTGCTGGAAAAAGATGGTTTGATCGAACGGATCAAAGCCAAAGGGACCTTCGTAAAAATCCCGAAAATCAGTTCACAGGATCGTAATATTTCCTATCTGGTTCCCTGCTATTCCTATCTCCGGAAAAGCGGGATCCACAACATGAATCTGATGTTTGAACTGATTGCCCAGGCTGCCATTGCCGGATGGCGCATCACACCGGTTATTTATTCCCAGACGAATGATCCCGCCGATATCTGGTGGGAAAATCTTGCACATTTCCACTCCGAAAGCAGGATCATCGTAAACCACAGCTGGTTCAAACCCTATTTTGAAACACTTACCTCGATCGGGGCAAAAATCGCCTATCTTGATAACGATTGCAAATTGGAGAAAGAGCTGGAAAAACACACCTGCAACTGGATCAACTTTATTGAACAGGACCGGGTCGCCGCATGGAAAGCCTTTTCTTATCTCCGGCAGCAGGGATGCCGGAAAATTGCCATCTTCATGCCGAATATCAACCATCCTTACAATACCATCGCTGATGAATACCGGATCTTTGCGCAGGCGACCGGACAGGAAGAACTGCTCTTTCCGGCTTCTAAAATAACAGAAAACGATTTCAACAGCTGTAAAATGGAAACCATTATCAGCGAGGCTTACCGGAAATATCATTTCGATGGAATTCTCTGTCATTGCAATGAATTATACATTCCCATGCAGAACAATATCCGGACAGCCCTCGGACTGCCGCCGGATTTCCCGATGGTTGCGATTCCATCCTGGGTCGATCATGTCTACGATGCCCCGAACGCACCGGTGCCGGTTGTTCATTATCCGCTGGAAAAAATGGCAAAAGATATGATTTACCACTTGACATCCGGACAGTACATCAAGCTGAAACTTTTTTATGAGCCGACTCTCCGGATCAGCGGAGAAGAGATCCCTGTAATAAAAAATTATAACATATAACATAAGGAACAAGGGAGGATATATTGATAAAAAACAACAGAAGAGTGCCCCTCACATCCCGGCAGTGATATTATCCTGAAAACAAGAAAAACAACTGATCCCGCAAGAAAGGAAATTTATATGAAGTATCTGTTCTATCTTTTTCTGCTGACCGCTGCGCTTATGCTCAATGCGGCATCCGTGGACATGATCAAAAACGGCTCTGCGAAAATCGTAATTGTCGTTGAAGATGAAAAAAATCCGATTCTGAAAATGGCTGGAGAGGAACTTGCTCTGCACCTCCGGAAACGCACCGGTGCCGTCATCCCCGTCATAAATGCCTCCGCTCAGATTCCTGAAAATGTTTATCCTTTTTATCTCGGACTTTCCGACCGGACAAAGCAGCTTGGAACCGATGAATCCCGGCTTAAATTTGACGGATATTTCCTGAAGATCACAGAACGCTATGCCGTGATCGCCGGCCGGGATAAAGCCAATACAAGAGACCCTTACTATGGACACCATTTTGTTTACGGCAATAAGGATCTCGGGATTTATGAATTCGGAGAAAAAGGCACATTGAACGGGGTGTACAGATTTCTGAATAAATTCGCAGGAATCCGTTATTACATGCCGGGAGATCTGGGAACGATCATTCCTCAATCGAAAGATTTCACCGTAGAAACTCAGGAATATTATGATGCCCCCGCATTCCGGGAACGGATGTTCGGTGCAGTTTGGTTTCAGCACGCCGAAAAAGATTGGCTTTACTGGCATCACAGACTCTTCGCTGGCGGAGAACGCTGTCACATCAATCACAGTTACAATTATATGAGACGGTATCAGAAAACCAATCCCGAATTTTTCGCATTGATCGGCGGAGAAAGAGACTTCGGAAAACTTTCCACAGCAAACAATTATGGAAATCTCTGCATGACCAATAAGGAAGGGATCAAAGCATTTGCAAAAATCGCGGCTGACTTCTTTGACAGAAATCCTGATTTTGCGGTGTTCCCCATTGTTCCGCAGGATGGAATGTACAAGGTTTGCGAATGTCCGGATTGCAAAAAACTCTATTCTCCCCATCTTGGCGAAGAAGGAAAGTTTTCCAATCTGGTGTTTCATCATGCCATCGAAGTGGCGAAAATATTGAAAAAGACTCATCCGGAAAAATATATCGGGGTCCTGGCGTATGAAAATTACCGCCATGCGCCGGATATGGAACTGCCGGAAAATATGTATGTCTGCATCTGTTACCGCCGTCAGGATCTCCGGGATCCGGAAAAGAAAAAAAGAATTGAGCAAACGTTCCGGGACTATGTCCGGAAAAAGGCAAACATTCATGTTTGGACTTATGCTCTTTACAATCATATCCCCCCCATGCGCGGGATCCCTGTGCTCTATTCCGGAATCCTGAAGGAGAACATCAATTTCAATCTGAATCATAATGTTGTGGGAGAAAAAGCGGAAGGCTGGTACTATTCCGGCGGCGGGGATCAGTATATCAAAGCCCGCTCCGGCGGAAAAGGATTGTATGCCAGCACACATCTTCATGATTATGTGCGCTGCCAGCTTCTCTGGGATCCCGCTCTTGATGTAAATGCTCTGCTCAATGAGTATTACCATCTGTTCTACGGTCCGGCAGAAGCTGAAATGAAACGGTTCTGGCAGGCAGCTGAAGAACTTTTCATGAAACGCGGAGAAGCTACGGTTTATACTCTGGAAGATCTTGATCTCTTTGATTCCATTCTGGATTCTGCAATCAAAAAAGCCCCGGCGGAATCTGTTTACGGCAAACGGATCCGGATGCTGAAAAAGGAACTGCTTCCGTTCTTCACGACTTTGCGGAACATCAAAGCAAGATCCAGAACGGTATCCGCTCCTATGGTCGATCAGGAAATCCCTATGACCTTCCAGCCGGACAACCTGTGGAAATACGCTTCTGTCTTTGTCTTCAAGACCAAAGAAGGCAACTCCGTGGAAAAGCATCTTTCCACAACCATGTACCTTCTGGCAAACAAAAAAGGGCTTGCCATCTATCTGAATGCCAAAGAAAACGACACGTCAAAACTTCTCCGGAACACCAAGGTCCGTGACGAAGGCCCGACTTGGAAGGATGACTGTTATGAACTATTCCTGATCACAAAGGACCGTTCCGTCAACTTGCATTATCTGATTACCGCCGGGGGAAATATCATGGACGGGAAACGGACCGTTGATGTAAATGTGGCAGACTGGGCATGGAACAGCAATCTGGTTTTGAAACAGACTTTTTCCAAAAAGGAATGGAATACGATGATCTTCCTGCCCTGGAGCGATCTCGGGGTTTCTTACAAGCAGCTCCCGGATCTGATGTTCCAGGTGTTCCGCCGTCAGACCTTCGGAGATCCTGTCAATGCAAAATATCAGGTGCTCTTCCCCACTGCCGGATTCCACAACTATGCCCCGGAATATTTCGGAGATCTTTTCCTGATGCCGGGAAAAAATCTGATCAGAAACGGCTCTTTTGAAGACTTGACGCCAGATGGTTTTCCGGCAGGCTGGAGCAAACGGGGATCCATCGTGAAAGATGCCGCAACCGGTCAAAATGCACTCTGTCTCGTCAGCGAAACAAAAAAACATATCGATACTGTCAGCAGCGAATTCCCCGTCGTTCCCGGCACAGATTATTTGCTAACCCTCAATCAGAAGGGCAATGCGCTTTATGCCTATGTTCTGTTTTTTGATGCAAGAAACAAACAAGTTCCGGAACCCGGAGCGACCTTCTTTTATGCCGGGCCGAAAAAGAATTGGGGTTTCCTGAAGTTTACCGGAAAAGTTCCGGCAAACGCGGTAAAGGGAAAAGTCATTCTCCGGTTCTTCCCCAATAAAACCAAAAACGGAGTTTATATCGACAGTGTACTCTTCCGTTCCGGAAAATGAAATAAGGAGTCTGATTCTATGAAAACTGTATTTTCCCTTTTTCTTGCAATTGCAATGCTTTCTCTCCATGCAGGAGAAGTATTTCTTATGAAAGGCGGGAAAGCAGATCTTGCAATCGTTGTGGAGAATCCCCGGAACCCCATTCTGAAGATGGCAGGAGAAGAACTCGCGCTGCATTTGAAGAAACGGACCGGCCTGGAAATTCCGGTGCTCGCCCCCGGAGATCAAATCGCAAAACAGATTTATCCGATCTATCTCGGCTTGTCTGAACGGACAAAAAAACTCGGGGCAGATGAAACGAGGATCAAATATGACGGATATTTTCTGAAAGTCACAAAGGAATATATGGTCATTGCCGGACGGGACAAGGCTTTGACCAGGGAACCTTATGACGGACATACATTTATTTACGGTAATAAGAAACTCGGGATTTATATGTACGGGGAAAAAGGAACGCTGCACGGAGTTTATAAGGTTCTGGAAAAATATGCCGGAGTCCGCCACTATATGCCCGGAGAATTGGGCAGTGTGATCCCGGAATCAAAGGATTTTTCCATTTCCGAACAGGAAAACTATTTTGCGCCCGCATTCCGGACAAGAGGTTTTACAGGGATTTATTTCGGCAGAGTTCCAGTTTCCTCTCCTGATTTTCCCTATTGGCATCACCGTCTTTGCGCCGGCGGGGAACGGTCTCCCATCAATCACAGCTATCGCCGGATGCGGAAATATCAGAAAACCAATCCGGAATTTTTTGCCCTGATCGGCGGACAGAGAGACTTTCACAAGCTCTCCACTGCCAACCCCTTCGGGAATCTCTGTATGACCAATAAAGAAGGAATCAAGGCATTTACAGATCTGGCACGGAACTTTTTCGACAAGAATCCGGAATTCACGGTTTTCCCGGTCGTGCCTCAGGACGGCATGTTCAAACTTTGCGAATGTCCCGAATGTAAAAAATTCCACTCTCCCCATCTTGGCTACAATGGACAACATTCCAATCTTGTGTTCCACCATGCGATTGAAATGGCAAAAGAACTAAAAAAAACGCATCCGGGAAAAGTGATCGGTGTCCTGGCGTATGAACGGTACAGAGTCGCGCCGGAAATGGAGATCCCGGACAATATGCACGTCTGTATCTGCTACCGCCGTCAGGATCTCCGGGATCCGGTAAAAAAGAAAGAAATCGAAGCAACGATCCGTTCCTTTTCAGAGAAAAAAGCACAGATCCAGCTCTGGACCTATCCGATTTACAATCATATTCCCCAGCTCCGCGGACTTCCCATTTTCTATCCGGCGATCCTGAAAGAAAATATCCTCTTCAACCTGAATCATAATGTGATCGGAGAAAAAGCGCAGGGGGATTATTGCTCCGGAGGCGGAGATCAGGTCGTGACAAATCGTCACGATGTGGGAATCCCCTTCAGCACACACCTCAATGATTATGTCCGCTGTCAGCTGCTCTGGGATCCGCATCAGGATGTCAATGCCATGCTGGAAGAATATTACACCCTCTTCTTCGGTCCGGCAGCAGCAGAAATGAAGAAATTCTGGCAGACAGCAGAAGAGCTCTTTATGAAACGCGGCGAAGCTACGATGTACACACTCAAAGATATTGAACTCTTTGAAAAACTTCTGGCGGATGCTGTCAAAAAAGTGGATCCGGCTACTGTTTACGGAAAACGGGTCATCGGCACACGGGATGAGTTTGCCCCCTTCTTCAAAACCATGAAGGAGATCCGTTCCAGCGACAGAAAAATTGAAATTCCTGTTATTAACCGGGAAATCCCCATGAAATATGCATCAGATTCCGTTTGGAAATATGCAAAGAAATACCGTTTGAAATACAAAAACGGCACCCCTGTGGAACCGCAGAATATAACAGATCTTTATATTCTGGCAAACAGCAAAGGGATCGGACTTTATCTTGCCGCACAGGAACCGGATTTAAGCAAACTGATCAAAAACACCACTCAGCGGGATCATCCATCCACCTGGAAAGATGATGGCTATGAGATCTTTTTTGTTTCCAAAAACCGGGATATCAACCTGCATTACATGATCACTGCCGGGGGAAATATCATGGATGGACTCCGGGCGATCGATATCCATGTGATCGATTGGAGCTTTACCAGCGGGCTGAAACTGGAACAGACTGTCGGCAAAAATGTCTGGAATACCATGATTTTCATTCCGTGGAAAGATTTTGGATTCGATCTCAAAACAGCTCCGGAACTACTGTTCCAGATCTACCGCAGACAAACATTCGGAAATCCGGCAAGCGGAAAATATCAAGTCATGTTTTCCAGCACAGGATATCATAATTATTCCCCGGAATATTTCGGACCGGTCAAATTGATCCCGGTTGAGCGCTGACCCTCTGAAAATCCAATCCGAATTTAGCCAAATATTTCCCCAAGCGGTCCGAATCATTGTTGGACCGCTTGTTTTTTCTGGAAACGGAGAAAAGCATTTTTCCTGCTTCAGCACAGGATTTTGCACTTTGACAAACTTCTATGACTTTCTCCAGCTGAACCAGATCAAAGATATCATATTTTTCTGCATAGTCATCTCCCAGAAAGTCTGAGAGAATCATATTTTTCCCGGAGAAACGCTTTTTCTTCCGGCTCCGCTGAATTTCTTCCCGGACAATATCGACTGTGATTCTTCCATCCGAAGCCAGCGTTGCCATCCGCGTAATCATTGCGTTCAGATCACGGAAATTCCCGCTCCATTCTGTTGAAGGATCAACGGCATATTCCAGAAAAACGGCTTTGGCTTCCTGGTTAAACGTCACGCGCCTGCCGTGTCTGTCTGCAAAATGATAAAGCTCATATTCCAGATTCGGTTCGATATCTTCCCGACGTTCGGCGAGGCTCGGCAGCTGGAATTCCCACAAATTGATTCTCGCAAGAAGATCCGCCCGGAAACGCCCATTCTGTACTTCCTGTTCCAAATCCCTGTTTGTCCCGCAGATCAATTCAAAAGAACTTTCTGTTTCAGAATCAGAACCAAGCGGAAAAAACCGTTTTTCTTCAATGGCATGAAGCAGCATTGCCTGTTCATCTGAGCCGAGTTCGCCGATTTCATCCAGAAACAGCAAGCCTCCATCGGCTCTTTTCAGCAGACCGGGACGATCCGCGACGGCTCCGGTAAATGCGCCTTTTTTATGTCCGAAAAGCACACTCATCGCCTGATCCCCGCGGAGAGTCGCACAGTTTACATTGACAAATTCGCCGTTCAACAGCTGACTTGATTTCCGATTATCATAGATCCTGCGGGCGAGAACCGATTTCCCTACACCTGTCGGCCCGGTCAAAAGAATGGGATCATGCGAACGGAGCGTTACATTTTCAATCATCGCTATCAGGTCGTTGAACTTTTTATTCTTCGTCTTAATCCCGGATTTCAGAAAATTCTGATGCTGTTTCCGTTCCAGAGAAAACCGTTCTGCGATCATATCATATTTGGAAAGATCAAGATCTATAATAGAATATGTCCCCGCCGGATCGCCCCCGGGAACGGGGTTTGTCTGGATCAATTTCCCGGGCAGATGATGAGATTCATTCAGGAGAAACATGCAAATCTGAGCCACATGAGATCCGGTCGTAATGTGAACAAAATAATCCTCTTCCTCGCTGAAAAAATCAATTTTCCTGCTGACATCATAGAGCGTTGAATACACCTCTTCAAAATTCCAATGATCTTTGATCTCCACAGGAACAAAGATCAGTTCTGTTTCCGGAGAAACCGTCCTGATATCAGATGCAATGATCTCTTTGAGTTTTTCAAATTTCGGGGAATAGATCATATAATACTTTCCGACCGGCAAATCTTTCTGCATAGCAAGAGCCACAGATGGACGCCAGGTTTCCATCCGTTTCTTTTCCCATTTTCCGGCGCGGCGGGCATCAAGAGTCGTTCCGAGGATCGAGATGACAGAATTCATAATATCTCCGTTTTTATAATTTACTATAAAATATTATAGACAAATATACAGCTTTTTAGAAACAATTCAAGCAGCGTATATTTGATTTTCACTGAAAAGATGATATAATACTGAAAAAACACAAAAGTTGGCACGATCTTTGCTGAATATTGTTGCATCTGCACAGTAAACCAAGAAAATTCAAAACGAAGGAGAATGAAAAATGCAGTGGGCAACATCTGAAAATGTACGAATCCCCATCAAGAGCTGGTGTGCAAATGTGGAAGCAGAAGCGATGGAACAGGCACGGAATCTGGCATGCCACCCTGCATTGCGCAGCCATGTGGCACTGATGCCGGATTGCCATGTAGGCTACGGAATGCCGATCGGCGGAGTGGTCGGAGCAAGAAACGCCGTCCTCCCGTCTGCCGTCGGTGTCGATATCGGATGCGGAATGGTGGCTGTTGAAACGGATATTCCGGTAGAAAGAATGATGGATATGCGGTTCCGCAGGGAGATCCAGAACGTGCTGAAGAGCCGGATCCCTGTCGGCGACGGTGTTGCGCACAAGAGTGCTCAGGAGTGGGACGGTTTTGAGGCATACCTTGATTCCGAACATGCTGTACCTGAATTCGTTGCAGCGATCGACCGGAGAAATCTCGGGACTCTTGGCGGAGGAAACCATTTCATCGAACTGCAGAAGAGTGATAACGGATTTGTCTGGATGATGATTCACTCCGGAAGCCGCAATCTCGGAAAGAGAGTGCATGACCTCTATTATGAGCAGGCATTGACTCTTTGCGAGCGGTATTATGCTCCGATCCGGGATAAGCAGCTTGCATTTCTTCCATTGGAAGAAGAAGGCGGACAGGGGTATCTCAGGGATATGCAGTTTGCGCTGGAATACGCCCGGGAAAACCGCCGCCGGATGATGGCTGCTTTCAAGGAAACAATCGCTGAATTCGTGCCGGAAGTCAACTTCATCCGGGAAGTGAATATCCATCACAACTACGCCGCAAAGGAAGAACACTTCGGGGAAGAACTTTACATTCACCGCAAGGGCGCAACCAGCGCAAAGCTTGACGAAATCGGCATCATTCCCGGATCCATGGGAACTGCCAGCTACATTGTGCGCGGACTCGGGAACCCTCAATCCTTCCAAAGCTGTTCTCATGGTGCCGGACGCCGGTTGAGCAGAAACGTTGCAAGTGCAACCCTGACCGTCAATGAGTGCGACGCCGCGATGGAAGGGATCGTTTGTGAACGGTGGAGCAAGGTCAATCACGGAAAGCACAAGGGGACGGTGGACCTTTCCGAAGCCCCGCAGGCTTACAAGGATATCGAAGATGTCATTTCTTCAGAACTTGACCTGATCGAACCTCTTGTCCGCCTGACACCTCTGGCTGTCCTCAAGGGCTGATCCGGTATCCCGGGATCTCCTGAAAAAGGAATCCCGGATTTTTTTTGCACTTAATCCGGAAAATCTGTTTGAAAAATGCTCCTTCAGAATGTATGTTGCAGAGTACAGAACAAAAGGAACAGCCCAATGAGTATTTTGATCAAATCAGTTCAGCTGGATAACAGAATAACAGATATTGCGATCGAAGGAAACCGGATCGCAAAAATCGCCCCCGGAATCACCGGAACGTTTGATTCTGTGATCGACGGAAGCAGTAAACTTGCCCTGCCCCCGTTTTATAATACTCATGGTCATACAGCGATGACTCTGTTCCGCGGGATCGCTGATAATCTGGAACTCTTCGACTGGCTCTATAATCATATCTGGCCCGCCGAAGAAAATCTGACCGAAGAAAGTGTGTATCTCGGCTCAAAACTCGCCATTCTGGAAATGATCAAAACCGGGACTGTCTTTTTCAACGATATGTATTTTTACCCCCATGCCACCATCCGCGCGGCAGAAGAAATGGGAATCCGGGCGATGATCGGAATGATCAGTGCAGACAGAGTATCTCCCGAAAAACAGAAGTTTTACCATTCCCACAACAGAATGGTTATGGAAAAAAAACAGGAATTTTCCTCCCGGATCCAGCTGGCATATTCGCCTCACGCGATCTACACTGTCCGGGAAGAAACCTTGCGGGATCTCGGAGAGCAATCCGCAGAAAAACGGATTCCTATTCATATACATCTTGCTGAAACTCAAAAAGAAGTGAAAGATTGCCAGACAGAACACAATGGTTTGACACCCGTGGAATATCTGGACAAACTGGGAGTTCTGACAGATCAGACGATCTGTGCCCACTCCATCCATTTGAGCGACAGGGATATCGAAATTCTTGCCGCCCGGAAATCGGTTCTTTCCTATATGCCCTGCAGTAATTACAAACTGGCTTCCGGCAGATTCCGGTTCCGGAAAGCAATGGACTCCGGATGCAGAGTCACTTTCGGCACCGACGGATGCGCCTCAAATGACTCATTATCAATGTTTGATGAGATGAAATTCGGAGCATTTTCCGCCAGAAACGAACAAACGCCCCCTGCCCCATGCAGCGCAGCGGAGATCTTCCGTTGTGCAACGCTCTGCGGAGCAGAGGCTGCCGGACTTGATGCGGGAATCATTCAGGAAGGAAAACTTGCGGATCTCATACTGATCGATCTGGACCACCCCATGATGGTGGCGGATCATGACCTTATATCCAATATGGTATACTCTGCCGACAGCAGCTGTGTGGATTCTGTGATCTGTGATGGAAACATTCTGATGCAGCACCGTAAAATTCCGGGAGAAAAAGAGATCGTCCGGCAGGCAAAAGTGGAGGCGAGGCGTCTTGTTTCCGGATAAAACTGGACAAAAAAGGAGCTTTTCTGCGATTTTTTCCAATAAAAAGCAGATAAATACAAAAAAAATGTCAAAAAAAACAAAAAATCCAATAGACAAAACAGAGAAGTGGGTGTAATGTACCCTTAACAATATGATTATCACACGGATGAACAGAACATAACAACATAAACCAGGAGGTATTATTATGTATCCTTTGTCCAAAGTCGCCCCCGAATGGTGGGATTACACAACCCTTGACCGTGACATCCTTGATGCAGCAGCAAAACTGACCATCGATGATCTTGCAAAATTGCAGCGTCCCGGCTTCAAGATCAACGTTTTTGAAACACTTCAGGAATTCTATGCAGCGGAAGCATTGGAATATGTCAAATGCTGGCAGCAGGCAACCGCCGCAAATCCGGCAGGGATCTGCGGTCCCATCGGCCCCACCGAACAGCTTCCCATCGTTGCTCAGATCGTCAATGACCTGAACATCAACCTGAAGAACTGCCATTTCTGGGGTATGGATGAATGGATCGTTGACGGCAAAGCAGCCGGCAGAGATTTTGCTCTCGGTTTTGCGAAAGCAGACTGGGATCTCTGCTTCGGACGGATCCGTCCCGAACTCCGCATGCCCGAAGAAAACATGCACTTCCCCACCGAAAATCCGGAAGAATACACCAAGAGCTATGATCAGGCTCGCTGTATCATCATGCAGGGCGGTCAGGGCGAAACCAAGCACTGGGCATTCAACGATCCTCTCCAGCGCGCAGGCGAATACAAAGATGCTCCCCCGACACCGGAACAGTACCGCAAACTCGGCGCACGCATCGTCGATCTTCACCCCATCACACTGATCCAGAACGCACGTACTTCCGGCGGCGGAACCGTTCAGAACGTTCCCAACGGCGCTGTCACTGTCGGACCTGTCGAAACATGGAAGGCTGAAAACGTCTCCATCTGGCATCCCGGACATCATGACAATCCCTTCGGACAGAGATTGACCACCTACATGATCGCCAACAAGATCGCTGACAGCCGCGTTCCCATGTCTCTGCTCTCCGATCACCCGAGCGTGATCTTCAACTTCTACCGCCATGGTTTCGGCGTTTGTGACGTGGAGATGCATTGATCATGAGTAAAGCAGCATTCGCAATCGCATGCCATCCCGATGATATCGAATTCGGGATGGCGGGGACTCTCATCAAGCTCAAAGAAGCCGGCTATGAAATTCATTATATGAACATCGCCAATGGAAGTCTCGGAACAAATCAGTATGATTATAAAACAATCGTTGCTATGCGCCGTGAAGAAGCCATGAACGCTGCAAAGCTCATCGGTGCTCACTATCACGAAAGCATCTGCGATGACCTCGAAGTCTACTATTGCCAGGAACTTTTCGCCAAGGTCGTGCCGGAAATCCGCGATGTCGATCCCGAAATCATCCTGACTCATGGACCCTATGACTACATGGAAGACCATGTCAATGCAGGCCGTATTGCAACAACTGCAGCATTCTGCCGCGGTATGACCAACTGCAAATGTGCCCGCCCCGCAAAAGCGGTTGATACACCTGTCGCAGTTTATCACTCTGCTCCGCACAGCTTGACCGATACGCTGCGCCGCCCCGTGATCCCCGGCATGTATGTCAATATCGAAACCACGGTCCAGACCAAGAAGGATATGCTTTGCTGCCACAAATCCCAGAAGGATTGGCTGGATGTCAGCCAGGGCAACGATGCTTATCTTGACGATATGGAATCCCGTGCTCGCTATTATGGAAAACTCTCTGGGCGTTATACATTTGCAGAAGGCTGGATCCGCCACAACCATCTCGGTTTCTGCGGTCCTGATTTCAACCCCATGCTGGAAGCATTGGGCGAAAACTGCTTCGTAAATCAGAAATTTGAAGATTCCATCAAACTGGAGAACTACCTGTGAAAAAAGGCATTATTGGCGCCGGAAATTGGATCATCGACAAGGTAAAAACCATCGACCGCTGGCCAAGTGAAGGGGAATTGTGCAATATTCTCTCTCAGCAGAAAGCCGGAGGCGGTGGACCTTGCAATGTTTTGTTTGACCTTGCTGCACTGAAAAGCGGGATTCCGCTCTACGCTGCCGGAATGGTTGGTTCCGACGACGATGGTGCGTGGCTTCGCGGAGAAATCGAATCCAGAAACATTGACAGCCGTTATATGAAAGTTGCCGGAGAAGGCATTCCCACCGCATTTACCGATGTGATGTCCGGAAACGGCAGAAGAACATTCTTCTATTGCGGCCTTGCCAACAACAGTCTCGGCGTGGAAGATATGGCGGATATTGATGTTCCTGCCAAACTCTTCTACCTGGGCTATCTGCTCCTGCTGGATAAGCTGGATGCCGCTGATCCCGAATATGGAACAGCAGCAGCTAAACTCCTTTCCATCATGCAGAAAAAAGGCTACCGTACAGCTGTTGATATGGTCTCGGAAGCCGGTGAAAAATTCAACCGGATCGTTCCCCCGGCAATGAAGTATACCGATATTCTCGTGATCAACGAAATTGAAGCAGGAAACACGCTTGGAGAAGCAATCCGCCAGCCGGATAACACTCTGCGCTGTGAACTCTTCTCCAAAGCAGCCGATAAATTCTTTGAACTCGGAGTCAAAGAAATGGTCGTGATTCACTTCCCCGAAGGCGCGTATGCAGCCGTCAAAGATGGAATCCGCTGCTATCAGCCCTCCTGCTTCGTGAAAAAATCTGAGATCGTCGGAACAAATGGTGCCGGAGATGCATTCTTTGCCGGATTGCTTTATGCAATTCACGAAGATATGCCGATGGAAGAAGCTTTGAAAGTTGCCTCTGCAAGTGCCAGATTCAATTTGAAAGCTGCAACAGCTTCCGGCGGAGCTCCCGAATTGAGCGAACTCCTTGATTATGTCAAGGATTGCAGTTTTGAAGAAATCCCGGAATTTTTCCGGAAATAACAAGGATGCAGCAAAAATGAGTACATTTGTTGGAATTGGACTTGGACCGATTCAGACAGGTATTTTTCTCGCCGGAGCCGCAAAAGGCGGCTTCGACAGAATTGTCATAGCAGAAGTCAACGATAAACTCAAAGACGCCGTCAACGCTGTCGGCTCCGTAACAGTCAATATCGCTGCTGATGACAGGGTCTATACAGAAGTCTATCCCAATGTGGAAGTCTACAACCCCAATAATCCGGATGATCTTCCCAAGCTGATCGATGCAGCCGCAGATGCCTCCGAACTGGCAACAGCTCTTCCCAGTGTGAAGTTCTACGCATATTGCGCCGGATGGCTCCGGGAAGGTTTTGCAAAACAACCCGAACGCACCCGTTTCTTCTATACCGCTGAAAACAACAATCATGCGGCAGAAGAACTGGAAAAAGCAATCGGGACCCCCTTTGCAAATACCTACTATCTCAATACCGTCATTGGAAAAATGAGCGGTGTCGTTGCAGCTTCTGCAGATCGTCCCGGGCTTGCTCCCGCAGCCGAAAATGGACATCTGGTGGAAGAATTCAATACGATTTATATCTCCAAATGCCCCGGTATCGAGAACAGAAAAGTTCAGAATCTTTACGTTAAAGATGATCTTTTCCCCTTTGAAGATGCCAAGCTTTATGGACACAATGCCACCCATTTCTTCCTGGCAACTCTGGGCAAAACCAAGGGCTGTCAGACAATGGATGAAGTCCGCGCTTATCCCGAATTCATTGAAAAGGCCCGCAAGGCATTCTTTGAAGAATCCGGAAAAGCTCTGGTCAAAAAATATGCTTCCCTCAACGATGAACTGTTCACAGAAGCCGGTTTCAAGGCTTATATTGACGGGCTTCTTGTCCGCATGACCAATCCTTTCCTGAAAGATGCGATCGACCGGATCACCCGCGATCCCGAACGCAAACTCAGCTGGGATGACCGCGTTATCGGAACCATGCGGATCATCATGAGTCAGGGCGTCACTCCCGCAACCTTCGCCGAAGGCGCAAAAATCGCCGCAGAAGAATGGGCCGCCGGGGAAGATGTCAAGGCAAAACTTGCAGCTCTCTGGCCTCAGCCCTGGAGCGAAGAACATGACAAACTCTGCTCCCTCATGGGTATTTAAGCAGAATTTGATCCGTTCAGAAAACACCGGTCCGAAAAGATCGGTGTTTTTTTTTTGCACTCAGGGAAAAAATCCTCTGTTTTCCGCTTTGCAAACTTGAAAACAGCTCAATCTGAATGTAAAGTACTGGAAACAGAAAGGCTTGTCACATGTCAGAATTTATTACGGAATATCTTGGAAAAACAACAGAATTATTGAATCTTATCGCTCATGCGGAAGAAGATGCACTTGACCGGGCGGCGGAAATCATCGCCGATGCCTACGCAAACGGGAATACGATTTATGTATTCGGCTGTACCCATTCCGCTATTCTGGCAGAAGATGTTTTCTATCGGGCAAATACCCCCTGTTTCTGGCGTCCGCTCTGGGGGCCCGGGATGAGTATTACGCAGACCCCCGGTTTTCTGACCAGTGCCGCAGAGCACAATGAAGCCCTCGGCAATGACATCATTGCATGTTCCAGAATGAAAAAAAATGATGTTCTGGTGGTTCTTTCCACCTCCGGAAAAAATGGAGCCCCGGTGGCTGTGGCGGATTCCGCATTGCAGAAAGGAGCAAAGGTGATCGCAGTCTCCTCTTCGTCCTATAAGGATCAAAAGGGAAACCATTCAAAATATGCTTCTCTCTGGAAAATTCCCGGGTTACTGATGATTGATAACCATGTTCCATGCGGAGATACTTCCCTGAATGTAGGAGGGAACACTCCGATGGGACCAGTCTCCACCATTGCCGGCTCATTCATAATGCACACGCTTTCAGCACTTTCTGTTGAAAAATTGATTAAAAAAGGAATTCAGCCTCCCGTTTTTCTCAGCTCCAATGCCCCCGGCGGAAAAGAACGGAATGAGGAACTTCTGAAACTGGAATCCGTTCAAAATGCATACCTTCTGCCCTGACCGGAGGAGTGAATTTTATGACAACTGTTCTGTGTATTGATATCGGGACAAGCAGGATCAAGGCGGCTCTAATCGATGAAGCAGGAGCAATGATCGCGTTACGATCCGAGCGGGTGGATCGCGCAAAATCCCCTGATACGCAAGATCTTGCAATATGGAGAGGAACAACACTCCGGTTGATCCGGGAGATGTCGGAAGAGATCCAAAAGAATCCCCCGGAAGCGGTTTCCCTCACGGGCAACATGCATGCATTGATTTGCCTTGATGCTCAAGGGGATCCGTTACAGGATGCTATTTTGTGGTGTTCCAACGGGGCGGAAGAAGAATCAGCAGAACTGATCAGCCGGTATCCGGAATTTGCGAAACGCTGCGGGAACCTCCCTGCTCCGGTTTTTACCCTTCCGAAAATGCTCCGTTTTCAGAAAAAGAATCCGGAACTTTACCGGAAAACCAAATGTTTTCTGCAGCCCAAAGATGATATCGGTTATCTTTTGACAGGCGTTTTTGCCACAGATCCCACAGATGCCTCCGGAATGATGCCGTTCCTTCCGGATGAGCGGCGCTGGGATTTTGATTTGATCCGGGATCTTGGATTGGAAGTGGAAAAATTTCCAGACGTTGCAGAGTCATCCGCGGTTCGCGGGAAAATCACACGGGAAGCCTCAGTGCTGACCGGATTGCCTGAAGGATTGCCGGTTATTTGCGGAGCTGGAGATCTTGCCACCGCGGCATTGGGATGCGGCGCTTCCGGAAACGTTCTTTCCCTGACGCTCGGAACAGCCGGGCAATTACTGGCAAGCGGTCCCCGGGGACGCTGGAAGGAACTGGCTGGGAAATTATTTGTCTTTTCTCATGCGGATCCTGACTTTGATCTGTTTCTGGGATCGGTTCCCGGCGGCGGATTTTCCCTGGAATGGGAGGCGAAACAGCGAAACCTTTCCATGGAAGGATTTTTCCGTCTGGCGGAACAGGCGGAGCTGAAGGAATCTTTGCCGGTTTATCTGCCTTATCTGCTTGGCAGAGGGGCTCCATATATGGATTACACTCCATCTGCGGAATGGATCGGAATTTCTGCAAAACATTCGCTTGCAGATCTTTGCAAAGCAGCAATCTTCGGTCCGCTTGCAGCTTTGCGTCAATCAGCAGAAATGCTTGCAAAGCTGACTGATCAGAATTTTGAATCTGTTGTGCTCCAGTCACTTGCATGCCGGGAGCATTCGGTCAGAGACACTGCGGCGGCGTTATTCCCGCAGGAGAAACTGGTTCCGGAGAATACAGAGGCATCGCTGCTGGGAGCTGCGATTCTGGGAATGAAAGGAATCAACTGCTGCACGGACTTCAAATCCGCAATCTCTCAAATGGTTCATACGCAACGATTTGCAGATACAAACGATTCAGAGATCGACGCCGCTGAGATTTTGTTCCAGCGCTACCTCAGGGCTGCGGAGCGGCATCTTCATTTTTGAAAAAATCCGGATTCTCCTTGAGAACGGGAGTCATGACTTGCAATGTCTTCCGGCAGTTCATAAGGAAGGATTCTGCGGCTCCGAAGCGGCATTTTTTCATTGCTCCGGACTCCAGAAGCAAGGATTCCGCACGGTCATATTTTTCAGAATGAGCCCCGGTATGCCAATGAATCGTCCGGGGGATTCTTGTGCCGGAATCATCGACGATATACCTTAAAACCGGTTCTTTGGAAAGAACGGGAACCCCGCACCACTGTTCCACGGGATGAAGGAAGGTCGCACTGGTCAGACCGACCCCGATCAGCAGGACTTTTGCATCCAGATCCAGCAGGCGTCCCCAGGGGGAAGCCGGGTCAAATGCGGTGTCAAAATTTTCATGACCTGCAACGAATTCCGCAGCCCGTTTTCCCCGGACAGTCAGAGAATGGAAGGGATGTTTTGAGCGCAGGACATCGCCTCTTTGACGGAACAATTCCGGCAGGATCCCGGTCCATGCGGGAGAGGTTTTCACATTGAAATCCGGGGATTGATCTGTCACATAACGATCGCTGAATGTCGGAAAAATAAGCAATCCATCATCGGTAATATATTCAGCCAGAGCATCAATCACGCCTTCTGCCCTGCCCTCCACATTTCCGATTTTTTTCATGGAAGAATGAACGAGAAGCACATCTCCGGGCAGGATCCCGGCATTACTCAAATCCTTTTTCAGATCCTCAGCGGTAAATATTCTGTCACTCATCGAAATGAATACTCCAAGTTTCTTTTTCGTGTTCGAAATGAATTGCCTTTTTGATGATGATCGACATATCAATGGCGGACTTTGACACCATCAGACCCCGGTTTGCATTTTCCGGAATGAACGAATCATCGGCAATAATAAACAAATTTCCGGTTTCTCCGGGTGTCCGTTTTGCGATTCCGGAAAGGGTTCTTGTTTCCGGATCCCAGGAAACGGATTCCAGTTCGGCATCGCCTTGCCGGACATGCATATCTGTTGAAAGGATCCAGGGATGTTCCTTTTGTTCTTCCAGACGGAAAACTGCGGCAGAGTTGGCTGGGATTTCCACCCATTTGGAATCTTCCAATACACCGCAGTAGCTCTCCTGCCAGAAATTGTACATACGGTATTTTTTTCCGGAAGGAAGGTTCAGATAATCCGGAGTCAGTTCCAGTTTCCGGTAAGAATCGTTCAAGTTGAAGATTCCGCAAACATACCATGATCCCCAAGGTTTTGTGACTTTCAGAACAAAGGTCCGCAGGAAATCGTCTTCACCATTCCAGCGGTGGAAAAGATCCACCGGTTCGGGCATTCCGGGACATCTGGGCAGAACCTTTTTGATCAGTTCCAGACGGTCTTCCGCCATTTGATCCATGTCATCGCCGAAGAATACCGGACTGGGAGAAATCCCGAAAAGCGTTGCACTCACTTGAGCTTCATTCAGCGGAATGGGCTTATCCACCGTCATCATGTTGCTGTTGCATTGGAAGAAACGGTCATGCGCAAATGCCCACATGGCAAGGTTGTTCACAGCATTCCGGTTGGGTGAACCCATAGAGGCGAAGGAGCCGTTGATCACATAAGTGGCAGGATAAGAGGGATAGAACTTTTCCAGGGGCCGTCCTTCGCCGTAATCCAGTCCGATCCGGCTTGTTTGAACTGCCCCCACAAAAGAAAGAGAAGAGCCGGAAGCTGAAAGCAGCTGGGTTTCCGGATGACAGAATGTTTTGATTTTCCGCATAAATTTCAAATATTCTTCCCGGTCATAACCAGTTGTGTCATCACCGGCATGATAAAGACCGGTATCCAGAAAATCCACCATGTGATAACGGATTCCCCAATCGGCATAGGAGGAAAAGACATTTCCGATATAATCCAAACTTTCCTTTTTTCCCGGATCGATGGAATATTGTATTGGGAAATGCCCATTGACAAGAGTATTTTCCCAGGACCATGAACCACGTTCGGAAAGAGTTCCATCTTTTTTCCGGATCAGGCAGTTCTTTGTCTTTTCAAAATCCAGAGCGTTCTCACACATCTGAAAGAATCCGATCCAGAATCCGGGACGAGCTCCTTTTTCCTGCACTTCCTTCAGGAATTCCTGCAAACCTTCCGGAAATTTCTTTTCGTTGGGATAAAGCCAGTTTCCGGGAATGGTATCTTTGATGTTATCCAGACTGATCCAAAGGTAATCCATGCCAAGTTTCTGCAAAGTCTGCACGCGGGAACTGTTCAGCTGACGCCGGATTTGAGAGGTGGAAATTTCTGCTTTGGGGCTGACGAGCAGCCCGGTAATAAATCCGGCTACGATTTTTTCTGCCGGCTGAACCTTGTAAATCTCTTTGACCCGGTCCGCCCAGCGGCAGAGAAGATCATAGGGTCGTCCGGAAGATATTTTTGCAATGGAAAGGGTATCTGTTGAAACCGGTTCTTCTCCGCAAAGATATCCGGTTCCGGGAATTCTGCAAACCATAGATTTCAATCTGGAATCAGCAGGATCGAACTCCATATCAAAAACGAACATATTTTTATCAAAAGTCAATTGTCCGGCAAAGAAATTCTCTTTCCGGGAAAGATCATAAACCAGGCACATTGGCTTTGTCATGTGTTTTCCATCATTGGAAGCCGCTTTTCTGACGAATTGATCCTCGAGGGAATCCTGAAATTCAAAGATACAGCGTTCAGGTGCAGCGGTACATTCGGATTCGCTCCAGCGGAACAGTTCAATTTCCCCGATTTCAGCTTTTTTCCCTTCAACAGCGGAAAAGGAAAGAGTAAAATCAGCGTAATTTGGATCTTCTTTAACAGTGAAGGAAAAGCGGAGGATATCGCCAAGCACACCGGAACAGCCGTCATCAGAAACCTGAAAATCTGTTGCTGAGGATAAAAGATATCCGGTTCCATCGACATGAATCCGCGTTAAGATTCCGCTTTTGAGTTCATCTAATAATCTGCCGCTATTAAACATTTGTTCAGAATTCCTTTTTTCAGTAACAGGTTGAAATTAGCAGTTTGTGGAATATACCACATATATTTTTTTTTAATAATTATTTCTTTACCAGTCATGATTTTTTTCGGAAAAAACGGAATAAAGCCGCTTGCAAAATTACTTTTATATGCTATATTATAAAGAACCCATAACTATATACCATCCATAATCATAAAGAGGTCGCGTGCAAAAGAGAGCTCTTTTTTGAAACGGGGATTTGAAGTATCCGCGGAAAGAAGTATATTTGCGGTATCTTTTTATCCTTTGCTGCCGGGCGAAAGAGAGGATCCGGTGTCAAAGAATAGAAAGATTCAGAATATACACAAAGGAACAATCTTATAAGGAGAGGAACGATGGCAGAAGATATTCAGGGGCTTTTGAACCGGATCCAGGCTGACGGAATCGAAAAAGCGGAAGCGCAGAAACAACAGATTCTTTCAGAGGCAAAACGTCAGGCAGAAGAAATCATTTCCAAAGCAAAAGCGGAAGCTGCAGAGATCATCAAGAATGCGGAAGCCGAAGCAGAAATCAGCGAAAACAAAGGAAAAGCCTCTGTCAAACAGGCAGCAAGAGATGTCCTTCTTTCTCTTCAGGCAGATCTTGATCAGAGACTGAAATCCCTTGTTCAGGCGAGTCTCGGGGAAGCATTGACACCGGAAGTCCTCGGAAAAATCGTTCTGAAAATGGCGGAAAAATATTTGGATGGAGCAACAGATGATCAGCTTGAAATTCTTCTTTCCCCTGCTGATGCGGAAGCATTGGAAGCGGGATTGAAGGCCGGGGTTCTTTCGGAACTGAAAAACAAACCGGAAATCAAGCTCAGCAATGCGGTTGCATCCGGTTTGAAAATCGGGATCAAAGGTTCTGATCTGTATTTTGATTTTTCCAATGATGCATTGACGGAAGTCATCTGCAATTATGCCGGTCCCAAGCTGGCGGCTGCAATCAAAAATTAACGGGGAGAAAGACATGGGCTATTTTGCTTTGATCTCATCGCTTCCCATGTTGACGCTGGATGGAACCAATGCAATAACAGCGGAACAGTTTCTTTCCTGCTGTGAGACATACGTTACGGAAAAGGAGCTCCGGATTTTGCAGGAGCTGAAGTTTCCCCCATCCCCGGAGGATTTTGAACCGTCCACGTTTGCCGGACGTTATGCGGCATGGGAATGTGCATTGCGCAATGCAGTTGTCCGGATCCGTGCGAACAAAACGGGCAGATCTGCGGGAAAATATCTGAATCCGGAAGGCGGGATCGAGGCGGATGCGGAGCGTGCGGTATCTGCCGCATGGGCTGTCGGCAATCCTCTTGAAAGGGAACGGATCCTTGATCAGGCGCGCTGGATGAAACTGGAAGAACTGGAATCCGGAACGCTCTTTTCTTTTGAACAGCTCTGTGCCTATAAATTGAAGCTGCTTCTTCAGAAAAAATGGAACGACCGGTCAGAAAAACAGGCTGCATACAATCTGGAAGCTTCCATTGATGCGGTTCTGAATTCCATTGAGACGAATACAAAACAGGAGATATAAAATATGGCAGAACAAATGAAAACCGGAAGTATTGCCGGGGTCAACGGGAACATGCTGACCGTCCGGTTTGATACTGACGTGATGCAGAATGAGGTGGCGTATGCGCTGATCGGCGAGAGCCGGTTGAAATGCGAAGTCATCCGTGTCCGCGGGAATCTGGCAGACTTGCAGATCTTTGAAAGTGCAAACGGATTGAAGGTCGGCGACAGAGTGGAATTTACCAGTGCGCTTTTAAGTGTCAAACTCGGTCCCGGATTGCTTTCTCAGGTTTTTGACGGATTGCAGAATCCCCTGCCGGAGCTGGCGGAGAAATCCGGATTTTTCCTTCAGCGCGGACTTTATCTGAACCCGCTGGATGACAATGCGGAATGGGAATTCACCCCCATTGCGAAACCGGGAGACAAATTGCAGGCTGGAGATCACATCGGAAGCGTTCCGGAAGGGATCTTTAAACATTATATTATGCTTCCGTTTGCCTGGAAGGGCACCTGGGAAGTTGTGGAAGTTGCACCGGCCGGGATCCGAAAGGCATCTGATATGACGGCTGTTCTGAAGAATGAAAAAGGAGAAGTCCGGACCGCTACGATGTATCAGGAATGGCCGGTCAAGCTCCCCATCAGCTGCTATAAAGAAAAGCTGATGCCAGTAGAACCGCTGATCACCCAGATGCGAACGGTTGACACCTTTTTCCCGGTTGCCAAGGGCGGGACATTCTGTACACCGGGTCCCTTCGGTGCAGGAAAAACCGTTTTGCAGCATGCGATGAGCCAGAATGCGGAAGCGGATGTTGTGATCGTTGCGGCATGCGGAGAACGTGCCGGGGAAGTTGTGGAAATCCTGCGGGAGTTTCCTCATTTGAAAGACCCCAGAACGGGACGCTCTCTGATGGACCGTTCCATTATCATCTGCAACACCAGTTCCATGCCTGTTGCGGCGCGTGAAGCCTCCGTTTATACGGCGGTTACGCTGGCGGAATATTACCGTCAATCCGGATTGAATGTTCTTCTGCTTGCGGATTCCACCTCCCGTTGGGCGCAGGCACTCCGTGAAATGTCCGGAAGATTGGAAGAAATCCCGGGAGAAGAAGCGTTCCCGGCCTATCTGGAATCTCTGATTGCCTCTTTCTATGAACGGGCGGGACTTGTCCTGCTCAATGACGGCTCTCAGGGATCCGTCACCATCGGCGGATCTGTCAGCCCTGCCGGCGGGAACTTTGAAGAACCTGTTACGCAGGCGACTCTGAAAGTGGTTGGTTCCTTCCTCGGACTTTCCCGTGACCGTTCTTCTGCACGGCGTTATCCGGCGATCCATCCGTTGGAAAGCTGGAGCAAGTACCGCAGTATTGTTGACGCCGGGAAGCTGGCAGGAGCCCGGGAAACCCTCCGTCGCGGAAGCGAAGTCAACCAGATGATGAAAGTGGTCGGGGAAGAAGGAACAGACATCAGGGACTTTACCATATATCTGAAGAGCGAATTCCTTGACTTTGTTTATCTTCAGCAGAACAGTTTTGATGATGTGGAAATGGCGACAAGCGCATCCCGTCAGAGATATGTCTTTGATGCAGTTTGCGATGTGTTGAACGGGGAATTCACCTTTGAAACAAAAGATGAAGCCCGCCGTTATTTCCAGGAAGTCCAGCAGTTGTTCATTGACTGGAACTATGCACCCTACGAATCGGAAACCTTCAAAAAGATCGAATCCGATATCAAAGCCAAGCTCGGGGAGAATATCAAACATGCGTAAGGTTTATCATAAAATCATTCAGATTTCCGGGAACGTTATCACGGTGGAAGCCGATAATGTTGCATACAATGAACTTGCAGAAGTCAGCGGAGCCAGGGGCGTTTCTCTTGCTCAGGTGATCCGTCTCCAGGACCGCAAAGTCTCTCTTCAGGTATTTGCCGGAGCAAGAGGGATCAGCACAAATGATGAAGTCCGTTTTCTGGGCACCCAGATGAAAGTCTCAGCCTCCGAAAATCTGCTGGGAAGAGTCTTCAACGGTGCAGGGAATCCCCGCGACAACCGTCCGGAAATCAATACGGATCTGGTTGAGATCGGAGGACCTTCCGTCAACCCTGCAAAACGAATCATTCCGACGAAGATGATCCGGACAGGGATTCCCATGATCGACGTGTTCAACACTCTTGTGGAATCTCAGAAACTTCCGATTTTCTCTGTTGCCGGGGAACCCTACAATGAGCTTCTTGCCCGAATCGCCATGCAGGCAGAGGTGGATGTGATCATCCTCGGCGGAATGGGATTGAAGTATGACGATTATCTTTATCTGAAGAATGTTCTGGATGACCACGGAGCACTTTCCCGTTCGGTTCTGTTCATTCATACAGCAGCGGACCCCACTGTGGAGTGTCTGCTGGTTCCTGATATGTGCCTTGCTGTGGCGGAGCGTTACGCATTGGAAAACAAGCGGGTGCTCGTCCTGCTCACAGACATGACAAACTTTGCGGATGCCATGAAAGAAATTGCCATTACCATGGAACAGATCCCATCGAACCGCGGTTATCCCGGAGACCTTTACAGTCAGCTGGCTGCCCGTTATGAAAAAGCGGTTGACTTTGATGGAGCCGGATCTATCACGATCCTGACCGTTACCACGATGCCCGGAGATGATGTGACCCATCCGATCCCGGATAATACCGGATATATCACGGAAGGTCAGTTTTATCTGAAGGGCGGAAGAATCGAACCCTTCGGCTCCCTTTCCCGTCTGAAACAGCAGGTGAACGGAAAGACCAGAGAAGACCATCGTGCGATTATGGACACCATGATCCGTTTCTATTCTGATTACAAAGAGACGCAGGAAAAGGCGGCAATGGGTTTCCAGATGAGCAACTGGGATAAAAAGCTCATGAAGTACGGCAAGCTTTTTGAAAAGGAAATGATGGATCTTTCTGTCAACATTCCGCTGGAAGAGGCGTTGGATATGGGCTGGAAAATCCTTTCAGAATGTTTTGAACGGACAGAAGTCGGGATGAAGTCTGAATTGACTGAGAAATTCTGGGTTTCCAAGTAACCGGGAGCTGTCGGTATGCCGAAAGTAAAACTCACAAAAACAGCTTTGAAACAGGAACGGGATTCGCTGAAACAATTCCAGCGTTTTCTTCCGACTCTCCAGCTGAAAAAACAGCAGCTGCAGTTGGAAATGCGAACCTGTCTGGAGCGGATCGAATCCAATAAACAGAGAGAGGCGCAAGTCAAGAATGCTCTGAACGGTTGGCTTCTCCTGTTCGGGACCGATGCGATTCCTGCCAGAATCGGGGAGATCCTGAAAATCGGAGAAATCGTTACCGGGCTGCAGAACATTGCGGGAGTGAACGTTCCGGTGTTTGAACAGGTTCTCTTTGAAGGAAGCGGAACAGATCTTTATCTGGACGATCCCTGGCTGGATGATGCGGTGGAAGCTGTAAAAAATATTATATCCATCCGTTCGGAACGGGAGATCATCCGGAAGCAGTATGATCTGATCGAGGCGGAACTGCGGGTCACGACTCAGCGGGTCAACCTCTTTGAAAAGGTCATGATCCCGGAATGCAAGGAAAATATCCGCAAGATCCAGATCTATATCGGGGATCAGAATACCGCAGCGGTCGCCCGTTCCAAAATTGCAAAGAAAAAACTTCAGGAGACAGTAGCATGATTCAGAAAATGAAAAAAATCACTCTGCTGGCACTTGAAGCACATCGTCAGGAAATGCTGGAACGGCTTTCTGAACTCAATGTCATGCATGTTACTGTCGACCGGAAAAGAGCCGGTCAGGGCGATGCTGCTCAGCTTTTGCAGACTCTTGACCAGATCGTCCGGGCACAGCTTCTTCTGGATGAATTCAAAAAGACTGAACTTCCTCAGAAAACTGTTCCGCCGGCGGAATGTCTGGCAGAACTGCTCTCTCTTCAGGCGAAGAATGAATCTCTGAGAAAACAGTTGCATGAGCTTCAGCAGAAAAAAGAAAAATGGCTTCCCTGGGGTGATTTTGATACAGACCAAATCGAGTATCTCAAGGCTCAGGGGCTGATTCTGAAATTCTGGAGTGCTCCGGCGAAACAGAAGCTTCAGCCGCCGGAGGGAATGATCCTTCAGAACATTTCCGCAGATTCCAGAACCCAATATGTTCTTTCTATCGCTCAGAATGAAGAACCGCTTCCCGAAGCTCAGGAAGAAATCCTTCCCGAACTGCGCTGCTCAGAAGTCCTGAAGAATATAGAAGAAACGGAAGCTGAAATCCTCCGGAACAAAGATTCGATCGCATCCCTTGTCTGCAATCAGGATGCCTTGATGGAATATGCGGAGGAGATCAAATGCAAACTTGATTTTGCCAATGCGGATCTTTCTGTTCAGACGGAACAGGAAATCATTGTTCTGGGCGGATATATCCCGGTCATCCGGATGGATGAATTTACCGAAGCCGCCCGGAACTATGGCTGGGCATATCTTGCAGAAGATCCGGCTGAGGATGATCAGGAAGTGCCGACTTATATCACAAAACCGAAGTGGCTCGGCATTATGGATCCCCTGTTCGATCTGATCGGGATCGATCCCGGATACCGGGAAAATGATGTCAATGCATTTTTCTTCATCTTCTTCCCGATCTTTTTCGGAATGATCATTGGAGATGCCGGTTACGGAGCGATTTTCCTGATTACAGCGCTGATCATCAAGCGGGTGTTGAGAAAGAACCGGAAAGTCCAGGTTCCGTTGAATCTGTTTCTGCTGCTCTCCTGTTTCTCCCTCCTGTGGGGCTGGCTGAACGGGAACTGGTTCGGAATCCCTAATGAATCCCTTCCGGGCTTCATGCGGGGGCTTGATTTTCTGGCGAATCCGGAAAACAGTCCGCTGGCAGAGAAGCTGGTTAAGAAAACCGGATTGCTGAAAGAAGGCATGACTCCATCCCAGATCGACGGGATGTGGGCAGATCTCAATAACCGGATCGTCCAGTGGCTCTGCTTCTTCCTTGCTGCGGTTCATCTGACCTCCGCCCGGATCTTCAAGTTCATTACAGATATCAGAAGAGACTGGCACGCCATCGGAAACCTCGGCTGGGCTCTGCTTCTTGTCGCGAACTTCCTTACGGCAGTCAACCTGATCGTATTTCCGGGAACATTCCCGACGACCTTCGGGTATACAGCTTACATTGTCGGTGCGTTGCTTGTTACGATCACCACGAGCCCGCAGGATTTCCTGAACCTTCCGTTCTCGCTGATCGGAAGTTTCACCGATGTGCTTTCCTACATCCGACTGTTTGCGGTGGGATTGGCAGGCACCTGTATTGCAGAGAACTTCAACAATATGGGCGCAATGCTTCTGGAAGGAAGAAGCGGTTTCAGTTATACGCTGATGCTGCTTGCAATGATTCTGATCGTTCTTTTCGGGCATGCATTGAATATAGCATTGAGCTTCCTCAGTGTTCTTGCCCACGGGGTCCGTCTGAATACATTGGAATTTTCAGGGCACATGGGAATGCAATGGACCGGTATCCGGTACAAACCGTTAGCAAAATATAAAAACAACAAAGAAAATTTTGAAAATAACAAGGAGAATTCAAAATGACAGAACTCATTACACTCGCAACGGAAACTGCAACAGTGGATCTGACTCAAAAAGCTCTTGTTTATGCGGGAGCGATCTGTGCGATCGCATGTGCAGCAATCGGCTCAGCCTGGGGAACCGGCGCAGCGGCATCTTCAGCAATCGGAGCTTGGAAAAAATGCTTTGTACAGAACAAGCCTGCGCCCTTCCAGCTTATGATCTTTGCCGGATGTCCGCTTTCTCAGACAATTTACGGGATGATCCTCATGTTCACGATCATGGGCGGAACTCCTGCCGCATGGGCATTTTACATGATCACCGGGATTCTTGCCGGGGTGGCAATGGGTGTTTCCGCTGCCTGGCAGGGGATTGCATGCGCCTCTGCTTGCGATGCATTCTCTGAAACCGGGAAAGGTTTCGCAAACCAGATGGTTGTGATCTGTATTATTGAAACGGTTGCAATCTTTGTGATGGCATTCAGCATGGTGCTTCTCAGCTCCTTCGGAAAATAAGCCATCTGTGCTCTGCTTTCCCCGGAAGTTCCGATGAGCTTCCGGGGTTCTTTTTTTATAAAGATGCCAGAACTGCTCCGGAACAGATGCAGATCAAACCGAATAAAGCTGCAAGCTCACGTTTTTCCCGGAGATAAAACCAGCTGTAAAGCGTAAACCCGGCTAGAGAAGCACTGGTTGCAATCGGCGAACCAAGCCCCACAGCCTGAGCCTCTGCCAGATAATCCATCGCTTTGAAATAAATTCCCATGGAACAGACATTGAGTGCTGCCGCAATCACTCCGATCAGAAGAAGCATCCGGTTGAATTCAAGTTTCCCGCTCCGGAAACGGCCTGCAGTTACACTGATCACAAGAAAAGAGCTTCCGCAATACATGAGAAATGTCCGGAACTGCTGTGCTCCCTCCGGCAGTGCCATCAGCGAGGGAAGAACCAGCATGGTATGTGCAATTCCGAAACAGCAGAACGAAAGCAGGGTTGGGATCAGCCATTTTTTCAATGGAATCCCGGAGGAGCTCTCTCCTTTTCTGAGTTTCGGAAGTGCCGCAAGAACCATACCGGTCAGGATCAGAAGCACTCCCCCGATTTTTTGAAATGTGGGAGAATCTCCCAGAAAAAGCATCCCGGCAATAAACGGAATCGCGGGAGCTGACTGGGATATCAGAAAAATAATACCATGATGTCCGTTCTGAAGAGCCTTTTGCAGAAACAGTGCACCGGAAGTATTGATTGCGCCGGCAGCCATGACCACAAGAAGAAAGCGGATCAAATCCCACCGGAACAATCCCGCAGGCGACCCGGAAAGGATTCCGGTAAACAATGCAGAAAACACAACATTGGTCAGGAGATAAGAATAAAGATCATAATTTTTCCGGGCGCAAGTACTGTTGACTATCCCGCTGACATTCCACAAAAGCCCCGCTGAAAGAGCCAGTAAAATTCCGGTAAGAATCATATTTGTTCCTTAAATTTCTACATTCCGATAAGCCCGGATCTGGTAAACTCTGACAGATGGATCTCCGCGGGTTCCGGTAACAGTCAGACGGATCCCGTCCAGATTCATCTCAGGGAATTCATGTTTCCGGAACCGCAGATAATTTTCTGTTACCGTTGCCAACGCAACCACTTGATCGCCGATGATCCCTTCCAAACGATAATCTTTCACACACTCTTTCTGATAGTCATAGATGTTGATATGATCCAGATTGGTATCAAATATCAGTTCCACACAACTGCAAACAGATGTTTTTTGAAAGCGGATCTCTGCACTTTGCGGCAAGCTCTGAACCGGATCTGAGATCCAGATCGAATTCCCCCTGCCGCCGCGGTTCGCGGTCGAAAGAAGATTTTCTCCTTCAAAGAGCCTCTGTTCCGGATGAAAACGCACACACAGATTTTTATTATCCCCTTGCGGAGGCCAACCCAGTTTGACCCGTGACCGCCAGACTCCAGGCAGATAACATTCTTCCAGGAACACATTGAGTTCCGGAGATCCGCAGAGGCGGATGTAATACCGTTTTCCGGGGACGACATCCACGTTTAATGAAAATTCAGCAAAACCCTTGAATCCGGGTGCAGCAGAGATTTCAGAACGGCTGATCACGGTCCCGTTTTCAAAATCATACATCGCCTCTTCCTGAACCAGTTCAGCCGCCACTTTCTGAACCGTAGTCCCGGGATTTTCCAGGAAGAATTCCACAGAATCAATTCTTGACTCAGAGGATGGAAAAGCGATCGCTAAAGGAGTCATTTTCCCTTCGTACAGTGTAACTGCCGGTTCTGAAAATTCATTTTTTTCCAGTTTCAAAGTCCGGCTGGAAGAAACCTTTACCGCTGCACCGCTGCAGAGATTATCCGGATCGGAGACAGTTACACCGGGGATCGTATGATCAACACGATAAAGGATCTGCTGCAATTCCCCGATCCGGTTTTCCAGCATGGATGGAACGGTTTTATATTTCCGGCAGAGGTATGCTGCTCCTGCAGCCGCCTGCCCCAGCAGAGAGCATGTTCCCATCATACGGGAAGAGGAGAGTGCGACATGGGAAACACTGATATTTCTGCCAGCCATGAGCAGATTGGAAATATTTTTTGAATAAATGCAGCGGTACGGGATATGATAAATTCCCGGAGAAAGATATCCATGCTCGGGTCCGCAAGGAGCATTTCCACTGAAAAATCCTCTTTTCGGATGAATATCGACATTCCCGCCGGAATACGCAACGGCGTCGTCAAATCTGCGGTTTGTCAAAATATCGCTTTCTGTCAGGATATAATTTCCAATCAAACGGCGCGATTCCCGTTTTGCCGGGATGGGAGAGATCCATTCCAGAGCATAATTTTCAGCCCCGTGGTCGCCGCCGTTTTTGATATGATCCCAGACTCCGTAAAGAATTGAGAGCAGATTCTGATAGATCTCTTCATTCTCTGTAACAGTATCCATATCTCCGCCGCATTCCAGCCACCAGTAACCGCGATCCACTTTCGAGTGGGGACGTCCGACGAACATCTCTTCGGAGATTTTTGCTGCCCAGGGAGGCGGAGTAAAAGCAACCGGCTTCCCGGTATCGATGGCACGGAAATAAATGCTTGATCCCAAAACGCTGGAATCGGCTGTCTCCGGAGCAAGAGTTTCTCCGAATTCAGCTTTTGCTTCGCGTCCCATCCGGAATTCTGCTCCGGCAGCATATCCCAGTTCGCCGTCGCCGGAACAATCCAGAAATACAGGGGCCCGGACAATACGGATCAAATCGCTTCCCAACGTCTTGGCTGAAATTTGAACAATACGGTCTTCTTCCATCACAAGATCGTAAAATTCCGTATTCAGCAGAAGTGTCAGATTTTTTTCAGCAAGACAAATATCTCTCAGGACTTGACTGAAACTGTTTCGCCATCCTTTCTGCCAACGGTCTTCCTGAGTCAACCGGAACTCTTCGATTGCGCCGGTTTCCCGGGCATCACGGGTAGTCCAATTGGATCCGCCAACGATTAAATGCCCATCGGAATCGCTGTCACATTCCGTGCTTGCGGGACCGCCCAGACACGGCCGGTTCTGGATCAGGACAGTTTTCAATCCTAACCGGGCGGCGGTGACCGCTGCGGAAGTTCCTGCCATGCCGCCGCCAATGACAGCAAGATCGACCTCACAGATACGGGTCCGTTCCTTTTTCCTTTTTTGTGAAATATTCTCCATCCGGCACTCCTGTTATTTTCCAATTACCTCAATATAACACATTATAAAATAAAAATCCAGCGTTCTTTCAAAGATCTCTGATAATTTTTTGTTGATTGATGATTCCGAAAAAGAGCGATTCTCATGGGTTTTCAGAAAATCTCAGAAAAAAAATGAAAAGTTTTTAATGGAAATACATTTTTTTACTTGAAATATTAATTTTGCAGGTTAGATTACACGTCCTTATAGGCTAATCCGTCAAAAACCTGAAAGAAAAATTGGAGTTTTACAGGTCATGATGAAATATTCCCCTCCTTCGGAGAAGGAACAATCCGCCGGTCACAAAAGAGAAACTTTTGCGAAAGTCATCCCTATTTTCCTGCAGTACAAATGGATGCTCATTGCTGCGACAACCACCTACATCATGTTCAACATGATCGGGCTGGTCATGCCATGGATGCTCAAAATTTCCATTGACAGAATTCTGCCGAATGCAGATTATCTTCTGTTCTGGATCCTTTGCTGTCTCATGGCAATCATTTATCTTGCACGATTCCTCCTGCGGTACGTTGCAATGTATATGATCGACTACACCGGGGTGCGAATCGTCGTAGATGTCCGCCAGAAAGTATTCAAACACCTTCAGAGCCTTTCGCTCAGGTTCTATCAGGAATACCGGACAGGAAAGCTGATCTCCAACATGATCAGTGACGTGGCATTGCTGAATATGCTGATCCGGACAGTCACCCAGTTCGGAGAACAGTTCTTCCAGCTGGTTCTGATTTCGGTGCTTCTCTTCTTCATCAACTGGCAAATGGCTTTGGTGATCCTGCTTACCATGCCGCTGCACTTCCTGAACTTCCGTTATTTCCAGAAGGTGGTGCGGAAAGACTTTATGCATGTTCAGGAAAAAACTTCTGAAATCTCAGCAACACTTTCGGAAACGCTCTCCGGAGTGAAAATCGTCAAATCCTTTGCCCGGGAACATGGAGAATCGCTCCGGTTCTTCAAAACCCTGCGTCCCATCGTGGAACTTCAGATGAAAGTTACCGTTGATGGAATTCTCCAGATCTCCTGCAGCGATATTCTGACGGTTTTCACCTATCTTCTGACCATCGGGTTCGGGATCCGTTATGTGCAGGATGGATCCGTCACGATCGGTGAATTCGTGGCATTTTACAGCTATGTCGCGCTGCTTCTCCAGCCGATTTCCATTATCTCAAGTCTTTCGCTGACACTTTCCCAGGGGTTGGTCGGGGCCTCCCGAATTATGAATATTCTCAATACGATCCCGGAAATCAAAGAAGTGGAACATCCGGTTCATCCCCAAACCCTCACCGGAAAAATTGAATTCGACCATGTCACCTTTACTTATAAGAAAGATGCCGCGGTTCCCACAATCAGCGACTTTACTCTGAATGTAAAACCCGGAGAAAAGATCGCACTGGTCGGCCCAAGCGGTTCCGGAAAATCAACGGTCACGAACCTGCTTCTGCGGTTCTATGATGTGACCGGCGGAGCCATCCGTGTGGACGGTGTGGATGTCCGGCGAATGGCTCTGGAAGCGTACCGCACTCAGATCGGAGTGGTGCTTCAGGAACCCTTCCTCTTCTCCGGAACGATCCGGGAAAATATCGCATACGCAAAACCGGATGCAACCATGGATGAAGTCATCCGGGCAGCAGAACTGGCAAACGTGGCAGAATTCGTTTACGGTATGCCTAACGGATATGATACCGTGCTGGGAGAAAACGGCGCGACGCTCTCCGGCGGACAGAAACAGCGTCTTGCCATCGCCCGTGCCGTGCTGAAAAATCCAAGCATCCTGATCCTTGACGAAGCAACAAGCGCTTTGGATACGCTCTCTGAAGCATTGGTCCAGCAGGCTCTCGACCGTCTGATGGAAGGAAAAACAACAATCATTATCGCCCACCGTCTTTCCACCGTTCAGAATGCGGACAAGATCATCGTGATTGATGCAGGAAAGATGGTTCAGCAGGGAACCCATGATGAACTGATGGCTCAGGAAGGGGTTTATAAAGAGTTGTATGAAAAACAGAGAAAAATGGCGAAAGGAGACTTGTCATGAGTAATCAATCGCTGCCCAAAGTCAATATCCAGGAACAGCTCCGCTTCTTCCGGCATATTATCTGGTTCGTCGCCTTTCTCTTTGTGATCCTGCTCCTTGTCGTCATTCTCGGACACATGGATGATGAAGTCACAGGAACCGGAAACGTGGAAGGGGTCCGGCAGTATGAAATCAAGACCCTCGTTGATGCAAAAATCACGGAGATCTACAAACACTCCGGAGAATCTGTTCAGCGCGGAGAAAAACTTGTTCAGTTCGATGACCGTAACCAGAGAGATATCATTCTGACCATCAAAAATGAGATCAAGGTTCTGGAAGTGGCTCTGGAAGTCAAACTCCGGGATCTGGAAATCCTGAAGCGCGATCCCCTGCCGACCCATTACCGGCATACTCGAATCCAGCTTCAGGAAGCGGAAGAACGTTACCAGCGATCTGTCAAAGAACTGGAAGTCTATACCGATCTCTATCAGAAAAAAGTCATCTCCAGAAAAGAGTTCCTCAAAGTCGAAATGGATCACCTTTCCAATAAGATGAGTCTCGCACGACTGAAAGAGGACTGGAAAACGCTGGAAACCGGTCTCGTGAAAGAGATCATCGACAAAGCAATAGAAGAGATCAAACAGCTCCGGCAGCAGCTCGCCAGCAAGCGGGATGCTCTGAAAATCGCAGAACGCCATTTGGAAGATTATACCATCTATGCCCCCGATGCCGGAATCGTTACGGATATCCCCCCACGGCCCGGAAATTATTATTCCAAGGGCGATGTGATTGTGAAATTCTCTGCCGACCAGTACAAGAAAGTCATCGCGCTCATCAGCGAAAATCAGGTCTACAAGGTCCAGCCGAAACAGAAGGCAAGAATCATCAGTTCCCAGTATAACTATCTCGATTACGGATATTTTTACGGGGAAGTGGATTATGTATATCAGCTTCCGGTTGAAATTGATGGCCGCCGCTATTATCCGGTCAAACTGATTCTGACAGATGAGCCTTACCCCCTGCGGTTCGGATCTTCCTGCGAAATCACGATTCTTACCGGACGGGAACGGATCCTTTTCGTGCTGCTGGGAATCAAGAGTGAAAACTATATCCAGCGGAGGATGAAGGGCTTGAAACGGAGAGTGGAAGACTTCAAAAAATCCGCCTTCCCCGGAAAAAAATCCCAGCCGGAAACAGCCCCGACTACACCGTAATCTCATCACTCTGCGGGACTTCCGCAACAGCCTTCACCAAAAAATATTTTGCATTTTTGCAATATGATGCTATATTATAGAAGAGTTCCCCTTTTAAGGCTTGGAACTCTTCTGCTGTTTCATACGCGATAGAAACGGCTCCCGAAAGAAAACAGAAAGGATCAGGAAATGAGATACCCGGTTCAAGCCGGCGGGATCTTTGCACGTTTTTGCAACGATTTCTCCGGAACCGTCCGGCGCATCTTGGTTGTCGTATTGTTTTTTGTTACGACGGGACTTTATGCGCAGGCGCCTCTGCAAGACAGAGAACAGTTATATGAAAAACAGATCATGGAATCCGCCAGAGAACATGGTGTTGACCCCATGCTCATCAAAGCGGTCATCTTTACAGAAAGCTCTTTTTTCCCGGATAAAACCGGAAAAGATGGAGAGATCGGTCTGATGCAGATCCGGCAGGCGGCTGCCAGAGATTGGGCAAATGCCAAAGGAGTCATGCCCCCGGAAAAAGAGGCTATGTTCGATCCGGGACTGAATATCGAAATCGGAACATGGTATCTTGCCCGGGCATTGAAGCACTGGTATGACAACCCGGATTTCCTCCGGATGGCTCTTGCGGAATACAATGCAGGGCGCACCAGATTATTGCAATGGATGAAAATATGCAATCAGAATACGGATCTTCTTTTTCAATCTAAGCCGGTTGGAAAATATGCTGATAAAGTTTGCCGGAAATATGTCGAATATACCATCGGCAATATTGAAAAAATTCCGGAAATCAAGAAAACCGTTGCAAAAAAGGAATAATCTACCATGATCATCAATCCGGCATACGACGAATCTCAAATCTGTGCAGAATGTGCCCCCAAAGAATCTTTCATTAAATATTTTACAGATTCCAGCGGGTTCCGCCTCAAATATATCGAAATGCTCCCGGAACTGGAATCCGGAAAAAAATATCCGCTGATCGTTCATCTTCACGGAGCCGGAAGCTGGGCGGAAGATCATCCCATGCCGCCGGGACAGGCAGCAATGATGATGAAAAACGATTTCCCGGCAATCGTGATCGCTCCGAAAACAAACCATCCGATGAAGTGGGCAGATCATGATTGGACGATCACCGAACATGTTCAGAAAGAACAGCCGCAGCCCTCTCTTCAGGCAGCCTATGAACTGATTTGCCATCTGATGCAAACCGATGCCAGAATCGATGCAAAGCGGATCTATATCATCGGACAATCCATGGGCGGATTCGGAACTTGGGATTTTATCACCAGATACCGGGATATCGTTGCAGCGGCAGTTCCTGTTTGCGGCGGCGGAGATGTCCAATCCATGCAGAAAATCAAAGACCTGCCCGTCTGGATCTTCCATGGGGATATCGACGACGTTGTCCCGGTCGAAAATTCCAGACGTCTCTTTACGGAGCTGGAACGGCTCGGCGCCCCGGTCCGCTATACAGAGTACCCCGGAGTCCTGCACCCGTCCTGGATCCCGGCTTACAACGACCCCAGACTCTTCCAATGGCTGTTTGACCAAAAAAGAAAATAACGTTTTTACCTGTTTTCCAAAAAAAATACAGCAAGCCTCTTGACAATTTATGTTTTTTGTTGTATAATATAACAGAAGTAACAAGTTTATCTCACATAAAATTGAGGAGAGGTCATGAAAAAGTTTATAGTAGAGCCGTCATGCCTGTACACAGGCATGAAGCACCGGTGCTTCACGCTGATCGAACTTCTGGTCGTTATTGCCATCATTGCGATTCTCGCGGGGATGCTGCTCCCTGCATTGAATAATGCAAGAGCAACAGCCCAGGGAGCAAATTGTATGGCAAACAAGAAACAGATCGGAACTCACATTTTCTTCTATACACAGACCTATGATGATTTCGTTCTCGGGCATCGTCTTGCATCAGAATTCACCGGTTATGGTCGCCCCAGTATCGAACATTATGCTCAAATGTCCAATCCACCGGGAGCTACATCTACAGGGCTTTGGAAAACTTTATTGAAATGTACAGCCTTCCAGAACAATGTTGATATTTATAATACGGGAACTAATAACTATACCTGCGGGATCACAATGGCAATTGGAAATGCCGATGGGAATATTCAGGCAAAAGTCGGAAAGTTCAAAAATCCTTCATCAAAGGGGTATTTGTTTGAAAATAAGAAACTCTATTATTACACCTCTGGAACAGGCGGAGATGCAAACTTTGTCGGAAGGCACTCTGGACGGGGTGTTATTTTATATATTGATGGACATACAGATCTTCAACAGGAAAAGATAATTACAGCAAAAGCAGGTACAGAAGCACCTTATTTCAGCGGAGATAAAGGCTTGTAATCAGATTAGAAATCGATCTGCCCGGAAGGTTCATTCTTTCCGGGCTTTTTTTGTCTTCAGAAACGCCATGAGTTCCGGCGGCAGAATTTCACGGGAGGGAATCAATACAAAATCCCGGCTTGATGCCAGGGGATGCGGGACTTTTAATCTTGGATGATCAATGGTTTGAAATCCCATCAGGATGATATCGATATCAATAGTTCTGGAAACCCAGTGGGGATGATCAGCCGGACGCCCCTCTTCAATCTCAATAGACTGAGTCAGATCCAGCAATTCCAGCGGAGTTCCCTTCCATTCGCCCAGGACGGATAGATTTGTAAAATCCCCTGCCCCGGGTTCGCATCCGACAGGCGGATTGATCAAGGGTTCTGAAACCTTCAACACCTTGAATCCGGACAAAGAAAGACGGTTCAATGCCCGTTCAAAACGTTCCATTGTACCGTCTAAATTTCCGCCGAAAGAAAGAAGCACCGGATTGTAAGACCCGGTGCTTTTCTGTTCAGTCTGCTCAGCAGTTGAACTTGAATGCGCTGATTGCATTTGCAGAATCTGCCATTTTTGCAAGGAGCTCATCAGAAACTTCTGTGTCTGTCTTGATCACTGCCAGAGAACGGGCTGTTTCACCGTTCTTGACCTGAGGAGCACGGATATCGGAGATATTGATTCCGGAGATGCTGAGGATTCCGGAAAGCTTGGCGATCACGCCGGGCTTATCTTCGTATTCAAAGAACACGTTGTATCCATGGGGATCCAGATAAAGATTATCGAAATCGTTGAGGCGGGCGATCATCATTTTGTTTTCGGTCAGGGTACCGCGGACGGAAACGAGGCCGCCTTTGGCATCGGAGAGATCGATGGTGATGGATTCGCCATACTTCTTGGAATCATCGACTTCGCGGTTCACGAATTTGATGCCTCTGCCATCGAGGAAATTCTGAGCATCCTTGTTGTCCATGAAGGGGTCGAACTCAGTAGAAACGCCGGCGCAGATGGGAGCAAGCATCCATTTTGCGAACCCGTGGAGGCTGCCGTAGAAGCTGGCTTCGATCTTGTTGAAGGGATTGTTTGCGCCATGAGCACATTTTGCGAGTTTTGCAAGAGTTCCTGCAAGCTGCTGATATTCAGGATTGAGTCCATCGGGCACACCTTTGTTCACAACGCAGGTGGTGATTCCCTTTTCGAAGTAATCAACGGTCTGTTCTGCTGCGCGGTATGCTGCGACATAGTTTGCTTCGAAAGTGTTTGCACCGAGGTGGGGAGCCATGACATCGGCGACATCAGCGATGGATTTTTCGCCTTCTGCATCTTTCTTGTAAACATCGTTGCAGTAGATCAGCTGTTTTTCAGCTTTTGCTTTACGGAGAGCTTCTTCATCGACGATTCCGGCACGGGCGCAGTTGACGATCATTGCGCCGGGCTTGATGAGAGAGAGAAGTTTGTCATTGACCATTCCGCGGGTTGCATCGTTTTCGGGAATGTGGAGAGAAATGATATCAGCCTGGCTGAAGATTTCTTCCACAGTGCAGAGCTGGACACCGATGCTGTCAGCAAAAGCTTTGGAGATCACGGGGTCAAAACCGAGGACTTTGACTTCAAAACCGGAAACACGTTTGGCAAGGAGGCGTCCGATGTGACCGAGTCCGAGGATACCGAGGGTTTTCCCGGTGAGTTCGTGTCCCATGAATTTGGATTTTTCCCATTTTCCTGCGCGGGTGGAGATATCAGCGGGAACCAGTTTTCTGTATGCTGCGAGGATCATTGCCACGACTTCTTCCGCCACAGCGTTGGAGTTTGCTCCGGGGGTGTTCATGACATCGATTTCTTTTCTGCGTGCATACTTGGTATCGATATTATCGAATCCGGCACCTGCGCGGACAACGAGCTGGAGAGAAGGAAGGAGATCAATGATTTCAGCAGGAACTTTTTCACTGCGGACGATCATAACATTTGCGTCAGCATTGGCTTTTGCCAAATCAGCAAGGGGGGTATCCTTGTCCTGAACAACGGTAAAACCTTTTTCTTCGAGGATCTGTTTGACAACTTTATCAAGCTTTGTCGGGATCAAAACTTTCTTCATGAGATTATCTCCTTGTGGGTTGTTTTTCTTTTTATCCGGTAATTTACATCTATATTGCGTAACTTTCAAGGGGTTGAGAAAAAAATATCAGGTGTAAAATGTAAAAAAGCCCGAATTTTTTTCGGGCTGAGAGCTTGGATCTTCGATTTTTTTACTTCCGTCTGGGCGGCGGGGGTGCATCAGGATCGAGATTTGCGTTCCGGATCAGGTGAGCCGGAGGTTCCGGAGAGAGGATCTGTTTCAACTCATCTTCAATCAGCTGAGTTTTATTTCCTGATCTGGTTTCATACTCTTTCCGGAGACGATCGCACCGTTCCTGCATCAAGCGCAGCTGCCGTTCCGTTTCATCCAGGATTTTTTTCTGAAAAGCGATTCTCTGTTCTGTTTTTTTGGTCACCGCGACACGCAATGCCTCCATAGCCTTCTGTTTTTCTTCGGGAGTTTTTGCTTCCAGAACAGCTTTCCGGAGAGCAAGGATTTTTTCAGCTTCTGCTTTTCTGCGTTTCAGAAAATGTTTTCTCATTTCCACTGTGAACGCCTTCATATCTTTTGCGGCGAGAGCCTTCAGGCGGGTCCGTTCTTCGGGAGTAAACTCCTTGGATTCCAAAGCCGCGATCAGGGGATGTTTATGAGGAACCATCGGACGGCGCGGCTCACGGGCGAATCCGCAAAGGACAGTCAGAATGAGAATGATTGATAATACTGCTTTCAAAATACGATCTCCTTATATCAGTAAATCCATTGTTTCCGAGAAGGTATCCATCCCGGAAGCGACATCCACAGCCAGAGCAAAGACCTGCTCATCGAATGAAGGATCCGGAACAGAAACGGTTTTTATTTCCGCAAGATCCCTGATTTTCGGAGCGGCTTTTTCACCGGGCTGGTAAAAAAGGGCTCCGGCAGCCATTGCAAAAGCTGCGGCTGCAGGAAGAGCGACCTTCCAGATAACAGGTTTCCAGCGAACGGGTTTCACTGCTTGTTCAGCATGTTTGAGGATAGCGGAATCAATATGTCCGGGAGGATCAAGTTCGGGAAGCGGAACGTGTTCCATTCGCTTTACAAACTCTGCCAAATTGCGGCAATCCGGACAAACTTCCAGATGTTTCATTTCCTCTGCGGAAAGAGAAACTTCTTCCAGAATCCTGATTTGTGTTTGTTCGCACTTGTTCATGAATCCCTCCATGTCATAAGGCTGTTTCTTAAATTTTTCAATGCATAATTCATTCTGCCAAGTGCAGTATTCAGCGGACACTTCTGAATCTCTGCGATCTCCTTGAATGAGAGTCCGTTGCGACGGAGGATCACCACTTCTTTCTGATCCGGCGGCAAGTTGTCAACCGCTTGCTCAAAAGCCTCTTCAAATTCAACATTGCTCATGTGTACCCACGCTTCCTGTCCATCTCCGCTGTGAGTATTCAGAATCCCATCTTCCAGAGGCTGTTCTGCCGCCCGTTTCTGCTGCCGGAAATGATCCATTGCCAAATTGTGAGCGATCATGGAGAGCCATGCGAAAAATTTCTGCTTATTTTCGTATGACTTGAAATTGTTGATCGCCTTCAGCCAAGTCTGTTGAAAAAGATCATCCGCCGTTGCAGAATTCTCAAGGAGCCTGTTCAAGAAGGCATAAAGCGGCTTCCGGTATCTGCTGTACAGAATCTCGAATGATTCGGCATTCCCGGATAGATATGCACGGATCAATTCGCTGTCCGCAAGCTGCTCTGATATCTTCTCTTCCATGCCCATTTAACGTTTTACTTTATCATTTATTGTGACAACTGCCGCGCTGAAGCGGGATTATTTCTCAAAAAGGTCCAAAATCCTTCTGCCGGCCCCCGCAGGACTTCATCTATCAACGCCTTCAAGCCGTCCCGGCTGCTCAGGAAAGAGGCTGTCGCCCGCAAAGAACCCGGATACCCCCTGCCCCGCAAATATTCCAGCACAACTTTCCGGCACGCCCGGAAGCCGACTTCTTCCCCGTACCAATCCAGCATATCTTCCACATGGAGCCGGATCTCTTCTGCCAGCTCTTCCACCGTCGGCGGACGGAACGCAGGGTTCGTCAGTTCTTCGAAAAGCCAGGGATTTCCCATTGCTCCGCGGGCAAGCATCACTCTGGAACAGCCGGATTCCCGGCGCATTTCTTCATAATTCGATTTGCTCATGATCCCCCCATTGGCGATCAGCGGAATTTCCAGAGCCTCCCGGCAGGCGGAAATGATTTCCCGGGCAGGTTCGCCGGAATAAAACTCCCGGGCAATCCGTCCATGAAGAGTGATCGCAGAGATCCCTGTCGCTTCCAGACGTTTCAGAAAATTGACCGTCAGCTCCGGATTTTCACGGGAGAGGATCCGGGTTTTGACCGTTACCGGGATCCGGGAATGTTTCACCAGAAGCTCCGTCATGCGGATCGCTTCATCGGGGCGGTACAAAGCAAACGCGGCACCCTCGCATTTTTTTTCGACTTTCGGTGCCGGACAGCCTAAATTGAAATCAAGCACATCATAATGTTTGTGATTGACGATTTCCACGGCTTTGGTCAAAAGATCCGGTTCGGAGCCCACGAGCTGGATTCCGAGAAATGTTTCATCTTCAGCACGTTCTGCCAGACGGAACGTTTTTTCATTGCCGTAAACAAGAGAACCGGCATCGATCATTTCCGCAAAAGAATATTTGCATCCGTGCCGGGCGCAGGAACGGCGCATTGCCTGATCTGTAAACCCGGCAAGAGGAGCTAAAAGTATGGCATCCTCAGGATAAAGCATCTTCTTTTCCTGCGGCTAAAAGATCCGCATGGTAACTGCTTCGGACAAGCGGTCCGGAGGCTACATGGGTAAACCCGGCATCTTTTGCGAATTTTCCCCAGGCGGCAAACTGTTCCGGAGTCACAAAACGATCCAGCTTCCAATGGTCTTTGGAAGGAGGAAGGTACTGTCCGATGGTCAGAAGAGAAACCCCGGCGGCACGAAGATCCAGAATGGTCTGTTCGACTTCCGCATCTGTTTCGCCGAGCCCGACCATGATCCCGGATTTCACAGGGATTTTCCCTTCGGAAAGGCGGGCTGCTGCTGCAAGGACTTCCAAAGATCTGCGGTATTGCGCCTTGCTTCTGACAAGAGGGGTCATCCGTTCCACGGTTTCGAGGTTGTGATTGAAAACATCCACCCCTTCCATCGCGGTGGCAATATCTTTTTCAACTCCCTGAAAATCAGAGGTCAACACTTCCACTTTGATTCCGGGTACAGCCCGTTTCAGCGCGGCAGTCGTCGCAGCAAAAGCGGAAGATCCGCCATCAGGCAAATCATCACGGGTCACACAGGTAACGACGACATATTTGAGATTCATCTGAGCGGCAGCCTGAGCCAGTCGTTCCGGTTCTTCCGGATCGGGCGGCAAGGGCTGTTTCACCTCTCCGACAGCACAGAATTTACAATTGCGGGTACAGCGGCTTCCAAGGATCATGAAGGCGGCAGTTCCCCTGCCCCAGCATTCGCCCTGATTCGGACACTGAGCGCCCTGACAAACAGTATTCAATGCCAACCCTTTGACAAGGCTGTCCACTTTTTCAGAAACGGCACCGCAGGAAACTCTCACCCGGATCCAGGGCGGGAGTTTCGGCCGGAAAGATTTATCTTCCATTTCCGCTTACTCCGGTTTGGAGAACACCAGACATGCGTTGGATCCGCCGAATCCGAAGCTGTTGCTGAGAGCATGACGGACATTCACACCTTCGCGGGTTTCTCTCACAAGATCAGCCCAGGCAAAGGCTTCTTCCGGATCCTTCAGGTTGGCTGTCGGACAAAGGAAGGAGTTCTGCATCATAAGGATGGAGAAGATCGCTTCAACGGCACCAGCTGCACCGATCATGTGACCGGTCATACTCTTTGTACTGTTGATCGCAACGTTGGTACCTTCAAAAATCCGACGGATCGCTTCCATTTCCACCGGGTCTCCGACAGGTGTCGCGGTTCCGTGTGTATTGATATAATCGATATCCGCAGGAGTCAGACCGGCATTTTTCACTGCACGGCGCATGACATCTGCGCTGGATTCTGCATCGGGCACAACCATATCGGCCGCGTTGCTGTTTGTTGCAAAACCGGAAAGATAGGCAAGGATCTTTGCTCCGCGCGCTTTTGCAGAGGATTCAGATTCCAGAATCAACATTCCGGCACCCTCCCCGAGAACGAAACCGTCGCGGCTCTTATCAAAGGGACGGCTTGCGCTTTCCGGTGTTTCATTATAACTGTGGGAGAGCGCACGCATTGCACTGAATCCGAGAGCCTGCTGCCAGCTGACTTCTTCTGATCCGCCGACCATCACACAATCGTATTCTCCGGAAAGAATCAATCTGGCACCGGCAATGATCGTAAGCGCACTGCTTGTACAGGCGGCACTGATATCATAGCTTTCGCCTTTGATTCCGAAAATGAGAGAAATATTTGCAACAGCTGAAGAGGGCATTACACGGGGGACTGCAAACGGAGTAACACGGCGCAATCTGCGGGTTTCTTCAAACGTCCGGCTGTTTCCGTAAACTGTCAGATAGGAACTGCCGGCACATCCATTGATCAATGCAGGAGTTTTCGCAGCAAAGGATTCCAGGGTAAAACCGGCTTCCGTCATCGCTTCATAAGCTGCTGCAACAGCAAAAATGGAGTTGGGAGACATGAACCGTTTGTTTTTCTGAGTAAAGACAGGACAATCCACTTCATGGTCAGACAATCCTGAAATCGTCGTATCAAGTCCGATTTCTGCAAAGTCCGGATTATGTACGATCCCGCTTTTTCCCTGTTTCAGAGATGCCATATTGGCAGCAAGACCATTTCCCAGCGGTGTAACAAGCCCGCATCCAGTAACCACGATTCTTTCGCTCATATTTGAAATCCTTTCCTGATTATTCGCTCAACCGGTCCCTCTTTCCGGATTCTGTATGGTTTCTCAATGGGAATATACATCTTCCAGCATTTTTTTCAAGCTGAAAAAGGGGAAAGTTTCCTTATTTTTACGCTTTTTTCTGCAGAAAATCCGGTTTATGGAATGATCCAATCCTTTCTGCCGCAGCTCTCCGGACTTCTATTTCCGTACTTTATCTGCCAGAGGAACCAGCCAACCGCCAATGGAATTCCCAAGAGTCATCAGCAGAATCAATCCCAAAGCCCGCAGGCTCCAGACATCTCCCAGCGTAAAATAATACATGTTGGCAATACAGTGTTCAAATCCGCTCATGATAAAGACGGAGATACAGAGGAACAATCCGCCGAACCGGAAAACCGGAGGCAGCTCTTCCCGGCGGTAAGTTTCAACTGCCATATACATCAAAAGTCCGCAGAATATGGCAAGAATCAGCAGACTGGGCTGAGAATCATTGAGTTTTGCAGCACAAACACCGGCAATTTTCGATTCCACAACAGCAAACGTCCGTGTGGAACGGATCGCTGTTCCCACAAGCCAGCAGCCGCCGAAATTTCCAAGCCAGATCATCAGAAGTTTCAGAAGATAAGCTGGAAAATCCTCCTTGTGATGCACAAGATAACCTATCGCTCCGGTGTATAAATTAAACCCGTAGCAGACGATCATCATCAAACCGATGGTAAACAGAAATGCTCCGACGATGGAATTCGGACATGCCAGAAAAATGGTTCCGCCGATCCCGATAAAAATTCCGGATAAAACAGAATTTAAAAATGTTTTTCCGCACTCTTTCAATGTCATGATATTCTCCCTTCATGTTTTCCGGATACTCTAACATATTTTTCAGATTTTTCAAATGCCGGAGCAAATTTTTTCCAAGTCACAAAGAATTTCTGTGTTCTTCCGAGAGATTTTTTCTGTATTCTGCCGGGGATTGATGATAGAATTTCCGGAAACTCCGGCGAAAATAAGCTGGATCACAAAAGCCGCAATTTGTCATGATCTCTTTTACCGAGCAGGAACTCTCTCTGAGATAAGCTGCTGCCCGTTCGAGTCTTCTTCTGTTCAAGGCTGCCGCAAATGTTTCTCCGAAACACTGATGATACAATCTGCCGAGATATTCCGGATTGCAATGAAGGATTTCCGCTGTGGAAGCAAGATTCACCGGTTCCATATAATGAAGATCAATAAACGATTTCGCGGCAGCAGCAAGCGGTGTGCTTTTCCGTTCCGGCACCGCATCGCGCCGTAATTCTGCAACAATCAATTGAAACAGAAGATCAAGGATTTTTTTCTCCGGAGAAATCCGGCTCTGCTCTGTCAGAAAATTTTGAAAATATCCGGCAAGACGGGAAACGGATTCTGCTTTTCCATGCTGGGGCAGTTGCTCCAGCCAGCCATCCTGATCATAAAAATGAAGCCAGAAAAAAGAGAGATTTTTCGGGTAACGGGAACTGCCGCCGTGGCGTCTACGGCGATGAAGGATCAACCATTCTCCGGCATGAACATGAAACTGCCGGTCTGATTCAAACATATCCAATTCTCCCTGAATAACGAAGATCAGCTCATCACTTTCAATGGTGCGGGTGGGATGTTCCCCTTTACCGCGGGAAATAAAACGTCCGGCATTGTAAATTTCATATAACATACAGATTTGTCTCCTTCTTATACAATATAATCCCCTGCAACTTCATTTGCAAATCGGAACATTGAATTTTATATTAGAAATAATTTCAAAAGTCCGGGTTGAAAACTTTTGAAAAAGCCTCTTCAACCAGAGATCCTCAAGAACAAAAACAGGAGTCCGAACATGAGAAGATTTTCACCGCCGGCATTGACCGCTGTATCCTTGAACGATCCGGTCATGAGCCCCAGACAGAAAAAATGTTATCAGGCAACCATTCCCCAATGCATCAAACAGACGGTAGAAACCGGAAGAATCGATGCGTTCCGTCTCGACTGGAAAGAAGGAATGCCGAATCAGCCCCATTATTTCTGGGATTCCGATGTCGCAAAAGTTCTGGAAGGAATGGCTTATGCGCTTGCCCTTTCCCCGGATCCGGAATTGGAAAAGACCTACGATTCCTGGGTCGATCTGATTTGTTCCGCCCAGCAGCCGGATGGATATCTCAATATCTATTTTACCGTTGTCAAACCGGAAAACAGATTCAAAAATCTTTCTTATGCCCACGAATTATATTGTGCCGGACACCTGATGGAAGCCGCCGTAGCGGGGTATGAAGCTCTTGGAAAGCGGAAACTGCTTGACTGCCTCTGCCGTTATGCAGATTATCTTTGCTCGGTTTTCGGATTTGAAGAAGGAAAACGCCGGGGCTGGCCCGGACATGAAGAAATCGAGCTTGCACTGGCAAAACTCTACCGCGTTACACAAAAAGAAGAGTACCGGAAACTGCTCCGCTATTTTATCAATGACCGGGGAACAGAACCGAATTACTATGATGAAATCGAACACGATTCTGCTGTTCGCAAATATCTTCAGGCGGATGTGCCGGTAAGAGAGCAAACCGCAGGAACCGGACATGCTGTCCGCCAGATTTATCTTTGCAGCGGAATGGCAGATCTGGCAGCGCTGGATGAGGATGAATCACTCCTTGAAGCTTGCGAACGGCTCCATGATCATATCGTCTCCAGACAGATGTACATCACCGGCGGGATCGGTTCGTTCTTCTTCCAGGAACGTTTCTCCAAAGATTACAATCTCTCCAACGGAAGTTTGATGTATGCAGAAAGCTGCGCGGCGATGGGATTTGCACTTTTTGCGATCCGGATGTACAATATCACCGGAAATACGAAATATCTTGACACCGTGGAACGCTGTATTTACAACGGGATCCTCTCCGGGATCAGTCTTGACGGAAACAAGTTCTTTTATACCAATTACCTTGAGATTGATGAAAATCTTGATTCCAGTTATGCCAAGACCAGACAACCCTGGTTCGGCTGCGCCTGCTGTCCCACAAGTTTTGCAAGATTTATTCCCCAGCTCGGAAAATTTATCTATTCCATCGACAGAGAAAAAGAGGAGATTTCTCTCAATATTCCCGCGGCAAACAAAGCTCAGCTGGACTTGAATGGAAAATCTGTTCAAATCAATGTGGAAGGAAACTATCCTTACGATGGAAAAATCTGCATCAGGATCGAATCTGATGCGGAGTTCACCTTGAAATGCCGGATCCCCGGATGGTGCCGGAAGTGGAATGCTTCGTTGAATGGGACCGCGATTCAGGATCTTTCCCTCAAACGGAAATGGAATCACGGAGATTGCATTGAATTGAATCTGGATATGCCGCCGGAACTGATCTATGCGAACCCGCGAATCACCACAAATACAGGAAGAGCAGCCATCATGCGCGGTCCGGTCGTTTATGCGATCGAAGAAAAAGATCTCCCCTGCCCGGTCCGGGAGCTTGTTCTGAATCCCGGAGAACCGCTGCATTTGACGTCTGCGCCGGAAGGACTTCCCGCAGATGTCCCCGCGATTGAAGGGATTGCATTCCGGGAATATTTTGCCGGAGAAGAACTGTATCCCGTGACCCCGCCGGAACGTTGTGAAGTCAAAATCAAGGCGATTCCTTATGCCCTCTGGGACAACCGGGGGGAAACCAACATGGCTGTCTGGATCAGACGGTCATAACTGCAAAAATATTTCTGCAAAAACTGCGGCATCGGAAAAGCCGCAGTTTTTTTATATTTTTTTTCATTTTCCCCTTGAAATTTTTATTTTTCAGCGTATCATCATACAAAGTAATAACGATGAGGAGAAAATATGAAAATTGGATTATCGAAACTAAAGATTGGTTTTCTTTGCGGAACGCTTCTGTTCGTTGCGGTATCATACGGTGAGAATACAGCAAAGCCTGCAGATTTGCAGCCGGGAATCAAACTCATACAGGAAAATAAGCTGGACGAAGCGGAAAAGTTTTTTCTCGGCATAGCGAAAAACAATAATGCGGATGCTCTTTACTTTCTCGGGGAAATCTACCTGAAAAAGAAATCTGAAAAATCATTATACGCCTTCAAGCGTGCCGCTCTTCTTGGGAATTTGGAAGCAAAATACAAATATGCAATGATGCTTGCGGATGGACTTTATACGAAACAGGATATCCCGGCGGCAATCCGGCTTTTGAAAGAGTTGAGTGCAAAAACCGACAGTCCGGAAGTCCTTTTCCAAATCGGAAGATTGCTGATCCTTACCAAAGGAAATCCCGGACTCATCGAACAATATCTGAAAGAGGCAGCGGATTTTCAGGGAGACAATGGAGAAGAGGGACATCCCATTGCACAGCTTTTCCTGGGCATTCTTTATGCGGAGTCCAATGTTTATGAGAAAGCCTACTATTATCTGGAACTTGCAGCCGCAGCGGGCGACAACCCGGATGCATTGGGAAAACTGGGATATCTCTATGCAAAAGGGCTTGGATTGGAAGCCCCCCGGAGGGATTGGGCGATTTACTGTTATCTTGCAAAAGAACGGATCGCCCCCGACGCAGAAACAGAATATAATCTGGGGCTTCTTTACGGGGAAACCGGAGAATATGATGAAGCAATCAAATGGATGAAACTTGCCGCTTCAAAGAACTATCAGACCGCAAAAGAGTTCCTGAACGATAAAAAAGAATTGGAACGGATCAAAGCGATCCAAAAGAACCGCTCCGGGAAGGGAAATCATCTTCAGTCCGCATTCCACTCCTATAATCAGAAAATCAGAAAACAATTCGGAACGGATGGTCAAAAAGTGGTAGAACAGCTTCTTGGTATTCCGGAAATCAAAGATGATGATCAAATGCTTCTGCTGCCCCTCAAAAAAGAATTCAAAATGGCAGGCTGGATCTATGATCCGGCAACAGCAGAAACAATCATTGAAAACGAAACAATGGAAAATCGCGAAGGGGATTCTCTCTGGATGACAGATGAATTCCGGAAATGCCCCATTGAAGAAAATCTTGCCGCAATCAACCCAACGATCCGGGCAATCAACCATACTTATGAAGAAACACTCGTTGCTGCCCTGAAAAAATCGATCTACAAAAGACTCGAAAAGGCAGAAGCTGAAGCAATCCTCAAAAAACTTGACCCGGATCTTGTCGACAGCGAAATGGAAAATGCTGTCTGGAAACTGAAAGAAAATCTCTATTTCAACATTCACGGAGACTTCACCGGAAGGTGGCAGCTCAGATCCTATCAATTCATTTACCACGATAAAGATAAGACTTATCTCATTGCAGAATTCGGAGTTCCGCCCTCCCCTGAGGATGCAGACATGATCGCCGGTGTCTATGAAGGCGATATGGACAGCCTGAACAATCTGGCTGTTAAAATTGCAATGAAAGACATGGGAACCTTCTTCCATGACACCGATGAAGCAATCGAAATTCTGAAGATCCTTGCTGAAAAAGAACATCTCACAGCAACCTATAATCTTGCGATTCTTTATCAGAAAACCGGAAATAAAGAAGAGGCAAAGAAATATCTTGAAATGGCAAAAAAGCTCGCTGCAAAACTGAAAAAATAAACGGATCCAATAAAGGGGAAAAAATGATTCAGATCGATCAGGATAAATGCATCCGCTGCGGAAAATGTGTCAGCGATTGCATTATAAAAATCCTTCAGAAAAAAGAAGATGGTTTTCCATTCTTACCGGAACATTATGAAAAGAGCTGCCTGAACTGTCAGCACTGTCTCGCGGTATGCCCGACAGGTGCATTGACTTGCAACGGAGTCTCTCCGGAAGATTGCAAACCGATCAGCCCCCTGCCCCGTCCGGAAGATATGATGTCGCTTCTCCGGCAAAGGCGAAGTGTCCGGAAATATCAGAAGGAAAGCGTCTCACCGGAAATCCTGAAACAGTTGAAAGCCGCTCTTGCGTGGACCCCCACCGGATGCAACGATCACAGTCTGATGTTCCGGGTCATAGAATCTCCGGAAGAGATGTCATTCTATCGGGAAGAGACACACCGGATGCTGAAGAAGCTGATCAAATCCGGGATCATGCGCTGGATCTACCCGGCGATCAATCGTTTCCTCGAAGCAATCCTGAAGGGCGAAGATGTGATTTACCGGGGAGCACCCCACATGATCGTATGTGCCGTTCCGAAAAAAGCCCCCTGTGCAGAAGCGGATCCCTGGATCGCATTGAGCTATTTTGATCTTCTTGCCCAATCCTTTGAACTTGGCACCTGCTGGTGCGGATTCGCTGTACATGCCTTCAAATGGAACCGGACCCTCCGGAAAAAACTCAACTTCCCGAAAGGATATAAAATCTCGGCAGTCCTCCTGTTCGGAAAACCGGATATTCAGTACTGCCGCGCAACAGCCCCGGAAAACTTCAAAATCCTGACTTGAAATCATCACAAAAACAGTGTATTTTACCGGAAACAATAACGCTTCACCGCTGGAGATAAAATGATGATTACCGTTGAAGAACTGGCAAAACGTGCAAAACAGGCATCTCAAATTTTGCGAACTCTTTCCGGAGCCCGCCGGGCAGATGCCCTGAACCGGATGGCAGGAAAATTACAATCCTGCCGGGATGCCCTTTTTGCCGCCAATGCCGCAGATCTGGAAGCAGCCCCCGGCTTGACACCAGCCTTCCAGAAACGATTGAAAGTCACTGAGAAAATTTTTGATTATATGGTCAACCGTCTGAAAGAGGCGGCAGCGCTGCCCGATCCCGTCGGAAATGTGCTGGAAGGAAGAACAATGCCTTCCGGATTGCAGGTCAAACGGATCGCCGTTCCCATCGGGGTCATCGCAATGATCTACGAAGCCCGCCCGAACGTCACAACCGATGCAGCAGCGGTTGCCTTGAAAAGCGGGAATGCCGTGATCCTCAAAGGCGGTTCAGAATGTCTCCGAACCAACCGGATCCTTGCTGAAGCCATGCGGTCTGCTGCTGTGGAAGCAGGGTTGCCGGAAGATGTGATCCAGCTCATTGACAGTACAGACCATTCCGTTGTCGGAGAGCTCCTGAAACAGGAAAAATATATTGATCTGATCATCCCGCGCGGAGGAAAAAGCCTGATCAAAGCGATTGCAGAAGGAACCCGGATCCCTGTTTTGAAACATTATGACGGGATCTGTCACCAGTATATTGCGGAAGATGCTGATCCGGAAATGGCGGTCAAATTGATTGTCAATTCCAAATGTCAGCGGGTAGAAGTCTGCAACGCGCTGGAAACATTGCTTGTTGATGCCGTTGCTGCTGAAAAAATTCTTCCGTCTGTTGCAAAAGCATTACGGGAACAGGGGGTAGAACTCCGCGGTTGCGATGAGACCCGTAAAATCCTGCCGGATTGTGCCCCTGCGACGGAAGAAGATTGGGATACGGAATATCTTGGACCCGTGTTATCGATCCGGATTGTCCATGGAATTGAGGAAGCGATGGAGCACATAGCGCGTCATGGATCCGGTCATACGGATGGGATCATTACGAATTCTCTGAGTCTATCGGAGTGTTTTATTGCTGGCGTTGATTCTGCCTCAGTTCTGGTCAATGCCTCCACCCGTTTATCCGGAGGAGGAGATTATGGACTTGGTGCAGTAGTTGGGATCAGCACGGACCGACTTCATGCCAGAGGTCCCGTTGGCCCTGCAGAACTTTGCACTTACAAATGGGTTGCCGTCGGAAACGGACAACTGCGGAATTGATAAATATTTTCCATAGTTGTTTTCGATATTAACACTATGGAAAATTTTGCTTTCTACTGCTTAGAATCTGACTTTTTTTCAAATAAAAATAAATCTGCTCTTGAATTTTCTATTTTTACCACTATATTAAAGTTAGTTAACGATAACTAACCTATAAATAAGGTACAGATCATGGATTTAAGCAAAAGACAGAAAGAGATCATTGATGCGGCGGTTTCTCTGATCGCCAAAAATGGAATCGAAGGGCTGACGACCAAGGCTCTTGCAGCATCCGTCGGGATTTCTGAACCGGCTTTGTATCGGCATTTTGCAAATAAAGCAGAAATCATCCGGGCAATGATCGCGTGCTTTGATGACGATCTGGAAAATCTGCAAAACAATCAAAGCGGATGGCAATTTATCAAAGCATTTTTCGCCCACCGTATTGAGCGAGTCAGATCCGAACCGGCTTTAGCAAACATTATCTATTCTGAGGAGTTATTTATCCATAACAGCGAGTATGCCGATCTTATGAAAAAGATGATGCAAAAACATCGGAACATGATCATGGATAATATTGTCATTGCAGTGAAGCAGGGAATCATCAGGAGTGATATTGCGCCAGAGATGGTTTTCCGTATGCTTGCCGGGTCCCTGCGCTTGCTGATAAAACAGTATGGTATGAGCGGAAATGCTTTTGATTTGTATGATCAAAGTAATAGCTTGTTCCATACTTGGGATGTTCTTTTTAAGATAAAATAACCACCAATGTTCAACCAGGGAGGTCTGAAATGAACGAAAAAATGTTCTGTTTTCAATGTCAGGAAGCTTGCCGGAATACCGGATGCACCCTTGCCGGAATGTGCGGTAAAAAAGCAGAAACTGCCAATTTGATGGATGAAATCATCTGTCAGCTTAAACGGATTGCTCTCAACCGGGACGTTGACCGGGAACTTGGGCGTTTTATGGTAAAGTCCCTTTTTATGACCATCACCAACGCCAATTTTGATAATGCTGCCCTTCAAAAACAACTGGAGGAAGCAAAAAAAATTGCCGGAAGAAGTCCGGAAACTGTTTCTCCGGGTGTGCTGGCTTGCGAAAATGAGGATATCCGTTCTCTGCGGGAATTGCTCACTTATGGTCTTAAGGGAATCGCCGCTTATGCTGAACATGCCGCTGTTTTGGGAAAAGAAGATGATGCCATTTATGCATTCGTTTTCAAAGCATTGAAGACGGCTGCAACGGAAGAGGATTCTTCTAAACTGCTGGCAGTTATTCTTGAAGCTGGGGAAGTCGCCGTAAAGACAATGGCTCTGCTGGATAAAGCCAACACAGAAATGTTTGGCAATCCGGAAATTACTGCAGTTAAAACCGGTGTCGGAAAACGTCCCGGAATTCTGATTTCCGGACATGATCTGCTTGATCTCAAAGAGCTGCTGGAGCAAAGCAAAGATGCGGGAATCGATATCTATACCCATTGTGAAATGCTTCCTGCGCACTATTATCCCGAGTTGAAAAAATATTCTCATCTTTACGGAAATTACGGGAATGCATGGCACTTGCAGAATAAGGAATTTGCATCATTCAACGGTCCGATTTTGATGACGACCAACTGTATTACACCGGTACAGGAGGCATACAAGGATCGGATTTTTACGACCGGAGCAGCCGGTTATCCGGGTGTGCCGCATATTGCTGACAGAAAAGATGGCAAGCCGAAAGATTTTTCTGCGATCATCAAATTGGCAAAACAATGTAAAGCTCCGGAAGAGCTGGAAAATGGCACAATTACCGGAGGTTTTGCTCATGCTCAAGTCTTTGCTCTTGCGGACAAAGTTGTGGAAGCCGTCAAATCCGGAGCGATCAAACGTTTTGTTGTGATGGCTGGTTGTGACGGCAGACAGAAAGAACGGAAATATTATTCTGATGTGGCAGAACAGCTTCCGGAAGATACCGTCATTCTCACTGCCGGATGTGCCAAATACCGTTACAATAAACTTGTCACGGATGATATTGGCGGAATTCCCAGAGTTCTGGATGCCGGACAATGCAACGACTGTTATTCCCTGGCGGTGATTGCCCTGAAGCTCAAAGAAGTTTTTGGTGTTAAAGATATCAACGATCTGCCGATCTCCTTTGATATTTCATGGTACGAGCAGAAAGCGGTTGCGGTATTGCTTGCGTTATTGCATCTTGGTTTTAAGAATCTGCGTCTGGGCCCGACACTTCCGGCATTTCTCTCGCCCAATGTTGCGAAAATACTGGTTGAAACCTTTGATATCAAAGGAATTACTGATCCGCAAGCAGATATCAATGCAATGATGTCCGGGAAGTAAATTTCCGGACAGACTGGCGGCAGGTGAAATCCTGCCGCTTTTTGGTTTGCTTTATACTTCGTTTGAGAAATATTCACAGAATAAAGCTATCTTTATAAAGCCCCGGGGAGCAGTCTGAGGGACCACTTCCCGGGGCCTTACAGTTATCTAAACTTTATATCATTATCAATCAAGGCAGAATGTTGCAATCTCGCCCGCTTGAAGCCGGAGTTCTTCCGCTGAAATCATCATATCGGTTTCTACAATACTGCCACGGTCATACCGGAGCTTTCTCAGGACCAATGGAATCCTTTCTCCACAAAGTTTTCCAATACCTTCAGAGGCAGTCGGATTGAAAATCCGGATGATCTTTTTGCCTGCGGTTTCATCAAAACTGAAGGCTGAAATAAGCAGAGAATCAGATTCCAGTGAAATGTATGATTCCATATATTTCCGGCTTTCCTGATCTGGATGCAAAATCACTCCCCAGGCAGGTTCCAGAAGACGATTCGCTTTCTTCCACAATGTATTGGAAGATGCTCCGTATCCTTTCCAGGAAAAGGCGGTTCTGAGATGCAATTCACCCTGCATTTGCGCTTCCGGCGTACAGATGTGAGGCCCTGCCCCGGTTTTTCCAAGATTTCCAACAGCACGAAACAGGGTCAGATCAAAGGATTTGCCATCTGTCGTATGTTCATGAAGACCTTCCGGCATGATCGCAAATTCTTTTCCACCCTGTGCAATGGAGATATGACCGAAGTTTCTGCGGAGAGGTTCCGTTTTATCTCGCCAGGTATCCGGTTCTGTTTGAACAGCCACATCGGTGATGAGGTGTCCAAACTGAGATTCCCGGCAATAATTTTTGAATTCAAACGGGGTTTTGATCCGGAGCTGGAGACGGTGATCTTTTGCGGTGTTCTCAAGCCGGATATCCGCAAGGATCGAATCGTCGGAAAATGTACCGGTGATTTGGAGCTGAACCTCAAGATCGACTTTTGTTTCAGAATCTTTTTCTTTCGGGACAGCAATCGTGGTGGTGAATTTTGCCATATAGAGATTTCCGCGGATCACGGTTCCGGCATCCTTCCAGCCTCTGTTCTGTACAGTCACGGGGGTGTCGCCCGGACGGTAATCGTATTCATCTCCTGCGTCGGTGGTATCGATCAGGGTGAGGAAATCAGCGATCTGATATTCCGGGGTGGAAAGGATCAGGGATCCGTTTTCGCATCTGACGGGGAGTTCCGGATGAGCTTGAGTTTCTGTTCCGCTGCTGTTTTTCTTGCGGAGGAACAGGCTCATATTGCTGAATCCTTCAGGCATCGGCATATCGGTATAGATATTCACGCGGCTGCAGAGACGGCCCTGAGGTCCGGACGGAATAAAGGGACCATTGGTCGTGCTGCATTTTTTATCATCTTCTGCGATGAAATCATACGCTGTGCCGTCATTGTCAACGAGAGCCATTTCATCGACATTGATATTTGCCGGGATGGATGTGTTGAAGGATTTGAGGGATCCCTTCTGCATCCCGTAAGCATTTCCTGTGACAGCCAGTTTGATCTCTTCCGATTCCGGGGTTGGCATGAACGCTCTCAAATCAGAAATACCGCTGTTGATCCGGAGGAGCCGTTCTGCAACGACCTTGAGGGAGGCTTCGATCTTATCGAACCGGACATTCATTTCTCTGTGAACGGCATCAATACTGCATCCGCAAATGCTGTCATGTGCCTGGTTTTGCAGGAGCCATTTCCATGCATTATCCAAATGGGGCTGATAACGGTTCCGGAGATGTTCCGGAGCAAGCGCAAGAGCCGGTTCAATGATCTTTTCCAGGAGATACTGACACTGAACATTTCTGATTTTCAAAGTGATACGGCTGGAAGAAGTCCCTGTCAGGATCCGGAAGAATCTTCCGGCGATCAATTCTCCGGGAACAATGGGAAGAGTATTCATATCCAGGTTTGCCCAAGCCTCTCTGACATATTCCGCAATCGGAGCAGTTTTTGCAGAGAATTTCAAATCTGCCTGGTTGAATTTTTCCAGCCGGGCGGCCAGATTTTCTTCCGGGAGGAGATGATCACATCCGTTTACAGCCAACTGGACCGGGAGATCCGAATAACGTTCAAGATGGGCCCAGATGATTTCCAGCCGTTCCTGAAACTCTTCCTGTTTTTGCGGAAGATTCATTCCAAGTCCGTACGCACCGGAAATCCACCGTCCGGTGACCGGATGGAAGATATCCACGATGGCAGAAAGTGCAAGCACTTTATAACGGGAATATTTATCCCGCCAGATGAATTCGGATTTCGGGGGTTCCAGCTGATCACCGATTCCCCGGCAGAAGAAATAGGCGTCAAAACCGGCGGAGTTCAGGATCGCGGGAAGATCGGCATTGTGTCCGAAGGCATCAGGTGCGTAGGGGATCCCGGGTTTTCCGCCGAGTTCATGAATCAATTGAATCCCGTATTTGATGTTCCGGAAGAAGGATTCTCCGGAGGGCATGTACATATCCGTCAGGACATAGAACGGGCCGAGTTCAAGTTTTTCCAGGGAAGCGAACCGGGCGATCCGTTCTTTCCATTCCGGTTTGAGGTTCAGAATATCTTCGACCATAACAGCCTGACCGTCGGTGAAGAAATTCTCAAGCTCGCCGGATTCCAGCTTTGTCAGCACCTGATCAAACAGTTCCGTGAGATAAACACTGAACTCTGATTGCGATTTGTACCATTCCCGATCCCAGTGCGTAGATGGAACGAGAAGCAATTGTTTTTTCTTTGACATCTTCTTTGTAACACTTTCTTTCAGGGTGTCAATTCAATTCTGTAAAATAATATTTTCCGGCAAAGTAACGGTCAGGTTTTCCAAATCCGCGGTTACTGCTGTAATCGGCCTGGAGATATGAAGTGACATGACCATCTGCCATCAAAATATTATTTCTTCCGCCATGACGGTATGAAATTCTGGTAACGATATCGCTGTTGTCCCAGCGATATGTATCTTTCTTATTCATATCAGCCATTGCAAGAGTGAGTGTGGGATATTTGAATTTTCCGAATTTCCGGAACTGATCCGCATAGCTCTTATTGGAGAAATAGTTGGAATGTCCGCCGAAACAGGAGTTTCTTCCATAGGATCCCCACTGGAGAAGAGGCTGCTTCAATTCGGGCCAGTCACCGCGTTTGACGTTGCTCAGGAATTCCTTTGCACTGGGACAAACCCAGATTTTTCCGTTGCCGTTATCGTAAGGAAGAAGAACGCGTCCGTATCCTTTTCCATTGATCTGCGTGGGGCAGACATAGGAATCGTTATCAGAGCCATAGAACAATTCAATTTGTCCGACCTGTTTCAAGTTGCTGACGCAGCTTGAGGATCGGCCTTTTTCTCTTGCATTGTTCAATGCCGGCAGTAACATTCCTGCGAGAATCGCGATGATCGCGATTACAACCAGAAGTTCAATCAAGGTAAACCGTTTCATAATTTCTCTCTCTTTGAATATTGTTGAGGGATTATCTGCTTGCGAAAATATAATCTTTTCCTTTTGCATCAGGGGAACCGATGCCTCTTCCGCCCTTGAATTTTTCGGGAGTCATGGGAGCGATATGCCCATCCTGGAAAAGGGTGTTTGCAGTGTTGTCATGACGATATTCCACGCCTCTGGAACGTTTTGTTTCAGCATTATAGCGGATTGCTTCCCATGTTCCCTGAGCGAGATTTCCATCGAAGATCATGACATACATTTCAGGGTTCCGGCAATCTCTAAACCGCCGGGACTTAGCATGCCAGGTCTTGAACGGTTCCCAGCCGCCAATGGAAGAGTTTCTCATATAAGTTCCTTCAATATAGCGTTTTCCGGAAGGAATTTCAGGCCAGCTTCCTTTTCCGAGACGTTTTGCATAAGGTGCATCAACAGCATCCGGACAATGAAAAATTTCGAGTCTTCCGTTTGCATAAGGAACACGGTGTCTTCCATGACCTTTCCCATTGACCGCGTTCGGGCAGATGTAGTCATTATTATCCTGAGCATACATCACTTCAATAGAGTAAAGCTGTTTCAGATTTCCGGTACAGGAAACCTGCATTGCATTTCCCTTTGCGTTCACGGCGGGAAGAGCAGCCATTACAAGAACAGCCAGGGTAATGACAATGATCACCAATTCGACAAAGGTAAAACTTCTTTTTCTGTTTGAGTTCATCTTCATACTTCTCCTATGATTGATTGTTTGTATATTTTATTTCGGCTGAACGACGTCTACACGGTCAATATAGATGAAACTCTCTTTTCCGTTTCCGAAGAAGAAATCTCCATCGAATTTGATGTGTACACGAAGATCAAACGGCTTACTGCGGTCGATATCCCCAAGATAAGCAAGAAGAACCTGGGCGACCCAGCTGTTGGTGATATAAAGATAGCAATTGTTTCCTTCCGGCAGAAGAACATTTTTCAGTTCCAGCCATTGCCATTCATTATCTTTCAGATCTTTCCGGGTAAATTTCCAGAGATAGATCTCCTTGCTCTGGGAAAGACTGTAAATTCCGCAGCTCTGGGGGAGACGATGAGTTCTGGAACCTTTGGGAACCACAATTTTCAGAGAACTTCCAAACTCAGAAGTCTGATCCGGAATCACAGTGATCGTTGAACCGATACTGGAAATTTCATCGGCATAGTAACTGACGATATGATTTTTCGGATCGTTGAACTGTTTCCGGGGAGAACGGGGAAGTGCAAGAAGCGTCTCACAGCGTTTTTTGATCCGGTCAAACTGAGTCCGGGGAGTCAGGGGAGCATTCCGTTTCATGCTGATATCCCAGGTGGTCCAGAAACGTTTTCTTGCTTCTGCCGCGATCGGCTCAAGATCCCGTTCGGTGCTGCGCTGGTAGGATCCCAGAAACTCAAAACCGAGAAGGCGGTCAATTCCCAATCCGGCGCGATTGACACGATAGGTCAGTTCTTCATTTCCGGCAACCGCTGCACGGGCTTTGTTCAACTGTTCCTGCATGGCAAGATTTACTTCCAGATCGATATAGGAGAAATCCACTCCGGAAGCGAACCAGCCGATCACTGCTTTTTTCCGGAGAGCCGCTTCATGAAGAATCTTCCGGCTGTTGTAAACATATTTCCCGGCAGGACCGTAATACTTCTGATAGAAGTCATCCACAAGTTTCCGGTAATCAGTTCTGTTCGGATCTTTTGCATAACAGGTCAGCAGATAATATTTCAGTTCCCACATATCGGAACTTGCGGGGCTTTCCGATTCACAGAAAATCCCTTTCACATTATTTTCCGCATAGAACTTATAAGCAGAAGGAATGTAAAATTCACTGGGATAAGGTCCGCCATTCATATCGCCGTATGTGATCGCATAATCCCAGATATAAACGTGTTTCGCAAAATTCTTCCATTCCTTGAACATTCTGGAATACACTTTATCATTCGCGGCACCGGTAATCTGATTGCTGCCGGTATTGCAGATCCGGACGATCACATTGTCCCGGGCTTTCAAGGTTCTCGGAGGCTCGGCATTGTACTGATAGGCAAAGAATTGGAGTTTGATCTCCGGATAAACTTTTGCGACCCGCTCCGCGATATAATTGATAAAATCGATCATGACCCCGGACTGCCGTTCTTTCGCAGCCAGAGCGGAACAGGTTTCACACATACAGTAGCGGCTGTTGTCATTGTGGGATACATCATAGATCAGAGGAGCCGCGATTCCTGCTTTCCGGCAGGCTTCATTGGTGGCCTTGATGTTATCCAGAACCAGTTTGGTGAAAAATTCCCGGAGTTCGGGATTGGTCAGACAAAGCTGTCCTGTATGCTGTCCGCCATACCGTTCTCCATTCCGGAGACTGAAGAAATGCGGATGCGTCTTCATATAAACCTCGGCGGGAAGATACCGGTCAAAGGTATGACAGGAATAGGGAGGACCATAATCAAAAGAACCTCCGTATTTCTGCTCAAACGGAGTATCTCCGCCCCGGGACATTCCACGGGAAACGGCATAAAGCCCCCCATCCGGATGATAGGCTTTTCCGATATAAATATCACGGAGCGCAAAGGCAAATTTGAACTCTTTATCGACGGAGTCAACTCTGATGACTTTTGCTTCCGGAATATAGGTCACAACAGGGGTGAAGAACCGCACATCCAGCACATCTTCAATAAAATCGAATGTTCCGTACAGAACTCCACGGGTTCCGCCGCCGTTGATGAAAATTTCTTTACCGACTTTCCGGATCACAAAAGAATCGCTTTCCATTCTGCTCCGGAGGAATCCGGCTTTTCCGGCGAGTTCGGAATCGCCGAGATGAATCTTTTCAATGATGTCGCCGCCGACAATGAGCCCTCTGGAACATTTGGAAATATATTTTTCCAGTTCCTCTTTCGCAGTACGTTCCGTCAATGCGGCATTTTCGGAAATGACGACCTGCGGCGGCTGAATTCCGGTGCAATCCATTTGACAGCATCCGCCGGCAAACAGAGCTGAAAATAAGGGAAGAAATACTTTTTTCAGTTTCATACGATATTCCTTTTTAATTGGTTATGATAACCCGGTCGATATAGATCCGGCTGGGTTTCCCGTCTCCATAATAGAGATCACCTTCAAATTTAACATGAATATGGGCAGTAATCCTCTTGTTCCGGTCAAGAGGCGCAAGATTGTTCAACGGAATCTGGATTTTCCAGCTGTTTGTCAGCCAAAGATAACAGGCGGAATCCGGCAGTTTCACATTATCCACCTTGATCCATTGATATTTTCCGGGAACAAATTTTTCTTTTTCAAACTTCCGGGCAGTGATCCCCTTCCGTCCGCCTTTGTCATAAACACCAAAGGTCATGGGGAATTTATAGGATTTCCGGTTGTGATCAGCATTTACAACAAGGGCAACAGCGATCGGGGATTCCGGATCTTTCACAATTGACATTTCTCTGCCGAGCACCAGCGGCATTTCGCCGGGAGTCACATCGATATGCGGAACATTTGCAAACTCTTTTGCGGGAGGAAAGTCAATGGGCATCATATCAATATTGGCGAGTCTGGCAAGGAATTTTGTTTTGTTTGCCTGTGTGATATAGCCGAAATAAGCCAGCGATTTATGCCAGGTTTCCAGAAATCTTTTCCGGATGGCTGGAATATCATAGGGGAAATCGCTTCTGGGCTTTCCGGTGGTTTCTGCAAATTCTGCAATGTAACGGCGGTGCGCTTCATAGGAAAGAAGTCTGTCAAGAGACATGGAAGCTTTGTTGATACGGAAGAGAAGTTCCTGATTCGCTCCTGCAGCTTCCCGAGCCTTCGCAAACAGCTTTTGACACTGATCCATTACTTTATAATTGATGAACTCAAAATCTCCGATATTGGGAGACCAGCCAAGCACCGGACGCATCACTTTAGATGCTTTATCAAGTGTCCGGCGGACTTCCGCAATATATTTTCCGGCTGCGCCATAGTATTTTTCGCAGAAATCATCCAGCAGAAAATCAAAATCTTTCCGGAAGGGATCAGCAATATACTTGGAGAGCAGATAATATTTCAGTTCCCACATATCGGAATAAGCCGGGGATTCCAATTCCCAGAATTGACCTTTGAACCCATTCTCCACATAGAATTTGAAAACTTCCGGATAGCCGAATTCACTGGGGAACGGCAAACCATCCGTATCGCCAAACGTCTTGGCATAATCCCAGACATAAAGCTCTTTTGAGATCTTTTTCCATGCATTGACCGTTTTGATAAAGTCCTTGTTTGACGGAGCTCCGGTAATCAAATCACTTCCGGTATTGCAGACCCGGATGATAATGTTATCCTCCGGAATAATTGTTTTCGGAGGCTCAAGGCAGGCGGTATAGGCAAACACCTGAAGTTTCACATCGGGATAAACTTTTTTCACTTCCCGGGCAAGATAATTGGAGAACTGAAGCATCAGACCGGAATTATTTTCCGCTTCTGCGATGGGTTTGCAAGTTTCACAACGGCAGAATCGTCCGTTGTCGTTACTGGAAATATCATAAATCAGCGGGATTGCACGCCCTTCTCTCTTCGCTTTTTCTGTGGTTTCTTTGATATTTTTCAGGATCAGCGAAAGGAAGAATTTGCGCAATTCCGGGTTTGTCATACAGAACTGACCTTTTTCCAGGCCGCCGTAACGTTTGCCATCAATCAAACTGAAATAGTGAGGATGTGTTTTCAGATACTTCCGCGCAGGAATATAACGGTCATAGGTATGACAGAAGTACGGAGGCCCGTAATCAAATCCGCCGCCAAATTGAGCTGTAATGGGGCGTTCTCCATCCCGGGACATGCCGCGGGATATGGCAAATCTTCCGCCGTCAAGAGGCAACTGCGTTTTCCCGGCAATAAAAATATCGCGCATCGGAAAATAAAATTCAAATTTTTTATCAACAGAAGCAACCTTCACAACACGCTTTGCCGGGACGTACGTCACCAGCTGAGTGAGGAAACGAACCCCGCAGACATTTTCCAGAAAATCATAAACCCCGTAAATAACGCCCCGGGTTCCACCGCCATTGATGATAATATTTTTCCCGATCTTGCGGATCAGATAGGAATCTTCTTTCATCCCTTTCCGTTCCAGACCTTCAAATAACGCTTCATCGGTATCGCCGACATGAATCGCAGAAATTTTATCATTTCCAACGATCAGGCTTTCAACGCATTGGGATAAATACTTTTCCAACTCAGCCTTCGCCGTCTTTTCCGTCGGCTTCGGATTCGCCGGAATGACGATCCGCTGAGCAAACGATGCCGTACAAATGCATACTGCAGCAAAGATCAGCATCATTTTAATTCTTTCTTTCATGAAAATTCTCCTGCTTTATTGTTATTTTTTGCTTTTAAAATTGCCTCTTATAATTACAAAGTCCCTTTATCGCAGAACGAACTGCGGTAAGCCCGCTGCACCCTGTCAAAGGGAGATTTCGTTTCATCAGTTGCATACGCCATCAGATCATTAACAAGCGCCCGGACATCCCCGCATGTTGACGAGTGAGATGCAGTGATTCCGAACACATTGAGGATCGATACCAGCCCGAAATCGCCGGGGATCTTTTTTCCCAATCTCGCAGCGCAATGACTGACGATTTCCCCGATTTCCGTATCAAAAGAGAGAATCGCTGTCTGCGGCGGCAGCTGTTTCAGACACTCAATGATCGCTTCCGACTCCTTATGATGAACCGTGAAAGATTGCACCAGATTCAGCCCGGAATCACAGATCGTATTCTGAACTCCTTCGTTGACAAATTCCACATGGGGAGCTGTGTTCTCCCGTCCGAGATAAACGATATTTTTATATCCCGCAGCGGCAATTTTCCATGTAGCCAGCCCGGCAGCTTGCGCATAATCAGTGAAAAAATAACACTCATCGGACATGTCTTTTTTATAAGGAACAGTGTGAATCACTTTGCATCCCTGCGCCCGCAGCTTCATGAACAGTTCCGTATTTACCGGTTCGATGGGAGAAGCTGAAATGATAAAGCAGGAGAAATTCTGCTTCATTGCATTGGTAAGAAACAGTTTTTCCTTTTCCGGAGACTGATGGTCAAGAGAGGCATCATAGATGCTGAAAAGCCATCCATCCTGCAAATACTGATCTTTTATCGCAGAAATTTCGCACATGAGAGTCCCATTCAGAAGAATCGCACCGATCAGTTTGGATTTCTTCTGCTGGGGAGCATCTTCGTGCCCGATCACAAAAGTCCCCTGCCCCCGAACAACACGGATAACACCTTCCTGTTCAAGGAGATCGAACGCGCGTTTGACGGTAGTTGTCCCGCATTTGTAACGGGAAGAAACTTCCCGCATCGAAGGGAGTTTCCCGTCAGAAACAATTCGGTTTGCGGCAATATCATCGCGCAAAACATCAATGATTTTCATCCCCGTTCTCTCCGTGTTCCACGTGTTCCTGTTTTGTTCCACTTTGCGCTAATATATAACAGTATCTCCTTAAAGTCAAGCAAAAAATAAGAGAAATCCTGATTTTTTTTGTATTGAGCCGATGGGATTATTTTCCGGTTTTCAGTAATTCGGGCGGTTCGATCAAGCCGTACGGTACTGTTGTCCGCTCCGGAGAAACATACTGTTTATATTGATAAGGACCGGTCCGTACCGGATAGGCCTCTCCGTGATAAAACGGACCGAGCGCATTGCGGCGATGCCCGAATACATAGATCTCCAATCGGCATTTTCCCGGGATCTTATATTCATAAGGCGGCGCAAAAAGAAGCTGCATTTCGCCGGAATCAACACGGATCCCGAGCAGAGTTCCCCGCCATTCCCGGAATCGCAGAAGAAGAAAATCTTCCGGTTCATCCACCTCAAAAAAGTAACTCATATTTCCGGCATAGCTGCAGAGATTTTGAACCCGCAAATCTCCAATCGACAATGTTTCGGGCAAGGATGTTATCAAATTCCCCTGTTTCACTCCGAACCGGCCGGAAAGGAAGATTGTTTCCAAGCCGCGCTGTCCGCAGTGATAAGCGGACCGTAAAATCAGTTTATTGGTTCCGGTTCTGAAAATCGTCCGGGAAAGCGGAATTCCCTGAAGCACATCTTCCATCCAGAAGCTGTTGGGGACAGGATCAATCGTTTCTCCGTTGAATTCGATCTCATAAAGCTCCGGATGTTCCATCAGAAGACGGCAGTCATCCATCGGAAGAGTATCACAAGCAAAGGTATACTCCAATTCGATCTTCAGTTCCGGATATTGTTTTGCCGGATCATTCATCCAGGGCTGCACCATCAAACCGCCCCGGGGGGATTCCCCAAGATATGCCCGGAGATCATCATCCAGCAGAAGAATATACCTGTTTTCACAGAAGGGTTTCCCGTTTACCCGGCAGGATGCATGGTCAAGAACAAGTTTATTTTCTTCTGACAAACAATAAGGGATCTGCTCTGACGGCAGAGTTTTCAGGAATGCAGTCTTCTGCAGAACCGGGGAATCGGTCGACGGGGCAACCGGTTCATTTGTTACAATAAACAAGCGGGAACCGATGGCATCCAGCGAAGTAGAGAAAACGAGATCCCCATCCGCCCGTTCTGAATCAACAGGATATTTCATTCCGTTTTTCAGATCAAGTTCATAAACCTTGCCGGCGTTTTCCGGGATCAGCAATCTGATCTGCACGTTCGGATACGCCGTTGACCGATCCCTGACCAGAGGAGCGTTCCGGATATCAGTTGTAAATTCCATTGAGGTATTGACCACAAAGAGAGCCCATGAGCCATCTTCGAAATTGGAAAGATGGTACAAGGTTTCCGGAATCTCCTGCTGTTTTTCATCTGTAATAGAGACACGGCGGTAATTTTTTCCGAGAATCTCCGCCGCATTTTCCCAGGTGACTTGCGTAAAATTCCGATAGAGTTTTTCCGCCGTACCGGAAGGAAGAGCATCCACAAATCGGGGAGCTTCGCCAAGATAGAAAACATTTCCCGGGATTTCTGCAAGGAGTTTCAGCGTAGAGGAGCGGATCGTTTTCAGTTCCGGGATCAGCACAGCTTTGTAATCAGCACAGCCGACTTTCAATTTTCCGGAATTGATTTTTCCGATACGGGACATGATTTCCTCATCCCCGAAATCAAAATCCAGATTCTCCCGCAGAAGCAAATTTGTCAGATCCGTAAACGCTTTATCCATTTGCAGGATTCTGGGAGAATCAAACCCATCCAATACTTTACATCCGGGTTTGACTTTCCGTCCGCCGCTGTCAGCCGGATTTTTGATCATGATCCCCCAGAGAGATTCCAGCGGATGGATCACCAGAATATCCCGGACTTCGTTGCCGCCGGAAAGCATTGCACTCAGCCGGGCGAAATAATCCTCCACCATCTTATATTCTTTATACCACGGTGAATGGCTGGAAATACTTGCCGGATAATCCCGTTTTCCTTCCGCTTCCATGGAATACCAGATCAGATGATGACATCTCCGGTTGATTCCCAGAGCGAACTGCCAATCCGCCAGAGCTTTGTGTCCGGACAAAGGAAAATCCCATCCGGTGCAGGCATAGGTCTCCGTAAGCCGTTCCCGTTTTCCGAATTGACGGGCACTGGAAACACATTGTTTAACGGCATTGAAGACATTCCAATGTTCTGTCAGCACATCCACTGCCGGCAGCTGCATGGGCTCATAAAAACGCATGGCAGAACCGATGTAAAGAGTCTGAGTGGACAGAAGATCCTCTCCCAGCAGATGTCCGGTAAAGAGCATATTGTTTTTCCCGCACCACTTCCCGATGGTTCCGCTGAACGCTTCGGTAAAAAGGGAGGAAATCAAATCAAAATAATCATGTCTTGCGCGGGAGACTTCCAATTCTGTATCAAAAAACAGTTCCGGCAGATGCGGGATCAGATCATAGCCGTAACGGGCCTGAAATTTTTCCGGAAGATCATCGGTCCAGGGCATCCGGTCGGAGGCATCGCCGTGAATATAACAGGGTTCATCGGAGAAAATCCCGGGGACACTTTTCCCGAATTTTTCGCCGCACTCTTTTTTGTAGACTTCATGGGTGACTTCCACAAATTTTTCCACAGCGGAGGGGTTCAGGGTGTCGAGATAAGTCTCACCGTTATACCATGAAGAGCGTGCCATATATTCCCGGTAAAAAGAGAAAAGCTCCAATCCTTCCGGGGGGAGTTCTCCCGGCTGAAGGTGCTTGACTTCCAGCAATTTTGCGCCGTCAGCCTTCCATGCAAAGCGGGCGATCAACCGGGTATTTTCGGGAATCACGTCTCCCGGACAATACTTCAAATGACGCGCCTTGAAACGGTCATCGGCTGTCACAATGCCCCCTGCGGCTCCGCTGGGCCAGCGGTCCTCATCATAAAGCCAAGCATCCATATTCCATTTTTCAGCCTCGTCAATACAGCTGTGAATACATTCGAACCATTTTTTGCCCATATAAGGAGTTCTCAACCCCGTGCGGGAATGCATAAAGAATCCGCCGAAGCCCATCTGATGCATTTCCCGAATCTGCTGACGGAGTTTTTCCGGTTCCAATGCGGCGTTCCAAGCCCAGAAAGGAATCCCCCTGAACCGGTTATCCGGATGATCAAATTGCTGCAATGATCGTTTCATCACCATTCTCCTTTTATATAAAATGATCCGCGTTACTCTGAAATTTCATGAAGTAATATACAAATAATACGGAAAATATTCAAGGCTGATGATGAAAAATACTCTCCGGATCTTCAGTTGCCAAGCTGTCGCAGAAGGGTTTGGAAATCACATTCCGCGATCCCAACCACCCGGTCAGCGGCTCCATATCCCATCAGAAGAGAACCATCTTTTTTCAGAACAGCAGAACAGGTAAAAAGACACGGAATCGTGAAATCGCCTTCCAGTTCCCAGGGCTGATCCGCATAAAGTAATCTGGATTCGGGGCGGACAATGATCTCCGGCAAACCATGTTCCCGTTCTCTCAAAATCATAAATGATTGAGTGTAACCGACTGTATCATCCTGCTTCCCATGATAGGGCAAAAGCCATTTTCCGGTTTCCAGTTCCATTGGCGCACAACTGGCTCCGATCCGGTTGGCTTCCCATGGGAATTCCGGAACCGCAAACAGATATTCTTCCGCTTTCCCATCATAAAAATCAGAAAATTCGTCGCCCAGTGCAAGGAAAATCGACGGAGCGGAACATTTTTTCCCGATTTCATAATTCCACGGCTCTTTCGGACGGTGGATGCAGACGATACGGTCTTTCCCATTGATTTTCAATTTCCGCGGGAACAATACCACATCACGGTCATCGCTGATATCTCCCTGATGAAGCGGAGCAATCAGTTTAAAGCTCTTCTCATATTCCTGATTTTTCAGGGCTTCCGGATCCACTTTATAAAGCAGTGTGACCGTGCGGTTTTCCGTAATCGACGGCGGATATTTTGTTTTATCCAAAGCCCAGTCCGGCATACATTGAACGGGATCGTCATGATCCCAGTAAGGACCGGGAGGAAAAGCTCGGCATGCGACAGTCAGATAAAGTTCATTTTCAAAATGAAAAAGTCTTGGATCTTCGATGCAGCCATTGGCATAATCGAACATTTTTCCATTGCGGAAGGATTGTGCCCGGAATTTATTTTCATCATATTCCAGCCGGGGAGCCATCGCCGGGCGGGAGAAATCGAACTCCCAATTTTTCCCGCCGTCACGGCTGATCCCGTACCCGAGAAAAATCGGATACGGCGCAGGCTTGTCCGGCAAGGCAGCCTGCATCCATGCTCCGGTACTCCGGAACAGCATGTGAAGAATGTCCGGATTTTCCGGATCAACTGTAATCGCCGGATTCAGAACCATTTTTTCTGCCCAGAGACAATCAGGGTTCGGAGCAAGGATTTTATTTTTCCGGAAAATCAGCATAAGACATTCCTCCTGTTTATTTCTTTTCCTGAAGAGTAAACTTCAAAGAGTCGATATAAACGACACCTTTTTCTCCTTTGGGTGTGAATCCGGTGATATAAAAACTCTTTTTCGGTCCGAATTCGCAAGTTCCGATCACGATTTCCTTAAACTCTTTTCCGGCACATTCCTTTACATTGATGCGGCGGGTGATGAGCGTTTTCTTCGTGACCAGATCCAGTATTCCGATTGTGAAATACTGATTTTCTCCGGGAGTCTGCATTTCCGCGCGGACCCTGATGCTGAACTGATATGTTCCAACCGGGAAATCTGCTTTGGAGTTATACCGGAGGAACCAGTTGTTGCCCCAGTTGATCCACGCGGTCTTTCCATTGTCGGCTGCCGGATCGGAAAGTTTGCTGCCGCATTCCCGTTTGTTGTGACAGTAGAACTCACTTTCCTGGATGATTTTCGGGAAGATCATGAGAGAACCGGCACGGTCAAGCCCTTCGAGATAACGGCCTGTCAGAATCGGACTCCATCCCTTGAACGTTCCATGACCTGTCTTTTCTGTACGGAAGAAGTTGATTCTCAAAGCATTGTCTTTGAACGGAAGGTTCTTGCGCGGGATCGCCAGACGGACAACCCATGCTCCATCCTGTTCGATTTTGTTATAAGACCTCAACTGGAAATCGTGTTTTGCAGCAATCTGTTTTCCGTCCTTCATGATGTAAAGATAACCATCAGCAGTTCCTTTGGGAGAGATACAAAGCTGGTAAAGCGGATAGCCGTTGTTGACAGGCATAAAGATCTCAAAATCGTCCTGCCGATGATGGTTCGGATCAGCACCTTTGGGATCACGGAATTCAAAATAAAGCCATTTTGAATCAGCAGCGGCACGGACAACACAGCCGCTGTCACTGGGCTTTCCGGTAAGGAATGTCCACTTTCCTGTGGCAGGGGCTGTTTTCCAATCAACTTTGTTAAAATCGCCATTGAGATCTGCAATCTGATTGATTGCCAGAGTCGGCAAAGGAACTTTTTTCAGTGCCTGCATTCTTGTAAACTCTTCCCGGCCGAGTTCTGTTTTCTTCCACATTTCCTCCAATCTGGCGAAGTGGAGCTTTTCTGTATCTGTTTTAACAAGGGTTCCGGCTTTCCGGATCAGACCGGAAAGTTTTCTCATGCGTTCCGGGGTTCCCAGAGCCCAGTTCAATTCCGGATACCACAATCCAGTGCTCCAGAAAGGATGTTTTGTCGTATAAGGAGTTTTCAATGTGTTGGGATCTTTCAGCAGCTCTTTTGGAATGGGAGTGTTCCATACTGCCGTTTCGATTTCCCGGTAAAACTCTTTGACATAAGGTGCCGCATCCCCATAAGCATACTGGAAATAATCATCAATGAGCTGATTGGGATCCAGCGATGGATCATAGCTGAGCCGTGCGGAAATATACCCTTCCATAATGGAATATTTGGAATCAAGTTCCGCAAAAAGTCCGCGCATACCGTCAGCACCGAACATTTTGTGATATTCTGCGATCTTCCACGGATAAAGAGTGGGAAACGGAATGTAATTTCCGAACTGAATCCTCGCATCATGGCTGGATGAGAAAATATAGGTCCAGAGTGTCAGAGGACGTCTCTTCGCTTCTTTTGCAACCCATTTCTTATACTCTGCAAGCTGTTTTCTGTATGCCACAGGATGCCACCAGGAGTAGACCGGAAGACACAGCTGGACAGATACATTTTCCGGAAGGGAAACTGCCTCCGGATAGTACAAAGTCTGAATATAAGCAAGGGTGGAAACCCCTGCCTTCGGATTCACTTTCGCAGCCTCCCGGGCAACGTCGGCAATAAACTGGAACTTATTATTGGAAACATTGTCTTCATTATCGTTCGGGAACCGCTTTTTGCAATCTGCACAAAGACAATGTCCGCCGGTATCACCGCCCTGGATCGGATAGAAAAACGGTTTTCCGGGGATCAGCGGCATAACTTTCCGGGATTCGGGAAATGTTCCGAACTGATTGCCCCAGCCCCCGGCAACATTATGTCCTTTGGCATAAGTGAGAACTTCTTCTGCATAATATTTGACTGCACCCTGATTGGAATAACAGAGCTGCGGCGGAATATCCGGATCATTGGGGTAATTTTTCGCAAGAATACTATCCACAGAAGCATTTTTTCCTTTATATCCTTTTGCGAAAAATTCATCCCGTCTTCCTTTGAAATAAGGTGCAAGTTTGGGAGACCTTGCTTTTCCCCAGTGCTTGAAATAAATGCTGTACTGGTTATGATTTGTTCTGCCGTACTGAACACACATCCTCCAGCGGAGCTTGTTCAATTCATAGTCTCTTGCAGACAATCCGTCATGGCAATCGCCTTCCAGAAAAATCCAGCGGAACCCATCCATGGGTGACTCGAAATCTTTTTCTTTCACATTGACTGTCAAGGTGTTGCATTTTTTTACAACAGTGGACTTATCATCCAGCGAAAGAAATCTGACTCCGCAATAGGTTTCAAGAAAATCATAAACAGCAAAAAGAGAACCGTTCTGATATTGCAATGCATGGGGGAATGTGCCGACTTTGTCATATTCCACCTTTCCGAAATCCTGAGTATCGCACCCGGTCAGAAGAATATAATCTTTTCCGACACGGATTCTGTGAGCATCGCCCTGCAGACCGGACACATCCCCGCCGCCGATGCGGATAGAAATTTTTCCTGCCTGCGGTGCAGTTACAATCGGAAGAGTTGCGCCGGTTGCTTTTCTGACATGGTGCTGCAGCTCCAATGCGCCCATCTGGGCACTTTTTGTGTTTCTATCTGCATTCAGCAAAATGACTGCTTGCGGCTTTCCGTCACGGACAAGTGTCATTTCTGCCGCTTGAAGCAGAAATGCACCGAGAAGTGTAAAAATCAAATAAAACTTCATCAAAAAACCTCTTTAATCTCTGTCGATATTGACAATTGCTCTGTTTTCATTATAGTATCCGAGGATATCGTAATGGGGAGGAGTTCCCATTGCATCCTTGCATTTCTGGATTTCAACGGGATTGGTTGCTGCGGCATGACCATCGGCAAACATAACATTGAACCGTCCAGAATGGCGGGCATGGGGACGGCATGAACCGTAATCATAAGCTGTCGTATTTTCAGTAATGGCAAATACCGAATCCTGCAGTCTGTTTCCATTCGGGTTCAAAGAATCCATACCGAGAAAACTGCTGGAAGCACTTTTGATTTTGGAAAAATTCCAAAACATCATATCCATCGAGTTTCCGCCAGCCTTCTTTGTAAACTGATAATTAGTAAAAGCAACACTGTTACCCCATCTGTAAATACCATAACTGTAAAGATGCCATTTCATCCAGTTTGCGTTCAGATTACTGGGCGGCGGAAGCATCGGACAATAGGAAAAAGCACCCTTTTCCGGAAGATTTCCCGTAAAAATGGCAGGATAGATCCAGCTTTCAGAGTTCCAATCTGACACAGTTCCGTTAACGTGGCGAGCCATATAAACTCCATAATCACCGACATAGGAAAGGACCCCTGCCAAAATCTGTTTCTGATTGTTGATACAGCTTGCCCCCATCGATGTTTTTCTTGCATTGTTCAATGCGGGAAGAAGCATTCCGGCAAGGATTGCGATGATGGCAATCACAACCAGAAGCTCAATCAGGGTAAAGTCCTTCCGGAACGTTCTCTGATGTTTGAAGCTGTTGTTGTTTCGGGAGTTTTCAATTTCTGTTCTAAACATACTGACCTCCATTCATTGTTGTTTTTGTTGTTATTTAAAGTTCTTTCATTTTGTATTTTCGGCATTACAGCACACGATCCGGTCACCCTTATGGAACAGCATATCGATCCAAAGGGTTTTGGATTCAGAGCTGTATTCTGCTGAAACAGGCATTCCGTTTACAGATAAAACCGCATTTCCGGGTGCAAAAAATTTCATGGGAGCAACAGCATTTGCATCAACAGTAAACGCAATTCCGGATTCCGTTTCTTCCACATTGCAAATCGGAATATCTGTTGCATAGAGCAAAACCGGTTTTTCCCATGGCGTTTCAGAACGGAAAATTTCCAAAGTGTTGACTTCCCGGCAGACAAGATCAGACGGCACTTGCATAGAGCCGTAAAAATCTTTTTCATTGAAACGGATGCAGCGGACATAACGTCCGGAACCTTCCACTGAAATGTTCCATACTTTACCGTCGAACCGGAAGTTTCTGAGTCCAATTTTCTGCTGATCATCCGCAGGAAGATATGCCAGGCCGCCGCGGCTCCATGCGATTCCCGCAATGGATTGATGGAGACAATGCAATGCAGCAGTTGCAGAAAATGCCTGCCATTTTGTCCATTGACTGGTATCGCCGTTCATACCGTCAATATTAAAAGTTTCAACAGCAGTTGCGTTATCTTCAAAAGCCTGAAAATAATGTTTTGCAACGCGTTTTGCCTCTTTGATATCGTTATTCAGCCTTGCAACTCTGGTATTGTGTCCGATATGCTGATTCATATAAACGCTGCGCCACATTTCACAGGGGGACTGGCTGTTATATGCAATTGCAGAATAACCCTCCGGATGCCGCAGTTTTGTCCTGTAATATTCAGCAATTTCCGGAACACATTCCCGCAACAGGAACTCACCGTAGGGATAATCCAATCCGATAGAGCTGGAGTTATGATAGACCTCTGAAGACGGGAGCGTATAATCATCATTTACAGCGACCCGTAATGTCCCGGTTTCTCCGTTGAAGAAATATCGGGGATAGTTGACTTTCAATTTTTCAGATTCTGCATAATACTTCGCAGCTTTTTCTTCTTCCCCAAGCATCATAGCGAAATTTGCCATTGTCCGGGCCGCTGCATAATGCCATGCATTGATACAAGCCGCATAAAATGTGCTGGAAAGACCGATTTCTGCAGGATTGTCCACACCGCAGCAATGACAGGATCGCACCATGCCGGTTTCGGGATCAATATAACATTTGATGAATTCAAAAAGCTCCTGAATTTTTTTCCAATACTCTTTCAGAAAATCACAATTCCCCTCAAAAGCGATCAATTCACTGACTTCCAGAATCAACTGCGAAACGGAAAACGCAAGTGTTTTCATGTGCGGATAATCCAAGCCGTAACGCAAAAGCTGTTTTGCAGTATCAAAATCTCCGGTCGTAATAAAATCCCGGATCGGATAGTTATGATCCCAGCAGATAAAATATCCGAAATTTCCGGAAGCTGCAAGAATCGCCGCATATTTTCCTGTATCACGGATGGTAATAGCAGCCTGCCGATCTTGAACAACTCTTGCAAAATCTGCTGCCGCCGGGATTTCCGGAATGGAAATCGCAGGAGAATTCTTTTCCCGGAAGGCTGATGATTCGATCAGAACTCTGCATTTTTCTTCTGCCTCTGCTACACTGACAGAAACTTTTTTCAGAAGAGCGGGAAGATCTTCTCCAAGGGCAATCGAAAATGCAATTTCTGTTTTATCTTTCCAAATGGTTTTCATCATCCAATTTTGAACAGTTTCATCTGCCTGAATTTTTTCAGAGCAGCCGAAGACCATATAAAGAGGAATCTTTTTTCCATCTTCAAAGGTCCGCATCGCCGGATAGATCAATGCGTTGTTATCTGCATCAAAATAAGATTTTTCCCATGTCAGTTTTCCCTGAATGTTCTCAAACGGTTCACGGTTCAGGAGAGAGTTATAAAGCTTATCAGCTGAAAGCATTGCTGTTCCGTATTCAGAATCAAGCAGTTGATTCTGGCGGATCTTGTAATCCCCATCGGAAATATGATATTTGCAAAGGAGTGCTTCAAAGGTGGAAAACGTACCCGGAGCAACTTTGATGATCAAGCGCAATGTCCGGTCGCGTTCGACAAACAGATGATAAGAATTTTCTCCGAAATCAGGATCTTTCTGAGACGAAATCACACCGTAAGGAAGAATTCTGCCATCCTTCGGCATGTGATGAAATACGGTTCCATCATGAGCTGTTGAAATAAATTTTACAGCCGGACCATACATCGGCCGTTCCAAATACCAGGTACTGTTGTCCAGCATAAAAGAGTACCATCTGTTCGGAAAGATCATATCACCTTCTTTCCGTACATCAATAAACCCGAATTTATCAATTCCCCCGTTATTTTCAACGTGAGCGATCACGCCGCCATGGTTGAAAATATGATAAATATTCGGAAACCCGTTTGAAAGTTTGAGCCCGGTATCTTTGTATTGTTCCGTCAGATTCATGCTTTTTCTCCTGTTCCGGGAAGTTTTGATTTCAGCTTTTTGAAGTCAATATCAGCAGGTGTTACGCCATCTTTGACAGCAATGGAAGCGGCGAGTCCGGCAGCTTCTCCGGACATTGCGGCAACAGGGATCACACGGTAAATCTCCCATGCCTCGCCATCCGTTCCAATGCAGCGGCCAGCAGCAAGCACACCGTTCAAGTCTGCAGGAATCAATGCTCTGTAAGGAAGATCCCATGGGGCAGAAGGTTTCCGCCAATCCGGAACAAGCCCGAGGGAATCCGCATATCTTGTTTCCTTATCAGAATCACCAACGGTACAGAGCGCATTGATTCTTCCGATTTTCCGGTATTGCGGCATCGCTGCCAAATGAACCGGATAATTCTTCTTCCGTTTTTCCGGAGCAAGAGAGTCATACCGTTTCCGGATCATTTCCCAGGAATCCCGGACAAACTCAGTCACATGTTTTCCAGTGCCGCAATGATCATATCTGCAAGCATCGGAAATCGCTCCTTCGCATTTTACATGCAGAGATTCTCCAATGTGGAACCAATTGTGTTCCTCTGACATCTCAAGATACCAGGGAGTCAGATAATTTTCATGAGAATAAACCTTTCCGCCGGCCATGCGGACAACAAATGCCCCCCCGGTAGCATCAACAAAACAGCCGCCTTCAATCTTCCCCTGCCCAGAGACATTGGCAACCGTAACAGACCGCAGCACCCCCTGCTCCGCCTGAGCATCGATCACCATGGTGTCAAGCCAGAGATCCACTCCGGCTTCCTGAAGCATTTTATCCAGCGTCAACGAAAATCCCGCCGGAGAAAAACAGCATTGAAAACGCTTGCCTTTAATCCCGGGATTCCCGCCAGCCGAACCGCCCCAACGCTCCGGAACATCAAAAGGACCATACTCCACACACCGGCGGAGCATCTCTTCCGCAAGCCCCCCGAGAATCTGATTGCCGTTACCGTCACACAGAGGAAGGTAAACATAAATCAAGCCGGAAGTGGCAAGTCCGCCAAGAAGACATTGTTTTTCGATCAGTGCAGTTTTCATCCCCTGCCTTGCCGCAGCAACCGCAGCAGCAACACCGGAAACCCCTGCCCCGCATACAACGACATCATAAGATTTGCTGTACATTTTTTCTCCGTTTTGTGTTCTGTTTCAGCAAAAAGATGCAATAGATCATCTTTCTCCGGGAACATACATCACAAAACAAAGTTTCTCAAGACAGTTTTGTTCCAAAGTAATATCGATTTTGTCTCACTTCAAACAGATACGTTTTTGAGATCTGTACTGCAGCGGTGTGCATCCGCAAAGGGCTTTAAAAACAGAGCAGAAATAGGTCGGAGAACTGAATTTCAGAACCAATGCCACCTCTTCCACAGAGCTGTTGGTTTCTGCCAGCAGACGCTTGGCTTCATCGATCCGCAAATTCATCATATATTTTGCCGGGGATACATTAAAGTATTTGGACCACTGACGGAAAAAACTGCTCCTGGAAAAACCGTTGACTTCAATCAGTTCATCAAGGGAAAAATTATCACAATAATGCATATTAAAGTAAGTTACGATCCGGTTGATTCCCGTCGCTTCATCCGCCCGGAACGCCTTCTTCCGCTGTCTCATCAGCGCAAGCATCTGAATAAGCTGCAGACATCTCTGATCCGCATGATCGGCAAACCCGAAGGTCGCAGATTGATCCATCATCTCTTTCAAAATATTGACCAGATTTGAAACGACAGGCGTAAGTTCGATATCCCAGCAGAGCGACTCTTCCATCACACCGGTTTTCTGGAAAAATTCCACCGTTTCCGGAGCATAAAGAATATAGAAAACATCCCGCTGAGCAATCTCTGTCAGACAATAACTTTGCAGCGGCGGTTTTATCAGAAAATGGGGATAGGAATTCTCATATACCACATTATTGATCTCGTGGGTCAACCGTTCTTTGCTGCAGCTGATCCGGAGACAGAATTCCAGTTTGTTTTGAAAAAAGATCCTGTCTGCCAGAGGCAATCCGTCGCACCCCGTGATATAGCCATATTCCAAAACCCGGGGAAAAAGAGAAAATTCTCTGGTAAGACTTTCCAGATTGACCTTGTGATTGCTGTATTCAGTATACAATTTTTTCATTCCGGATAACTCCCATTGATTCATTTCTCTGACGTTTTACGTTTCTGTTTGCTGAAAACCGGGACAATTTCTCTATTTTAATATAACATCCATCTTCGCAATTTCAAGCAAAACAGAGACATCATCCTGAAACATCGATCTTTCAATCAGGATTTTTTCTACATTTCCGATCTCAAAAAAAACTTTACCGCAAGGGTTGTATTTTCACCGGGAGATCATTATATTACCGTAACCAAGCAAATTCAGGAGTTAACTATGAGTACAAGAATTGCCGATTGGAACGGACTTTCAGCCGTTTATATTGAAAATGATCTTGCGGAAGCAGTTGTAACCCTCCACGGAGGCCATGTGGTTTCGTTTGCGCCCCGGGGCTCCAGAGAGATCCTCTGGGTTTCCGGTAAAAGCAATTTTGCCGAGGGAAAAGCGATCCGCGGAGGAATCCCCGTTTGCTGGCCCTGGTTCGGCGGAGCCGGTCAGCCCGCTCATGGATTGGCACGTCTCTCTTCATGGATCATGACAGGCAGCTCTGAAAACGAACAGGGCGAAACGATCGTAAACCTTGCCTTTGTGCCCGCAACAATGGATTATGCATTCCTCCTCGCAAATATGAAGATCACCGTTGGAAAGGCTCTGACAGTTGAACTGAAAACCACCAATAACGGCGATGAAGATTTCAAAATGAGCGAAGCGCTTCATTCCTATTTCTCCATCTCCAAAATCGAACAGGTCTCTATTTCCGGATTCGACGGAGCGGATTATACCGACGCTCTGGATAAAACGGAAAAAGTTCAGCAGGGAGATATCACCTTCACCGCAGAAACCGATCGGATTTACCATACCGGCAATGCTGCAAAGATCATCGACCCCGAATTTTACCGGACGATCCTTGTGGAAAAAGCCGGTTCCAACTCCACAGTGGTCTGGAACCCCTGGATCGAAAAATCCAAAAAAATGGCTGATTTCGGAGATGAAGAATATCACGAAATGCTTTGCGTGGAAGCCGCTAATGCATGGAGCGGAGCTTACATCCTGAAAGCCGGTGAAAGTCATACCCTCATGACACGGATCTCAGAAATCAAAGGAATTTGATCTTCCGGTTGAACAAGCCAAAAAGCCCTGTTCGGTGAAAATACAAAAACGTCTTCCGGTCACAGGGCTTGAGACCATCAATGAAATCAAAAAAAACAGCTGCTTGGAAAAGAGATCTTTTTTTTCAAATACCGGAGATTTCAAAAAATGAAAATCGGATTTTTCAAGACACTTTTTGGCAAAATGAATATTGGTTCGACCGTATGCAGTTCTGCGGCGGCAGATGTAAAATTACTGGTTCCGGAAAAAATTTACGCTGTTCCCGGGATCGAAATCAATCTGTATTTCAATAATATTGTAACCGTGATCAATCCGGCAAATTATGTCTTTGATGTGGATTGCGAAAAAGGCAGAAATGATCTGAAACGTTGGAGATTCACCCCTGAATCAAAGGATGCAGGCTCCTACAAATGGTCAATCAAAGTCATTGATCAGAGCGGTGTTGTCGCTCAAGCGGAAAGCGAATTGATCGTCCTGCCGCCGGATGCCGGAGCCGGAAAAAAATTCACAATGCTTTTTGTCGGAGCAAGTCAAACGGGAGCCGGCCACTATCCGAACCGTGTTCTGGAACTGATGAACCGTCCCGGGAATCCTGAATTTGTCACCATCGGCACAAATGGGAATCCTGCACGGCCTGAAGGATACGGCGGCTGGAGATGGAATTTCTTCCTGACCCGCTGGGGGTTCAGTGGAAGCAATCAAATGGACGGACAGCATCCGAACCGACCGGTTGGCTTCAACAGCCCGTTCCTTTTCCCGGATAAGGATGGCAATGGAACCTTTGATTTGGTCAAATACTTTGAAATCAACAACAAAGGACAAATCCCGGATGCTGTAAGTTTTCAGCTTGGCTTGAATGATTTCTTCCTCTGCACCGATGAAAACATCGCAGAAGTAACTGCAAAAAGTCTTGCAGATATGGAAAAACTTGTGAATGAATTCCGGAAACTCAAACCGGCCCCGGCGATCTTTGTTTTCCAGCATATTCCCGGCTCCAGTCAGGATGGTTTCGGCAAGAGTTACGGATGCCTCCAAAGCAGCTGGCAATACCGTAAAAATCTGGATTATTACAACCGGGCACTGTTGAAAAAAAGGAAAGAAATGAACTTTTATATTGTCCCGGCATACATGAATATTGACACTGAAAATAATTATCCTGTGGAAATTCAGGAAGTCAATGGCGGGAATCCGCAAACGATCAGCCGACAGAGCAACGGGGTCCACCCTGCCCCGGCCGGTTATTATCAGATGGGAGATACACTTTATTGCATCCTCAAAGCCTTTTTAGCTGGGAAATAAGAGATTGATTGCAGATCAGACGTCGGGAGAGCTCCTGACGTTTTTTTATGACAGAAATATGCAAGTAATTTACACTCAACAGAATGAGTTATATCTCCCAAAACTTCATTTTCTTTTTACGCCTTCCGGTAGGATCTTAAAATCATAAAAAAATGAAAAATTTTAATTTTTACGCTTGACTTTTATTGAAAAGATGATATATTAACAGAGTAATTCAAATATGAATTAACGTGCGCCCATAGCTCAGTCGGTAGAGCAAATGACTCTTAATCATTGGGTCCAAGGTTCGAGTCCTTGTGGGCGCACCATTTTTTTTGCCTTTTTTCCGGTTTCCCTGAAGTTTTTGAGTGTAAACTCCCTGTTATCCTTATCCCTGAAGCCTTTTTTTACAGAAAAACAGATTTCTTGTGTTTTTCTTTTTGTTTTGAACCTGAACTTCTTCGAAAATTTCCATGATAAGGCCTACACAAGGCCTACCAATTTTGGATCGTTTTCAACCATCATCGAATACTATACTCACCGTCATCTTGATTTCAACCTCTGATAAGGGGAAAATCCACGCTGGTGAATCTGATCAAGAAGCTGATCTCTCAGAATAACTGTACTGGATTGCGCTTAAAGCACATTGAAAGCCGGTTTGAGACAGCTCGTTACACTGGATTTGATATTTCCCCGCCACATCACCTATTGTAAAGAACGGAACTGGACTGTTGTACCAAAAGCCAAAATGGAGCGTGAGGCAAAAGTACTGATTGAGCAGAGTTTCTATGTGACAGAGCGAAAAGATCTCCAATCCATAGCCGGTACTTCTGTTCGTGGTTACCGAGGCATCTCAATGAAACTGTGGTAAGAGTGCCCCCCTGCAACTCGCAGGGGGGCACTTTAGTTAAGTTATTATTGATTATTACTCATTTAATTAACATAGATACAGGTTGGTAAAAAAATGTAAAGTCAATTGTCAGAAAACACACCAATAACGCCTTGGAAATTTTTTCAGATTGTCAAAATCCGTTCAATGACTGGAGCCATTCGCTTGGCAATCATGTAAAACCCAAGGTCTGTCGCATGGCAACCATCAACTGTGCATTCGGATGGATCTTCACCATAAAGAGAAATTCCATCAAGGAAATGAATATTCTTATCACCCATATCTCTGCGGCGTTTCAACTCATTCAAATGAATTGTTGTGTAACGAAGCCGTTCTGCACTGCATTCCGGTTCTCCAAGAAATTCTTCTATATGAGGAAGACGAGAAACAAGAAGAATCGGCACTTCCTGATGTGATTTCCGCAATATATCTATAAAAGTGGGAAGAGTTTCTTCCAGAGCATCACAATTAACATTAGCATCATAGTCAAGTACAAACATTGCAGGATCTTTGATTTTTGCAATCAATTCTGCCATCTGCGGTTCACCCTTTCCACTACCGGAAAATGCCATGTTGATAAAGGGACGGTCCAGCTTGCGGCTCATAATGTTCGTGTGGCACATGCCAGGACGAGATGCACATCCGCCCTGCTGAATCGATGTTCCATAAACGACTACCGGACGGGGATCTTTCCATGGGGTCGGTAATTCGACTGTTGAACCGGCTGTTACACCAAAACGGAAATATTCAAGTCCGGAATACAATGGGAAATTGATGGTATATTCACGTATTTTCTGTTCTGGAAAAGGACAATCGACTTTTACGTTATATTCATCCTGATTGAAATCAAATCTGAAACTTCCTACATAATATTTTGATGAACCGCTCCCTACATAAAGATCAAAGCCCATGATTCCGATGTGCGCCATGTGTCCCATGCGGTTATTATGTCCGACTTCAGCATGAACTCTGATTTCACGACTGTCTGTTTTGAATCGGAGCATAACCCCAGCCAGACTCCAGGAAAGATGATCCACACCGGGAGATATGGTGGTATCAAGCGGTATTCTGCGCAAGCATTCTCCTGTTTTCCGGAAACTAAGCCCATTCAACTCAACATTCGGTGTGTCAACGGAATACCAATCCATTCCGTCCAGAGTTTCATTTTTGACAGACATAGCTTTATCATATTTTGAAATATCATGTTTTTCTGCTATAAGACTTTCCCCTTTACATTTTACATGGCTTCTTTTCGCAAAAAAAAATTATTTTTCGAGAAGACTCAACAAGACTTCGTTAAAAAACGGAGCGGGCGCATCATGTGTTCCTGGGATTGCACGGAAAATTGCATCAGAATGATCTTTCAAAGCTTCTTGCATCCGATACATTTCAGAAATCAACATAACCGGATCTTCTGTGCCATGA
>JAFTIQ010000075.1 GCA_017456805.1 Lentisphaeria bacterium
TGGCGGAACTTTGCTTGGAGATACGGTCATTCATGGTCGGGCAAACCTTGCGGGGAATGCTATTGTAACAAGCAATACGGCGATCACATTTGATGTGTCCGGTCGTGAAGCATCTGCAATGCAGGAATCTTATCGCGAAGCGATGCTCAACAGTTATTATGTTGCCCGCAAAGCGGATATGACGATTTCTGTTTCGGCAGATCAGGCGGAAGGTTCTTATATTCTTGCAAACTGGGCTTTGGAAGCTAAGAAAGGTACGTTCACTCTTGAAGTTGATGGCACGGAAGTCGGAACATTCTCAACAACAAAGAGTTTGACTTATGACGGTAAGACTTATTCGCTCTATTGCTTCGATGATTCAACGAACAGTAAGGCATTGACCTTGAAAGTTTGTGATGCAACGTCAACGGATGCCTGGACCGAACTTGGATCCGGCGATTTTGATGGTGATGGCATCGAAGAATCCTTGGTGTCTGACGGTACAAATCTTTATGCTGCAAGTGAAGATCTCTGGCTGGGCAACTTGTCCGGCACAGAAGAAATTGCAAGCATCGTAGATTACAACAATGACGGAACGGATGATTTGTTAATTCACAACACAGCCACCGATCAAATGACCGCTTGGCTGGTCAAGGATGGTTCCACCTTCAGCACATTGGCAATTGCCTAAAATACAGAAACAGCCTCATTGGAGAGATCCAGTGAGGCTGTATTATTTTATCTCTTTTTTACAAGGGTACAGCGGCAGTTCGGATGCAGGGGAAGAACAGGAATTTCCGGATCATCATCACGGAAAATCGTGCCGTCCAATTCTTTGCAGATCGGACAGCTTTTTTCATCGCTTTCTGCAATAAATTCCCAGTAGGTGTGTTGGGCATGATCCCAAATATTTTGCATCATCTGTTTCATATCCATAACAGGTCTCCTTTTTGAGAGCTGTTTCGGATGTCAACCGGATCAGCGGTTTTCCAAATATTCGCGGAACGTGATGAAATCACCCTTTTTCTGCAAATAAGAAATCAGGTTCTGCAGTCGGGCGACTTGGGATTTTCCTGCGTGCTTTACGACGTAGCCGGGGATCTTCCAGCTGGGATCTTTTGCTGCTTCCGAATATTCCCATGGATGAGAATACATATTATAATATTTCGTCATGCCGAGCGTGATGGAACAGAGAAATTTATAAAAGAACAGCGGAAGATTTTTGAATGAAAGCCAGAAGAGCGGGAACCGGAAGAGCGGCAATGCGGAAACCGGAAACTGCCAGAGTCCGCATGATTCCCGGAAAGGAAGAAGCGGTTTGCTGAAATTGTTATAACGTCCGGGGAGCCAAACCGGGTTCAAGGAGGATTCATAAGTATATCCGGCGTTCAGAATTTCCTCTTTATCCACTTTTGCCAGTCTTGCCATACGGAATCCGACGACTGTTTGTCCGGAGAGATTTTCCAATAAAACCTTGGAGCGTTTCAGATGTTCCGGTTCAAAAGAAGAGTGGTTCAACCCGTGGGAAGCGACTTCGTGTCCGGAAGCCACCATTTCCCGGATCATATCGGGATGCAGTTCGGCGAAATATCCGGTAACGAAAAATGTTGCTTTTACGTTCATTTCCTTCATAAGATCAAGGATTGCTCTTGTTCCATCAGCCGAGATCTGATCTTTTTCCGCATCCCCGATTTGAGCCTGGTATTCTTCCGGAAGATCGAATTCTTCGATATCGAACGAGAGAAGAATTTTTGTTTGTTTCATAGATTCCGCCTGTTCAAAAATGTTTTCTGATCCGGATATCCCAGAGGATTTTCAGGAAAAGTTTCAATTCCCGGAACATGACATTCCAGCCCATGGAGGACAATTGCAATCCTTCCCGGATCTGAATGGGAAGTGTTACGATTTTCAACGAGTTTTTCCATGCAAGAAGAATGAATTCTGTATCGAAAACGAAGGTTTTGACCGTTGTTTTCAGGAAGACTTCTTTCCCGTTCCGGTTGAATCCCTTCAGACCTGCCTGAGTATCCAGAAATTCCCGGGGGAGTCCCAGAAGGATCTTATTGAGCAGGCGGGTTCCTTTTGAGAGGATTTTTCTCAGGAAACAGAGGGCTCCGCTGTAATCCTGCCCCCGTTTTCCCATGACCACATCCGCCCCGTTTTCCAGGAGTTTGAAGGCTTCGGCGACGGATTCCCATCCGAAAGGAAAATCTCCATCGGTATAAACGACATAATCGCCTTGAGTCTGCCGGATCATGTGGCGGAGTGAATAACCTTTTCCCTGATTTTGCTCATAGGGGAGAAAATGGAGGTTGCCATCCAGCGCCTGATTGATCCGGTCCAGCGCATCTTTGGAATAATATTCAACCGGATAGCCGTCATTCGTCAGATAAAGGTGCAATTCGCAATTAGAGTTTCCGAGGTGCTGCCTGATATTCCGGATGGCATTAAGAATCGGAATTTCCCATCCTTCAGGCGGATGATAGAGAGGCAGAACAATGTCAAATTTTTTCATGGAATTTTCAATCCTCTCATCTGTTGGCGATTTCTTGAAACATCTTGATAATATAATCCGGGAATGTCATTTTTCAAACAGAAAAAGCGGTTAAAATGAGAGAAAGAGGGAGGTTTCAGCGCGGTTTTCCAGTTCCTCTTGCCGGGACAGCGGAAAAGGGATCTTCGGGCCAGTGATGTTTCGGATAACGTCCCCGCATATCTTTCCGGACCAGAGTGTAACTTCCGGACCAGAATCCGCGCAGATCCCTGGTGGTCTGGACCGGTCGCATCGCCGGAGAGAGGATCTGGATCGCAAGGGGAACTCTTCCGCCGGCAAGGGTAGGAGTATCCAGCATTCCGAAAATTTCCTGCAGGCGGACGGGGAGAAGGGGGATTCCGTCTGCTGTATCATAATCGATCCTGATCATGGAGCCGCTGGGAACTTTGATCCGTTCGGGGGCATACTGATCCAGTTTCTGCCGGGATGAATAGTCCAGAAGGTTTTCCAGAAGGGAAAGAAAATGGATTTTTTTCAGTTGTTCCAGACGTGTCATTCCCTGAATTTCCGGAGTGAGCCAACGCTCCATGGAATCCAGCAAAGCCTGGTCGGAGAGGTCGGGGAATCCGGCATCCGGCATAGCTTTGTGGAGGAAATTAACTCTTGCCCGGAAGCTTTCTTCCGCTTTTCCGAATGGGAAAACATGAAACCCGGTTTTCCGGATTCCTTCGATCAAGCCAGCAGAGAGCAGCTCTGCCGGGGCATCGTTGACCCGTCTTGCTTTCAGGACAGCATTTCCGATACAGGTGCACTGTTCTGCCATAGCGATTTGCCGTTCGGCATCCCATCCGGACCGGAACTCGCTGTGGAGCAAACCGGGCAGGGCGGTTTCCAATTGTGCGATCGTTATGGGGGCAGCTGTGAAAATTGTCTGTTTAGAGCCTTCGCCTTCCACGTCTGCGGCTGCCAGAAGGGGTGTTTTTGCCAAATGATCCAGTGTCCGCAGCTTTGCACCGGTTCCGTTGGAAAGAGTATATTCGCCTTCTTTTCCGGGACGCAGCACGGAAATTCTATCCGGGTATGCCAGGGCAAGGATGATTCCGGCAATATCGGGATCGATTGCTGACTTTGGAATTCCTGCGGCGTGAGCAGCTTTTTCGGCGGCAAAAAGAATCCGTTTCGGGAGAGCTTTGCTGGAATTCAGAATCAGCGGGATCCGTTCCCGGAGGTCACAAGTCGTGCCGTTCATGGGATCTTTTTCTTCCAGGATAGAGGCAATGAGACATGCTGTATATCCTTTCCGGAAAAGTTCTTCTGTCCGGAGCACCGCATGAGCGGTTCTTGGGTGGAGTGCCAATTTCAAAATTGCCTTTCCGTGGGGTGTGATTCTTCCATCTTCGGAGAGCGCACCGAGTTCGATCAGCAGCTTTTCCGCCTGTTCCAGTTTGGAATCCGGCGGAGGATCAAGCCATTTCATTTCCGGAATATTCTGACGGACAACGCCCCAGTTTGCAAGCTCCAGCAGCAGGGGAACCAGATCTGTGATCAGAATTTCCGGCGGATCAAAGGGAAGCATCCGCTGTTCCTCTTCTTTGGACCAGAGTCTCAGACAGAATCCGGGCGCAAGACGTCCGGCGCGCCCCCTGCGCTGTTCTGCAGAAGCAAGAGAGATCTGCTTGGTTTCCAGACGGCTCATTCCGTTTCTGGAGGAGAAAACAGGCGCTTTCCTCAGTCCGGAATCCACAACTGCCCGCACTCCTTGAACGGTCAAACTTGTCTCTGCGATCGGTGTGGAAAGAATGACTTTCCGTCCGGAAGAGGCCGGGCGGATCGCGGCGTCCTGCGCTTCCGGAGAGAGGTCTCCATACAGAGGAACTGCTTTGATCTGTTCCGGAAGAATTGCTTCCAGCTGCTTCAACGCATTCCGGATTTCTCCGCTGCCGGGGAGAAACACCAGAACGTCCTGAGTTGTTTTTTCCAACGCGAGCTGAATCGCTGAAACAAGATGTTCTGTCCGGCTGATCAACTGGTTTTTATGCGGATAATAGAGTGTTTCCACGGGGAAAAGTTTTCCGGAACAGGCAAGAACGGGTGCATCATCAAGCAACTCTGCGATTCTGGGGGAATCAATGGTTGCGGACATGACAAGGATTTTCAGGGGCAGGTCAAATGCTGAACGTGCTTCCATGGCAAGCGTCAAGGCAAGATCTGCATGAATACTCCGTTCGTGAAATTCATCAAAAATCAGGAGCCCGATTCCATTCAGATCCGGTTCCTGCTGGATCATTCTGGTCAGAATCCCTTCCGTAACAACTTCGATCCGGGTTTCCTTAGAGACTTTTGTATCGAATCTTGTCCGGTATCCTACCGTTTTTCCTACGGGCTCGCCGATGAGCTCCGCGATTCTGGCAGCCGAGGCTCTTGCGGCGATCCTCCGGGGTTCCAGCATGATGATTTTCTGATCCGGACAGCAATGTTCCAGGAGATACTGGGGAACGGTTGTCGTTTTTCCGGCTCCGGGCGGAGCGCAGAGTACCGCAGAACCATGCGTGTTCAAGGCATCTGCAAGATCCGGCAGGATCGCTGCCAGTTCTCTGGTTTGAAAGGGTTCCATTAAAAAAGCTCCGGCTGGGATTCCGAGGGCTTCAGCACGCTGGATGCAGGAACGATCTCTCCATCCAGAAGAAATGCCTGTTCCAATCTGGTGAAAATTCCGCCGTTGGATCGCTTTTTCAGACATTCCAGATCCCCGATAACGACCAGCTCGCACCGGCATCTTGTGTGCGCCACGTTGATCCGGTTCGGGTGATCCGTAAAACCGATCCTTCCGAGAGGATTGCTGCGGACATAACTGATGATGACCGCATCGCTTTCTCCGCCCTGGAAGCTGTCAACGGTGGAAACCCGGCTGGTCAGGAAGTTCTTCCATACTTCCGGATCATATTTTTTCCCGAGAAGGCTGGTCAGTTTCTGACGGATCAGTTCTGTCTGAGCCCGATAGGGCGTAATGATCGTGATTTCATTCAGCTGATATTTTTTCAGAAGATCCTTGACTGCTTTGACGCAGATATTGGCTTCCATTCTGTTGCAGATTCCGGGTTTTCCTGCACCTGACCGTCCCGGCAGAATCACAGTTTCCCGGCGGTTCGCTTCCTGAGAGGTTGTGATCCAGCGCAGCGTGGAGCGGGGGAATTTCCGTTCCCGTTCCGGCAGCGGAAGCGAATAGTATTCCGCACCGGTATCCGGTTTGATCCCGGCACTGTAAAAAGAGCCGGAAATAAAACGCAGCAGTCTTGGATTCTGACAGCGGTAGGATGTGCTGAGGCGGATCGAAGGACAGCCCCGGTGTTTGACCAGCCATTCCATTGCGGAATCCGAAAGGAGGGAAAAGAGATCTTTTTCAATGATTTCCCCGTTTTCGGTCAAAGCATTGATCACAGCCTGCGGGCGGGGGAAGGGCGGAAGCTGTTTGTAATCCCCAAGCATAATGGCGCGCTTTGCAAACATTGCACACAGGATCACTTCTTCCATATTGGACATGCCCGCTTCATCAAAAATAATCACATCGAAGGGGCCGATATTTTCAAAATCGAATTTGATACAAAGATCTTTCAGCAGGGCAGGGTGGGTTCCGGCATAGATCACCTGCTTGCCTTCCTTTTCCACCTGACGCATATTTTTAACATTTTCCCGTTCGCCGATCCAGTGTCCGGGCAGAATATCCGGCGCAATGCTTTCCGAATGTCTGCCGCAGCGCAGATAAGGCAGATCCTTGATCCCGCGGCAAATGTTATCGACCGCCGCATGAGAGGGCGCAGTAATAATGATCCGTTTGCCCTGAGCGTGCAGTTCCCGAACGATTTCGCGGAGAACATGAGTTTTCCCGGTTCCGGGAGGGCCCTGGATCAGAACCAGCGGATTTTCTTCCCGGATCGCTGTCTCGAACGCTGTCTTCTGAGAAAGATTCAGCTCCCGGTCTGAAACAGTATTTTCCGGAAAAGTGAAGTTTACAGGGCTGAGTCCGGCGATGATCCCGCCGGCATGAAGTTTGGATAAAGCTGTTTCCGGTTTCAATTCCTGCCGGATGGAATCAAGCCGTTCTTTGAGAAATTCAGAAGGACCGCGAATCAGGGTTCCGACAGCTTCGCAGAGATCTGTGTTGATCTTGTTGGCTGTCTCCACTGTCAGCCTGCCGAGAATCTGCACTCCGTCAAAAAAATCAACCCGGAATGAGCCGATTTTGCTGGAATCCGATCTCCGGCGGACATCCAGAATATCATCAAAAAAGATAGGCGCTCCTTCCGGCGCTTCCAGAGAAAGAACATAAACCGGATGAGCTCCGCTGACTACAACGGCATCCTGAAAATACAGTTCAAAGTTCCGTTCAAATTCAATCATCAGCCGGTCTGTTTCCGAAAGCAGCCGCAACATTCTGGAAACCTGCCAGAAGGTCCGGGAGGGAAGATTTTCTTTCCGGTTGATGATTTCTGTTTCCTGTTTTTTCTCCACCCGGGAATATGTGCCGAAGAGGGGGAGTTCCAGCTGAGAGCCCAGTTCATCTGCCGCACGGTCGGAAAGAGAACGTTCGAAAACGGTTTTCAGCTCATCCAATTTCAATTTTTTCAGAGCCTTCAATCCTTCCGGCGAGTAGTTATCCGGAAGCAGTTCCAGAAGTTTTTTGAAATCCTTCTTCTGATACTTGGAAAAGTTCAATTCACCGCCCAGTTCCTGAATTTTTCCAATAATGATCTGTGCCGCATCGTATCGCCAGAAATCCTCTTCCTGAACAGAGGTCTGATTACTTAAAAACCGGATTTCCGGTGTGCCGTTATCCTGAAAGCCAAGCAGATATTTTTCGCAGATTCCATCCGGCGTTTCCAAGTTCAAAAGCATGGATTCTTCCGAATCATCCCAACAGGTAAAAGCTTTGCAGGATTCCGCTTTCCCCGGTGGAAGGATTTGCTGTTCGCCCAGCAGAACACCTTCCGGTCCGATCTGGAACGGCTCCGGATTCGCCGCACTTTCCCATAATTCATAGAAACGACGGGACTTGACAAGCTTTGAGGAACCTTTCCACAAAGCTTGCCCTTCTTTAAAATAAGATTGAATTTTTTCTGCTTCAGGACTCATCATAATGAAGTGAAAACTCAGGCTTTGGCAAGTGCCTGATCAAAGTCGGCTTTCAAATCATCAATGTGTTCCAGTCCAACAGAAAGTCTGACCAAATCAGGGGAGACACCGGCTGCGACCAATTCCTGTTCGGAAAGCTGACGGTGCGTCATGCTTGCAGGGTGGAGAACACAGGTTCTCAAATCAGCCACATGCACACAGATCGCAGCAAGTTTCAGACTGTTCATTGCCCGTTCTCCGGCATCTTTTCCGCCCTTGACGCCAAAGCACATCACGCCGCTGGCACCCTTGGGCAGGTACTTCTGCGCCAGCTCATACTGGCTGCTGGATTTCAAACCGGGATAGTTGACCCAGGCGACTTTAGGATGCTGTTCCAGGAATTCTGCCATAGCAAGAGCATTCTGGCAATGCCGTTCCATCCGGACGTGCAATGTTTCACAGCCAAGCATGGAAAGGAATGCATTGAACGGCATCATGGGGGTTCCCATGTCGCGGATCCACTGAACACGGAGTTTGGTGGAGTAGGGGGCTGCGGCAAAATCTTTGGTATAAATCAAACCGTGATAACTTTCATCGGGTTCTGTGAATTCCGGGAATTTTCCATTTGTCCAGTCAAAACCGCCTTTTTCCACCACGATCCCGCCGACACTTGTTGCGTGACCATCGATATATTTTGTGGTGGAATGAGTGACGATATCCGCGCCCCACTGGAAGGGATTGCAGAGAAACGGGGTGGGGAATGTGTTGTCCACCACAAGCGGAAGTCCGTTTGCATGAGCCATTTTTGCAAATTTTTCAATATCCAGTACGATCAGTGCAGGATTTGCGAGCGTTTCTGCGAAAATTGCTTTTGTATTGGGCTGGATCGCTGCCTGAATTTCTTCTTCGGTTGCTTCCGGAGAGATCATCGTGAAAAGGATCCCTGTCTTTTTCAGTGTGTTCGTAAAGAGAGAAACGGTTCCTCCGTAGAGGCTGGAGACTGCGACCACATGATCTCCGGTGCGGGCAATATTCATCAATGCGAGGGCATTGGCTGTCTGACCGGAAGATGTGGCAACAGCGGCAACTCCGCCTTCCATAGCGGCGATTTTCTTTTCAAAGGCATCAACCGTCGGATTGGCAAGCCGGGTATAGAAAAATCCGGAAGCCTTCAGGTCAAAGAGATCAGCGACACTCTGCACATCATCATATTTATAGGTCGTAGACTGTGTGATAGGAACAATTCTTGCTCCGCCGTTTTCCGGTGTATAACCGGCTTGGACTGCAATCGTTTCAGGTTTCCAGTTTTTCATAATTTTTTCCTTACGCTTTAACGTTGAAAGGAGAGAACCGTCTGGCTCTCTCCAATATATGTATTCTCAATAATGTATCACAACTTTTGGATTTTTCAACCCCTGTCAGAGAAGATCGTCCTGCTTTACGACTTTCGGAACAGGATATTCTCTTTCCTGTGCAAAGGAGACTCCGGAGCGTTCTATGATGATCCGGACCAGAGTGGGAACAGGAATCGTTGTTACAATAGAAAGAATAATGATCGCATTGAAGAAGTTTTCATCCAGCATCCCGAGATCTTTTCCGACTGCCGCCGCTGCCAGTGTGGCAGAAAGCTGGGGAACAGTCATCAATCCTGCACAAAGCCCCTGACGGTTGCCGAATCCGCTCAAACGCATGGCGAGCCAGCCGGATCCTACTTTGCTGAATATAAGACCGATAACCGTCAGAAGAATAATGCTGATATTTTCAACTCTGCCGAAGGCTCTGAAGTTGGAATCCATTCCGATGGAGATGAAGAGGAAGGGAATCAGCAAGCCGTAACCGATACTTTCAAAACGCGCCAGCAGCGGAATATCCCCGCTGGAATGTTTGACCAGCCGCGCCAGAGCCAAACCCGCAATAAATGCTCCCACAACCATATTGATCCCGAGGAATTCCCCGGCAAGCACTGTTGCCATAATGACCAGAAGAACGATGGGAACCAGGATTTCTTCGCTCGGACGGAATTTTTTCAACATCCATTTTCCCAGCTGGGAGACCAAAAAAACAGCAAGAGCAAGGTAAGCCAGAATGACCAGCAGGAAGATGACCGTAAAGTAGGATCCGAAAATGGAGGGATCTATATAATCAAAAACGGATAAGCTCTTTCTGGTGATTTCCACCGTGCTGTCCATTTTCTTGAGCTGGACGCTCACCGCCAGCAGGATGATACTGGCAATATCGGTGATCACTGTCGAAATGAGAACCGCTGCACCGAATCTTGTCTGAGTAAGCTTCAACTCCCGGATCACGGGGAAAACGATACCGACAGAGTGGGAGGCAAAGAGCGAAGCATAAAGCAGCTTTCCTGCAAAATCTTCAGATTTGAAATATTGATAAACCAGGAATCCGCTGATTGCCGGAAGAAGGAATGTCAGAATACTGAGCATGATCACCGGTTTTTTGGCTTCGCGGATCATTTTGAAATCCGCTTCCATTCCGGCCTGAGCCATCAGGAACACCAATCCGAGGGATCCCAGAGAGCCGATAAAAGTGGAAAAATATTGCGAACAGGCTTCCGGGCTTCCTCCCAGATATTCTGCTGCAATTGAGATTTTTCCGATCAGATCGATTCCGTTTGGCCCGACGATCATCCCAACGATCAGGAGCGCGATCACTCCCGGGACTTTGATCTTTCTGAAAATCAGGGGAGCGAGCCCCATAATAGCTATAAAAGTAATAAAGAGAAGTAAAAAGGTGTCGTTGTTCATGGTACTGATACCTCCTGTCATGTTAAAAACCAGCGCAATGTAACATAAGAAGTGATAATTTACAAGTTTGGAAACGAAAAAATAGAGAAAAAAAAGAAAAAAAAGAAAATTTTTTCAAATAAACGCATTTTTTTTCAGCTGACGATTTGAAAAAATGCCAAATGGTGCTATATTTACCCTTCAATAATGGTTCTCATGCCGTTATAAACTGAAAAAGATTGATTTCAACAACAACGATAGGAGTTAGAAAATGGGCGTACCTAAGAGAAAAGTTTCCAAGATGAAGAAACGTCAGCGCATGGCTGCCAACGCATTCGGCGGAATCCAGGCAACCTTCTGTGCAAATTGCGGCGAACCCGCAGCACCGCACAATGTCTGCAAACATTGCGGAACCTACAATAAGAAACAGGTTCTCACAACCGAAGCTAAGTAAGTTCATCGGAAACGACGGATATGAGAATCGCAGTGGATGCAATGGGAGGGGATTACGCTCCCGGGATCATGATTGAAGCTGTTCAGATGGCGCTTGCCGAGATCCCTGATCTGGAAGTTCTTCTGGTTGGGCATACCGGTAAGCTTGCTTATTATCTGGAACGCTATCATCTTGCTCCCTCCAAGCGATTGGAACTCGTTCATGCTGAGACCGTTGTTGAAATGAGTGAACCCTCTACAACATCGCTCCGCGCTAAGAAAGATTCATCTATTACTGTGTGCGCAGACCTGGTGAAAGCCGGTCGCGCAGCAGCCGTCGTAACAGTCGGACACACCGGTGCAGCCGTCGCTGCAACCAAAGTCCGGCTCAGAACTTTGCCGGGTGTGGATCGTCCCGCTCTGGCAACCCTGATGCCTTCCATTACAGAAACTGGAAAATCTGTTGTGGTGGACGTCGGAGCAAATACTGAGTGCACTCCCGCCAATTTGGTTCAGTTCGCAATCATGGGAGAACTTTATTCAAAATTGATGTTGAATATTGAACGTCCGCGAGTCGGACTTCTTTCTGTGGGCGAAGAGGATGCAAAAGGGAACGATTTAACGAAAAATGCGTTCCGGATCCTTTCCAAAATGCCGATCAACTTTATCGGCAATGTGGAAGGTCATGATATTTTCAATGGACATTGCGATGTGATCATCTGCGATGGTTTCGTCGGAAATGTCATGTTGAAATCATGCGAGGGGCTTGCCCGGGCAACATTCCATTGGCTGAAACAGGCATTCAAGAAAAATGCAGTCCGTTTCGCCGGTGCACTTCTTGCAAAAGATGCGTTTCATGATCTGAAACAGATCGCAGATTCCGAAGAGTTTGGCGGAGCACCGCTCATGGGAATCAAGGGCGTCTGTATCATCGGGCATGGCGCTTCTTCGCCGAAAGCTGCAAAAAATGCAATTCGCGTGGCAGATACATTCCTGAAACTCGGTTTGAACGATCAGATTGTACAAAGAGTGAAGGAATGCGGAGTGGATACTCCAAACGGTACTCTGTTGACAGAGTGCGCGGATAAGAAATAACAACAATCATCTCTTCTGAAGGAGTTACAATAATGGGTATTACGATTCGGGGAACCGGAAAATTTGTTCCGGAAAAGATCCTTACCAATGCAGATTTGGAAAAGATGGTTGAAACAAGTGATGAATGGATTACGACCCGTACCGGAATCCAGCAGCGTCATCTTGCCGCCGCAGATGTGGCAACCAGTGATCTCGCTTATGAAGCCGCAAAACAGGCTTTGGATATGGCTGGTGTCAAACCCGAAGAATTGGATTTGATCACCGTTGCAACCGTTACCCCTGATATGGGATTCCCAAATACGGCTGCTCTTGTTCAGAAAAAACTGAAAGCTTCCAAATGTGTTTGTTTCGATCTCGAAGCAGCATGTTCCGGATTGCTTTACTCTATTGAAGTTGCCCATTCTCTTCTCGCCGCAAACAAGAAATACCGCAAGGCTCTTGTGATCGGTGCGGAAAAACTTTCTTCCATTGTTGACTGGACCGATCGAGGAACCTGTGTCCTGTTCGGCGATGGCGCAGCTGCTCTCGTCCTGGAAAGTTCTGACGAGATTGAAGGCGATTTCTATATCGCCGCAAAGCTTGCCGCGGATGGCAATTATGACAACATTCTCCGGCTGCCTGCAGGCGGAAGCGCAATGCCCGCAAGCCATGAAACCGTCGATCAGCATTTGCACTGTATCAAAATGGCTGGTCAGGAAACCTTCAAACTCGCTGTCAATGCCATGGTTTCCGCATGTAAAGAAGTCCTGGAAATCTCCGGCGTTGAACCTGAAAATGTCGCGTGGATCATCCCCCATCAGGCAAACCACCGGATCATTTCCGCAGTCGCTCAGCGTTTGACAATCTCTGATGACAGAGTTTATTCCAATATTCAGAGATACGGCAATACCTCTTCCGCCTCCATCGGGATTTGTCTGGACGAATTGAATCGTGCCGGAAAACTCAAAAAAGGAGATGTTGTTCTGCTTACTGCCTTTGGCGGCGGGCTGACATGGGGTGCCGAGCTGATTCGCTGGTAATCAAAAAAAATCATGCCGCATGAGAGCGGTACTGCAAGAAACTTCCCCCTGGAAATTTCCACAGCGCCGCCGGCATAAAGGCGGCGTTTTAATTTTACACAAAGGAGTTCTGAAATGTGGTACTTTCTCGGCGGAATCGCACTTTTGATCTGCGGTTATTTCACTTACGGTAAATTTCTGGAACGGATTCTTGCTCCGGATGACCGTGAAACCCCGGCAATCAAACATGCCGACGGTGTGGATTTTGTTCAACTTCCCCATTGGAAAAATATGCTGATCCAGCTGTTGAATATTGCCGGGATCGGGCCGGTGATCGGAGTTATTCTCGGGATCAAGTTCGGTGAAATTGTATTCCTGATCATCCCCATTGGAAATATCATTGCCGGGGCAACCCACGATTTCCTCGGCGGAATGATGTCTCTCCGCCGGAACGGAGCAAACCTTCCTGCATTGGTCCGGGAAAATCTTGGAAACAAAGTCTATTGGGTTTTCTCTGTTTTTGTTTCTCTTCTCCTGCTGCTTGTGGTGGCTGTGTTCATCAATATTCCAGCAAACCTAATTGACGGAATGGATGGGGTCGCCAGCAATAAGCATTTCTGGATCGCTGTGATCTGTATTTTCATCTATTACATTGTGGCGACACTGTTTCCCGTGGATAAGATCATCGGGAAAGTGTATCCGCTTTTCGGATTGATGCTTCTGATTGGCACCTTTGCAATTTTCGGTGCTGTTGTTTGGGCCGGATTCAAAGATCCTTCCATTCTGACGGAAACGGAAGTGTTCAAGCAGAATATGTGGACAGCTGCCAATAATCATCCGGTTCTGCCCCTGCTGTTTGTGACCATTGCATGCGGTATTATTTCCGGATTCCACGCAACCCAGTCTCCGATTATTGCCCGGTCAATGAAAAGTGAACGTCAGGCGCGGAGTTCTTTCTATGGTATGATGATTCTGGAAGGGATCATTGCCATGATCTGGGCAGCTGCCGGATTGGCGATTTTCAACCTGTTCCCTGAATATATGAGTTTGCCCGGACCGACTGTTCTTGGAAATATTACAACACATTTCCTTGGAAAATGGGGCGGCGGGATCACCGTGCTTGCAGTTGTGATCCTTGCGATCACCTCCGGAGATACAGCAATGCGGAGTCTGCGTTTGAGTTTTGCAGAAATGTGCAAGATTTCTCAGCAGAAAATCTCCAGCCGTATCTACCTTGTTATGCCGTTGATCGCAATTGTTGCCGGGCTCCTGATCTGGTCCAACTCCAATGCAAAGACATTTAACATTCTCTGGAACTATTTTGCCTGGAGCAATCAGGTGTTGGCGGCATGTACTCTGTTTGCCGCGACGGTCTGGCTGAGAAATAATAATAAAGTCTGGTGGGTTGCTGCGCTGCCTGCAGTTTTTATGACATTTATTGTTACGACTTATATCCTCTGGATCTCTCCTGCACATGGCGGTCCTGTCGGATTTGGTTTGGAGCTTGATACCGCATATTACTTTGGCGGAGCGATCGCGCTGCTCCTGCTGGCAAAGATTTTTGCCGATCCGAAAAAAGATGCGGATAAAGAATGAGCGGAAACACAACATCCGTTCAATGGAGGAAGCACGTCCCTTTGCTGGGCGTGCTTCTTTTGCTTTTTTCAGCCGGACCTTATATTTCCCGGGTTCCCTGGTATGATGAGGTGCTGACTCTTAACTGGCTTGTTTATCCTTTTTCTCAAATTCCATTCCGTTATACGATCCCGAACAATCATATATTTTATACAATGTGCCTGAGCTTGTGGGAAAGTCTGATGGGCATGTTCGGGGTATATGGTACGCTGATCTTACGGATTCTTTCATTGATTTTCGGCGTTTGTGCAGTTTGGATCATTGCCCGGAGAATGAGGCGGATCCATAGTGTTTTTGCGCAAGTCTCTCTGTTGATTTTATTTGCCGGAGGCTGTACAATGAATTTATTTTCAACGGCACTCCGCGGATATATGCCGGCAATGCTTTTCTGTTTTTCAGCCTTTCTCATGGCAGAACGCTGGATGAAAAAAAATCAGAAACGAACCTTCTTTTTCTATCTGATTTTCTGTTATTGTTCCGTTTTGACCATTCCGACAAATTTACTGAGCATTGGCGGCGGACTTTTGTTTTTACTGCCTCTCGGATTGCGTTCCGGTAAAGATTTTTTCCGGTTGTTTGCGCTTGGCGCCGGTGCTTTATTTGCCTTTGTCTGCGCCTATCTTCCGATCTTCCGGAAATTTTTGCGGGTCGCTGCGATCAAAGAAGGATGGTATTCTTATGCTGATTTTTCCTGGAATTACTATGGAACGCTCTGCTTTCTCTTTTTCCCGCTGCTGCTGTTTTGTTTTGCCGGAACTGTTCAGATGTTCCGCAAGAGACCGCTGCGTTTCCGGGCGTTCAGTTTTTGCGGAGTTTTTCTGATTCCCCTGATCCTTGGGCTTTTGTTTCAAGTAGCACCGTTCCCCAGGGTTTTTGTTCCGCTCTTTCCGATTTTCGTTCTGATATTATGTTATGAGCTTTCGTTCTTCCTGCGGCGGAAACATGGAATGTTGCAGAAACTACCGCTTCTGCTCTCTGTTATCTGGCTTTTGCTGATGCCGCATATCAGCGGATCTGTCTCAAAATGGATGTTTCAGGAACATTACCGGGATGATCTTCTGATGCCGTATCCGATGACAATTTCATTTCAGCCTCAAAGAACAGCCAGGATCCTTGCAGACGCATATAAAACCAGCCGGATCGAATATGTATTTGTTGATTTTGATGCAGATCCGCCGTCGCTGGAATATCAGCTTCTGGGGTATGATGTACCGCAAAATATTGTGTTGAAAGACCGTCCTGACCGTGGACCGGTACAACAGCTTTCGCCTGGAGTCTGGATCGTTTGCCGCGATGACATAACATTTCAGCGGGTGAAGAAACGGTTTGATTTGAAAGGCAATTACCGGATCCTGCCGGAAACTTTGCACCTGTATCAGAAGATTTATGTTCCGGAATGATTGAGCCGGAATGAGGGAAGCGTAAACAGGGCTTTCAGAATAAACCATAACATTTTTCTGCCGTCTGCAGTGCAAAGCAGGAGCAGAATCAATCCAGCCGGCATGGAAATAACGCTGCTCCACGCCGCCCCGGTAACACCGAGCCGGGGAATCATAAACCAGTTCAGAACAACGTTGATCAATGCTCCGGCACCGTTTGCAGCGGCGATGGTCTTCAACTTATTTCCCATCATGCAATGCCAATAAAAAGCATGAAACATTCCGGTGAAGGGAAGGGTGCAGATGTATACCCCGAAAATCGTTGCGGCAGGAAGATACGTTTCGCCGTAAAGAATTTCAAAAATATAGGGTGCGGCAAGCAGAAAAAACGGAAAAAACGGAATCATGATCCAGAAGAGCATGAAATAAAAGCGGTGAAGCTGTTTCCGGTATTCAGAATCGGAGATCTTACAGGAACTTGCGACCGCTGTACTGAAAACACTGGAAAGCAATCCGCTGAAAAGAGCCAGATTCAAGGTAAATCTCGACGCAAGCGTATAAAAGCCCACTGATTCAAAACCTTGAAAATATTCCAGCATAATAATATCGGTTTTACTGTAAATTGTGGAGAATATCCCGGAGAAACTCAAGGGAATCGCCGGGATCAGAAGAGAAAAAACTTCTTTGAACCGGAAACTCCAATTCCGGATGGATGAACCGCATCTCTGATAAAAACCGAGCATTGAAAGATGGTAGGTGAGCGACATCACACTCTCCGCAATGGCATAAACTGTCAGAGACCAATCAAAAAATACAGCACAGAGACGGATCAGGTTATAGATAACGCAGGAGATGATCTGGGCTCCTGCTTCATACTTGTTTTTGACTGCCGCCGCAAAATACGGAACGAGCGCCGTGGCAAAGTTCGTGCAATATCCAGCCATCAGAATCAGGATCAGTTTGAGAACTTCCGGGGTGCGGTTGGAAAAGAATAAAACCCCCGCCGCCAGGAGAAGCATGATCAAGGTTTGAATTGCTTTGAACATGGCAAAATTTCCCAGAAGCCGCTCTTCCTGTTCCGGGTTTTTCACAATCTCCCGCTGGATGATCCCGCCGACCCCCATATCCAGAATGACCGCAAACATGCCGATCCAGGCAATACTGTAATTCAGAACCCCGAACTGCTCAGGTCCCAGCTTTCTGGCAACCAGAAGCCCGACAGTAAACGCCGTGATGATCCATGAAAATCTCGCGGCAGCCAGCCACACCGTATTGGCACCATATTCCAGTACAGTTTTATTTCCCAGCCATTCTTTGGCAATTTTGACGAGATTTTTCAGATGTTTCATGAATGATTCCTGTTGCTACATCAGGTAATGTAAGCTCTCAGCTGCATTTTTGCAAGCTCCTTGTGAAAAATCTTTCCTGATTCCTTGCTTTTTCTTGAAAATTAACTTGAAATTTACCGGAAATGAGGCTAAGTTACCAAGGAAAAAACTACACTTTCCCGTGAGGGGAGAAAATTGAAATACAGGAACCTTATATGACACTTGAAGAAATCAAAACTCGTTCTGCTGAAACTGCCCAACGGATGGAAACCCTGAAAGGATTCCTGAAAATCGATGAACACCGGGAAAAGATCGGCGAACTGGAAGATATTATGGCAAAACCGGATTTCTGGGATAATAAAGAGGAAGCTCAGAATACCGTTCAGAAACTCAGCGCGGAAAAAAATGCAGTGGAGCCGTTCCTTCAGCTCCAGAAGGAAGTTGAAGATTTTGCAGCTCTCGCTGAACTTGCTGCAGAAGATGAATCCTTCCTCGAAGAGGCTGATTCCCTTTGGAACGCTCTCGAAAAATCCCTCGAAAAAACAGAACTCGTCAGTTTCCTTTCCGGAAAATTTGACCGCATGAACTGCTTCTTCTTTATTCATGCCGGCGCAGGCGGAACAGAATCCTGCGACTGGGCAAGCATCCTTTTGCGTATGTACCGCAGATGGTTTGAACGGCGCGGCTGGAAGGACGAAGTCATTGATATGCAGCCCGGTGATGAAGCCGGAATCAAGAGCGCAACGTTAAAGGTTTGCGGAGAATTCGCTTACGGATATCTGAAGAGCGAACGCGGTGTTCACCGCCTCGTCCGGATCTCTCCGTTCGACTCCAACGCCCGCCGTCATACTTCCTTTGCTTCCGCGGATGCGTTCCCGGAATTGGAAGAAGAACTCGACGTTGTCATCGATGAAAAAGATCTCCGGATCGATACCTACCGTTCCAGCGGCGCAGGCGGTCAGTACGTCAACAGAACAGACTCCGCTGTCCGAATCACCCACTTGCCCACCGGAATCGTTGTGGCTTGCCAGATGGAACGTTCCCAGCATAAAAACCGCGCAATGGCATTCAAAATGCTTCAGGCCCGGTTGTACGAACTGCAGGAAGAAAAACGCCGTCAGGAAGCCGCAAACATCAGCGGTGCAAAATCAGAAATCGCATGGGGAAGCCAGATCCGTTCTTATGTCCTCCAGCCTTATCAGATGGTGAAAGATACCAGAACCGGATATGAAACCGGAGATACAGGAAGCGTTCTCGATGGCGATTTGGATGCTTTCGTGGAAGCTTACCTCAAGTGGGATCACTGATGCTCATCGCTCTTGATATCGGGAACGTTTGCGTCCAGCTTCAGCTCGAAGAATCTGCCCGGCTGTTCGGTTATGAACTCTCCGCTCAGCCGGAAGCGTTTACAAATCTGACGTATCAGTATGAAACCGGGAAAATCGATACACCGGAATTCCTGAACAAAGTCTCCGGATTGACCGGGATGTCCGGGGCTGAAGTCAAACATGCCTGGGATGTGAAAGTCGGCAGAGAAATGCCCGGAATGGCTGAGGCTGTCAGGGATTTCTCCTCAAAAGGGATCGAATTCGCTTTCCTTTCTGATATCGGTGGACTTCATCTGACAAAATTCCGCCGGACCGTTTCTTTTGTTCATCTTGTCAAAGGGGGCATTTTCAGTTGCGAGGCCGGGTGCTGCAAACCTGAAAAACAGATTTTTCAGGCGTTTGAAAGCACTTTTGGAAAACCGGATCTCTTTTTTGATGATATGGAAAGAAACATCAGGGGCGCGACTGAGTTCGGATGGAGAGCCGTCCGTTTCACCGGTGCAGAGTTGTTTCGGGAAACCGTGAACCGGTATCTTGCTGAACGGCTCTGATAAAGTCAGGTCCAACGGGTCAATTTATAATCCAGCCGTTCCTTCAGTTGATTGAATTTTGTATTCGGAAGTTCCAAAATCTCTTTAATATCATCCTCAGGAACACCTGCACGGGAAAGTTTCAGCAGACGGAACTCTTCCGTATCCAGCGTTAAAAGCCTGGAATCTGTCAGCTGTCTGTTTTTGTATCCGAACAGTTTTGCAAGCTGTTTTCCGATCCTTTTATGAATCGCCTGTCTTGTAACACCTTCATTCCGGGCAATTTCTGCAAAACTCTTAGCTCCCATCAGCTTGGCGGAAAGTATTTTGCCGAGCTTTCTGTCTTTTCCGATCCTCAGAAGAAACGCAGAGAGGGCAATCACTTCATCCCGGGTATAAGTCCGGTTATCAGAAATATCCACGGGAAGAATATTTTCTGTCGAGGGGCTGCAGTTATCAATGTATTCTGAATAATGATACCATTTTGAATCCTGAATCTTCATTCTTTTTGCATCTTCTGCACAAAATTGACAGGATTCCCGATAGATACAAGTTTCACACTCCAGCAATTCTTTTCCCTGACCAAAACATTCCGGAGCATCTTCATTACAAATTTTCTCCATTTTCTCCCCCAATTCGATTTTCAACATAAAACTTCCTGTTGATCATTGCTGAAACCGCTTCTTCAATCTGCGGTCTCCAGAAAAATACTTTTGATCGCTGTCCTCCAACCGGATTTTTGATTGGTACAAATATCCCCTTTTGTATCATTTTGTTAACAACATTTTTGCTCCATGGCAGAACATTCTGCAATTCCGTTCTTGACAAGAACATCTCTTTCATTTTTTTGCCTTTCTGACATTTATGAAACAGTTTATTCTGTTTCTGCCAAAAAAACATTGTCAACCGTCAGAATTGATTTTTTTGATATTATAATGCAAAAAATGTATAAATCAAGCTGTATTTGTTAAAAATATACAAAAAAAATATAAAAACAATACAAATAATAAAAAGCATTAAATCAGGAAGAGTAAGAGTGGGAAACTGTTTTCAGCGGGCTCGCAGGAGTGCTTCTGCAAGTGCAAGGTCTGAAAAATGGGTGACTTTCAGATTGATCTCATCGGGGATGACCGGATGAGCACAGATTCCGCAAAATGTTTCAACCGCTGCGGTATCATCAGTGAAGGAGAGATTTCCGGAAACAGTTTTCCGCAGGGCGTGAAGAAGCAGTTCTGTCCGGAAGGTTTGAGGCGTTTCTATTTCCCAGATCTGCTCCCTTTTCACATTTCCGGCAGTAAGAAGTCCGTTGGAATCGATCATTTTCAAGGTATTCGTTGCCGGGCGTGCGGCAGCTGCAGCGGAATATTTTTCAGCAGCCAGATACACTTTTTCGATAGTCGCTGCTTGGATCAGAGGGCGGGCAGCATCGTGAACGGCTGTCAGTTCCACTGTACGGGGGAGGGCTTCCATTGCATTGAGGACGGATCTTGTCCGGTCAATTCCGCCCTGAACAACCGCGATGGAATTTCCCGGGCAGAACTCCTCCAGAAGCTCCTTGATCTGTCCCATGACACTTTGATGTACAGGGAGCACGATGGAGGAATCCGGACAGAATTTCCGGAATTGCATGACGGCATGCAGAAAGAGAGGGATTCCGTTCAAAGGTTCAAGAAGTTTATTTCTTGCACCGTAACGGGAGGATGTTCCGCCGGCGGGGATGATTGCTGAATAATTCATAAGAGGTCAGAAAGAAAACGCCGCGGGCTTAAAAAACTCACGGCGTTTGAATCAGCTTTTACAACAGAATATTCCGTTGATCAGGGGAAAATAACAGTTGTTCCGGCTTTGATGGTACCATCAGCAGGAAGATTGGGGTTCTTTTCACGGATCTGAGCTTCCGTGAAGCCCCAGTTTTTTGCAAATGCTGCAATAGAAATATCTTCTTTTACCACTTCAGAGAGTGCAGAATTTGCACTGTCACCGGATGCGGGCGGTTGCGGAACGGTAGGCGCTGCCGGAGCTTCAGGTGCCGCGGGGGCATCTGTCGGAAGGGCGGGAAGATCTGCATCAGCTGCGGGTGCGGCAGGAGCTGCCGGTGCGGCTGCATCCGTTGGGGGAGCTGCAGGTGCTGCGGGAGCCGCGGGTTTTGCGGCAGGAGCTCCGCTTTTTCTCGGGGGGAGTTTCAATTTCTGATTGACCTGAAGATATTTGTTCAGGGAGAGATTGTTATACTCTGCGATTGCAGCGGGAGCAAGTCCGAACATCTGACCGATCTTTGCGAAGGAGTCGCCTTTTTTCACGATATAGATACCATCAGCAGGGATCGGAAGATACGTTTTTTTCACTTTAACAGCAGGTTTTGCGGATGCCTGTTTTGTTCCTGCGGGTTTTGCTGCGGGAGGAGTGACCTTCTTTCCGGTAGCGGGGATCATGATCTTCTGACCGGGGCGCAGTTTTCTCGGGGGAATGGTATTGTAATTTACCAGATCCTTGACGGGTACACCGTATTCATGAGCGATTTTCCAATAGGAATCGCCTTTTTTCACGATATACTCGATATCGTTTGCGCGGACCGGTTTTGCGGCAGGAGCTCCACCTTTTTTCGGGGCAGGGGCTGCTTTTTCCGGCACGGCAACAGGAGGTGCGGGGACTTCCGGTTCGTCATCGATTACAACGGGGGTATCGGCTTTGGGGTCGACTGTTTCCGGGGCAACTTCAGGAAGTTCGGGTGTTTCCGCGGGAGTTTCCGCAGGAGTTTCTGCCTTCGGTTGTGAAGAGGGTAAATAAGCGCCTGACGGCATGGGTTCATCTTCCTGTACGCCTGTACATCCACTCAACATGACTGCACCGCCGATGACAAGGTGAAGAGCAGCTACTGAGGAACAGATGGCCAACATCTTTTGTTTCATTGAGGATACCTCCGGTTTTTATTGTTATCTTTCAGTTCTGATATTTTCTTATGGTAATATTACATCCTTTTTCAGGATTGCAAATGCAAAACTGTAAAAAAGAAGTTTTTTTTCATGGAAATCCGGTCTCTTGCTGAAGGATTCCGGATTGTTCCATGAAATGCAGACGTTTTTACTTGAGTCCTTTACAGAATTCTGCGAGTCTGCTGCAAGCTTCCCGGATGACGGCATCGGAGCATGCGTAAGAAATACGGACGCTCTGATCATCGCCGAAGGCATCTCCCGGAACTGCTGCAACTTTCTTTTCATCAAGAAGTTTTGTCACAAAATCAGTTGCGCCGAGTCCGAAAGATGCCACATTGAAGAACAAGTAGAATGCACCCTGAGGACGAATCGTTTTGATTCCGGGGATTGCGGAAACCAGATCATAGACCAGATCGCGGCGTGCCGCGAAGGCTTTTCTCATATTTTCAACAGGTTCCTGAGGACCGGTCAAAGCTGCGATCGCACCATACTGAGCAAAGCTTGTCGGGTTGGAGGTTGAGTGGCTCTGGAAGGCAGCGATCCGTTTTGCCAGCCAATCTGGGGCTGCAAGGTAACCGAGTCTCCATCCGGGCATGGAATATGCTTTGCTGAATCCGTTGATGGTGATGGTCAGATCAGCCATTTCCGGGGAAAGGGACGCGATGCTGCAATGGGGATATTCTGCATCGTAAACGAGCTTTTCATAAATTTCATCGGACATGACCATGAAATTATATTTCAGAGCGAGAGCAGCGATTCCTTCGATGGTTTTTCTGCAATAGACAGCACCTGTCGGGTTGGAGGGGGTGTTGAGGATCAGAAGTTTTGTTCTGGGAGTGATTGCTGCTTCCAGTTCAGCAAGATCCACTTCGAAGTTGTTTTCCGCTTTTGTCTTGAGGATGACGCTGGTTGCGCCGGCAGCTTTTACCATTTCGGGGTAGCTGAGCCAGAAGGGGGCGGGGATGATGACCTCATCGCCGGGGCCGCAGAGGGCGGCGATGGCTGCGAAACCGCTGAATTTTGCGCCCGGGGAGACGATGACCTGAGAAGGTTCGCACTTGATTCCGTTATCGGTTGCAAGTTTATCAACGATTGCCTTCCGCAATTCCATGAGCCCGGAGGAGGCTGTATATTTTGTTTTTCCATCAGTCAACGCTTTGATTGCAGCTTCCTTGATGTGTTCGGGTGTGTCAAAATCAGGCTGTCCTGCTCCCATTGCACAAACATTTTCACCGGCAGCTTTCAGTGCATCTGCTTTTGCTGTAATTGCCAAAGTTTGTGACGGCTGAAGATAAGCCATCGTACCTTTTGTCTCTCTGAGATCCTTCATATTTCAGATTCCTTATACCCGTCTCTTTACGGGGGCTTTTTCGAAATCGGACTCGATGTCACTTCCGCTGCCGGGCCAGTCCCGGTGCCGCAAAGGATTTATCCGTCCTGAATTCCGGAAATTTTTTTCAGTTCAATGAGTCCTCAATGATCTTTCCGAGGTCATTTTCCTCGATCCGGATCACATTGGCTTCCCTTTCATAACTTTTCTGACTGTCAGAGGCATGTGCGCTGTTGACCATGACATCGGTTCCGAATTCTCTGCGGACAGTTCCTTCCGGAGCCTTTGTCGGATCGGTTGGACCAAGGATTTCCCTGATCTTCCGGATCGCATCGGGGCCTTCATATACCAGTGCCATACATTTGACGAGCCCGGGTTCATTTAAATCAGATTCTTTGCATTGATCAGGCCGTCTGCCGGACATGAAACCGACGATCCGGTTGAACTGATCATCTGCAAATTCTGTACCAATCGTTTTCTGCAGAACTTCTGCGGCATTCTCAGAAAGTTCTATCCCGAAATGTTCTTCCAGGATCTCCAAAGCTTCCCCGCCGATCTTTCCGCTCAATTTTTTCCGGAGAGCCTCTTTGACAGGTCCATAGAAATCCAGCGCCTGCGCAACACTCATGCGGTAAACTTTGCATCCGACGATCCGGAGGCTTGTGCGGCTGAACATATCAATGATTCCGCCGGGGCGCACACTGGGACGATTCCAGTTATCCGGCTTGATGATCGCAAGGGTCCGTTCCGCACCGGGAATGGATTCAATTGTTCCGCTGACAATGTTATTTTCGCCTTTGAGGAATTTCGCAAGGATCGCCAGGCGTTCTCTTGCACCTTCCTTATCGGGGGGCGTAAAAACTGCCGGTTCAAAATATTGCAGAGAACCGTCACGGTTGTAAACCAGATCGCAATAGGTATCACGAATGGTTTCTCCTGCCAGAGAACCCCGGCGGTTTTTGCTGGTCGGAAGCCCTCCGACAACGCTGTAAAGCCGGCGGCAGGCATCTTCCCCGCGGAACAGAAGAAGCATCAGACGGGATTTTCTTCCATCGGGGAGCGGGGTGAAATTATCCATGACGTAATCGGAAAAGATTTTGGCAGTAACCTCGTCTGTTTTCCCTATTTGACGGTAGATAGAATCTGCGAAGGCGGCGCATGTTTCATAATCGGGCGTGATGATCTGGGCTCCTGCCAGCTCAAGTCCGGTTCTGAAAAGCAGACGTGTAATGATTCCGCCGGTACGCGATTTCCTCAATGAATAGGGGGTAATCAGCACATACGAAAGTTCGGATGCCATTTTTTCTCCTTTCCGGTTTTCTTTTGTTTTTTCTTTCTTCCTGAAAACTGCGGTAATTTACCATTCATTTACGCAAGAATCAAATGCAATTTATAAAAAAAAGGAATATTTTTTCCAGATAAGCCCTATTTCATGAAAAATGGCTTTTTCTGCTCTTCTTTTTCGTGTGGTTTTTCCGTTCGGAAGGGGAGAATCCGGATCGTTCCGGAGCAGATCAATGATTTCCGCAGGAACTGCGGCGGATGAATTTCGTGGGAAACTCTTTTCTGACCGGATCGGAGGGTTTCTGTTCTATGATTTCCAGAATCGCTTTGTTCAGCTCTTCCGTCGGATGCGCCACAGTGCTGAGAGAGGGATAGATAAATCTGCCGGAAATATCATCATCGAATCCGATCACGGAAAGCTCATCCGGAATGGAAATTCCATGTTCCGCCGCATAATTCAGGAAGCCGAGCGCCATTTTGTCTGTATCAAAAAAGACAGCATCGGCTCCGGAATCCATGATTTCCTTGCCGAGAGAATAGCCCTTTTCAAAAGAGCCGGATTCTTCTATCCGGATCAGTTCAGGGCGTTTGTCCGGCAGCGTTTCCGAAAAAGCCTGCTGGAGGCCGGTCTCTCTGGATTGCAGAGAGCCGCAGCGGAGAATCCGTTTTTTTCCTGTTTTGATGAGTATGGAAATGGCATCTTTGATCCCGGTCGCCCGGTTGATGGAAAGATGGTGTCCCGGAAAATCTTCTTCCTGATCCACATAGATCGGGGTCATGGAATATTGTTCAAACAATGCAGGAAGTTTTGCTGAAACATGAATATCAAAGAGGGAGACGACAACGAAGTCCACCAGTCCGGACCAGTCGGAAAAGATTTTGCTGATCTGTTTTTCTGATCCGTCACAACATGCTATGACAGGATAATATCCCCTGGATTCCAAACGGGATTCCAGATCCTGAAGTTTCTGTCGGAAGATCTCATAAGGAGCGTCTGAACAGAGGATCCCCACAAAGCGGGAGCGGTTGAGCCGCAGATTCCTCGCCGCCATGTTGGGGACATAATGGTGTTTCCGGGCAAGTTCAAGAATCAGCTTCCGCTTTTCTTCCTGAACATGCTCCTGATGTTTTAAAACACGGCTGACGGTCCGGATGGATACTCCGGAAAGTTCCGCCAGCTGTTTTAAAGTGATCGCCATAATTAAAGCGTGACTCCGTCCTTGAAAATCGCGATCTCTTCATAATGATAGACTTCGTTCCGGGCAGGGGAGCCGTTGGCAGTTTCCAGCACAAGGTTGAAAAACTCTTCTTCCAGTGCCTTCTGATCCGCGCCATCTTCGATCAGCCTGCCTGCATTGAAGTCGATCCAGTGTCCTTTCCGGGCGGCAAGATCGTTGTTGGAGGCAATTTTCAAAGTGGGGACCACTCCGCCGAAGGGAGTTCCGCGTCCTGTGGTAAAAAGGACGATATGAGCTCCGGCGGCGGTGAGCAGTGTTGTTGCCACCATGTCGTTGCCCGGACCGCTGAGCAGGTTCAAACCCTGTTTTTCCACGCGTCCGCCCATTTCCAGAACATCCACGACCTGTGCCGTTCCAGCCTTTTGAGTGCAGCCCATGGATTTATCTTCCAGGGTGGAGATCCCGCCCTCTTTATTACCGGGGGAGGGGTTTTCATAAATCGTCTGTTTGTAACGCATGAAATATTCTTTGAATCCGTTGATCATATTCACGCATTTTTCAAAAATGGAATGGGAGGAGCACCGGTTCATCAGGATTGTTTCCGCACCGAACATTTCCGGAACTTCGGAAAGGATCGTTGTTCCTCCGCATGCAGAAAGACGGTCAGAGAAGGTTCCCACAAGCGCATTGGCTGTAATTCCGGAAAGTCCGTCAGAGCCGCCGCACTTCAATCCGATGACCAGCTCACTGACGGGGATCGGTTCCCGTTTATCATCTTTCGCAACGTCTGCCAGTTCCTTCAGGATCTTCATCCCTTCCGTAAATTCATCCACACCATCCTGTGCGATGAGAAAACGGATCCGTTCCTTGTCATAATCCCCCAGCTCTTCTTTGAACTGTTCCGCTGTATTATTTTCGCAGCCGAGACCAACCACAAGAACGGCTCCTGCGTTGGGATGATGAACAAAATCTGCCAGAATCAGACGGGTCAATTCGTGATCTTTTCCCAGCTGGGAGCAGCCGTAGGGATGGGTGAGCGCCATTGCTCTGTCAAGAGTCCCCTGCGGGAGAAGCGTGCGGTTGACTTCATCTGCCAGATTCTGTGCCAGACGGTTAACGCAGCCGACGGTGGGAACGATCCAGAGGTGGTTCCGGATCCCGACTTTTCCGTCTTTTCTGCGGAATCCCTGAAAGAACAGTTCTTTTTCCGGAGCAGGATGCGCCTTCAGTTCCTCTTTTTCATACTGATATTCCAGAATCCCGGAAAGGCGGGTCTTCATATTATGAGTATGAACTTTTTCTCCCGGCTGGATATCCTGTTTCGCACAGCCGATGGGCATCCCGTATTTCAGAATGTTTTCCCCGGCTTTGATCTCTTTCAATGCAAATTTATGACCGCGCCCCACATCTTCTTTCAGAGTGACGAGGGCATTTTCTCCGGATTTCAGCGGTTCCAGTGCAACCGCAACATTATCGGAGGGATGAATTTTGATGAATTTCATAATAATCCTTTCAGAGAATGCTTTCTGCTGCTGCGCGGATTCCTTTTTCACGGATCAGAGCAAATTTTTCTGTGACAAACTCTGTCATACCGGGAATGGTATTGAGATCCATTTCCCAGAAAGAGACGTTGCCAAGAATCGTCTTGACCGCTTCCGCAGGCGCTGTTTCCAATTGGGGCGTAAGTCCGGCAAAGAACGCCAGAATATCCGGAGAATCAGAAACAGGATAAGTACCGTGTTCGCTTGTTCCTTCCGCCTTATCATTCTGCATGTAGAACCGGATCAGAGCTGCCAGAGAAAAGGCGAGACACTGGGGCAGTTTGCTGTTGAGTTTGACATAATCAAGCAAGCTGGGCAGAACGCGGACTTTCCATTTGGATACGGAGTTCAGCGAAATGGAGAGCAGACGGTGCATTGCAAAGGGATTTTCAAAGCGTTCCATAACGGAATCCGCAAAGAAGGTCTTTTCTTCATCGGGCAGGGCAACGGTACAGTAAATCTCTTCCTTCACGGATTTCCGGACCAGCTTTCCGAATACGGGATCTTTCATCATTTCATCCACATAAGTCAGCCCGCCGAGGCTTGCCGCCAGAACGTTTCCAGTGTGAGCCCCGTTCAGGAACCGGACTTTTCTTGTACGGTAAGGTGTTTGGTTGTCGGTAATGACCACGTTCAGCCCGGAAGCCTGGAGCGGCAGTTCATCTTCAATGGATTTGGGACCTTCGATCACGAAGAAGTGGAAGATTTCCCCGCAGTCGATGAGCTTATCTTCGTAACCGAACTGTTTTTCCATTTCGGCAGCTTCGTTCCGGGGATAGCCAGCCACAATACGGTCAACCAGCGTGTTGAAGAAGGTGTTTTCAGTCTCCACCCATGTCTTGAATTCCGCCGGAAGATTCCAGAGATCTGCATATTTGAGGATGCAGTTCTTCAAGGTGGTTCCGTTCTTATCGATGAGTTCGCAGGGGAGGAAGTTCAATCCTTTTTCTCCGGCAGTAAAGCGTTCAAAAAGCAGACTTGTGACTTTTGCCGGATAGGTGTTCTGACACTGACCGGGAGTGAAGGGTTCTTCCTTGAATTCGATTCCGGCTTCCGTCGTATTGGAAAAGACAAAACGGAGATCTTTTCCGCAGAAGGCACGGACGGTTTCCAGCCACTGATGATAAGGATTCAAACATCCTTTTACACATTCAATGACTTCTTTCTTTTCCACGATCTTTCCATTTTCGACTCCGCGGAGAACGAGGGTGTAAAGTCCTTCCTGAGCATTGATCATATCTGCCATTCCCTGTTCGAGAGGCTGAACGATCTGGACCATTCCGTTGAATTTTCCCTGTTTGTTCATGGTATGGATCATCCAGTCAATGAAAGCACGGAGGAAATTTCCTTCGCCGAACTGAATGACTTTTACGGGCATATTAACGGGTTCTGTTCTTTTGAGCAAACTCATAAGAGTCTCCTTTCTTTTTCTTTGTTAGTATTTCTTATGTTATATGGTACTATACTTGCCATCGTTGGCATTTTCAAGGGGGAAACTGCCTTTTTTATGATTTTTCATGTTTCATGAGGTAATTTCAAAAGTCTTCAAAAATGTCTGAAAATTCTTGCAGAGATCTGAAAATGGAGCGTTTTCGGTGGTTACTCAGAGAGTAGCCACGCTCAAACTACCATTTCCAGCTCATCAGCAATCTCTTTTCAACCAAA
>JAFTIQ010000076.1 GCA_017456805.1 Lentisphaeria bacterium
AAAATAATTCAAACCATTCTCTAGCTTATCTAATATAGCACAAAGTTTGAATTCTACACTGTACTGACGCTGTTTTTTTTGTTTTTTTTCCATAAAAAAGTACACCTCAAAAGTTGTGTCCAACTTTTGGGGTGCACTTCAGCGCCCTGTTCAGCAGCCGTTTCAGCAGCCGCAGGTAAGAGTTCAGCAGCCGCAGTTCCAGCAGCCGTTTCAGCAGCCTCAGGTAAGAGTTCAGCAGCCGCAGTTCCAGCAGCCTCAGGTAAGAGTTCAGCAACCGCAATTCCAGCAGCAAGTGACTTCTTATCCGGAAAATTTGAGAGCTCCGGTAAAGGAAAAAGCTCCCCGGAAACCTGTAAATAAAAAAGCTGTTATTCTCTGGAGCTGCTGCGGGGGCGTTGCGTTACTTCTGGTCGCTGCTGTGATATTTGGGTTGGATCTTCATACCCCCAACGGTGTGACGGAAACGGATCATGCGTCTGTGATGGATGAGTTGACCGCAGAAGTACCGGGCGGCTATCCTTCTTCTCTGGGGAATTCCAGAATGTCCCGTCATTGTCCCTTTGATATCGGAACCCCTCTCGCTGTTGTGAAGAAAAATTCCATAGAGCTTATTCCTGGAGAGTCAGATGATTCCTATTTTGTAAGAACGAAAGGGTGCTCAGATGTTATCTTGACATTTGATGATCAAAAACGAGTAAAAACCAGTTATGCCTCTGTCAGCCAGGATGACTTTCAGCCTTTTCTTGATTATCTGGTTGGTAAGTATGGAAAGACCTCCGGAGCCAGTCGGGATGAGTATGCAGATCTTGTGTGGAAACTGTATTCAGAAAATATAAAACTTGTCTTTGGCAGTTCGAAAGGGCAGGCATTTTTATTTATTTCTGCTCTTTGAGGGGATTTTCAGATCTTTTTTCAAGGATTGCTTTTTTTTGCAAAAAAAATCTTTAAAAAAGTAAAAAAGCTGTTAAAGATCTGTGAATCAGGCGCTTTAGTGTGATTTTGGGTTCAAAAAACAGAAATTTTTTGAAGAAAAATCAAAAAAACGCTTGACAAATCAAAAAGATGGTATATATTACTTACTATCCGAAAGAGATAATCTTTCAAACCCGTGCTCGGGTGGCGGAATGGCAGACGCGCTAGCTTGAGGTGCTAGTGGAGCGATCCGTGGGAGTTCGAGTCTCCCCTCGAGCACCATCTTTCAGACTTATCTGAAGATGCTGAGGAGAAGATGATCTTTCATTTGTGCACCCGTAGCTCAATTGGATAGAGCGTCTGGCTACGGACCAGAAGGTTGCAGGTTCGAGTCCTACCGGGTGCACCATTTTTATTTTAAACCGAATAGTTTCTCCCATCCTGTTGATTCCCGATTGCTTTCTTATTGTTGCTTTCTGATTTTTTGTTAGCGTTTTGTATTTCAAAACGCTCAGGAATCTTTTTTCTGCAGAAATTCCGGATATCTTTCATTTTTTTTCTTTTTGGGGGTTGACATTTGATTTGTTATGTGGTATAATGTAGTATAATCAGAGTGTAAAAGTACCGAAATGAGGAGGAAAAATGAGAAAAAAACTGATATTGGCAATGACGTGTCTTGTCTCAGCCGCAGCATTTGGCGTTACCCTTGAAAAAAAGGGGGATGCATGGATCGTAAAAAGCAAAGGGTATACTGCTCACTTCGAAAAGTCTGAGGGGTATCGTCCGCGCTTTTCCAGATTGAGTGGGAAAAAAGTCCCTTACAGTTCCGCAACCCCTCAGATCTTTTTGAGCGGAGAACGGGATAAATGGGTTGGACAATATGCCGCCGATGATTCTTTAGTCATGCGGCACAGTTTGAAAGTCGTTCCGAAAGTCATCAGTCAGAACAGCGAAAAGATTGTTCTTGAATTCTCTTATCCCTTCCCCGGGGGGACGGCTGTTGAGAAAGTGACCCTTGATGACAGCGATCTTATCCGTTATGAAACAAGCATTGCTCATCATAAACGCCTGAGCAATCATGCATTTAATATCAATTTGACCCTCAATGATTTCGGGGGAATTTTCTATCCTGACCGGAAACGTGTTCCCGGTGTCTGGATGGCGAACGGGACGTTTGTGGAAGGTGCATCCTGGCGGTATGCCTGGTTTGAGAAGTCCAAAGTCGGGATCGGTGTGATTGCGCTTCCCAACAAAGAGTTGGCTGGAATTGAATATTCGATGCAGAATAAAAAAGAAGGCTGGCAGAGCAATTGCGGTTTGATGCAGATCATTTATTCTCCGCTTGGACAGGCAGGAAAAAGCGGAAAGTTCCAGTTTGAATATTTGCTGATCGCCGGAGCAAATCCGGAAAAAGCTCAGCAGTATGCCGAACAGTTCCTTGGAAAAGAAGATAAATTTTATGTTGCTTCCTATGAAACCGAAAAACTGACGATCCGCTCCGGAGAAAAGAATAAAATTCTTGCTGAGCTCCGGAACCCCGCTGCCACAGCGGCAAACCTGACGATGAAAACGTATATTGTTTATGGGCTTGATACGGAAAAGCTGATTTCCACTGACTCCGTTTCTCTGAAAGCCGGCGAGATCCGTACTCTTGAGATTCCGCTTGTTTTTCCCTCTGATGCGAAGCTCGGAATTGCGATCCGGACAGAATTTTATGATGCTGCCGGAAAACTTGTTGCCAGGAACATGGAATTCTGTTCAGTAACGGAATTTTCACCCCGGGATACCGGATTCGGTATTATCAATGCCGGACAGGCAAATCAGCATGGTGCTCAGGAAGCCTGGAACAATATTTATAAAAAGAACTATGTCGGAGCATACGAATATTATTGCTGGGCCCCCTCAACGATTTTCGGGTTGGCGCCTCAGGAAGAAACCTGGGTCCCTCATACGGAAGCGAACTATGGCACGCCTCTTTCCAAGAAATTTCTGAAAGGATTGGTTGATAATGCCCATTCCAAAGGGGTTGGCGTTTATGCCTGGATCACCGGACTCTGGAACTATAAAGTCGGGATCCAGCATCCGGAACTGCTTCAGTATTGTCAGAACGGACAGCCCAATGTTTACAATGGAAGCCTTCGTCGTGATGGCAGCCGCCGGATGGTTTTGAAACCGAATATGTTCACTCCGGAACTTGCAGCGATGTGGGGCGATGAAATGGCGGATTCCATTGCAATGTTCGGCTGGGATGGCTGCCGTTGGGACTGGACTTTTATTCCTGCCGCGGCGAATGACCCGCTTTATATGGGAGACCATAATGAAGATTGGTACAATCACAAAGGTGTTCCTCAGTCAAAGCTGTTCCCGGATCCTGACCGTACAGGAACTGAGTGTTTGAAGGCATGGAGAGCTGCTGTTGCCAAACGGTTCCCGAATTTTATTTACGGAACGAACTACAACTCCGGTCCGGAAGGATGGAGAGATTATCCGCTGTATCACAAAGAAGCTGCCCGGAATGGTCTGGTGCTGTTTGAAGACATGCTGAACTATTCCCGGAAAGATGTTGCGACGTTCGAGCTGTGGGGCGATGAACTTGCCCGCCGCTGCGATATGGTGCGTCCCTACAATGGCGCTCCGGTTGTGGGTGCTATGCGTGGATTGCCCATGAACTCTGTTTCCTATCATTTAGCCAACTACACCTGTGCATCTGCCGGGGTAAAATGGTGGGCGTATGCCAACCGGAAACTTGTGGAACGTTCTGCGGAACGGAACCGTTATCTGCTGCGGTTTGCGGAATATTATTTCGGAACTGAATTCATGAGACCTGCCAAAATGCCTGTTGCTCTTGCTGCGGATCAGAAAGTCCTCTACAAGCCCTTTGTCCGCGAACGGAAGACGGATGACGGACGGGAAATTGTGATCCCGGTAGTGAATATGCCGGAAAACAACGGTTATATTTGTGAGTTTCATCAAACTCCTGCAGTGAGAAAGAATGTTGCATTCCGAGTTGCTTTGAATCCGGGAGAAACTGTAACAGCGTGGCTCATGACTCCTCAGAACCCTGAACGGGCGGTCAAGATCCCTGTGAAAAACGGTGTTGTGACGGTTCCTGAGTTGACGGATGCGTGTATGGTTCTGATTCAGTGCAAGGGAGGAAAGTGAGATGAAGCGTTTTCAGATTGCACTTTCTCTTCTTTGCGGAATGCTTTGCTTTTCCGGTCAGGGAGAGGAGCGGATCGTGTTCAGCGAATCGTTTGATTCCGCAGATTCCCTGAAGAAATGGCGCAAGGTTGAATATCCGCAAAGTTCTTCGTTCCGGATCGACAACGGAGCGCTTTCCATTGATCACCGTCACAAGCCGGGGTATGGAAGTTTTATTGAGATCCCGGTCCCGGTGGTGAAGAAGGGACGTCTTGATTTTGATGTCCTGATCGATCCCGAGCGGCATAATCCGAGTGCCCGGATCGGGTTGACGCTGGATTTGTACAATATTGCGACCTTCTGGCATGACTCCTGCCGGGACTGGCGGATGTATTTCCCGGAACCCAATGCAAAACGCTTGCCGTATTTCTTCTTGGAACCGGTTGGACACCAGAAGATTGCAACTGTTGCAAAGCATAAATATGTGCATTATACGATTCTTTTTGATGAAGAAGCCGACACGGTGGAATTCTTTGTAGGAACGCAAAAGGATCCGATGGCTTCCCGATATGATGTTTCTGTATTCGGGAATGCCATGTATCACGGCGGCTTTTTGAGGATCGGTTCATTTGCCTACACATACGCTCCTTACCGGACACTGGTGGATAATATTGTTCTTCGGGAAATTACCGGAGAGGCTCAGGAACCGGTCAAAAAGGAATATCTTATTTTCGACGGTGCCGCATCGGATCTTTTTCCGGTGTTTGATCTGCTGAAGAAAGCGAACGCCCGGCGTTATGTTTATAATTCCCCCGGTGCAAGTACCAGCAATACCAACAATTTGCAGTATTTCGGAATGCCCGGAACGGAAACTGTCAGAAATGCAAAGTTGATTGTGTTCAACGATGCTCCGAATGTGCATCCTGTTTTGCAGAAGATGATTCTGAAAAGCGTGGAGGAAGGGGCGGATCTTTTGATTCTGAGCGGTCTTTTCTCTCTCGGGAAGGGCGGATTCCGCAATTCTGAACTGGAAAAGGCTCTTCCGGTGATTCTGACGGATGATATCTGGTCCGTTTCCGGCAATCGGAAAAAGCCGCTGACAATCGATAGAGACAGTTCAAAATTGAGCTTCGGCAGCGGGGATTCTGTCCTTTATTATTACTGGGATCTGAAACTCGCAGAAGGAAGTCAGGTTCTGATGACCGCTTCCGAACAGGGCTTTTTCGGAAAAAAAGGAATTCCGGTGCTCTCCAGAAAGAAATATGGAAAGGGCTATGTTTACGTTCTGAACGGAACTGCTTGCGGTCCTGAGGATGGAAAAAGTTTCTGGAAGAACGGTTTTGTTCCTGCACTTCTGAAATTTATTGAAAGTGAAAGAGGCTCCGGGAACCGGTGAAAAAGTTCAGACATATTTATTTTGAACTGACGAATATCTGTGACAGGAAATGCAGTTTCTGTCCGGAAGTGACCAGAGAACGGAAATTTATGCCGTCAGCGGATGCTTTCCGTTTTCTGGAACAGGTTTGCGAGTTTACGGATGCGGTATATTGGCATTTACAGGGAGAGCCGCTGCTGCATCCGGAATTCCGCGAAATCACCGGGTTTGCCCATAAACTCGGGTTGACTTTGAAGTTGACGACCAATGCGTCGCATTTAAAACAATGGGAAGAACTTCTTCTTTCCGGGATTTTTTATCAAATCAATTTTTCTCTGCAATCGCTGAATGAAGTTTCTCCGGAAGAGCGGGAACGGGTCCGGAAAGATATTGCAGATTTTACCGAAAAGGCATTGAAGAACTGCCCGGAGCTTTACTTGAATTACCGCTGGTGGCAGGATTCTCCGCCGGAATTGGATTATTTTGCAGAACGGTTCGGGATCCCGCCGGAACAATGGCTACCGGTCCCCGGGCGCAGAAACAGGCGGGTCGCCGGACGTTTATATACGAATTTTGATGGGCTGTTTGAATGGCCCGCACCAGGGGATTCTTCCCGGGAAAACGGAGCAAAGGGCGGATGTTACGGGCTGATCGATCACTGCGGAATCCTCTGCGACGGTCGGGTCGTTCCATGCTGTCTGGACTCTCATGGCAGTCTGGCGCTCGGGGATCTTCATGAACAATCCCTGAAGGATATTTTGAATTCACCGATGGCAAAGAACATCGAACAGGGATTCCGTAAAAACTGCAGAATCATGAAGCAGTGTCAAAGCTGCGGTTATGCAGCGAGATTTGATGATTGAAAGTTTCCTGAATAAATCTTCCGGTTGACAAGTGAGCGGGAGCAAACTTGCAAAGGAGGTTTATTTATGAATCATTTATTCCGTCTTGCAGCAGAATCCATGCTCAAGGTTTATGGCAGGGGTGCTGTTCTTATTCACCGGATCGGGGCAGGGGAACCCGTTCGTGTTTCACCGCTGTTCAGCGCAAAGATCCGCCGTGACGATTCCTCTTCCCGTCAGCTGAATGTGGATGCCAATGTTATTATTTCCGGAAATCAGACGATCCCGGATGTGAATCGGGATCAGCTTCAGATCAATGAGAAGCTCTGGACGATCCTGACTGCAAAAGAGATCTGTCCCGGGATTTACGAACTGGAACTGAAACAGTGAGGTGCCGGCGATGGATGTACAGAAAATCAAACAATTTTTTTATGACAAGCTCCTGGAAGCGGCTTCCTATTATGGAATTTTTCCGGAAATGGAGGGCGGGGCTTTGCCGAAAAATCCGAAAAATTTGCGTCTGCGTTCCTCTTTTCACAATTTCAAACTCAAACCAGTCTCAGATTCCCGGTCTGTTCTGACCGGAGAATTGGTGGCAGAGATCCTTTATGAACCGGGGGAACCGGATTCTGCAGATTTCCTGCTGGAACGGATCCTTTCTGTTCTCTCGCCGGAAAATGGTGCGTTCCTTCATGGGGGATTGCAGATCCTGATCGGCAGCATCTCATTCCCGGATCAGAAAGCGGAAGGCAAATATCATCGGAGCAGCGCGGTATTTTCCATTACAGTTTGGGAGAATCATGAATCCTGAAATCTCACTTCATAAAAAACAGGCATTGGCGTTTTTAAGTGAGGCAACAGAAATTCTTTACGGCGGAGCGGCAGGGGGCGGGAAAAGTTATCTCCTCAGAGTCAAAGCGATCTCCTGCGCCATGCAGTATCCCGGAGTTCAGATTTATCTGTTCCGGCGGCAGTTTTCTGATTTAGTGAAAAATCATCTGGAGGGCCCAGGGGGATTCCGGGATTTACTTGAGCCTTATTTGCGGAAAAAATATTGCCGGATCGCAACAGCACCTCCGGCGATCCGGTTCAGAAACGGTTCTACAATCCATTTGTGTCATTGCCGGTTTGACAGCGATGTTTACCGTTTTCAGGGCGCGGAAATCCATGTGCTGATGATCGATGAGCTGACTCATTTTACGGAAAAGGTTTACCGGTATCTGCGCGGACGCTGCCGTCTTCCGGAAAAACTCAACTTCAGCAGCGGCGGAACATTGCCTTTGATCCTGTGCGGAGCAAATCCGGGAGGCATAGGGCATAACTGGGTGAAACGCGCCTTTATTGAATTCGCTGAGCCGTACCGGATCCGTCTCATGGAAAAAGAGGAAGGCGGGATGAAACGGCAATATATTCCCGCAAAGCTGGAAGATAATCCCAGTTTGGACCGGGAAGAATATGAATCCCGGCTTGCCGGATTGAAATCGCCTTTTCTTGTCAAAGCAATGCTTGAGGGCTCCTGGGATATCGTTGCCGGGGGCATGTGGGATGATGTCTGGGATCCGGAAGTGCATGTCGTTCAGCCCTTTGAGATTCCTCATTCCTGGCGGATCGACCGCTCTTTTGACTGGGGAGCCTCCAAGCCGTACAGTGTCGGGTACTGGGCAGAAAGCGATGGTTCGGATGTGAAACTCGCCGACGGCTCAACGTTTCATACTGTCCGGGGCGACTTGTTCCGGATTGCTGAGATCTACGGCTGGAACGGACGTCCCAATGAAGGGGCAGGGGATTCTCCGCGAAGTGTGGCTTCCCTGATCCTGGAAAAAGAAAAGGCTCTCGGAATACAGTCCAGAGTCAGACCGGGGCCGGCGGATAACTCGATTTTTGATTCCTCCGGTTATGCCTCCATTGCCTCTGAAATGGAACGGATGGGGGTGCGCTGGCTCAGATCGGATAAAACTCCCGGCTCGCGGCGAAGAGGATGGGTGCTGCTCCGTCAGCTGCTTCAGAATGCGAAAACAAAATCGGAAGCCTCTCTGCGGGTATTTTCCAATTGTACGCATTTTATCCGGACGATCCCTGTGCTTCAGCGGAGCGATCGGGATGCAGATGATATTGATACAGCTGCCGAGGATCATGTTGCGGATGAGACCCGTTACCGGATCCTTGCCACATCCAAACGCACCGTCTCCGGAAGCCTTCCCATTTGATCACAACCGGGTCTGACGTCTGGCGATGACAGCCACATCCACGATCGCTCCGGCGTCGGTGAGGATTTCAGCACATTCCGCCAAAGTCGATCCGGTAGTCATGACATCATCAATCAGTAAAACTCTTTTTCCTTTGATTTGATCCGGTTTTCTGACGGAAAATGCACCCTTGATATTTTTCTTTCGCGCCTCTTTTTCCAGAAATGCCTGATGTTTTGTATTCCGGATCCGTTTCAGCCGCCGTCTCAGCGGAATTCCGGTGTGGCGTGACAATTCTTCGCCAAGCAGAACACTCTGATTATATCCCCGCTGGATGAACCGGATCCAATGAAGCGGAACAGGGACGATCTCAGAATATTGCTCCGCTTCCGGGATCACGGAAGCCATAAACTTCCCAAACGGACGCGCCAGTGCGACCTTATTTCCGTATTTGAATTTTCTGACAGCAACAGCCGCCCCTTCGTTATAACGGAAAACAGCATAAGCATGATTCCATTTCCGTTTTGGTTCCGCCAGACAATCCGGGCAGATCTCGAAGATTCCATTGATATCACCGCCGCATACAGGGCAGGGCTTCCCGTGAATGAACTGCATGGAATCAAGGCATGTTTTACAGAACATATCCGGTGAATCATCCATGGGCGGCTCCTCTCCGCAGAGCGGACAGCGTTCCGGAAAGAGGAGTGCAAGAAAAAAGCGCACAAGCCTTTGAAAGGACCTGTGCGCCTTCATAATCAGAACAAGCCTTGCAGCTTATCTGTTGAGAACTTCTGCGATCTGGACAGCATTGAGTGCTGCACCCTTGAGAAGCTGGTCGCCGGAAATGAACATTTCCAAACCTTTTTTGTCATTGCGGGAGACATCCTGACGGATTCTACCGACGAGGACATCATACTTGTCGGTTGCGTCGATCGGCATGGGATAGACCTTGTTTGCGGGATCGTCGCAAAGAATGACACCGGGGGAGTTCTTGATGATTTCGCGAGCTTCTTCGGGGGTGATATCCTGTTCGAATTCCATGTTCAGGGACTCAGAGTGAGCGCGGAGAACAGGAACGCGGACGCAGGAGCAAGAGAGCATGAGCTCGGGCATGTGCATGATCTTGCGAGCTTCGTTGAACATCTTCATTTCTTCCTTGGTGTAACCGTTATCGAGGAAGGAATCGATGTGGGGGAAGAGGTTGAATGCGATTCTCTGAGCCATGACGTTGACCTGAGCGGGTTTTCCTGCCAGGACATCAGCGGTCTGATCGATGAGTTCCTGCATAGCTTTTGCTCCACCGCCGCTTGCAGCCTGATAGGTGGCAGCGACCATGCGTTTCAAACCTTTTGCCTTGTGCAGGGGATAAACAGCCACGCACATGATAGCGGTTGTGCAGTTGGGGTTGGCGATGATCCCGTTGTGTTTGAATGCATCTTCAGCGTTGACTTCGGGCACGACCAGCGGCACATCGTCATCCATACGGAAGCAGCTGGAGTTGTCGATCATGACAGCGTTTTTGTTTCCGCGGAAGAGTTCAGCATATTCCTTGGAGATGGAAGAACCGGCACTGAACAGTGCAATATCGACATCATCGAAGGATTTTTTTGTCATTTCCTGAATGACAACATCTTCGCCC
>JAFTIQ010000077.1 GCA_017456805.1 Lentisphaeria bacterium
AATGGGATTACCTCCAATATCTATCTTTCCAGTGCTCGTTTCATGAAACTTGGCTCTGACTGGACCACTTACGACACTACCGTCAACGGATGGTATGCTTATCAATCCGTCCTGAATGGCGGAAAAGCATATCGGACTGAAGTCAATTCCGGTACTCTTTATATAGAAGAAGGCGGATATGCAAGCGGTGCTGTGATCAATGGAAAAGGCGCGGAGATGATCATTTCCGGTAATGGCGTGGGGGAAGATGTTACTGTAAAAAATAACGCAAAGTTATTTATCAAAAATGGAGGAACTCTTACCGGTTCTGCAACTTTTGATACAGGCAGTGCAACTGTTTCTGCCGGAGGTATCGTTGACTTCTCTGTCGGAAAACAGAAGGCTTCAGATGGTTATCTGATCAATGATCTTTCAAAGATCACCGGTGCACCGACTTATACTTTGACCGTTTCCGAAAATCAGGCGTCCGGCACTTATAAACTGGCACAGGGTGCTGACAATTTCGATCAGACAATCACTGTGAAGGTCAACAACTCCGAACTCGGAACCCTTACAGTCGGCAGCTCTCTCCAAAATGGTGCGGCAACATACAGTCTGAATCTGACAGATGACAGTCTGACATTGACCGTTACCGGCGGAAGTACGCCTGCACCGGAGGAATGCACTGTGACCCATGCAGTTGGAATCTTCAATGGTGCCGGCGGAGTCTTCGATCTTTCTCAGGATGGAAAAGGTGTGGTTCGCACAGCTTCCGGCAAAACAACCGTTAACGGCACGATCGATACCGATGAATGGCAGCTGCTTGGTGCCGGAGATTTCAACAAGGACGGCAACGACGGTTTGCTCTGGATCGAAAAAGATACCGGTTATGTCTATATGCAGAATGATCTGACCAGCTTCAACGAAGTTGCCAACAAGACGAACTGCCTGGGCGTGGTCGGCGAAGGTTATGAAATCCGCGGAGTCGGTGATTTCACGGGAACCGGCATTGATGGAGTTGTCATGAAGGGGCCAGCCTTCGGAGATGCCAGCATTTCTCTCAACTACGGTTTGCCGATCTGGGGCAGAGAAGCCGATGGAACCACATTCAACGGCTGGCTCGGAGCATTGGTCAACACCTGGCAGCCCGGAGAGGCTCTGGAAGGCAACACCTCCAACCTTGCGGATATCAATGCCAAAAACTATATGTACGAAATTGTGGATGTCGGCGACTACAACGGCGACGGTGTAGATGATGTGATGCTTCAGAACATCATGCCGAAAACTGTTGACGGAGTCACGATCACCGGATCCGGCGATGTGTTTACGTTCCTGACCGGCGATATCGATGCAGTCAAAGCCGGTGCATCTCCGACGGTTGTCTATGCCGGATGTGCGACCGATGGCTGGGAAGTTCTCGGCAGCGGTGATTTCAACGGAGACGGCATCGATGATACTTTGCTGAGCGACGGAACCGGCGTTGCCGGCTGGGCAATGTCCAACGGACAGCGTTATGAAAATCAGTGGTTCGGCAATTTGTCCTGCGGCGAAGAAATCGTTGGGATTTCAGATGTCAACAATGATGGAACGGATGACATTTTAGTTCACAATGCCTCAACGGATCAGATGACCGCTTGGCTGGTCAAGAACGGAGCAACCACCGGAACGTTGGCAATCGCATAAAAAACGTTAAAATTCATCAAAAGCGGGAATGTTTTGAACGGCATTCCCGCTTTTTTGTTGTGATCATGTCATGAAATTTTTCTTTTTACTCACAGAAAACGGGAAAAAATGAAATTAGATCAAAAAAAGGAGTTCCGGGATTTGTAAAAAAAGAAATCTGCTGTATATTATCCGATTAGATTGAAACGGAGACTTTTTATGACAGATTTGAAAAACATACGAAACTTTTCGATTATTGCCCACATTGACCACGGAAAAACAACGCTTTCCGACCGGTTACTGGAAGCCACCGGAACAATTCAAAAACGTGATTTGACCCATGATCAGCTTTTGGATGCCATGGATCTGGAACAGGAACGGGGGATTACGATCAAATCCCATCCTGTCTGTATGCATTATAATTATAACGGAACAGAATATACTTTGAACCTGATTGACACTCCGGGGCACGTTGACTTTGCTTATGAAGTCAGCCGTTCGCTTTCCGCTTGTGAAGGAGCATTGCTGGTGATTGATGCCACCCAGGGAGTTCAGGCGCAGACGGTTGCGAACGTTCACATGGCAATGAAACATGATTTGAAAATCATTCCTGTGATCAACAAAATCGATTTGCCCGCTGCGGATATTGATGCATGTTTCGAACAGATGGAAGAAATTCTTGCCATTCCCAGAGAAGATGCGGTTTGCTGTTCTGCCAAGGAAGGAATCGGCATTGAAGATATTTTGAAAGCAGTGATCGAAAACGTTCCGCCGCCGGAATTGCGGAAAGATGACAACGGAACCAGCGCGGTGATCTTTGACTCACTTTACGATGCCTACCGGGGCGTCGTCAACTATGTGCGCGTTTATAACGGTACTTTCAAACGGGGCGACAAGCTGCGTCTTTTCAGCAACGGTCTGGAAAGTGAAGTCAAGGAAGTCGGGGTATTCCGTCCGGAAATGACTGCAGCCCAGACACTTTCTGCCGGAGATGTGGGATATATCATTCCGAATATCAAAACACCTTCTGACACACGGATCGGGGATACTGTTACAGAGACAAAGAATCCCTGCACCATTCCCCTGCCCGGTTTTCAGCAGGTCAAGCCCATGGTGTTCAGCGGGATTTACCCGATTGACACGGCGGATTATGATCAGCTCCGGTTCAGCATGGCGAAATTGCAGCTGAATGATGCGGCATTTGCTTATCAGGCAGAAACCTCTGCTGCGCTGGGATTCGGGTTCCGCTGCGGGTTCCTGGGATTGCTCCACATGGAAATCATCCAGGAGCGTCTGCGCCGGGAATATAATATGGATATCATTGCCACCTACCCCAGTGTGATTTATCATGTTTATCTGACCGATGGGGAGATGCTTGAGATCGATAACCCGGTCAATCTGCCGGATCCCTCTGTGATCGACCACATTGAAGAACCGATGATCGAAGCGCATATTATGGCGCCCTCCAATTACATTGGGGACATCATGAACCTGATTCTTCAGAAGCGCGGGATCTGCACAAAAACGGAAAGTGTGGATGCAAATCATGTGATGCTGACGGCAGACATGCCGATGCATGAAATTCTGATTGACTTCCATGACCGTTTGAAATCCATTACCCGCGGTTACGGCAGTATGGATTATGAAATGAACGGTTACAGGACAGCCAAGCTGGTAAAACTTGATATTCTTGTCAATGGAGAACCTGTGGATGCCTTCTCGACCATTGTTCATACAGATCATGCGTATGAGCAGGGCCGTGAGCTTGCGGAACGGCTTTCCGGAGTGATTCCGCAGCATCAGTTCCAGGTTGCGGTTCAGGCGGCGATCGGCGGAAAAGTGATTGCCCGTGAAACGGTTAAGGCATACCGGAAAAACGTTCTTGCCAAGTGCTATGGCGGTGATATCACCCGAAAGAGAAAGCTGCTGGAAAAGCAGAAAGAAGGGAAAAAGCGCATGAAGCAGATCGGCAGAGTCAATATTCCGCAGGAAGCCTTTGTGGAGGTTCTGAAATCCAATGCTGAATAAAATTCTTGACTGGTACAAGCTCAGAAAACAGAAGAAGCGGCTGAAAGATCTGCGGAAAGCCACGGCGTACCGTTATGCCTGTGACCGGGATCTGCTCTCGGAAGAGGAACAGGCTCAGATCATGGAAATTCTTTCCGGGGCGAAAGAGATCAGGAAGAAGGATTTGGAAACGATCCGGGAATTTGTGGAGGAAAAGATTCCGGTTGTGGAATCCATGAATCCGCTTCGGAGCGGAACAGCACGGTCTTTGCGGAATCTTCTGGATGTGCTTGCAGTTGCGTTCGGAGTTGCCTTCGGAATCCGTGCGTTGTATCTTCAGCCGTTCAAGATTCCTACCGGAAGTATGCAGCCGACCTTATTCGGGATTCATTATGTTGACCGGGAAGGATTGGAAAAATATGGAAGTTTTCTGGAAAAGAAGATCATTCCTCTGACCTCCCCGCGCGCACATCTTGTGGTGGAACAGCCGGGAACGGCTTCCAGACAGTTTACGCCGAAAAACACCTTTCTTTCGGACTATACCCAGATCAGGATCGGGGAAAAAAACTATGTTTTGCCGGGAACACCTGCGAATCTGTTCCAGTATGTGGATCTTCTGAAACCCTGGTATGAAAAGGGAGAAACGCTCTGCGATGGCTGGCTGGTGACAGGGGATCATCTTTTTGTGGAACGGATCAGCATTTATTTCCGCGGGATCAAACGCGGGGATGTTGCGGTGTTCAATACGGAAAACATCAGTTCACCCTATCAGCCGATGGGGGGATATTATTACATCAAGCGGATCGTCGGGCTGCCCGGAGATACTGTTAAGATTGAAGGCAGGATTCTGAAGATCCGGAAGAAGGGCGAAACGGAATTCCGTGCGGCGGCTGAGCTGCATCCGGGTTTTGCGAAAACGGATTCCATGCAGGGCGGATATCACGGACATATTGCGGACGGGATCCTCGGAGACGGAAAAGAGATCACGGTTCCTGCGGATCACTATTTTGCTCTTGGAGATAACACGACCAACAGTTTGGATGGCAGACACTGGGGTTTCATTCCCCGCAGAAATATGATTGGATTGGCAGTCAATGTCTTCTGGCCGATTTCCCGCCGCTGGGGTATCGCAGATACCAAAGCTCCTATTGAGGAGCCAACGATCCTGCCGCGATCCATGCAAATTCAATAACACGGAGTTTTTACAGAATATGAACACGATTACCGCAACATTTCTTATCCGTTGTCAGGACCGGAAAGGGATTCTGGCAGCAATCACCAACTTTTTCTATCAATCCGGTTTGAATATCCTGATCTGCCAGCAGTATACGGATGTCACCCGGAATCAGTATTATATGCGTCTGAAACTTGATTTGGAGGGGCTCCCCTGCGCAAGACAGGAGCTGGAACGGGAATTTGATGCATTTGCAAAGCAGTATGATGCGCATTGGAGTGTTCATTACTCCGATTATATTCCCCGGGTGGCGATCATGGTTTCAAAGGCGGCACACTGTCTTTACGACATTCTGGTAAAGCAGCGCGAAGGTGTTTTGAAATGCGAAATTCCGCTGATCATCGGGAATCACCCGGATCTGGAATATACGGCGGACCAGTTCAGAATCCCGTTCTTCTGTCTGCCTGTTACGAAAGAAACCAAGCAGGAACAGGAAAAGAAAGTGGCGGAACTTCTTTCGATCCATCATATTGACTTGACGGTTCTTGCCCGTTATATGCAGATTCTTTCACCGGAGTTCATTTCCAAATACAAGAACAAGATCATCAATATTCACCATGCGTTTTTGCCTGCGTTCCAGGGAAGCAAGCCTTACCAGCGGGCATTTGAACGCGGAGTCAAGATGATCGGTGCGACAGCTCATTATGTTACGGAAGATCTGGACGAAGGGCCGATCATTGAGCAGGATGTTGTCCGTGTTTCCCATGAATCCGGGCCGACAGAGCTTGCAAGAATCGGAAGCGATGTGGAAACGATCGTTCTTTCCAGAGCAGTCAAAGCGCATTTGGAAAGCAGAATCATTGAACATGAAAACCGGACCGTTGTTTTCAGCGGTGCCAGCGGAATGTAAAAAAAATTTTGATTTCCGCTTGCCTTATGTGATAAGTGCGTGTATATTAGGAGCATTATGAAAAGACATCTCTCAAAATTTTTGCTGATCACCGGAACAGCCGCGATTTGCTGGCTGATCTCCGGTTGTGCCCTGATTGACCGGGATACATCGGTGCTTGCTCCGCACAAGTGGGATGAGATCTTCCGGAACCGGGAAAATCTTGGAAAACTTCGCGTCAAAATGACGAAGGGAGAAGTTCTTGCCATCATGGGAGAACCTCTGAAGGACGAAGTGTTCTGCGAAGATAACGTCTGGTGGTATTATACCAGAACATGCTGGACCGATTATATGACGACCCGTGATGAATGTACTCCGGTTGTCTTTGATGAACAGGGACTGGTCGAAGGATGGGGTGTTTCCTATTATAAGACCCACTATGACTATGTATCCTGGACCGATAAAGGGATCAAACAGGTTTTGGAATGACCCCTGTTATCCTTGCATCAGCCTCCCCGCGCCGCGCTGAAATCCTGAAAAAGTACGGGATATCCTTTCAGCAGATCTCTTCCGGTGCAGAAGAACCCGGATCTCTTTTTGCTGAAGATGCCGCTATGTGCAATGCTTTGGTCAAAGCGGAAGATCTTGCGGGGAAATATCCTGACCGGCTGGTGATCGCGGCGGACACCGTCATTGAATTTGAAGGCGAAGTGATCGGAAAACCGGAAGATCCGGAAGATGCAGTAAGGATCCTCAAACGCCTTTCCGGGAAAAAACATTTTGTCACGACCGGAGTTTGTATTATCCATACCGGAAGAAAAATCAAAGTTCTGTTTGCGGATGTTTCAGAAGTCACCTTCAAAGCAATAGATGATTCTGTGATCCGGGAATATATTTCAAAGGTAGATGTTCTGGATAAAGCGGGGGCATACGCGCTGCAGGAACATCCGGAGTTGATCATAGAATCTGTAACAGGAGATCCGGAAAATGTGATCGGACTTCCGTACAGAGCAGTTGAAGCACTTCAGAATCTTCTCTGAAAGATCTCACCGGTCAAAATTAAGCCGCTCTTCTTCGATCACAAGGGGTCTGTTCTTCACATGAGTCCAAATGGCGCCGATATATTCGCCGACGATTCCGATAAAGATCAGCTGAACAGCACCGAAGAAGAACATTCCGATCATCAGCGGAGCCTGACCGAAATCAAAAGAATCCCAGTACGCAAGTTTCATTACGAGATAAAACATTGCCACCAGGAAGCTGAAAAATGCGAGGATAAACCCGGTAAAAGTTGCCAGCCGCAAAGGAAGTTTGCTGTAATTGACCACCCCGGTCATTGCCATATCATACAGGGTGAAGAAATTATTTTTGCTTTTTCCGTTGACTCTTGCTTCCTGATGAAAGGGAATTTCCACCCGCTTGAACCCGATCTCAGAAACCATTCCGCGGAAATAGGGATACGGTTCCTGAAAACGGCGCAATGCATCAACAGCCGCGCGGTCATATAACCCGAACCCGGTAAATTTCCGGATCAATTTCTGTTCCGGGGCAAGTTTATCCAGCATCCAGTAGTAAATATTCCGGAAAAGCTCTGTAATTCCCCGGTTATCGGTTCCGCTGCGGACTGCGGCAACAACTTTGTATCCCTCTTCCCATTTCAGGAGGAACTCCCGGATCACTTCCGGAGGTTCCTGAAGATCGGAACACATAATGACCACCGCATCGCCCGAAGCATTAAGGAATGCATTGTAAGGGGACCGGATATGCCCGAAATTGTTTGCGTTGAAGATCACTTTTACCCGGGAATCCTTTTCCGCGAGTTCCCGGAGAATATCCCGTGTTCCATCGGTGGACAAGTTATCTGAAATCACAAATTCCACATCATACTGCGGGAACTCTTCCATGACTTTGAGACAGCGTTCATAGAACAGGGGGATATTTTCCCGTTCATTCCAGCAGCTTGTGGTGATACTGATCTTCTTTTTCATAACACCTCATCCACGGTAAATATTCTCTTGCATTTCTTCCCCGGAAAGGAAGGGGTACATATCTTCCAGAGAAGAAGAAACCAAAGATCCATCAGCAAGTTTCCGGGAGGAAAGTTTCGGCTCAAACCGATACCCGGGAGTGAGTTTCACATCCACAAAGACAGGACCTTCCGATGCCAGGATCTCCGGCAGTTTTTCCTTTGCCTCCTCCGGAGAGCGTATGATCTCATATCTCCACCGGAATGCGGCAGCCAGAACACTCCAATCCGGGAAAGTAACCCCGGATCCATTGTCACAGCCGGAGTGACGCCCCTCAAAGAAATTATCCTGAGTCTGACGGATCGAACAATATTCATTATTGTTGTAAAGAAACAATTTGATGTTCATATTATGATGTCTGACGGTTTGCAGCTCCTGCATGTTCATCATCAGAGAGCCATCGCCTTCCAGACAGATCACCGGAAGCTGACCGGAAAAAGCTGCGGCTCCTCCCAGAGCAGCAGGAAGCCCGAAGCCCATAGCGGCACAGCCGGAGTTGCAGTACATAACCTGATCCTTTTTCACAATTCCGGACTGGAACAAAGCAATACTCGGGGTGGCATTGGTACAGGAAACGACCGTTTTTTCAGGCAGGAGCTCCGTCAAAATCCGGGTGAACAGATAGGGATTGATCCCCTCCCCTTCGGAATATGACTCCGGCAAAACCGCATATTTCCGTTCTCTGGAAATACACCAGTTCAGCCAATGGGAACGATCCGGCAACTCCGCCTGATCCGCCAATAAGAGGAACTCTTTGAGGAACACCCCGGCATCACAGCAGAGAGGATCGGTAATGCGAATCGTATTTTTCTGAAGCTCTGCCGGATCAATATCGATCACAGCAACAGTTTCCGCATTCTTTGCAAAATTTTCGTAATTATAACTGACTTGACGGATATTGTTCCGGGTTCCGACACACAGGACGAAATCTGCATTTTGCAGAACAATATTCCCGGCACGGCTTCCGATCGTTCCGATCCGACCCGCAAACCAGGGAGAATCGCTTGGGATCAGATCAAACCCTTCAAAGGTGGAAAGGACGGGGATTCCAAGACGTTCCAGCAGGGGATTCAAAATCCCTGCAGCTCCGGCAAGACGGATCCCGTGACCGGCGATAAGGACCGGTGCTTTTGCGTTCAGAAATTTCTCAAAAATGGATCGGATCGCATCCTGCGGAACAGTTGTATTTTCCGGTTCAGGAACAAAGCCGGTCAACTCGGATTCACAAATTTCAGCGGATTGAACATTGATGGGGATATCCAGCCAGACAGGCCCTTTTCTTCCGGTGCCGGCAATATGAATTGCTTTTTCCAGCTCATAACGGATCTGTTTCGGATCGGTCACCATCGCGGCATATTTTGTGATGGGGCGGACAATATCCACGATATTGATTTCCTGATCTCCCAGCTGCCGCAGGTTCAACTCCGGGCGGGATGCAATAGTCGTAGGATATTTCACCTGTCCGGAAATATAAAGTACGGGGATGGAATCCAGCCATGCACCGATCACGCCGGTGACCGCATTTGTTCCGCCGGGGCCGGTTGTCACGCTGACCACTGCCAGTTTTTCTGAGGTTCTTGCGTACCCTTCCGCAGCGATCGCCGCGCCCTGTTCATGATGGGTGCAGATCGTCCGGATCCGTTTTTCCTGTCCGAGGGCATCGTTCAGGAACATGGCTCCGCCGCCGGAAAGCATGAAAACATCTTTCACACCGGAATCCGCCAGGGATTTGAAAATAAAATCAGAGACTCTCATTACAGCACCGCCGCACAATGTTCATTGTATTTGATCAACTGCTGGATCAAAGAGGTCTTGAGCCGGGTCAATTCATACCCGGGATTATATTCAAAACGTTTCATGAGAAGCTCCGTCGGGATATTCCCGTCATACCACTTTCCGCCAATGCCCATCAGGGTGGAATCTGTATAGATACATCCGTTATCCAGGGCAACATCCAGCAATTCTTCCGCCGTTCCGTTTTTATTGTGGAGATGAATTCCGGCTTCAATTCCTTCTGCCCGGCAGATCTCAAGGGTATTGACGACATACTTTGCCGTGAAAATGCTTTCGGTATCAGCGAAATAGATCACGGGGACGCCCATTTTTTTAGCGAATTTGGCAAACGCGGTATTTTCCTTGATGCTGTTCCGTCCGGCGCTGGTGAAATTGATAAAGATCTCGTAGCCGAGATTCCGGAGTTCATCCACATGACGGGCGAGATCATCCAGATCGGTCTGTTTGGAACGGGTAAGGATCCGGATGGCATCGATTTCCGAATCTTTCCGGGGGGGAACCGGATACAGGGGACGCTGAATATCTCTCATGGCACTGAGCTTGAGAATATTTTTTGTCCGCCCGAAGATTTCCCGGATTTTTTCTGCATTCAATCCGCAGTAACGGGTCAATCCGCGATTCGGATCAGCTTCCGGATTATGAAAAAAGCCAAGTTCCATATAATCGAAACCGGCTGCTTCGGCAAAGCGGTAATAATCGCAAAGGAAGGTTTCATCGAAAAACCATCCTGTCTGATAACCTGCTTCCCGAACGGTGCAGTCAAACAATGTAATTCCATCCATCATAATCCGAAACTCCGGGGTTGAACAGAGAACTATATCTCAAGTTCCGCTTTTTTCAAGAAAAAAACGATAGAAAACCTGATTTTTTCTTATAAAGAGCCGCATCGCCTTCCGAAAAGCAGCAAAAGATCACCTGTTCCGGCAGATCCTGATCCCAGGAACGAACCGTTTCCAACGCAATCTCAGCTGCCAAATCTTTCGGGAATCCGTAAACTCCGGTACTGATACAGGGAAACGCAATGGTTTTGCATCCGTTTTCCGCAGCAAGCTCCAGAGATTTCAGATAACATGACTTCAGCAGTTCCGGTTCTTTTTTACTGCCGCCATGCCAAACCGGGCCCGGGGTATGGATCACATATTTTGCGGGGAGACGGAATCCGGGAGTGATCCGGGCATCCCCTGTTTCGCAGCCCTTGAATTTACGGCAAGCTTCCAGGAGTTCCGGCCCGGCTGCGGCATGGATCGCACCATCCACTCCGCCGCCCCCCAGCAGAGAACAATTTGCCGCATTGACGATCGCGCAAACGTTCAAAGCAGTGATATCGCCGCAAATGATTTCTATTTTCATGAGATCACCCGAAAATCTCGATCGCCTCTTTTTCGCAGGTGATCGCAGGGGAATTCAGTTTCAGAGCATGCCATTCTTCGGTGTGAGTGATGGTTTCTCCCGGAGCAAGTTCATAAAGCGGAGAAAGGGTTTCCATTTCCTGCATGGACTCACAGGAATAGCACTCTGCGCTGCATCCGAAATCCGGATATTCGCCATCGACCATGTGATCAAATTTCTTGATAAAGGTCACGCCTTTATTCTGGTAAGCGATCCAGCCATCTTCACAATTGTATCCGATCTTCATGGGATTCTTGATATCAGAATTCTGACGGACGATGGTGTATTTTGATCCGATGGTGCACCTGCCGTCAGCCATATCGTTGTAGGGCCACATAGCGAAGGAGACATTAGGCAGCAGGGCTTTTTTATTTCCCTGAGGCATGGGGAAGATTCCGGTTCCGCCGGGAGCCATGACAGAGATTGCCCAGGCACCGCATTCTACGGTCCAGGCGTTCCGGTTTGTCACTTTATGAACGATTTTGAACATTTCATTTTTTCCGGGGATGATCTCAATGGATTTTTCGATTCCGCTCAAGTCATCGGCCGGTTGGAAGAACACGACACTGTTCCGGGTGGTTTTGTATTCGATTTTTGAGTTGTCAATGGTATAAGTTCTGGGAAATTCTTCAGGAGAATGCCACAGCCGGTGTCCGCCGAAACTGTTCCAGCTTTTTCCGCCTTTTTTTCCCGCAGTTTCCGGGATCACATGAAAAAGGTTTTCGCTGTCGCCAAGGAATGCCCCGATAATTCTCGGACCGACTTCTGTTGTTGCGATCAGCCGGAATTTTCCGCTGGTGATTTGAATACAGTTTTTCCAGCCGCAGAATGAAATGTTTTCGATCTTCATAAAAGATTCTCCTTCTCTTGATTTTTCCCATAAAATAGCATTTCTCCCATCATCTGTCAAACAGTTTTATTAAAAATCAATTGGAAATTCCGGAAAATTGTGCTATCTTATCCCTGATTCTAAATTGATTCTTTGGAAAAGAAGGAAACAGCATCATGAAAATAAAACTTTGGATCGTTATTGGCGCATTGCTGTCAATCGCGTTTCTGGAAACAGGCTGTGCTACCGGTTCTTATCAGGATAATGGATTTTACGGGACACCGATCAATGACAGGATGACCCGGATGGCGGAACAGTATGAAGGGCCGCTCCGGAACCCGGTGATCGTGATTCACGGTCTGCTCGGAGCAAAAATTGCAGATCAGAACGGAAAAACAGTCTGGGGACATTTCTCTCCGGCAGAGATGGCGGCGGGAACACATTTTCAGAAATTGGCACACCCGATGAAAAAGGGAGTTCCCCTGCCCCGGTTGAAAAATCAGACTGCTCCGGCTGGACTGCTGGAAAAATCAGAGGTCCGGATCCTCGGACTGCAGTTCTATCTGGATAATTATGATATCCTTCTGACGGCTCTGAAACAGGCAGGCTATGTTCCGGAACCGAAGCATCTTTATCCGGATAAGCATTATCCGACCCTGTTCACATTTTACTATGACTGGCGCAGAGATATCTCGGAAAATGCTGCGCAGCTGGACCGGTTCATCAAAGAAAAAAAGGTCCTTCTTCAGAAACAATACCGTGCCATGTACGGAACACAGCAGGATTATGATATCCAGTTTGACCTTGTCGGACACAGTATGGGCGGTTTGGTGGCGCGCTATTATCTCCGTTACGGCGGAAAGATTCTTCCTGATGAAGCACAGGAACTCCCGCCTCCGGACTGGGCAGGAGCAGAACATGTGGACAAAGTAGTGGTGATCGGCACCCCCAATTCCGGGTATGCGGATACTCTGCTGGAATTGCGGAACGGGCTCCGTCTGATCTCCGGAAGCCCGGCGTATCCGCCTGCTCTGATCGGAACATTTCTTTCCTACTATGAAATGCTGCCTGCGCCGGAAAACAATCTTGTCCGGGAAAAGCAATCAGGCAAAGCGATCGACCTTTATGATTTGAATACCTGGCTCAAATATCAGTGGGGGCTGGCGGATCCGGAACAGGATGTCTGGCTTCAGAAATTGCTTCCGGAAGTCAAAAATCCCAAAGAACGCCGGGAGATTGCGCTGGATCATCTCCGGAAAGCTCTGATCAAAGCAAAACTGTTCCGTCAGGCGATATCCTATCCGGCCGGGAATTGCCCCAAAGATGTCTCTCTCTGGCTGATTGCCGGGAATGCAGTTGAAACCAATGCGGCACTGGAAGTTGCACCGAACGGAGAACTTTTTGTCACAGAACGTGCCGCCGGGGATGGAAAAGTCACCTTTTCCAGCGGCTGTCAGGATAGCCGTGCCGGGGGGATCTGGTATCCTTACATGGTGACGCCGATCAATTGGAAAGCGGTTTATCCGGTGCCCGGGGGGCACATGGGGATCATGAATTCGCCCTTCTTCAATGCGATATTGAAACACATTCTTCTGAATGTCCGGAACGCAGATTCCGGCAAGCCTCGTCAGAAAGGATCTGAAACGAAACCATGAGGCAGAAAAGGCGAACCCGTCTCAGAAAGCTTTTTGATTTCTGGACCCCCCAAAATGTCATTGTAATATTTATTCTGAAAGTTCTGCAGTTTTTCCGGACGCTGGGAGCGAGAGCGGAATCTGCCGGCTGGCGGAAAGTTTCCGGGATCTTTGTCCGGAATGAATATTCCAAATTTGTGCTGACCTCCTTCCGGCTGAAATATACTTCCGAAGTGCCGGAATCCCCCGAAAAAGCGAAAGAGCTTCTGTTTGACAAAATCCGTTCTTTTATCCGGCAGCAGCCTCAATTGAACTGGGCTGTCCGGGTGGGTTTTCTTTCATTCAAACCGAAACGGATCCACCATTGCGACATCATGGAAGCGGAAACAGATGCCAGAGGCAATATCACAAAAATCATTCCCCACTTTGATGATCAGACTCCGGTCCGGCATTTTCATGAATCACAGATCTCCTTTATCATAAAGCATATTACGGTTGTTTACAATACCATGCGGTATGAATCAGCAGGACTCCGGCTCAAACGGATCGAGCAGGCTCTGAAAACATGGATCTCCGTCAATGCAGGTTATAATCTCAGGGTCCGCCAGCAGTTATCCAATCTGGTGGACAGGATCATGAGTTCTGTTTTTATTTTCTGTGAAGAGAAGCCCGGGGTTTCAGATGGGCAGACGCCCTCCCGTTTTCACGTTCCTGACCCCAGAAAGATCCGTCATCCGGGCTGGGGGATGCTGTGTATTGCAGCCCGTTTTTCCGGGGATCTCTCGGAAGTGGATCTCTGGTGGCAATTCAGCCATGTGACTGCTGACGGCGCGCCGATGCAGGAGATCATGAACCAGTTGAAAAAGGAATGGGGGATATCCGGTCAGCTCGTTTATCCTCAGCTGAATAACGTTCTTTCCGTTCCGGATATTGTTTATTGCGGAGACAAGGTGTTCCGTGCGAGAGTTTTTATTGATTTTTCCGCGTTGACGGAATTGCGGAACCGTTTGAACCGGGATTGGAGGGTTCAGATGGGTGGGAAAGCAACGCTTGCCGGGATTTTCCTCTGGGGGATTTCCGCCCAGCCTTTTTTACGGAATAAGAAATTTCTTGTTCCGGTGGATCTGGGAGTCCGGGAGGGAGAACGGGAGCTTGGGCTTGTTGTGATCCGTCCCGGGAAATTCAGAAAAAAAGCAAAATCGGAACTTCAGGGATTTCTGGCGTTTCACCGGGAATTCAGCCGGAAACTGCAGGATGTCCGGGAAGGTCATGGAGAGAGTGATGAATTTCTTCAGCTTTGCACCATGCTTCATCCATCGCTTTACCATGCTGCCAAAGTTCTGGCGCCTCAATCCCTGCAGGAGATTCTGGGAACGATCGGTTTTTCCATTATCCGGGATGCGGATATGTTTGTGGGCCCCTTCACAGATTTTCAGGTCAACGGTTTTCTGACGCTTGGCAACATTTCAATTCCGACGGTCAACGGAAAAAAGGCCGGTTCGCTTTGTATTTGCGGAGATAAAAAACGGATCCGGTCTCATCTGGAAGCAATCAGTCATTTTATGGCAGAACCGGAACATTTTTTTGCAGATCAGAGTCCGAAAAGGAAGGATCATGGAAAAAAAATGAGAAAAAAGCCTGGAAAGATGAAGAAAAAATGAACTTTTCTGTAAATGAATGGTCTATCTCTGTAATGAAAAGCGGAGGTATAATATTATGAAATTTCTCAAGCCGGAAATTTTCTGGCATCTGATTTGGATTCTGCCCGTTCTGTTTGCGGTTTTTATTTCTGCATGGTACAGAAGAAAGAAGATACTGAATTCGTTAACCGGGAAAAAAACTCCGGATGGAATCAGCGTGATCTGTTCTCCCGGAATGAGGATTTTCCGTTTTATTCTGCTGCTTCTGACGGTTTTACTTCTTGTAACCGCTCTGGCAAGACCGGCCTGGGATCATGAGATCATCGAAACCTCCGGTTCCGGACGGGATATCCTGATCCTTTTTGACACCTCGAAAAGTATGATGTGTCAGGATGTTCAGCCCTCCCGGATGGATCATGCAAAATGGTTCGTCAAAGAGTTGGTCAAACTGAACCCCGGAGACCGCTTCGGGCTCATCGCATTCGCCGGAAAAGCATTCTTGGAATGTCCCCTCACCATCGACAGAACCAGTTTCATGCAGTATATCTCCGATCTTGATACCGAAACAATCCCGGTCGGAGGAACCAATATTGAGGAAGCTCTCGATACTGCACTGAAGGCGTTTTCCGCAGCAGAAGCAATGCACCGGGCTGTCATTCTGATCACAGATGGAGATGAACTTTACGGTGACAGCGGCAAAGCAGTGGAAGATATCGTCAAAAAGAAAATCCCGCTTTTTATTGTAGGTGTCGGTGATCCTTCCCAGCCTTCCATCATTCAGTACAAAGATGAGAACGGAAACGTCGTCACTGTGAAAGACCGTGACGGAAATATCGTCAACAGTCCTTTGAATGAAAAACGGCTCACCGAACTGGCAAAACAAACCGGAGGGATCTATGTCCGCTCAACTGCCGCTGATACCGGGCTCTCCGCCATCGAAAACCGGATCCGTAAACTTATGACTTCCAGTTACAATGCCACTGTTCAGAAACCGGTGGAACGGTTCCCCTATCCGCTGACTGCGGCATTTCTGCTTCTGTTTCTCTGGATGATCCTCTCGGAAAGAGGAACGAAAAAAGCTCTTGCCATGCTCCTGATCTTCGTTTCCGCTCACGCCGCGGTTCAGGCTCAGGAACCGGCTCAGACTCAGGATCAGACTCAGGATCAGCCTCAAACAGCTGAACAGACTCAGCCCGCTGAAACACAGGAGGCAACCGCCCCGGAACCCGCCCCGAAACCGGAAGATTTTTACAATAAAGGGGTGCAGTATCAAACCGGGAAAGTCCCGCCCGCTGAAACACAGGAAGGACAATCAGGCGAAACTCCGGAACCGGCAATCGATTTGAAACAAGCAGAATCCTGCTATATGCAGGCTCTCGCCGCCGGAGCAGATAAAGAACTGACCGGAAAAATCAATCAGAATCTCGGCGCAATCTATCAGACATACGCACAGCAGGAAGTTGCAAAAGCTCAGGAAGAAGCCGCCAGGGAAGAACTGGAAAATGCTTTGAAACGGCTCGCAGCAGCAATGACTCTCCTCGATACAGCTGAAAAATATAATCAGGAGGCAATGCGGAACCTGACCAATGCATCCGGTGCCGCCGCCAATCAGTCCCGTCTGCTCAAAACCAGAAAAGATATCGAAGCCTTGAAAAAACAGTTGGAAGATCTCCTCAAGCAAAGACAAAAAGCTCAGCAGGAAGCACAACAGGCAAGAGATCAACAGCAGCGTCAAAATCAACAGCAGGGTCAACAGCCTCAGCAGGGTCAACAGCCTCAGCAAGGACAACAGCCTC
>JAFTIQ010000078.1 GCA_017456805.1 Lentisphaeria bacterium
CAGTCGCGTATATCGGGGCGACCCGTACAGGCAGGGGAATCGTTTCCCAGAAAGGCTCTCAGCGGTTGATTATGGGAAAATTCGGCGGCGGCGATTCTGAGAAATGCCGGCAGCTCCTGAACCTTTTTCAGGCTGGAAACGTAGATACGGAATATTCCGATGATGTGGCATATTACCGTTGGAAAAAACTGCTTTGGAACACTCCGTTCAATACGGTATCCGTCCTTGGCGGGCATTTGGATACCAAACAGATGTGCGATGAGGGCGCGATGGAGGCACTTTGCATGGAATTGATGCGGGAAACTGCCGCCGTTGCCGCGAGTGAAGGGTATCTCTTTACGGAAGAGGATCTTATCGGGAATATGGAATATACCCGGAATTTTCCGCCGTACAAGACCAGTATGCTGGTGGATTATGAATCCGGGCGTCCTTTGGAAGCTGATGCGATCCTTGGGAATGTTTGCCGTATTGCCGCAAAAAACGGTGTGAAGGTTCCGCACTTGGATACCTGTTACGCACTTCTGCAAAGCGTTTCCCCGAAAGGATAAGGATATGAAGTTTTCCAGACGAACTCAGCGGATGCTTGTATTTCTGGGATTGGCAGCTGTTCTGGCTTTTGGAACCTGGTATGTTATGAACTGGTATGTGCCGACGACAGTGATCCTTCCCGGAGCGCCTATGGAGATGAAGCGGTTCAAACAGAACGGTTCGGAAGTAAAGATTCTGTATAAAGAAAACGGTGTGGAGAAAGAGGGGCTGATTGTTCTGACAGATGCTCCGCGCCGTCATACAGTTGGATATGATGGAAAAATCTATCTGGAGCAGACGGTTTATCTGAATGGGATTCCTGTGAAAGGGATTTACCGGAATGAGCAAGGGCTTCATCCGGGCTATGCGGTGACATTTCGTCCGGGAGAGAACCGGGAATACGTTCTGCTGCTTCAGATTGACTGGCTGGTAGAAAAGCACCGTTTCCTTGATATTTACCGCGGAAAAGCATGGCGGATAAACGTCAGTTATAAATAAAAACTTTTGTTAAGAACAGACCGCTGATTTTGAAGGGAATTTTTTGAAAATTCCCTTTCACATTTCCATTCCGGATCCCGCAGTTTTATATTCCATATAAGTACCGCTTCAACAGGAAGATACAGAAATATGGAAAAGTCGTGACAGTTTCTGTCTTTCCGATATTTGCATGCGCAAATTTAATGCCATACTTAATTGCCGGATAATGTTCTGAATCAATTAATTTTCTCAAAGATCGAGAGACATTGTTGCCGGATTTGATTTCAATCGGCACCAGTTCATTTGCAGTTCGAACGAAGAAATCTTCTTCAAGAGAACCGTCTTCTCTCCGGTAATAATAAAGATTATATCCGGATTTGGAGAGTGCTTCTGCGGCAAAATTCTCATATAACGCCCCCTTATAAATCCCCAGATTTTTATTTTGTCTCAAATCGACGCCGGCTTCTTCATCCAGCATAGCGATCAACAGACCGGTGTCAGCAATATAGAGTTTATATTTGGATTCATCGTAATTTCCTTTGAGAGGCAGTTCCGGAAAGTTCAGACAATAACAAATAGAAACGACTCCTGCATCGAGCAACCATTCTACGCAGCCGAAATATTCCCGTGATCTTGCACCTTTTTCCACTTTTGAAAGTTGAAATTTTTTATTCTCTTTTGCCAACTGAGGCGCAATATGATGAAACACAGCCTGAATCCGCATTTGATCCAGTCCCTCTGCATATTTTCGAATATCTTCCTGATAGTCAGTTAAAAGCTGATTCTGAAGTTTCAGTGTTCGTTCAAATGTTTTATTTTGAACGAAATCTCTGACAACGGCAGGCATACCGCCAACCAAAATATAGTCCAGAAACAAGGAAGAGAATTTTGTCATTTCTGCTGTGGAAAAAGGCTGTACATTTTTCATGTGAGAGAGCATGTCGTCTGCAATATCATCCGAATAACCAAGAGCCCACATGAATTCTTCAAAGTCAAAAGACCTCATCTCATAATCAGTCTTATATCCGACACTGTGAGAAGATACTTTTTTATAATGAATTCCTAATAAAGAACCGCTGCATATTACATCATACCGACCATCCTGCCGGAAGAATTTCAATGCGGCTGCAACTTCAGGAAATGCCTGAATTTCATCAAAGAAGAGCAAGGTTTTTCCCGGAACAAAATGAAACTCAGGGTTTATACGGGATATCAGCTTTATAATGCTTTCCGGAGAGAGACCTTCTTCCAGAATCGTTTTGTATTGCGGTTCTTCTACAAAATTAATCTCGACCGAGTATGGATAAAATGATCTGCTGAAATGTCGGATTGCTTCTGTTTTTCCAACCTGGCGAGCTCCGCGAATAATCAGGGGAAGCCGATCACTGTCGCAATGCCAATTCTCTAAAAATAAATCGATTTTTCGTCTGTAATACATTCCCCGCCTCCAATATCTTGTAATTTATTGAAATATAACACAATATAATGATTTTTTCAAATGCAAATCACGGAATTCGGAGTTTTTTCTTGTCAAAAAATCACGGAATTCGGAGTTTTTTCTTGTCAAAAATCACGGAATTCGGAGTTTTTTCTTGTCGAAAATCACGGAATTCAGAGTTTTCAGGGGGCAAAAATGCCTTGCGGGGGGATTATTTCCGCAGAGCAGCCCGTTCACGGGTGAGATTTCCAAGCTCTTCCATGAGCTTGAGCTTTTCCGGATCATCAGGCGCAAGACGGGCAAAACGTTCCATCATTTGTTCCATACGAATCGTTAAATGGAACTCTTTCAGAAGTTTTACATCCTGATCCAGAACGCGTAATGCAATTTTCTTTTCCCGCGCCAATGCGCGCTTTTTCTCTTTTTCCGCCTCTTTGAGCTGTTCCGGAGTCAATTCTGTTTCCGGTGCAGCAGGGGTTTCCGGTTCTTCTTCCCCCATGAGGAGCATGGAAAGTTCCTGTGTGATCAATCCCTTTGGTTCCAGCTGTTCAATGATCCGTTGAGGTGCTTCGTTCCATTCTTCCAGCATTTTTGCCTGAATGATTTCGTTGATGGCAATAGAAAGGGGAGATTGATCCAGAAGTTCGGGGGGGATCTGCTCTACTGCGGCAGCTGCGGCATCTTCATATTTCAGAAGGACTTCCAGAACTTCCAGCAGGGCTTTTTTATAACGTTTTCCGGTTTGGGTTTCCGGTTTTTGAATTTCTTCGACAGGCAGATTCCGTTCTTCCCGTTCCTGTTCATAGCGGGCATAGCGTTCTTTGCGTTCTGCTTCTTTCCTGGCGGAACGGACCAATTCAGCATAGAGGCCATCTGCGCTCAGGTTCAGTTTTTCCGCCAGCCAGGAGGTATAGGCGGTTTTTGCGGCTTCGCTTTCGAGAAGTGCGATCAGCTGAAGCATATCGGCAGCAATCTGCGCCTTTCCTGCGGGGGATTCCCCATATTTTGCGATGAATGTATTGACGGCGAAATCGAAGAAATCCACGGCCTGTTCCACGGCTTGAGCGATTGCCTCTCTGCCCTGCTGTTTCAGGAGTTCATCGGGGTCTTTCCCGCCGGGGAAGCGGATGACTTTCACATCGAATCCCAGGGGGAGCAGGATTTCAGCATCTTTGAATACGGCTTTTGTTCCGGCGTTGTCAGAGTCAAGAGCGAGTTTGATTTTTCCTGTATAACGGCGGAGCATCCGTGCCTGTTCCGGGGTGAACGCGGTTCCTTCTGCGGCGACGGAGTTGGAAAATCCTGCGGCATGCATTGCGATGACATCCAACTGACCTTCGCAGAGGATGGCACAACCGAGTTTGTTATCGGACATTTCACTCCGTGCCAGATGCATTCCGTAAAGGATGCGTCCTTTTTTGAAGATAGGGGTTTCCGGAGTATTGACATATTTCATAGCCTTCGGATCTGATTCAATGGTTCTTGCGCTGAATCCGACGACCCGCCCCAGTTCATCCCAGATGGGGAACATGAGTCTGTTCCGGAACATATCATAGCGTTTGGAAGGATTATCCTCAAAGGTTTTAATGATTCCGCCTTCTGCCAGTTCTGCCTCGGTGAATCCGAGATTTTTCGCAAAGACCATTGCGGAATCCCAGGAGTCAAGGGACATGCCGAGAGAGAATTTCTGAATGGATTCCGGAGAGAGTTTTCTTGTTGCAAGATATTGCGCCACAGGAGATTCCGGATTATTTTTCAGATTCATGACGTACCATTCCCGCAGTTTTTCATGAAGCAGGAACAGGCGATCTTTTTTTTCGCTGTAACTCTGATTCGCTACGCCGGGATATTGTCTTGCGCCCGGTCTCGGGCGGCGTTCTTCCTCTTCGGGAATATAGATATTATATTTCTGAGCGAGGAGGCGGATAGCGGTGGGGAAATCCACGTTTTCCCGTTCCATCACGAACGTGATCGCATTGCCATGTTTTCCGCATCCGAAACAATGATAATACTGCCGGTCGGGGCGGACGGTGAAGGACGGGGTTTTTTCGGAATGGAACGGACAACATGCCTTGAAGTCGCGCCCCTGTTTTTTCAGGGGGATATAAGATTGAATCAGGTCAACGATATCGACTCTTGCGCGGACTGAATCAATGACCTCTTCGGGGATCCCAGCCATGGTTTAACTCGCAAAATTTCAGATTGCCTTGATCCGTGCTTCCACGGCGGCACGTTCTCTGGCAAGAGAAGAATTTCCCTGTGTCATGCGGAGATATTCCTGATAATATCTTTTTGCGTATGCTTTATAGAGCTGAGCTTTAGATTTTACCATGGGATATTTATCGCAGAGAACTGCCATGTTCAGCACGATATCTGCATTGGGGTTTTTCTTCTGAAGGCTGTATGCCCAGCTGAAATAGGAGTAGCTTGCTTTCAGTTTGTTCTGTTCCAGCATGATTCTTCCGAGTTCGGACCAGACTTTCGGATTTTCCCGGTAGCTGCCGTGTTTTGCAAGAATGCTGTAATAACGCAGGGCATCCTGAGAGTTTTTCAATTTCACAGAAACGTCGGCAAGAAGGATCACGGTATTCATATCATAGGGGCGCAGTTTCAATGCCGTTTTCAGGGGAGCGACACTGGAATCATATCTTCCGCGGTCGAAATACATTTTCCCGAGGGTATACTGCACAAAGAAATTTTCAGGTGCGATGGCGGAAGCTTTCTTTACTTCTTCCAATGCTTCGTTATAAAGTCCGTTGTTTTCATACGCCAAAGCGGTAAGGAGCAGAGCTTCTGCGCTGTTGGGCTGACAGACCAGTGCGCGTTTTCCGTAATCCAATGCTTCATCCCAGCGTCCGTTAACGGCACTTTTTTCTCCTTTTTTCATCATTTCAGCAAAATCATCGCTGTTCCCGCATCCGTTGAACAGGATGATGCAAAGCATTCCGACCAGGATCAAACCATAGTGTTTCACAATCATTCCTCCGGCAATTTTTCTGTAAATAAAGGTGGGCAAAGTTCCCGTTAATTCATCGTGTTCCGGGAAAATCCGACGTTGCCCGCAGATAAAGGTATTATAATCTGAAAATTGATTTTTGCAACCGGAAAAAGAAAGAAAAAATCGTTTTTTTTCCGGGACAGAAGCATACAGGGCATAATTCGTACATTTTTATGCCCTGCAGGATCTTCTGATCCGGAAAACGTCAGGGATTTATTTCACCAGATCTTCCCTGTTTCTCTTGTAATGGGAACTGGAGGGGATTTCCTCCTGGACCGCATTTTTGGTTTCTCTTGCTGCAGAATCGACCTGCTGTTCCGCTTTGCGGATCATGCGTTTTACTTTCCCCTTGTTCTGAGTGTAATAGTAATATCCGCCTGCAGCGAGAGCGGCAAGGATGATCAGGATCACAATGGTTCTTGTTCTGGATTTTCCATCGGCACGTTTTTTGCTTTCCACAACACTGTTGACCCGGTCAACGGAATTTGCCGCGTTGACGGCGCATTTATGGGAACAGTAGGCAGAGCCATTCATGTTGACGATGCATTTTTCACAAATGGGTTTTCCGCAGGTTGCACACCGGATGACCGCCGGGGTATCGGGATGATTGAGACAGACACTTTGAGAAATATCAGCCATAAGAGACTCCTTCCGTTGACGTTGTTAAAAGCGGGACGAAAAGGTTTTTGGAGCAGATTTTCTGCTCATCTGAAGTTACCATAGCATCATATTTTCAATTTACAAGAGCGTTTTTTTCAAAAAATTCTGAAAATTTTTCCGGCATGGTGCGACGGCGGCAGGGAAAGTTGGGCGAAAAATCTGAATGACGTTTGTTTTTTCCGAAAAGAGGCGTATATTATAAGCCGGAGATGGGGCGGCGGTCGCTTTGCTATGCAAAGAGGAAAGTCCGGACCCCACAGAGCAGGGACTCCTCCGGTAACAGGAGGATGCCGCGGACAATATGCCGCGGAAAGGAAAGCGCAACAGAAAGCAAACCGCCTGATTCGTCAGGTAAGGGTGAAACGGCGGGGTAAGAGCCCGCATCCGGGAGGAGTAATCCTTCCGGAAAGGCAAGCCCGTCCCGGAGCAAGGCCAAATAGGGAATGAGCTGTTGCTCGCAGCGTTTGAATTCCGGGTTCTGGCCGCACAGACAGATGATCGCCGCTTCCTTCGGGAAGTTACAGAATCCGGCTTATGCCCCATCTCCGCTATTCTTCAGAACAAAGAGGATCCTTTATGCCGGAACAGAAAAAGAAAGCTCCAAGAAACAGAACCCTCCGTTTGACGGAGAAGGAATTCGCTCAGTTCGAAAAAAAATTATTCGTTCCTGAAAAAAAACTTTCCCTCCGGAAAATTACCAATAAAATCATTTGTGCCGATTTTTTGCAGGTCATCGATTTCCTGCCCGATGGATTCGTGGATCTGCTCATCCTGGATCCGCCTTACAACCTTGATAAAAATTTCAACGGAACAAAGTTCGCCAGCATGAAAAACGCGGAGTATGAAGCGTATCTGGATTCCTGGTTCCCAAAACTTCTCCGGCTGCTCAAACCGGAGGCTTCCGTTTATCTTTGCGGGGATTGGAAATGTTCCGCCGCTGAATTTTCGGTCATGGAAAAATATCTCCATGTCCGGAACCGGATCACATGGCAGCGGGAAAAAGGCCGCGGCGCCGCAGCCAACTGGAAAAACAGCTGCGAGGATATCTGGTTCGGAACTGTCAGCGAAAACTATTATTTCGATGTGGACGCCGTGAAGATGAAACGGAAAGTCATTGCTCCCTATAAAAAAGACGGACAACCAAAGGACTGGGAGGAATCCGAGGGCGGAAAATACCGTTTGACCTGCCCCTCAAACTTCTGGGATGATATCTCTGTCCCCTATTGGTCCATGCCGGAAAATACGGATCATCCCACGCAGAAACCTGAAAAGCTTCTGGCAAAACTGATCCTGGCAAGCACTCCGCCGGGGGCAATGGTCTTCGACCCCTTCTGCGGAAGCGGAACCACTGCCGTGACCGCTAAAAAACTGGGCAGAAACTATTGCGGGATCGAATGGAACAAAGAGTATTGCTGCTGGACTCTTGCCCGCTTGAAAAAAGCAGAAACCGATCCTTCCATCCAAGGGTATACCGACGGTGTATTCTGGGAACGGAATACCCTTGCAGAACAGAACAACAAAAAAAGAAAACGCGCTGTCCCTGTCAAAGATTGATTTGAAATCAGGGAAACAGAATGTTCTTTACGGCGTTGTTTTTTCCGGCAGAGCCGGACGGTAATTTCTCAGGAACAGTTCCCGATGCCGTTTCCGGAGCTGCTCCGAACCGGGATCTGCGGCAAGACCTTCCAGAATCACTTTTTCTGCGCCGGAAAGATCATCTTCCAGAATCAGATCTCCGGCTTTTCTGACACATTCCCGGGCAAAGGTGCGGTCGGATTCCTTCACATACTTGAACACGGTATACTTCATGGCGGTGAAGCGGTATTTCCGGGGCGGCGGGATCTGAATGAAATTCTGCATGGAATCCGGAAGACGGTTCATGATATTGACAGGGGAATCTGCTTTCAATTCGGCGGCATTGGCGATGTAGCGGGAGGAGTAAGGATGCATCGGCCCGGCAAGCCCTTTGTCGAATATCACATAATCCGCCTGATAACGGTCACAGTACCGTTCCAGATCGGCAATTGTTCCGTGATACATGATGTTCAGATATTCTTCCACCGGACGGCGGATGGGTTCCATGCCGAACTGCGGCTGCATGACCAGATTTGCGCCGGTATATGCCATCAGAACCGGAGATAAGGTGAAGCTGGCAACAACGGTTTCCCCTTTCATCGCCTCTCCGTCACGGAACCAGCGGATCAGATGAACCGTTTGCGGAAGATAGGAATCAACAGTCTGATAGGCTCTGACACGGGCGGAGGTTGTGATCACAAATTCAAAGAGAAGCAGAAAACAGAAGACCAGTGTCAGGAAAATCTTTGTTTTCTTTTTTGCTTTTCCCAATCCGTGGAACCATTCCTGATAAAGCATGGGGAGCGATATGGAAAGAAAAATAATCAGGAATTCATGGTACCGCACGATCAGTGCAAACCCGCCGATAAAACCGATCGTGTAAAGATATGGCAGGAGATTTCTCGGCTTATCCCGGAGAATCGCTCTCCTGACAGGCGTGATCAATCCGCCCAGAAGAAGCAAAAAACAGAACCAGCCAAGAGTCAGCGGATAATAGTTCCAGAGATTCCGGACGGAGATCAAGCCCTGATGCATCCGCAGTTCCGGCATGGAACCAAGAGAGGGAAAATACCCGGAGGCAATATCCCAGGTGCAGGAGTGCATGGAAGGGGTCCACATGATCCGGGCATCGTAATCCATGACCGAAGGATCCAGCGGCTTTTCATTCAGAAACTTGAATTTCGCATGCATTACACTGGAGAAATGACTGTAATTTGCACGGTATTCCGCATTGTCAATCACCCCGTGGTAGAATCCGAGAAGCACAACCGTTGCCCCCGCGATCACACAGAGACGTTTCCAGAATTTCATGGATGGAACATACATCACAAGGAACAGCAGCGGCAGCAGAACACAAACCAGCTTCGACATGATCAGACCGTATGTCACATTGAATGGAACAAGCAAAGCATTCAGAAGAATTGCCGAGGCAATGGCGATCCAGACCGATTTCCGCGCACCCGTGAACCGTCCGCCGGAGAGATATCTCAGCAGCTCATACGCAATCCAGATCCCGAACATCATCTGGCAGAGATCCCACGCAGCAAAGGCAACCCCCGTCACAAAAAACAGCAGCAGAAGCCGGAATCTGCCCGGACGAAGATAGAGCGATTGTGCCAGAATCATGGCAAACATGATCAGCGGAATACAAAAGTCTCCCCGGACGATATCCTGTCCGGTTGCCCGGGCGACAGCCGCGGCGGATACCGCGTGAAGCAATCCTCCCAGCACTGCCAGTTTCGGCGGCACACGGAGCACCACCAGCCAGAGAAATACCAATCCGGACAGCAGCGAAGTCCAGAGCCGGATATTGACAGATACAAACCATGCAAAGTCCGGATTATCCTGCAGTTCCAATGCGGAACCGGAAGCCTCCGGCGGGGAACGGAACAGGCACAGAAAGCGGTAGCCCCAGCCAAGAACCCATTCCAGAGTCATATTCATCTGCGCGTAAGGCGGAACCTCAGGGAGATACGCAAGCCGTTCATCCCGTTGAGGAACTCCTTTTCCGGAAGCCACATCGGAAGCATAGGCAAACATCATGGCACTTTCCACGGTGAACGGCACAAAATTCGGGCGGGGTTCCGGGAACATATCTCCCCAGCTGGGCGAGGCAGGACGGTTCTTGTAAAAGTTTCCGTACCAGAGCGGTTCTGCATCTCCGACGGCGATTGCCAGAGTGGCAGCTTCCCGGTTATAGGTGCAAGTCCTGATGAAAAATGAGATCAGAACGCATGTCAGGAACAGAAGGATCACCTGGATCCGGTATTTCCATTTTTTTTCAGGCAGCATATCAGATGATTACCTTTCTTAAATGAGAGGCCTGAATCCCCAGTTCCTCCCGGTATTTTGCAACAGTTCTGCGGCGGATCTCAATCCCGCGGGCGGAAAGCAGATCTGTCAACTTGCTGTCAGACAACGGTTTCCGCGGATCTTCCCCGTCCACCAGTTCCCGGATCAGTTCCTTGACACTCTTGGAGGAGATGGAAGACCCGTCTTCTGTGGTAAATCCGCCGGAGAAGAAATATTTGAACTCAAAGACTCCCTGAGGGGTCCGGATATATTTATTGGAAATCGCGCGGCTGACGGTAGATTCGCTCAGATTCAGTTTATCTGCAATCAGCTTCATGGTCATGGGATGAAGCGATTCCACCCCGTTTTTCAGAAAATCGAATTGTTCCGAAGCGATCAGCTCTGCAATTTTCCCGATGGTGGTTTTCCGTTTTTCCAGAGAATCCATCAGTTCCCGGGCATCCTGGATTTTTTTTGCCAGATACTCCCGGGCTTCCTGCTGGGTTTCCGGATTATTCAGCATCTCTTCATAGTATTCCGAGATCCTGAGACGCGGGATTTCCCGTTCCTGAACGATCACCTTGAATCCATCTTTCTCCGGAACGATTTCCGCTTCCGGAATGACGTAATGTGCCGCATTCTGAATGACATTTCCTCCGGGGAACGGGTTCATTTTCCGGATTTTCCCCACTAGGATCTGTACTGCTTCCGGCGGAAGATCCATTTTGCTGCCGATGAGACTCAGTCGGTTTTTGGCAATATCTTCCAAATGGTCGCAGATCATGGTTTTCAGATCATCTGCATCCGGATCTTTCTCCTCGATCTGCAGGAGCAGACATTCCTTCAGATCTCTTGCTCCGATTCCGGGAGGATCAAAGCTCTGAACCAGTTTCAGCGCGGATTCCACCTCTTCCATGGAACAATTGCCCATCATGGCAATATCTGCCGGATGAGTCCCGAGATAACCTGTTTCATCGATTCCCTCAATGATGAGTTCTGCGATTTCTTTTTCTCTTTTGCTGCATTCGGAAAGGCGCAGCTGGGAGGAGAGGTGATCCCAGAGATTTTCCACATCAGCGACAGATTCGAAAAATCGGGTTCTCCGTTCTTCGGCTTCATCCGAGAGATCTCTTGGCATATTCAGTTCTTCCGGATTATTGCCCTCAGCCGCCAGTTGAAGCACCTGTTCCATCGCCTCTTTCATATCTTCGGGATCCTGTTCGGGAGGGGCATCCTGCCGGAGAGGATCTTCCTGAGGAAAGGAATCAAAATCCTGTTCTTCGATTTCCAGAACAGGATTCTGTTCGATTGCCTGAGAGATCAGGTTCTGGAGTTCCAGAGCGGTGGCATGAAGCAGATCAAGAGACTGGATCTGCTGGGCAGAGATCGTCTGTTCCTGCCGCAGATCCGTTTTCTGCATCATGTTCTGAGAGAGATTCGCCATAAGTTTTATAACATCAGAGATTCCAGTTTATCCACCTGTTCCGAGAACAGTTTTAATGCCTGCTGAATGGGGGCGGGCGTTGTGAAGTCCACTCCCGCATCCTTCATGATGTCAATGACATCTTTGGAGTCGCCAGCTTTGAGAAAACGGAAATAGCCTTCTGTATCGCCGGCAAGGATCTTCTGAGCCAGCGCCGCCGCAGCAGAGATCCCGGTCGCATATTTATAAACGTAAAAATCATAATGGAAGTGAGGAATCCGTGCCCATTCATACTGGATTTCCGGATCGTTCACCACATCTTCCCCGTGATAGAGAGCGTTCAGCGCAAGATATTTTTCACAGAGATGATCTGCGGTCAACGGGATCCCCGCCGCAGAATCTTCATGCATCATCAACTCAAATTCCGCAAACATAGTCTGCCGGTAAAGCGTTCCACGGAAGGTATCCACAAGATGATTCACCAGATATGCTTTTTCCTGTTTGCTTTTTGCTTTGGAAAGAAGATACTGCTGAAGCAGGATCTCATTGGTCGTGGAAGCCACTTCTGCTACAAAGATCTTGTATCCGGCATAATGATATTCATTGGAACTGTTGGAATAATAGGAGTGCATGGAGTGTCCAAGCTCATGAGCCAGGGTAAATACACTGTCCAGTGTTCCGGAATGGTTCAGAAGAAGATAAGGCGGTTTGCCGTAGCATCCGCCGGAATAAGCTCCGGAGCGTTTTCCTTTACATTCGGGAATATCGATCCAGCGTTCTTCAAATGCCCGTTTCAGAACGGTTCCATAGTCTTTCCCGAGAGGCTGGAGTGCGTTCTGCACCATTTCACGGGCTTCTTCCCAGGGGATTTTCCGTGCCGCTTCCGGAACCAGCGGACAAATGATATCATACATATTCAATTTTTCCAAACCGAGTTTTTTTGCCCGGAAGGAAAAATACCGGTGAAGCGGAGCAAGGTTTTCATGAACTGCAGAAATCAGAGAACGGTAAACCTTTTCCGGGATGTTATCTTCCGAAAGAGAGGAGCATAAGGCAGATTTATAATTCCGCATCCGGGCATCCACCACATGATTCCGGACTTCGGAATCCATGAGTACCGCAAAGGTGTTCCGGAATCCGGCGTAGACGGAATAGATTCCTTTGAATGCATCCCGGCGCACCTCCCGGTTCCCGGATTCCAGAAAACTGATATAATTTCCCTGAGAAAGGCGGACCTCTTCTCCTGCTTCATTTTTGATCAGAGGAAACACCAGGTCGGCATCGTTCAGGATGGAAAATGCCTTTTCCGGAGTCTGAAATGCTTCTCCGGAGAGTTCCAGAACCCGTTCTTCTGCTTCAGAAAGAGTGTGTTTCCGGTCCCTGCCGATCTCTTTCAGAGTTCTGCGGTAAAATTTCAGGACAGGAGCTTTCAGGAGCTGCTTGAACTGATCTTCCGGCAGAGCGGTCAGCTCCGGTTCAAACCAGGCTGTTTCCCCGCCGATTTCAGAGGCTGTGGCACTGATCCGGTCCATCCGGGCACGATTGGCGGAGTTCCCGGTATCTTCATCGGACCGGAGACTGGCAAAGGTAAAAAGCTGATCCATGAGAAGAGAAAGCTCATCACTTGCCCGGAATGCCTCATAAAGCATTTGCGGATCTGATAATTTTCCTTTATACTGATTGAACTTCCGGACCATGCCCTTCAGTTTTTTGAAATCTTTCTCCCATGCCTGAGCGGAAGAATACAATGGGGTAAGATCCCAGGTCTGTTCTTCCGGGAGTTCTGCTCTGCTCGGTATTTCTTTCATAATGATTCCTTTTGCAGCATTTTTTCCGTAGATTCTGTGGAGGAGGTCGCCTTATAGATCTCAGGAATGATATATTTGATAATGGCCGCCGCCGGAACTGCAAAGATCATTCCGCTGATCCCTGCCACTAATCCACCGATCAATACAACGATAATCGTCTCCACACTCGTCAGCCCGGAAACCTCTCCGATAAATACCGGATAAAGGAAGAATTGTTCCAGCAATCCGTTGATCAGAAGATAGATCACACAGACAAAAATCAAGGTCAGGAACAGGGATGAATCACAGAAGGCAATACAGAGACACGCCGTCAGCGTGAAACTGATCACAGGCCCGATGAACGGAAGAAGGATCGCCAGACAGGCAACACTTCCCGCCAGCAGCGGATACGGGATCCCACCGGCCGTAAACAGCAGCGTATAAAGAACAAATTCGATCATGATCACAATAAAATAGCCGCGAACCCACCGGGAAAGAATCACGTTGATATGGTTGAGGATCCGGACAGCCTGATTTTTTGTGCTTTCCGAAACCGCCGGAAGCCACGGGGAATTGTAAAACTGGTTCACAAACCATTCGCTCGTCCGTTCCCGGCGTTCTTTGCCGGAACCTTCAAACATGGCAATTTTCTGCAGAAAATAAAAACCGAAGAAGATCGAAAGAGTAATATCAAGCAGTAAATATCCCAAGCCTTTCAAAAGACGGTAGATTACGCTAAACACGTCTTTCCCCCGCGCAATCGCAAAGGAGGTCAGTGTATCTTTGTTCTCTTCAGCAAGAGCTTTCAGGTTCTGACGGAAAGAAACCAGAATCCCCCGGGGCTCTTCGTTCTCTTCCTGATGCGATTTTGTTTCCAGCAGATAATTTTCCACTTTCGTAACCGTAGGACTCTTCTTTCCCCATTCGGTAATGGCATTTTTCGCACTTTTTGCATAAGGGATAAGCACTGCAAAAGCAAGGATCGTAACAAGAAGGATCACCGCAAACAATGTCATCAATGCTGCAAATGAAGCCTTGAATACTCTTTGCTGTTTCAGCTGCTTTTCCTGTTCTTCCGGAGTCAGTTCTTTTTTGGAGAACCGTTCCTTGAACCGGAGGAACCATCCCTTCTTCTCATTATGACAAAACACTTTGTCGAGATAAAAGCGTTCAACGGGGAGCAGGACACAGGCGAGCAGCACACCGAATACCAGGGATCTCAGCCAGGTTGCACAAATCAGAAAGATCAGAATGATCAGAACCGCAGCCAGAACCCCGGCGCCGCCGCGTTTCATGAATTTCCGGAAAAATCCGCCGGTCTCTTTTTTTTCTTCTTCCATAATCAGTATATTCTCCAATTCAAATTTTTTCTTTTTACGATAGTGGTAAGATAACCTGAAACCGGGAGATTTTCAAGAAATAATCGAGAAAAACATGCAAAAAAAACAACCGGCCTCAATCTCTTGAAGCCGGCTGTATTCTGAATCAGATTTGATTCCGGTGGAATCTCTTATTTTTCAGGCTTTCCAAGCATCAGACAGCCGCGGTATGTTTCGATTTCACGGAACATACTGTTGATCTGACGGACTTTCCAATCCAGGTGCCAGGGATCGCACATGTATTCCATGCTGGGTTCCCAGCCGAGACGGGAGTCAAAGGAAACTGCTTCCACGGTATCATTGGCGTTTTCGATTTCCGCTTTTCCAATGGCAACAAGCTTGTCAAGAATGCCAAGCATTTCATCTCTGTCATAGGAGGCTATGAGCTTGGTATTCAGCAGCCACCACTGTTTCATTGCACGGGTGGTGCGGATGGAGTTGCGGATGAATTTCCCCAGACACCACAGACGTTTTCCATCATCTTTCTTTGATTCGGGAATCAATGCCTGAGCCTGTTCGACCAGTGCAAGACCTTCGTTCCACATTTCTTCCATGACTTCCAGATCGCGGATTTCTGCAGGATAACGGAGAGGTCCGGGAGACTGGTTTTCGTTTTCGTACGGTTGATACAGCGTCTTGACGATTCTGCCGCCGAAGTGTGCATGGGGAGCAGAGGGGAAGTCAATCTCCTTCTTGCTCATGGTACGGGTGATATTGGGCTGGAAGATGAAGGGATAGGAGGGGCCCACGCGCCAGGGACCATACTGGTCTTCATTGGATCCGACGTAATGATCCATTGCATCGCTCCAGAGTTTCCATGCTTTTACAATGACAGGTGCGGCATCCTTGCCGTAGTCGCGGATTGCTGCACGGGTCAGAACTGCTTCCACATCAAGATCTCCGTCAGAGGAGAAAATTTCTTTCGCAAGGTCATTGCAGGGGTTCGGCCACCAGCCGTAGTGGTGGTCATCATAGAAACTGTTGACGTTGTAGTTCAACAGATAATCCCGGAGAACGGTCATACGTTTTGCCCAGCGGAACAGCACCGGAGCATAGGGAACCGTACCGAAGTCCCAGCTGGATCCGGCAAGGTTGGTGGTACAGCGGACCGTCTTGATTCCGGCTTCCTTTGCCGCTTTGACTTCGGAAACAAAGTATTCGCCCGGAACATCTGCGGAAATACTGTAATCCATGACAGGAGATTTCAATCCGTTGCGGACATTCATCTTGAAGATGTCATAGGTGACGTGAACAGTGACGCATTTCGGGAGTTTGGAGAGGAATTCCCGGCGGAGTTCTGCCGGAGTCCAGCCCCAGTTATAGGTATTCAGAATGACTTCTGCTTCCGGCTTGACTTTGTGAACGGCATCACAAATGCGCTTGATGTAGGCAGGATAGTCGCTGCAGGGCCACCAGCCCGGACTCGGACGGGTATCGGGAATGCCGTCAATGACACTTTCCCGGTGGGATTTTCCGGTCGTGTGGGGATCTTTGCTGGGGAATTCCAGCGATTCACCAACCAGGTGGATCGCTGCAAATCCGGGGTGCTGACGGAAGATTTCACCGTAAATACTGTCGAAAAATTCTTCTGCATCAGGGGCATCCGGATGTTTGTAGCTCTTCAGATAGCTGTAAAGAACGGCATCAAGGCCGAATTTTTTAGCGCGTTCAATGATGTCATTGATATTTGCAGGGCCTCTGGTCGTGACGTTGGGGGCTTTCACGAAAATATCGATTGCGGTAAAGCCTGCATGAGCGATTGCCTGCAGCTGCCAATCCGGATAATCATCAATTCCGCTTCCGGAGTGAGTACTTCTCATTCTGGTAAGAGGTTTGCGG
>JAFTIQ010000079.1 GCA_017456805.1 Lentisphaeria bacterium
ATTACCCGTTGATTTTGAAAATATCAACATATAAAACATAAGGACAAAAGATCATGTTCAAGCCCGCAGGACAGGCAGATTTTCCGAAACTCGAACAGGAAGTGCTCGAATTCTGGAAAAATGATAACACATTTGAAAAATCAGTTCAGGCAAGAAAAGGCGGCAAAGAGTTCGTTTTTTATGATGGACCTCCGTTTGCGACCGGATTGCCTCACTACGGTCATCTTCTCGCAGGGACCATCAAGGACGTTGTGCCCCGGTATCAGACCATGCGCGGCCGCTACTGCGAACGTACCTTCGGATGGGACTGCCACGGTCTGCCCGTGGAATATGAAATGGAAAAGGAACTGAAACTCTCCGGAAAAAGAGAAATCGAAACCTTTGGTGTGGATAAATTCAATGAAGCCTGCCGCGGCATCGTGCTCCGCTACACCTCTGAATGGGAACGCATTGTAACCCGCATGGGCCGCTGGGTCGATTTCAGAAACGGATACCGCACCATGGACCGTGATTATATGGAATCCATCTGGTGGGTTTTCAAGCAGCTCTGGGATCAGGATCTCATTTATGAAGGCTATAAGATTCTGCCTTACTGCGCAAGATGCTGCACCCCGCTTTCCAACTTTGAAGCAAATCAGGGCTATGCCGACGTGGAAGATCCCGCAATCACGATCCGCTTCAAAGTCGTGGGCGAAGAAAATACCTATTTCCTGGCATGGACAACCACCCCCTGGACCCTGCCCTCCAATATGGCGCTCACCGTCGGACCTGAAATCGACTATGTCAAGGTTCTGGATGACGGAACATACTACATCATGGCAGAAGCACGTCTTTCCGCTTATTACAAGAAAGATCTTCCGGAAATCGTTGCACGGTTCAAAGGTTCTGAACTGGCTGAAAAACATTACGAACCGCTCTTCCCCTACTTTGCAAACATGGCAGAACAGGGTGCGTTCCGTGTGATCACAGCCGATTTCGTCAGCACGGAAGACGGTACCGGTATCGTTCACACAGCTCCCGGATTCGGGGAAGACGACGCAGCGGCAGGAAAAGCTCATGGCGTTCCGGGTGTCTGCCCCATCGATGCTGAATGTAAATTCACAAATGAAGTTCCCGATTATGTCGGACGTTTCGTGAAAGAAACAGATAAAGATATCATCAAACGCCTGAAAGATGAAGGCAAACTGGTTCATCGCGGCACCATCAAGCACAGCTATCCTCACTGTTGGCGCGATGATTCCCCGCTGATCTACAAAGCAGTTTCCACCTGGTTTGTCCGGATCGACCGGATCAAGGAAAAGATGATCAATGCCAACAAGCAGATGAGCTGGGTTCCAGAACACATCAAGAACGGCCGTTTCGGAAAATGGCTGGAAAATGCCCGTGACTGGGCGATCAGCCGCAACCGTTACTGGGGCTGTCCGCTGCCCATCTGGCGCAACGAAGAAACCGGGGAAATGATCTGCGTCGGTTCCGTAAAAGAACTGGAAGAGCTCACCGGACGCAAGTTCGATGATATCCACAAACATTATGTTGACAATGTGGAAATCGTTTCTCCCAAAACCGGTGCGATCCTGAAACGGATCCCTGAAGTTCTGGACTGCTGGTTTGAAAGCGGTTCCATGCCCTATGCTCAGAAACATTATCCCTTCGAAAATAAAGAACGGTTCGATGCAAACTATCCTGCCGACTTTATCGCAGAAGGTCTTGACCAGACACGCGGCTGGTTCTACACCCTCGTCGTTCTCGCAGCGGCTCTCTTCGATAAGCCCCCTGCAATGAACGTTGTCGTCAACGGTCTGATCCTCGCTTCCAACGGACAGAAAATGTCCAAACGGTTAAAGAACTATCCCGATCCGCTGGATGTGGTGAACGTTTACGGTGCGGATGCGCTGCGTCTGTTCCTCCTCGGTTCCCCGGTTGTCCGTGCGGAAGATTTGAAGTTCTCCGAAGAAGGGATCAAGGAAGTTCTCCGCGGTGTTCTGCTCCCGATCTGGAACTCTTACAGCTTCTTTACCACCTATGCAAGTGTGGATAACTGGGTTCCTGCACCCGGACCGCTGAAAGCTCCGGAAAATCCGGCAAACCCGCTCGACCGCTGGATCCTTTCCTCCCTCTCCGATATGGTGGAGGAAATCCGCGCCGCAATGGATGCCTACCAGCTTCAGCGTGCAGCAAACCGGTTTGAAAAGTTCGCCGACGATTTGACAAACTGGTATATCCGCCGCAGCCGCAGACGTTTCTGGAAGAGCAAAAACGATGGAGATAAGAATGATGCATACGGAACCCTCTATTATGTGCTCATGACCTTCGTCAAGTGTGCAGCTCCCTTCATTCCCATGCTGACAGAAAAGATCTACCGCGGGCTCCGCACTGAAGATATGCCGGGATCTGTCCACCTTTGCGACTTCCCCGAACCGGAAACCGATCGCCGGGATACCGCTCTGGAATGTCAGATGGAAAACACCATGCGTGCCGTCACCCTCGGACACTTCCTCCGGAAACAGAAAAATCTCAAGATCCGTCAGCCGCTGGCAAAAGCCATTCTGGTCGCCGCTGACCCCAAAGTCCGCGCACTTCTGGAAGGCACAAAAGATATCGTTGCGGAAGAACTTGACGTGAAAGAGATCCTCATCCGCGATTCCGATGCGGAACTTGTGACCCTCTCCGCCAAGGCGAACTTCAAGGTGCTGGGTGCAAAACTCGGACCCAAGATGAAGGCCGCAGCTGCAGAAATCGCAAAACTTTCCGCTGATTCTCTCCGGAAACTGGAAAGCGGCAAAACCGTCGCAATCTCTCTCGATGGAGAAACTATTGAACTCGCTCCCGGTGAAGTCACCGTTCTCCGCGCTGAAAAGCCCGGTGTAACCGCTGCAACCGAAGCAGGCTTGACCATTGCTCTTGATACTGAACTCACCCGCGAACTGCTTGACGAAGGTATCGCCCGTGAATTCATCAGCAAAGTTCAGAACCTCCGGAAAGAAATGGATCTTCAGGTCTCTGACCGGATCACCGTTGCAGTTGCCTCTGATGAAGAAGCAGCAAAAGCAATTCTCGCATTCCGCGATTATGTTTCCAACGAAACGCTTGCGCTGGATATCATTGCCGGAGAAATCGCTGCTGATAAGAAAGAAGAAGCAGATCTCAACGGTCATAATGCTGTGATCTGTGTCAAGAAGGGAGCACTCTGAGTATGAAACGGATTCTTACCGGAATTCAGCCTTCCGGAGTTCCTCACATCGGAAACTTTTTCGGAGCGATCCGCCAGGTGCTGGAATTGCAGAAAATGGGCGAATCATTCGTCTTTATTGCAGACCTTCATTCCCTTACGACTTCCCCGAAGGCGGAAGATCTCCGGGAACGGGTGAAACGTCTTGCAGTGGATTGGCTCGCTTGCGGATTGGATCCCGAAACCAGCGTTTTCTTCAAGCAGTCAGATGTGCCGGAAGTCACAGAACTCATGTGGTATCTCAGCAACGTTACAGGAGTCGGACTTCTGGAACGGGCTCACAGTTACAAAGATAAAATCGCCAAGGGCTTTTCTCCCAATACCGGATTGTTCACCTATCCGGTTCTGATGGCGGCGGATATCCTGCTCTATCAGTCAAACCTGGTCCCTGTGGGAAAAGATCAGAAACAGCATCTGGAAATCACCCGCGATGTTGCGATCCGGTTCAACCAGACCTACGGGGAAGCGTTCACCATTCCGGATGGATATATTCCCGATAACGTGGCAGTCATCCCCGGTCTGGATGGACAGAAGATGTCCAAGAGCTACAATAACACCATTGAGATCTTCGGCGAAGAAAAGCCCCTGCGGAAAAAATTCATGTCCATCAAGACAGATTCCAAAGGGATGGAAGAACCGAAAGATCCGGATACCTGTAACGTATTCATGCTTTATAAACTGTTCGCTACACCGGAACAGCAGGAAGAAATGCGCGCCCGCTATCTTGCCGGAAATTACGGTTACGGTCATGCAAAACAGGCATTGTTTGAAGCATATATGGATTACTTTGCCCCCATGCGGAAACGCCGGGAAGAGCTTCTTAATAACATGGATTATGTTGATTCCATTCTGAAACGCGGTGCGGAACGCGCCCGTACAGAAGCAATGAAAACCTTGACGAAGGTCCGGGAGCTCGTGGGAATTGCCTGATCGTTCTGTCATTCTCAAACGGGCATTTATTGACTCCCTGCCGGTTCTCATGGGGTATTCCGCCATGGGATTTGCGGCGGGAGTTCTTCTTTCTGCCCAAAGCGGAATCCACTTTGCCGGATTCTGGGCATTCCTGACCAGTGCGACCTCTATTTCCGGTGCGCTTCAGTTCATGATGGTGGATTGGATCGCCAAGCAGACCCCTCTGCTGGATGTTGCGCTTCTCACATTCTGTTTGAATGTCCGTTACGCCATGTATGGATTTTCCCTTCTTGACCGCTTCCGCGGAATCGGAGCATGGAGAAAGTTCTATCTCATCTGGAGTCTCACCGATGAGACGTACGCTTTGGAAACGGAATGTAAAATCCCGGAAAAAAAGAAAAATATCCGGTATTGTCTCCTGCTGGCATTTTTTGATCATTTTTATTGGATTTTCGGGGTAACCGCCGGAGCGTTTGCAGGGAAGGCATTGCCCTTTTCCAACAAGGGGATAGACTTTGCCATGACAGCGTTGTTTCTCGTGATTCTGACAGATCAATGCCGGGAAGCAAACAACCGGATCCCTGCCCTGATCGGCGGCGGTGCGGCATTTCTCTGTTTTCTGATCTTCGGAGCATCCAATATGCTGATCCCCTCTATCATCCTGATGATCACTGTGTTTCTGATCTTCCGGAAGAAAATGGATCCTGCAGGGAAGGAGAAAAGAGATGAGTGAAACGACCTATTTATGGAGCTTGATTGCTGTGACAGCCGGGGTAACACTTCTGCTGCGCGCCTTCCCGTTTTTACTCTTCGGATCTGCCCAAAAGACACCGCCGGTGATTGAATATATCGGAAAAGTATTGTCCCCGGCTGCAATAGCCATGCTGGTTGTCTACTGTTTCGGCTGCTATTTCCGGGACAGACCGATTCTGCAGAATTATTATGGAGCAGCGGAGTTGATTGCGGCAGCAGTGGTTGTCGGATTGCAGCTGTGGAGAAAAAATCCGCTTCTCTCAATTATTTGCGGGACAGCAATATACATGGTTCTGGTTCAGAATTTCTGAGGCTCCGGCAACGGGGAGAAAAAATGTTTAAGAATCCTTAAGTTTTTTTGTATTTTTTCAAAAATGAAAGTTGAAAAATTGCAAAAAGGCTGTATATTATAATAATGTAGTGGAATCAATTTATGTGAACGATGCATCTGCCGGTGGAATGTGGAATTTGTCCGGTATCGCATTCCGGGAGAGATCCGGGGATCCGATACCGCTATTCCGGTAAACCGGCCGAAGCAGATTTTAGTTAGCTGTCCGCATAAGTGATTCCTTGTCAAAGTTTATGGGAAATATTCCCGAATCAACCATCGACGGTATTTCTGCCGTCAAACACAAGGACTGTATACAACTATGCAGGAAACAAAAGTATCTTTCGAGATTCAGCCCGGGAAAATGATGGAAATTTCCACCGGGAAAATCGCAAACCTTGCCAACGGCGCTTGCGTCGTCCGCATGGGTGACACCGTAATCCTTTCCGCCGTTTGCTCCGGCCCTGCCCGCAAGGGATCCGATTTCTTCCCGCTGCAGGTGGACTACCGCGAAAAATTCGCTGCAGGCGGACGCTTCCCCGGCGGATTCGTCAAACGCGAAGGCAGACCCACTGACAAAGAAATCCTCACAATGCGTATGACCGACCGTCCTCTGCGCCCCCTCTTCCCTGATGGATTCTTTGATGAAGTCCAGGTCTACGGCATGCTCCTTTCCTATGATGGAAAGCATGATGGCGATACCCTCTGTATGCTGGGTGCTTCCGCAGCACTCTGCCTCTCCGACCTCCCCTTCCAGGGTCCCATCGGAGCTGTCCGCGTGGGTTACATCAACGGCGAATTCGTTGCCAACCCCACCGCAGAAGAAATGGAAATCAGCGAAATCGAACTGGTTTATGCCGGGAAAGAAGATCAGGTCATCATGATCGAAGGGGAAGCCAAAGAATGTTCCGAACAGCTTCTCGCTGATGCAATGTACTTCGCAAACGGAATCATCAAGGCTCAGTGCGCAGCTCAGAGAGAACTGGCTGAAAAAGCCGGTCGTCCCAAAAAGACTCCGACCCTCTTCATCGTTCCCGAAGATTTGGCAGCAGATATCGCAGCCGGCTGTGAAGACAGACTGGAAGCAGCTGCATTCCTTCCCGGAAAAGAAGAACGCGGCATTGCTCTCGGAGCAATTCAGGATGAACTCCGCGCTTCTCTCGCTGAAAAGTATGAAGAAAAACTCGGCGCAGAAGATTTCGATCTCATGTTCCGGATCGGTTTTGATAAACTCGTTCAGAAATCTGTCCGCAGCAACATCCTCTACAACCAGAAACGTATGGACGGCCGCGGAATCACAGATCTGCGTCCCCTCTCCGCTGAAGTCGGACTCCTTCCCGTGGTTCACGGAACAGGTCTCTTCCAGCGCGGTGAAACTCAGGCACTGGTCATTGCAACTCTCGGTGGACCCAAAGATGCGCAGGAATATGACAACGTCTGCGGTCTGAATAAACCCAAGAAATTCTATCTGCACTACAACTTCCCCAACTACTCCGTCGGTGAAGTCGGTAAGATCACCGGTCCCGGCAGACGCGAAATCGGACATGGAAACCTGGCAGAACGTTCTGTCGCTCAGGTCTTCCCGCAGGATTTCCCCTACACGGTCCGCTGCGTTTCTGAAATCATGTCTTCCAACGGTTCCACCTCCATGGCAAGTGTTTGCGGTGCAACCCTTGCTCTCATGGATGCCGGTGTGCCCATCACCTCTCCCGTCGTTGGTATCTCCTGCGGTCTTGTGACAGATGATACCGGAAAAGAACTGATCCTCACCGACATCATCGGTGCAGAAGACCACTTCGGCGATATGGACTTCAAGGTTTGCGGAAGCAAGAAAGGTATCACTGGATTCCAGCTCGACCTGAAGCTCCCCGGAATCCCCATCGACACCCTCGTCCGCGCAATGGCTCAGAACAAAGAAGCACGCGACAAGATCATGGATGTTGTTACAAACTGCATCTCCGCTCCCCGCGAAGAAGTCAGCCCCAACGCACCTCAGATGTGTGTTGTCCACATCAATCCTGATAAGATCGGTGCTCTCATCGGTACCGGCGGAAAGAACATCAAGGAAATCACCGAATCCACCAATTCCCAGGTTGATATTCAGGATGACGGTTCCGTCAGCATCCTCGCTCAGAACAAAGCTGTTCTGGATGAAGTCAAGCGCAAAATCGAATTCTTCACCGCTGAAGCTGAAATCGGTAAAGTCTACCGCGGCCTCGTCAAAACTGTCAAAGATTTCGGTGCTTTCGTGGAAATCCTTCCCGGACAGGATGGACTTCTCCACATCTCTGAAATGGCTGATTACCGCGTGAACAACGTCTCCGACATCTGCAAAGAAGGCGACTATGTCACTGTCAAAGTCGTTGATATTGACCGCAGCGGCAAGATCCGTCTGAGCCGCAAAGCAGCTTTGGAAGATATGGATAAATAATCTTTCCTTCTGACAGAAAAAATCAAGCCGTTCAGCGTAAAAACTGAACGGCTTTTTTATTGGAATCCCCCCCCGGAGTTTTTCCGGGTGGGAATAAGTTGAGTTTATTTTATAGTTTTTGCGGTATGAACCAATGTCAGGAATTCAGCCCGTTTTCCATCAGGATCTTCGCCGAGATACTTTTTCGCACGGCTCAAAACGCTATCCAGAGAGGCCGATCCTTTATGAGGAGAATTCCTTAAAATCATGGCGAACTCTGCAACGCAAGATGCCCAGCTGAGATTTTCGCCCGCTTTCGGGAAGGACTTCATGGGGAAGACTCTCAATTCGCTTGCCCCCATCTTTGCAGGATCCTGATAACGGAGCTTGCAAGTGAGAATTTCGTCGGAGGATGCTCTGGAATGTCTCTGATATTTCAGCGGATCGACACTTCCTGAGGCAGGAGATTCCACGCCGGCAGGAATGAGCTCATAAAGTACTGTCACCTGATGTCCGACACCGATTTCTCCGGAATCTTTGGTATCATCGTTGAAATCGCGGTCAGCGAGTTTCCGCATTTCATAGCCGAGCAGACGGTAGGAACTGACTTTGGCCGGGTTGAATTCCACCTGGAATTTTACATCTCTGGCAAGAGCGAACATCCGTCCGGCGAAACATGCTTTCATCGCAACTCGAGCTTCTTTCAGATTGTCAATATAGAAATAGTTTCCGTTTCCTTTATTGGCAAGCATTTTGAGTTTATTTTCCTGATAATTTCCGCTTCCGACACCGAAAGTGCTGAGATAAATCAGGCTGGAACGTTCTTTTTCCACCATTGCAACAAGTTCCGATTCACTGGAAACGCCCACATTGAAATCTCCGTCGGTAATCAGGATAATCCGGTTATTTCCTTTCTGAATAAAATGTTTATGCGCAAGTTCATAAGCTGTTTGAATTGCTTTTGAACCCGGGGTATAACCGCCGGAACGGAGTTGTTTGATCAGTGAGATTGCTTTTCCTTTTTCCTTGCCGGAAATTCCATTCAGAAGAGTTCTCACGCCTCCGCCATAGGTCACCAGACTGATTTTATCCTGTTCTCTCATCTGATTTATAAGAGTCGTCAAAGATTCAATGACCAACTCCATTTCATCGCGCATAGATCCGGAATTATCCACCAGAAATACATAATTTGCCGGGGGAAGTTCACTCACAGGAATATCTTTTCCTTGAATACCGATCAGCAGAAGCTGATGCTTTTTATTCCACGGTGCAGGTGCGGATTCATACGTCACACTGAATTTTTCTCCGTTTTTCGGGGCGACATAATTGTACTTGAAAGAATTTATAAATTCTTCGATTCGGACTGCATCCCGGGGCGGCATACGGTGACGGTTCAAATAACGTCTGACATTGGTATAACTTGCAGTATCAACATCCGCGCCAAACGTGGAAAGCGGGTTCCCGAATACATTCAGAAACGGATTCTCTTCATAACTTTTATATTCTTCTGTATTCCAATCAATTTTTGCAGGTGCGGGGGACTCTTCTCTCTGCCTCACTGATCGTGATGGTGCTGGCCGGGGACTGTTCCAGCGAATGGGAGACACTCTGCTTTCCGTCGCATAACCATTGTGTTCTGCGGAATGCATTGAACTTTCATGAATCCCAGAACCAGATTGATGTGCAACTGCATTGGCGGTAGAAAAATCAGCGGCCTCCGCCGAACGTGTTGTTTGAAGACTATAGGAAGCAGAAGAAGCGACACCAGAAACGGAGTAAGCAAGAGAATCAAACATTGATGAGACGTAATTTCCGAAAGCGGCAACTGCAACGGCACTGATAACAACAAAACTTGCTGCGTAAGCGGTCACTTTTCCCCATTTTATTTTCTTCGGAACAAACGCACCATCCTCCTCAACTTTGATTCGTTCAAAAAACTTCTTCTTGAAATCTTCCTCAGAACAGAACTCCACTTTATCGGGACGAACTTCCTGACTCAAACGATCCAGCATATCATCTATTTGTTTTTTATCCATGATTTAAATCTCCTTTAATTCCGCGTGCAATAAATCTTTTGCCCGGCTGATTCGCCAGTATAAAGCGTTCACTTTGCATCCAAGCTGATCTGCTGCCTGTTCTCCGGAAAGTCCGCTGAAATAAACAGCAGAAATTGCATCCCGGTAGATTTCCGGAAGTCTTGCAACTGCCGAACGTAATGCACCGCACAAAACCGAAGCATCGTCATCTTTGAATTCCTCCACTGGCAACGCATACAGTTTTTCTTCTTCTTTCTTCTGTTTCCGTAAAATGTCGTATGAAACATTAACGGTAATCCGATAAACCCAGCTGGAAAGTTTTGCCTTGGATTGGAAAATACTGTATCCCTTCCATGCCCGAACCAGCGCCTCCTGAACAGCATCATCAGCATCAGCCTCATTTCTGAGAATCCCATATGCCGTTTTTCGCAAAACCGGCAGAGATTCGCTGATCAACTGATCAAATATTGCGAGTTTGTTACTCATTTTCTCTCCATCATTTTATTTTTTCATTCTCATGCATGAAACGAACTTTTTATACACTGTTAGACGGAAAAAAATTATAATTCTTAGTAAATAAATAAAAAAATGCTGTTTCATGCAAAAAAAACACAAAAAAACAGCATTTAAGGGATTTCAAAAGTCTCCAATAATCTGAAAAGTCAGAGTTGCCATCTTGTAAAAGAAGCATTTCGCCAGAATTTTGAAATCACCTCATTTGATAAAACAGGGTTTTAAGATCAATTCATTTTGAGAAGAGCTTCTGCGCCGGACATTCCGACAGTCACACCCATTTCTGCGGCCTTATCAGAACACGCTTTCACCTGAGCGGAAAGCATATCATGAAAACTGTTGACACCCGTCACAATTGCAAGGGCATGACCGAATTTATTTGCGGCTTCCAAGCTGAAATATCCGCATGCAAGAGCACCCGTTTCTCCGGAGATAAACAGGATATTACATCCGGAAAACGGAATCCGGTAGGATGTAAAATTTTTTCCGCCTACTGCAATCATTTCCATTTTCTGATCCTTTCTGTTTGATTTTATATCAGCAACCCGCAGATACGGGTAAACTCTTTTTGCGCAAAGACATCGGTCATCCCGGCAATATAGTCCGCTGCCGCCCGATACAGTCCGTCTGTTTCGATCCGCTTGACCGCTGAACTGCCCATTTCTTCCGGATTTCTGGTATAGGCTTCAAACAAAGCCGACATCCGGGAGAGAGACATGCCGTTCAATCGTTCCAATTTCGGATGAAAATAGAGATTTTTGTAAAGGAAATCACGCAGCTCCAATGTCTCTTTTTCATATTCCGGACTGAAGGAAATCAGTTTCCTGTCGAGCTCACGGACAACCGAAGATGATGCAGGGTTCCACTCCGTTAAGAGTTTATCCGAATGGCAGATGGCATCGCGCACCATGTTATCGATCAGACAGCGGATGGCATAGGATTCAAACCGTTCTGCGCCGCTGTCAGCAAGCCCTGTCTCGCGAACCCGTTCCACCGCACGTTCCCAGATGGGCATACCTTTCAGCATTTCAGAACGGATCAGCCCGGAATCAAAACCGTCATCCAGATCGTGTCCGTAATAGGTCAAATCATCCGCCAGGTCTGCGATCTGTGCTTCCAGAGACTGATGAGGCGGAAGGTGTTTTCCATCCAGATGAGTTTTGCCCGGTTCCCGGTGTTTGACCAGACCGGCACGGACCTCCCAGGTCAAATTGATCCCGTCGTAAGTCGGGTATTTGATTTCCAGATGATCTACGATCCGCAGTGCCTGCAAGTTATGATCGAAGCCACCATGAGAAGCCATGATTTTATTCAGAGCCCGTTCTCCGGCGTGACCGAATGGAGTATGCCCCAAATCATGAGCAAGAGAAATGGTTTCCGCAAGATCTTCATTCAGATAAAGAGAACGTGCCATTGTTCTGGAGATCGCGGCGACTTCAATGGTATGAGTGAGCCTGGTCCGCATGTGATCCCCGGAACCGCTCAGAAAAACCTGAGTTTTATGTTCCAGCCGGCGAAACGCTTTGGAGTGAAGGATCCGGTCACGATCACGCTGAAAATCAGTCCGGAAAGGATGCTGTTCCTCCGGATAAACCCGTCCTTGCGATTCACTGTTTTTTACGGCATAAGACGCCAACGTTGTATTTTCATCCTGACACTGAACTCGCAAATCACGGATCATCTGCTTTCCTCCGAACCTCTTTTTATTTCTTGCCTTAAACAACAGGCTCTCTGACCTGCAGGATCATTTGGAACTGCGGGGACGGAACCGCAATTTTTTAAGAGTATTGGTTCTCCGTTCCGCGGATCCAGCCGGAATAATCTTATGTTTCTCCAACAGCTTCAATGCAGCATGTGCTTCTTCAATATGCTGTTTGATGGGACGTTTTTCTGCTATTGTATAAATTGCCTCCGCAGCCTTTGCCCCCCAAAGACGGCTTGCCGGAGTGTTGAAAGATGCGGGCAAATACAGCGTTTTCCGATAATACGCCAAAGCCTGATCATCATTCCCCATCAACTCCATTGATCTTCCGGCTTTATAAAGTGTCATTGCATACAATCCGGTATCCAGTTCCTTCTGCTCCAGAATCTTCTGATACGCCTTCAAAGCTTCAGCATAAGCAGAAGGATTCTGCAATTTTTCTGCAAGGATGAAGTAACAGTCTCCAACAGATCCCATCGCTGCATTGGAAAGATAACGATCCGGGTTCAAAGTCAGCACTTTTTTATAATATTCGATCGCGCCCTGATAATCGCCCTGGATCCGGGCAATATCACCGCGCAGAAACGCGGCTTCTGTCTGAACCCTGCTCCCCGGATATTCTGAATCCAAACGGTCCAGATATCCTGCGGCTTCCTTATATTTCTTATGATAAACCGAAAGGAACGCCTGTCCGCAAAGGACTCTCGCCTTGTTTTCCGGTTTGGTTGTCTGCTGGAACAATGCATCCAGGAGCTGAATCACCTTGGAATAGGAATCTGTGGAAAAATTGTTTTCAGCAAGACGGTACATGGCATCGAAGGTGATCTGGGAACCGGGCCATGCGGTCTGAAGCTCATACGTTGCCAGATCTGCACGGTAATCATCTCCGAGAGAACGGAAAATATAAATCTTCCAGTTTGCGGCATCTGCGGATTTCGCGGACCGGGGATATTCTTTGATCAACCGGTTGAAGAGTTGAATAGCCTTTTCCGGTTTTCCGGCAAGAAATGCCAGCCGTCCGCCGCGGAACAGAGATTCTACTGAGAACTCCGGTTCTTTATCGGAACGTTGACTGTAACGCTCAAATTCCTGCCATGCCTCCTGATTTTTTCCGAGATCTTCCAATGCCCGCGCTTTCAGATAAATCCCCTGGGTCTCTTCCCTGCCGCCCATACCGGAAGTGAAGAAGTCTGCAAGCATTTTCAAAGACTCATCCGGGTGCCCGGAAATCAGGTTTGCATACGCCGCCTGATAAAGTGCCCGGGGTTTCCATGCAGGATATTTCCGGGCAACGGATTGAAAAGTGCGGATCGCTTCTTTATATTTCTTATCTGCAAGAAGCGTTTCCGCAAAATAATAAAGTCTTTCCCCATTTTTTTCTCCGGAGAAATACCCGTCCAGCAATTTCATATATTCATCCGGCAGCCGATCCTTCGCAGAAATCCGGACCAGACAAATCATAGCAGTATGTTTGGAAGCGGCAGGAACGGCAGGATTGCGGGACAGAGACGCATACAATTTTGCAGCTTCCTGATATTTTCCGGCATTGTAAAGGATCCCGGCGATCTCCTCCTGAAATTTGATGGATGCATAATCGCCTTTGAAAAGTTCCAGGATCTTCAATGCCAATTCCGCGGCTTCTTCTTTTCCACCGGAAAGATGAATCACAGAAAGCAACCGCCGCAACGTTTCAAACGCCTCTTCTTTTCCGGGACTGTGATTGTAAGCAAGGGCATAAGCTTCTGCTGCGATGTCAAACAATCCTTCCCGGGCTGCATGGTCTCCAATGGCAGAAAAAATCGGATAGTGCAATTCGTTTTTTTCAAATTCCACTTTGGAGCAGCGTTCCCAGACAGAAGCAAGATTCCGCTTCGGTTCTGTCTTGATCATCAGAAAACTGGAAAGCAGCTGCAACCTCTTTTGAACAGACGGATCTCCGATATCCGGGTGATCTGCCAATGCAAAAAATGCTTCATTGAATCTGGATGTGAATGCCAGACAATAGATTCCCCGTTCCCAAGCCATGATCTGCAGTTTGGAAG
>JAFTIQ010000080.1 GCA_017456805.1 Lentisphaeria bacterium
CTGATTTTGAGCGGGATCGCTTTGTGGAGCTGTTTTCTTCCCCTGATGCGGTATTTTGAATATTACTTTTTCTGCTATACGGATTTTTGTCTGGCGGCAGTGATGGCGGTTGTGCTTTACAAGGTGTTGACTTTGCGGAAATATGAGATGAGCGATCTGTTTTTCTTATCGCTTTTGAACTGCTGGCTGTTTATGATGCGGAATGCGGGATGGGGATATTCTCTGGCGGTTCTGGTATTGTTTGGAATTCTGCTGATCGTTGACCGGAGACAGGCGTTTTACCGGGAAGACGGGAGGTGTTCGCCGGGGAAGATTTTTGCGATATTTTGTGTGTTTTTGCTTCCTGTTCTGCTGAAACTTTCCTGGGAGTATCAGTTATCCTGTTACGGAACAGAGCTCCGTTTCGGCGGAAATAAGATTTCCTGGCATGGGATTCAGGAAATGTTCGGGAGTTCCGGCGCGTTCGGCTGGATCTGCCTGAAAGCGTTTCTGACAAAGATCTGGAGTTTTCTCCTTGTCCCTGTGCTGCTGTGTGTGCTTGGATTTTCAGCGGGAAAATGGGTTCGGGATAAGGCGGTCCTTCGCGGTTTGAAAGTGAATTCGCTCTTTTTTTCTGCGGCGGCGATTTTCTTTTTTGGCTGGATGTTTCTTTATTATCTGTTTGAATTTGAATCCGGGACGAAATTTCCTTCGTTGGCACGGTACTGTATCGGTTTTTTCATTATCCCTGTATTGACAGCTCTATTCCTGCTGATGGATGAGTTTGGAGAACGTTGTGCGGTTCAAACGGTAACGGGGTGGAAGAAGAGGGGGCTTATTCTGCTTTGCGGATTGATGATTGCGGGGCATGGATATTGCTGTGTCAAATTGCTTCCGGCAAATTATGCATACCGCAGATGGAGGAGAGAGTGTAATGAAGTTCTGAAATATTCGGATCTGTTTGTCCGTGGAGTGAAATTCGGTCATATTTCAACCAGCGGGAACGGATTCAAAGGATTTTATCTGCAGTCATTATTTCCTTACGAGTACACGAAAGAGCTACCGGAAGATCCGGTTCTTCCGGGCACGGTCAAGGAGCGTATGTACAGTGTTCCTGTGACACCGGAGGAGTTGCGGAAATCCTTTCTTCAGGTTCAATATGTTTATCTTGATGATCCGAAAGAAGATTTTCTTGCGGCTTACCGATCGGTTTTTGCGGATGGTTTTGAGCCGGAACTTTCAACGATCCGGGAACGTCTGTTTCAAGTTGCAGAGGATGGGAAACTGAAACCGCTGGAGTGACTTCAGTTTGCGGTTTTACAGGAAAAGAGAGTCAGATAACTCCGGAGTTCTTCTGCGAATTCAGCGACGGAGGAGTAGCGTTTTTCCCGGAGGGGGTGGAGTGCTTTTTTGAGGATTTCCCTGAGTTTCGGAGCGATTGCGAATCCGAATTTATGACGGATGGGATTCCGTTTTCCATCCAGGATCTTCAGAAGGATCTCCCGCTGGCTTTTTCCGGTAAATGCTTTGGAGAGGGTTACGATTTCAAAAAGGATCAATCCCAAAGTAAAGATTTCGGATTTGACATCCATGGTTTCGCCCCGGACGACTTCGGGAGCGAGATAGCTTGGGGTTCCTGAAATGGAATCTTTCAGGGGTTGATCCTGGGGGGAATCGACGATGATTTGAGCGTTTCCCCAATCCATGAGGAAGATATCGTGTTTGTTTTCGATCATGATATTTCCGGGTTTCAGGTCACCATGGATTACCCGTTTTGAGTGGGCAAAAGCCACGGCATCGCAGATACGGATGAAGAGATCGATTCTGTCATGCAGGGATTTCCGTTCGCTTGCGCGGGATAATTTTTTTGCGGCATAATCTTCGCGGATCTGTTTGAGATAATCTCTGAGGGATTCGCCGCGGATCTCTTTCATGATGATATGCAGTCCGCCGATGGAATCTTTCGCGATTCCATAGACTGGAGGGATTCCGGGGTGTTCCAGCTGAGCCATGAGCTGAGCTTCCCGGATGAAAGCGCGTTTTTTTGCGGGATTGGAGAGCAATCCTTTGAGCAGGGATTTCAAGGCGACGGTCCGTTTCAGGAAACGGTCTTCTGCAATAGAGATGATGGCATTTCCGCCGGAATTGAGTTCCCTGATAATGGTATACTCCTGTTCCAGATCCGGGAAAACGATGATTGCATCCGTGTTGATTTGAACGGAGCCGGGATCCGGAACAGAAGAAGTCACGAACCGTTCGGAAAAAGGTCTCCCGTATTCCGGTTTTGAAACCGGGACTGGAGATTTTCTTTTTCCGGAAGGCTTCATGATTCAGTCCCTTATCTTACGCTGTAAACCCAGCCTTTATCGTTGTTCCAGCTGCGTTCGATGGCGAAGGGCAGGATTCTCTTGCCGGGATTTGCCGCCAGTTTTGCGAGGATCCCATCCAGTTCATATTCTTTTCCTTCGGGGAGGTCGAGGATCTGAACGAATTCAGCGGCGGTTCCGGAGAAGGGAACTTTTTCTGCCAGTTTTTCTTCTGCACCGGTGAGGAGTTCGATCACGCTGCGGCTTGCCAGTTTGTAAGCCTGAACTCCGGGCTGATGGAATGCATTGATGTGAATGAGCTCTGCATAAGCGGCAACTGCACGTTCATAGAGAGCGATGAGCATCCCGAGATTGAAGGCGTCGACTTTATTGAGACGGAGTTCGATCACCTGACGTCCTTTTCCGCGGAGCGCGTTGGAAAGGCCGGTCATGAATCCGTGGAGGTAATCGCCCATATCGATTCCCTTTGCGATGGGAGCGCCCATGGCATCTTCCAGGATTTCGATGAATGTGACAAAGAAATCGTCGCGTCCGTCATTGAGCTGCTGGATGAATGCGTGAGCATCGGTTCCGCCTTTGTTTCCGAAGACGTTCAAGCCCTGATGAACGGTTTTTCCATCCAGATCTTTTTCTTTTCCGAGGCTTTCCATGACGAGCTGCTGGAGGTAGCGGGACATGAGGACGAGTCTGTCGGAATAGGGAACGATCACCATATTGCGGTCGCCTTTTCCATTTCCGGCGATATACCAGACAGCGGAAAGCATGTAAGCGGGGTTCTTTGTGAGGACTGCGTTTCTGGTGAGCGCATCCATGTGGCAGGCACCGTCGAGGAGGGCTTTGAAATCGATTCCGGCAAGAGCAGCGGGGAGGTGTCCGACGATGCTTGTTTCGCTGGTTCTTCCGCCGATGGATTCTGCCATTTCGAAGACTTTGAGCCATTTTTCGCCGCGAGCGAGATTATCGAGTTCGCTTTCCCGCATGGTGATTGCGCAGGCATGTTTGGTGAAATCCAAACCTGCTGCTGCAAATTTATCCATACAGGCTTTCATATTGTTTTTGGTTTCCTGGGTTCCGCCGGATTTGGAGATATTGACCACGAGCGTTGTTTCGAGGTTGGAAACTTCCAGAGCATCGGCAAGACCGGAGGTGTCGGTGTTATCGAGGAAATAGATTTTGAGATTTCCGTTTCTTGCGGCATCGCTTTTTTCATTCCAGTAGGGGCCGTTGACAGCCATCTGGAGAAGCTGGGGTCCGAGGGCGGAGCCGCCGATGCCGTTGATATAAGCGGATTCGAATTTCTTTCCGGTGGATCCGGTGATTTTTCCGGTACGGATTCCTTCAGCGAACTCTTCGACTGCCTGAAACTCCGGAGATCCGGTATAAACGGAACGGTCGGTAAAATGAGTGACTTTCCGGTTTTCATCGGGGTTTTTGATTTCCCCTTTTTCGATTTTCTGCATTTCTGCATGAACCCCGGCGAACCGTTCGGACATTTCTGTGATTGCGCCATCCTGAAATTTCATTCCGGCAAAATTGATCTGAAAACCTGTTTTTCCGTCCACAAAAGTATATTTGTGACAGCGTTCCATCCAATCGTTCATAAAATTAACTCCCTGTGTGGTTGTGTTATTTTTTGCAAATCAACTGGAAATATACACCTTGCAGGATGATTTTTCAAATCTTGAAAACGGTTTTTCTCATACGTTTTTCAGAAAAAAAAGATAATGAGGGACTGGAAAAATGTGGAATATGGTGTAGATTACTTATATTCTATTAAAGTAGATTGGAGAGAAGAAACAGCTCATGAATGAATTCTCACAGTATATCGGACTTTATCAAGGGGATCTTCACAGGATCTCATCTTCCATTCATGCCAATCCTGAAATTGCGTTTCAGGAAAAAAAATCTTCAGAATTGCTCATCACTTATCTGGAACGGCAGGGATTTACTGCTGAACGGAATTTCAAAGAAATGGAAACTGCTTTCCGGATCACGCACGATGTCTGCGGCGGCGGGAAACGCGTTCTGTTCATCAGTGAATATGATGCTCTGCCCGGATTGGGACATGCCTGCGGTCACAATCTGATCGCTGTTTCCGGGATTGCCGCTTTTCTGGCAACTGTCCGTTATGCAGAAGCCCATCAGATTTCTGCAACCTTTACTCTGATCGGAACTCCCGCGGAAGAGAATTACGGCGGGAAAACGATTCTGAAGGAAAGAGGCGCATTTGAAGGGTATGATGTATGTTTTCTGCTTCATCCATTCGCCGGGACTGCAACCGATCCGGGGTGGCTTTCCTCGGTGAAGATCAGAGTGACTTTCACCGGACGCGCTTCTCATGCGGCATCCAAGCCGGAAGATGGATTGAATGCTCTGGATGCGGCAGTTCTGCTTTACAACTCTGTTTCCATGTGGCGGCAGCAGCTTCCGGAACGTGCCCGGATCCATGGTATCTTTATTGATGGCGGCAAAGCTCCGAACATCATTCCGGAACGGTCGGAAATGTTCTGGAACGTCCGTGCGCCGGAATTGAAATCCGCAGGGGAAATGAGAGAACGTTTTCACAGAATGGTGCAGGCTGCGGCAGAGGCGACTGGAACGACTGCGGCGGAAGAGATTGTGTCCGTTTATGAGCCTTCTGTTTTCAATGCTCCGTTGAATCAGCTTTACGGAGATCTCTGGAAGGACATGTTCGGAGAAGAGATCCTCCGCGGCAACGGAACTGAGGGGCGCGCTTCTTCTGATTTCGGAGATGTTTCCACCCTGATTCCCGGTGCAAATTATCTTTATGATATCACCAATGGAGCAGATCATCCGCTTCATACAGCGGAATTCCGGGAGGATGCCGCATGTGATTATGCCTTTGAAAATACCATGCGGGCATCGGCGGTCACCGCAGCGGCGGCAGTACGCTTTCTGGAGGATCCCGAATTCAGTGAAAAAGTCTATGCCGATTGGAAACGACAAATTGACAAAGCAAGAAAGGACCGTTGAAAAATGGCTCAGAAAGAATCAAAATTGGAAGAAATGAACCTGACAAAACGGTTGGCTGTCTGCGGAGCTGCCCCACGGCGGAAAGCGGCAGAGCTGATCAAAAATGGAAACGTGACCGTCAATGGCGAGATTCAGACCAACCCGGCGACTCTTGTGACCATGAGAGATAAAGTCTGCCTGAATGGAAAACCTGTCAATAAGATGCCCACACATGTTTATATCATGCTGAACAAACCAAGAGGATATGTCTGTACCAACAATGATCCTCATGCAAAAAAACGGGCATTGGATCTGATCAATCTGAGAGAAGATCTGCGGCTTTTTTCCTGCGGCAGATTGGATAAGGACAGCGAAGGGCTGATTCTGTTTACCAATGACGGAGAGTTTGCCGACCGCATTACCCATCCGGGGAACGGTGTGTTCAAAACCTATGCGCTCTCTGTGGATCATGCGTTTACCTCCGCAGAGCTTCAGAAAATGTGCGATGGAATCACTCATGAAGGAGAAACGCTTCATGCTGAAGATATCTATCAGACCGGTCCCCGGAAATATCTGATTGTGCTGATGGAAGGGAAAAACCGGGAAATCCGGCGAATGGCGGAATATCTCGGAAACGAAGTCAACCGCTTGGAACGGGTCGTGATCGGCAACTTGAAACGCGGGCTCCTCCGTCCCGGACAGTGGCGGTTTATGTCCAAAAAAGATATTGCCCTTGCATTGAATCTGGAAATCACGGATCCTGAAATGAGACGTTTTCCGGATGATCTGCTCCGGACTCAGCTGAAGACCGGAACCCCCAATGCCCCATTTTGTAAAAGAAAACCCAGACCCCCAAAGAAGGAGGCTTGAGCTTATGAGCAATCAAATCCCGCTGAAAGAACCCGATATTTTTGAAATTCAGCATCTCGGAGAATGTAAATTCGATTCTCCTGTGAAAAATGCCAATTTCACTCCCATTGATGCAAAGATCCTTTACGACCGGGATTTTTCCATCATGAAAAAACGCTATCTGGAGCATAATAAAGTCTTTGCAATGGAAAAAGCCGGGCCCCGTGCAAAAATCTTTCATGATCCGGCATGGAGCAAAGCCGCGATCCTTACAGCCGGCGGGCTCTGTCCGGGTTTGAATGACGTGATCAAAAGTATTACGCTTACCTTGAAGCATCAGTATCATATTCCCGTTGTTTACGGGATCCGTTACGGGTATGCAGGGCTGAATCCCGCTTGCGGTCACAAGCCCATAATTCTTGATGAAAATACGGTGGACGGGATCCATGAACAGGGGGGGACGATCCTTGCCTCCTCCCGGGGTGCTCAGGATACGGAAACCATGCTGGAAACACTTGTCCGCATGGATATCAATCTTCTGTTCTGCATCGGCGGGGATGGAACGCTCCGGGCGGCACATGATCTGGCAGTCGCCGCAAAAAAACATGAGCTGAATATCAGTATTGTGGGTGTGCCGAAGACCATTGACAATGATATTTCCTGCATGGATAAAACATTCGGGTTTGAAACTGCTGTCTATGCAACGAATCCTATCATTTCTGTGGCGCACAATGAGGCAAAAGGCGCATATAACGGAGTTGGTCTGATCCATGTGATGGGGCGTGATTCAGGTTTCATCGCAGCTTATGCAGCCCTGGCAAATACCCATGCAAACTTCTGTCTGATCCCCGAAGAAAAGTTCAGTCTGGAAGATGGGGAAGATGCGTTTCTTCCAAAACTGTTTGAGCGGCTTCAGCGGAGACATCATGCAGTTGTGATCGTTGCGGAAGGAGCCGGACAGGATTTGATCGGCGGTTCCAGAGAAAAGGATAAATCCGGAAATGTTCTTCATGAAAACATCGGACTGTTCCTGAAAGACAAGATCAAGGAATATTCCAAAAAGGTCGGGATCGAAGCTACCATCAAATACTTTGATCCGACTTATACGATCCGCGGGATCCCTGCGAACGGAACGGATGCTGTTTTCTGTCTGCTTCTCGGACAGAACGCTGTTCATGCTGCGATGGCAGGCTGTACTGATATGGTGGTGGGGCACTGGAATGAATCCTTTACGCACGTTCCCATTCCGATGGCTGTCCGGGAACGGAAAAAAATTGATATCAACGGGTCGCTCTGGCGTGCATTGCGCATGACGACTTCCTGCTGAAAAAGGAAATGAAAATGAAGCTGATTTTTACGATTCTTGCTGTGATGGCTGCGGTGACACTTTCCGCCCGCCAGACTGTGAAACTGACCGGGCAGAAGGAAGTTCTGACGGTTCAGAAACTGACTGTCAATGCCGATGGCTCTCTTTCTTATGTACTGAACGGTGCTCAGAAGACTGCTCCTGCAAACACTTATGATTACGCCCGGATCCCGAAGCCCCGGGAAATCACAGAAGCGGAAAAAGTTCTTCAGAGCAAGGATTACATCAAAGCGGAAAAACTGTTTCAGATCGCGTTTGAAAAATATCGGCTTCTCGGCTGGGGGATCTACTGTATCACCAGAAGAGCTGAAGCCTTGGACGGGGCAAAACGCCTGAAAGATGCTTTGGCGTTTCTGGAACAGCTGAAGGGATATACTTCTCTTGATCCGGAAGTCAGAAACGATGTCCTGAAAGCAAAAATGCTTTATGTAGATCTGCTCATGAAATCCGGAGATTTGACAAATGCGGGAATCATCGCGGAATCATTGCTTTCTGAAAAAAGCGATGATGCCGTGTTCTTTGCTCTGGAACGGAAGGGGGATATCGCTCTCAAGAAAAAAGAGAAAAAAACAGCAGTCAGAAATTATTTTCAGGCGATTTTTCTGATCCCCGGTCACCCGAAACGTCCGGAAGTCCTTTATAAAACGATTGTGCTGTTGAAGGAAATGAAGGATAAACGTTGGGAAAAATTAGCTGAAATTTTGAAAAAACAGCATCCGGATTCCCAGTTTGCAAAAAAGATTTAAAAATGGAAGGGAGTTTTCATGAAAACAATGATCAGCCGCATTTCTGTACTATTATTTGCGGTAATATTATTTCTCGGCACAGGCTGCGGAGAAAATAATACAAATACAAAAGTTGCGGCAATGAAAATTGTTCAGGGAACGGATCAGATGACCCTTCCCGGAGAAGAGTTTGCTCAGGAAGTGATCATTGAATTGCTGAGTGCTCCCGGAACGAGTATTTTCGGAGGGGAAAGCAAACCCACACCGGTGGAGGGAAAAACCGTAAAAGTCGTACCTGCTCCTGGAAGCGGTTTGGAGATTCTGGAGCCTCAGCTCACAAGCAATGCCGGCGGGGCGGTTTCCTTTAAAGTAAAGGCAGGTTCTCTCATTGGAGATAAGTATCTTACCGTGGTGCTTGAAGACGATGATGAGATCCGGAAGGAGATCCGTTTTATTGTCGGAGCAAAACTCCAGGGCGGTAAACAGGAAGGTCATGCGGGAAAAACAACATCCAATCCACTGTCACTGACTCTTGTTGGCGCAGATGGAAAACCCGCGGTCGGAGTTCCGGTTTATTTTTCCGTTTCAGACAGCCCGGAACGGAAGAATTCCGCTTCTGTGACTCCTGTTGTAAAAACCAATGCTCAAGGGGTTGCTGAAACCGATGTGAAACTGGGAAAATCCACCGGGGTTTATACTATCGGTGTGGAAGTGGCAGATCCTTCAAGTGGATATTACATCCGGAATCATAAAGTCAGAATATTGGGAATTGATGTCGTCTCTGTTGTGCTGACTCTTGTTGGCGGATTGGCGTTCTTCCTTTTCGGAATGAAGCTGATGGGGGACGGTTTGCTCAAGATCGCCGGAGAAAATATGAAGAAAATCCTTCAGTTTTTCTCCAAGCGGACAACGATTGCTGTTCTTGCAGGAACGGTTGTGACGGCGATCATTCAGTCCTCCAGTGCGACGACTGTCATGGTGATCGGTTTTATCAACGCGGGTCTTCTGACGCTTCGCCAGTCCATCGGATTGATTTTCGGAGCGAATATCGGTACGACTGTTACCGGACAGCTTGTTGCGTTTGACCTTGCTGCATTGGCGCTGCCTTCTGTTGCCATCGGTTTTCTTGTGATGCTGGCAAAGAAGCGGATCATCAAGGGCTGGGGCGAAACGATTCTCGGATTCGGATTGCTCTTTTTCGGAATGACTCTGATGAGCAGCGAAATGAAGCTTCTTGGAGAATTTCCCTCCTTTGTCAATCTGTTCCAAACCTTTGACTGTGCGCCTGCAGCTCCCGGAGAAACGATGCCGGTGGGAGCTGTGATCGGAACAATTCTTATTGCTGCGATCGCAACCTTTGTGATCCAATCCAGTTCTGCTGCGATCGGGATCATCATTGCTCTTTCTGCCGGAGGATTGATCAATTTCTATACGGCAGTCCCTCTGCTTCTCGGAACGAATATCGGTACAACGATCACAGCGTTTCTGGCGGCATTGACAGCCAACCGGGTTGCAAAGCAGGCTGCTTTGGCACACATGCTTTTCAACTGTATCGGAGCACTGATCATGTTTATTCTGTTCTATATTCCTTATGGACCGGAACGGATCCCCTGCTTCCTTTACTTTATCAACTGGATCACTCCCGGCGATGCGTTTGCGGCTCATCCCCAGAATATTGAGCGGAATATCGCTATGGCGCACACCTTCTTCAATGTCTTTGCAGTGATCCTGCTGACACCCTTTGCCGGCACATTTACAAAGCTGTGTGAAAAGCTTCTGCCGCTGCGGGAACCTGTCAAGATCCAGGAACTGGAACCCCATCTGCTGAAAACGCCGTCCATCGCAATCGAACAGGTTGTCAACGTGCTGCGCGGTATGGTGCAGGATGCCTGGAAAATGGTGGATCAGGCTGTCAATGAACATTTTATCAAAGGAGATACCAACAGCGAGGCCTTTGAGGAACTGGATAAGCAGGAAGAAAAAATTGACGAATTGCAGGCGGAGCTCACCAATTATCTGGTGCGGATCACACGCCGTCCTCTGACGCATCATCAGTCTGCAATTATTCCTCTGCTCATGCACTGTACCAACGATGCTGAACGGATCGCGGACCATACGGAAAATATCCTGAAGCTGACCAAGCGTCTTCAGAAAACAGGACACAAACTTTCCGATGTTGCGGTTCATGACTTGAACAAGCTGTGGTCCGTTCTGGATGCTCAGGCAAACAGTGTGACCCTGGCATTGGCATCTTCTTCCGATAAAGGCAATGTTCATGATGCATTGGAAAGCGAAAAGAAAGTCAACAAGCTTGCCAAAAAATATGAAAAGAACTACACCCGGAAGAAAGATTTCTCTGATCTGATGGCGGATATCGATGAAGAAGAGTTCGAAGTTCCCGTCCTCAATGATGATGAATCTATTGAAGTTTCTACGGAAGCGCTCAAGAATGAGCGCGAGATCAACCAGCTGGCACGCCAGTATGAAAAAGATCATGTGAAACGCCGCGATGCCGGAAAATGCGCTGTGGAATCCAATGTGATCTTTGTGGAAATGCTCTGGGAACTGGAAAAACTCGGGGATCACCTTGCCAATATCGCAATGCGTACACCGAAGATCCAGGAACACTATGTGGAAATGAATTAAGCCATGAGCACGTCGGATCAATGGAAATCAATCGGGGAACGGAAAGAGATCTTCCGGACCCCGATCTTTGCTGTCTGTTCGGAGCGGTTTCAATGTGCCCGGACAGATGCAGAAATCGATTTTATCACTCTTTCTTCCTGGAACTGGGTCAATGTGATCGCCCGGACAGAGGAAGGGAAAATCCTTTTGATCCGCCAGTTCCGCCCCGGAACGATGCAGGAGGAAATTGAAATTCCCGGAGGGTGTATCGATCCCTCCGATCCCTCGCCGGAGGCGGCGGGAGCCAGAGAGCTTCTGGAAGAAACCGGTTATGCCGGAAAGAATCCCCGGATCATCGGAACAGTTTCACCCAATCCGGCGATCCAGGGCAACTGTTGTTTTACCGTTTTTATTGATCATGCCAAAAAAGTTTCTGCTCCGTTGATGGAAGCAACGGAGTGTATTGAGACGGAAGAGGTGTCTCAGGAAGAGCTTCAGCGAATGATCTCCACCGGGGAGATCCGGCACGGCCTTGTGCTGAATGCACTGTTTTTCTATTTTCTGAGTCAGGGACAGAATGTCTGAACTTGCTCAGCAGTAAGCTGTCATGAAATCCACGATCGGAGCTGTATCATCCAGTCCATGTGGATGATGTGCCCATGCGTTGCGGGCAATGATTTCCACTTTTCCGCTGCCGTTCTGACGTTCCAGCCGGGCAGTGAGCATTTCACAGTTGTATTCCGGCAGAACCGTAGTATCTGCCTTCCCATAGATGAGAAGGATCGGGCAGTCTTTCAGTTTATGAGCAAGATTGATGGGCAGTCCCGGCAGATCGAAATAATCGGCGGCATATTTCAATTGATAGTCTTCGACCACCAGATCAGCATGGAAAAACTTATGGAAACTGCATAAGGGCGCATCCAGATAGATACATGCGGTTTTTTCCGGGTGGAATGCGGCAAAGCGGCAGGAGTAAAGTCCGCCGAAACTCAATCCGATCAATCCGCATTTTTTGGAGAATCCGTACTGTTTGACGAGATGATCATGGAATGCTGCAAAGGCTTTCTGATCTTCATCGTTTCCGTGTCCGAGCGCCTTGAGATGGACGTGATGGAATCCTTTTTTCAGCAGATCCGGAACGCCTGTTCTGGGGACGAATGCGTTTGGCCATTCCATGCACCATGTCCATGGGGTGCCGGGAGCGGCGGTTTCCGGTTCCACGATCCACGCTTCCCGTCCCTGGAAATCGAATATATGACGTTTGAAACCGTTCCAAATATCTGTTGCGGCATTTTCAATATGCATTTTATTCTCCTTTTTCCCTGATCAGTTTTCCTTCCGCGATTTCCTGATCTGTGTTGGTGATTTTGATTCTGGAGAGACCTGTTCCGGGGGCTTTGACGCGGATATAGTTTCCGGTCCATCCGATTCCATCCTGTTCCGGCAGGAAGGTTTGTTCTGTTTCCAGAAGAGAACCCCGGAATTCCTCTGCGAAGATCTCTTTGAGTTTGTTCAATTTCTCCGCTCTTATTCCGGCAAGATTGTTTGGAACGCAGGGCCTCATAGTATAAGCGGCTGTTCCTTTCCGCGGGGAGAAGGGGAAAATATGAATGTTGGCGAACCGGATTTTTTCAACAAACGCCACGGTTTCCTCAAAAGTCTCTTCTGTTTCTCCCGGGAAGCCGGTGATGATATCGGTTCCGATATGAATGTGGGGAACCTTTTCTCTGGCATACTGCACATATTCTGCATATTCTTCCGTCAGGCAATGCCGGTTCATCCGTTTCAGGATTGTATCGGATCCGTTTTGCAGGGAAGGATGCAGGAATTCGCAGAGTTTTCCATTGGCTTTTGCCATGACATCCACGATTTTTTTCAGCATTGGTCCCGGCTCAGTGGAACCGATCCGGATCCGGTAATTTCCCTCTGTTTCCAGCATCCGTTCCAGCAGGTCATTGAGTCTGGCACCCCGGCAGTTGTAGGTGCAGGTGTTGATCCCTGTCAGAACGATCTCCTGAAACCCGAGAGACACCAGATGCCGGAAATCCTTCAGGGTCTCCTCCAGATCCCGGGAACGTTCCCGTCCCCGTTTATAGGGAATGATACAGTAGGCGCAGAAGTTATTGCAGCCTTCCTGGATTTTCAGATTTGCCCGTGTCCG
>JAFTIQ010000081.1 GCA_017456805.1 Lentisphaeria bacterium
TCAAACCTCTGTAACGGGCTTCGAAGGATTCAGGAAGCGCAATTTTGAGGAAAGCCGTGGTAACGTCATCGCACATTGCACCGATGATGTTGGGATACTTGAGAGAGAGCTTGCTCAGGTATTCCGCATTTTCTTCATCTGTGAATTCCCCCTGAGCCCCCGGGGTACGGCAGGTGGCGTTGATCTGGCAGAGCATCCGTTTGTACTTGCTGTGCATGGACATCATCTTGTCATCTGTCGGGCCATAGACATAGACGACATTTTCTGCGCCGTAGTAATCTGCGCCTTTGACGAGGGTATCATCCGCCATAGTTCCGCCCCAGAAGGGAGTCGGTCCGCCCCAAACCCAGAGATTTTCACTGGTGATCTTTGCCATTTTGGCGGGATCTGTCTTGGGAGCTGTTGCAAGGATTTCCAGAAGGATCTTGTCCAGTTCTTCATTTTCGGGGTTGAGATAGCCAGCCCATTCGGTGCTGCCGTGTTTGCGGAGGGGATCTTCTTCCACATAACCTTCGGGAGCGGGAGCTTCTGTTTCACCGAGAAGAACTTCGGGATGAGCCTTTTTCATTTCCTTGAATTTCGCATTCAGACGATCCAGGGCGATGTTGAGTCTCTTTCTCTGTTCTGCACTGATTTTCATCTTTTTTCCTCATTTTTTTATTTTTTGTACTTGCGAAAATGATCAATGACACTTATATTATACTCGAAATCCAACAAATTAAAATGTCAGGATCTAATTTTCTTATGTCAAATCATCCTTTTTTTATTATTTCAACCGATACCCGGGAAGCATTTGATATTTCCATGATATTATGTTGTTTTTCGGATGTGGACAACTGGATTTTTACCGATACAGTATATCCCTTCTGGATTTTTTACTGGAACCCTGAACCCGGTGCAGTGATTTATTTGAACGGAAAAGAAATCCCGCTGACCGGCGATCATGTTGTACTGATTCCGCCCTATACAAAATTTTCAACAGGATGTCAACATTCCTTCCGGCAATTTTATCTTCATTTCAATACACCTCCGCCCTTTGACCGGGTTCGCCGGAAGATCTTTCTTTTCCCCGCAGGCTCTGTCAGAGATCAGGTGGAAAAGATTCAGAAATGTGCCGAAGAAGGAAGAAAAGCATTGCTGATACGGCACATGCTTTATCATTTTCTTACAGAGATTCCGGAAGAAGATTTTCTGGAACCGGAAGAACAGATCATGAGTCCGGGGATCCGGAAAGCCGTGGAATCCATCAACAGCCATCTTCAGGAACCATTGTCAAACAGCGAACTTTGCAAACGGGCAGGTCTGAGCAGAAATCACTTCTATGAACTCTTCCGTCAGGAAATGGGAATGTCCCCCGGACGCTATCTTTTGAACTTGCGGATGGAATATGCGCGCCGGAAACTGATTTATTCCAATGAGACGATTGATGAAATTGCCATGGGGACCGGTTACGCAGACAGGTTTCATTTCTCCAAAGCGTTCAAAAAGTTTTTCGGATTCTCCCCCGGAAGTTACAGGCATCCGGCGAAAAAAGTTTGATATTTTTTCATTTCCGCTGAGAATATTTCTGATTCTATGCTATATTACTCTTATGAGAAACAAGGAAAGGATATTGAAATATGAGAAATGAAATTGCGATTTTGCTCGCTGACGGCTTTGAAGAAATCGAAGCCCTCGCACCCGCAGACATCTTCCGCCGGCTCGGTTTGAAGGTCATTCTTGCCGGAGTGACAGGAAAAACGGTTGCATCCTCCCGGGGAATCCAGGTGAACACAGAAGTCATGCTGGAGGATCTTGATCCGGAAAAACTGCAATTGGTCTATCTGCCCGGCGGACTTCCCGGGGCGACCAATCTCCGGGACAATCCGGGAGTCATCGAACTGATCCGTACCGTTCACGCAGCCGGGGGATTTGTCAGCGCCATCTGTGCAGCGCCCATCGTGCTCGCAAAGGCTGGTCTTTCCGCCGGACGCAAAGTAACCGGTTATCCCACAACAGAAGACGGTGTGGAGGGGCTCGTTTATACCGGGGAACTGACGGAAGATTCCGGTGACAGGATCCTGACCGGGAAAGGTCCCGGGGCGGCGATTCCGCTGACATTCCGCCTTGCAGAAGCTCTGGGGATTCCCGGCGAAACATTGAATCAACTGAAACAAGGGATGTTCCTCTGATGGCTCTTTACGAACTTTTGAAAAAAGATTCCACCTCCATGGCACGTCTGGGCAAACTGCATACTGCTCATGGGGATGTGGATACTCCAATCTTCATGCCGGTGGGAACCCGGGCAACCGTCAAAGCAATGTCCCCCCGTGAACTGGAAGAGGAAAATGTCCAGATCATTCTCGGGAATACCTATCACCTGATGCTGCGTCCCGGAAAAGATCTGATCCGGAAGGCAGGCGGACTTCATAAATTTGAAAACTGGAATCATCCGATCCTCACTGACAGCGGGGGATTTCAGGTGTTCAGTCTTTCCAATTTACGGAAAATGAAACCGGACGGTGTAGAATTTGCCTCTCACATTGACGGGTCAAGATATTTTCTCGGACCAGTGGAATCCATGGCGATCCAGCGCGCGCTTGGATCTGATATCGTCATGGCATTTGACGAATGTACTCCTTACCCCTGTTCCTATGAAGATGCAGAAAAATCTTTGAAACAAACCCTCCGCTGGGAACTGATGTCCAGAGAACAGCCGCTGGATCCCCATCAATTCCGGTTCGGAATCGTTCAGGGGTCTGTCTATCATGACCTCCGGAAACACTCTGCGGAGGAACTGGTCAAGATGGATTTTGACGGTTATTCCATTGGAGGGCTCAGCGTTGGAGAGCCGGAAGAGATCATGTTTGAATGTGTGGAACGGGTGACCCCCTGTCTTCCCGAAGATAAACCGCGATATCTGATGGGAGTCGGCACTCCGAAGCAGATCTATGAGAATGTGCGCCGGGGAATCGATATGTTTGACTGTGTGATGCCCACCCGTCTGGCGCGGCATGGTTCTGCCTTTATCAAAGGAGGAATCACGCTTCCGGTGAAGGCCGGAAAGTATTTTGATGATTTCACCCCCATTGATGAAACCTGCACCTGCTATGCATGTCAGAACTTCACCCGTGCTTATATCCGTCATCTCCTGAACGTGAATGAAATTCTGGGAGTCCAGCTCCTGACCATTCACAACATTCACTATTTCATGGATTTGATGAAACGGATCCGTCAGGCGATCGCTGAAGGCACGCTGGATCAGATGGCTTCAGAATTTATCTGATTATCCTCAGATCAACGGAATGTTTTCCGTGTGAATGATCTCGGTTTCCACATGTTTCTGAACAAGGGAACCGGGATCTTTTATTTTTTTCACGATCTGATGGTACGCCTCAGCCCCGATCTGAAACGGGTGCTGATCCACCGAAACCGTGGGAAAAATATCACTGACTCCGGGAATGTTCCCGAATCCGCCAAGCGCGATTTTGCCCATCCAGTCGATAGAATAACTCTGCAAGCTCCGGATCATGTGATATGTATTATCATTGGAACAGGCAAGGATGGCTGAGAATTCCGGGTACTTATCCCGGATCCGCTGAAGGACCAGATTACATTCGCTCAAGGAATGTTCCATCAAAGTAAACGTTCTGCTTTTGCCATCCGTGATCCCATATTCTTCCAGAGCCCGGTACATCCCTTCCAGCCGGTGAGGATTGTTCCGGATGTGATAAAGAAAAACGATCTCCCGGTGTCCCTTTTCCAAAACAGAACGGGCAAGCTGATATCCGGCAGTAAATGAATCGCATGTCACAAATTCCGGAAAAATCAGTGGGCCGTTCTGATCTTCCACATAGATGACCGGAATTCCGGTTTCCGGCAGCAATCCATATCCATTTGCCACAATGGCATCTACTTGCAGCGACTGCAAATACTGAAGAACTGTTCCGAAAAACTCCTGATCCGGGGAAAAGACACTGACCATGGAATGATCTCTGATGGCGGCGGCCTGCAATCCATCAACGATCCGCGCATAATGGGGAGGTTTCAGACTTCCCAGGAAAGCAATGTGATACTTCGGATATTTTTCAATCTGTCTGACAAGCGTTCCCTGTTTTCCGATCCCCCGTTTCAGGAATCCTTCTGCCACAAGAAGCGTTACGATTTTGTTCGCAGTTTTTTTATTGATACTGAACCGCTCCCCCAGTTCAAATTCTGAGGGAAAACGGCTGTTGATCGGATATTTTCCATCCTGAATCTCCTGCCGCAGAAGATCGATAATATCATTTGAAATCGCCATATTGAACTCCGGATTTTCTTTTTCATCAGGTAATATAGCACACTTTTCCGGGTGGGTCAATAAACTTTCAAAAAAAAGATGGAATTTCATTGAAAAACGATTTTACTTGTGATATAGTTAAAAAGAAACAAAAAATACAGATGGGTCAGAAATACAAAAGGAACTCTTATGTTTAAAGATGCGCTTCAGAAAACACAGTTGATCGGAACCACCGCGGAACAGCTGAGGATCGAACTCGACCGCAGAACCAGAGCTGGAAAACCGGATATTCCGGCAAAACGGAAAAGACTCGCCGCTTACAATAAAAAGCTGGATCAGGCGATTGCTGAAACCTTTGCGCTCATGGATCATAAAGGTCCCGATCATTTTTCCAGAGAAAACACCTGGATCTGGGGCGGACCAACTCCCTACTGGGGCGGATCGGATGAACCTGACTGCGCAATGAAAGGTGCTGAATTCTTCGGAATGGATAACGTCGTATATATGTACGGCCCCACCGATGAAGAAGCGATCAGAATCCATAAAAATGCAAAAAAACTTTTGTGTCAGCTCTCCTCTATCAGCCGTTCTCCCGGTGTGGTTTGCGGAACCGATGAGGAAACAGCAGAACTCATCAGCAAACTCTCCCTGAAATATCCGAATATCAAAGGCGGTATGATCGATGATCTGATCGGCAACTTCGGACGCAACATCTCTCTGAAGGAAGTAAAAAAAATCTCCGCTGCATTGAAAAAGCATAATCCGGATCTCAAACTCTATTCCGTGGTTTATGTCGGCGAGATGGATTCCCCGTTCCTGGAGCTTGTGGAACCCTATGTGGACGCAATCAATCTCTGGGTCGGATACAAATATCAGCTCCCGAAACTTGACCTTGCGATTGAAAAATTCCGCCTGGCATTTCCCGGGAAAGAGATCATGCTGGGAATCTTTATCTATGATTACTTCGCCGCCGCCAATGTCAATGGAAAACAATTCCTCAAAATCCAGCTGGAACGCGCCCGGAAATATCTTGCTGACGGAAAAATCCATGATCTTGTGATTCTGGGCGACAGGGAAATCAACAAGTGTCCGGAAGAATCTGCATTTGTCAGAGACTTCCTGAAGAAAGAGTTCGAGATGAAAGGGAAAGGAAAAAAATGAAAATTTTCACATTCTGTAAACTCTGTTCCGCTGCTCTGTTTCTGTTCATAACCGGAATCGCAGCAGGGTATGATTTGAATTCACCGGAAGTGTTTCCCGTGAAATATGAAACGCCCCCGGCTCATGCACCCCTGAAAATGGTCGTCAACGGAGAATTGAACTTTGTGATCGCAGCAGATCTTCAGGCGGAAAAGCGGATGGCATCCAAATGCAGAAGTCAGAAAAGTATCGAACCTGCAATCAAAGTGCTGACAGAGGCAATCGAGAAATGCACCGGGAAAAAAGTTCAGGTCGTGGATGTCAAAAACATCCCTGCCGGAAAAAATGTGATCGTCGTCGGTGATTGTGCTCTCACAAGAGAACAGGGGATTGATGTTTTCAAGCTTCCCAATCAGGGATTTGCGGTTAAGACATTTCCCCGGGGGATCATCATTGCCGGACATGACTCTTCTTTGATCGAAGGGTACAATATGAAGCCGCTGGAACAGCTGGGTGCAAGAACCGGAACCTGGTACGGTGCATACGATTTTGTGGAACGCTTTCTGGGAGTCCGCTTCTATTTTCCCGGAGAATATGGAACATTGACTCCGGAAATCAAAAACCTGACGATCACTCCGGTTTTCTATCAGGATGCCCCTTATTTCCAGACTCGCGGCGGGATTTATTCCATCACATCCTGTCTGGCAGCCGGACGTCCACGGAAATTCTGGGAACAATGGCTCGGACCGCTCACCCATAAGGACATGTTTTTTTATGAAAAGCTGCGTCTGGGCGGAGATCAACCCGGTGCCGGCGGACACAATCCCCGTCCGGAGCGGATGGCACAATCCTTCCCCGATCAGTTGAAAACGATTTTTTACACCTCCCCCGGCGGAAATTTCTGGTACAACCCCAAGAGTCACGTTGGCAACTATTTCAATGTCATTGATCTTAAATTTGCAGATCTGCTGATCGATTCTCTGAAACGGTATTATGATTCCAACGGAAAAATCAATGAAGGCGGTTATGCCTGCTGCAACCTGACCAATATCTCCTTCGGGATGTGCGACACCCTGATGCCCGATCAGGAAGTGTTCAATGATCCTGTCGTCCGGAAACTCAATCTGATGACTCAGCAGGATATAAAGCGCGGTCCCAACGCCGGAATGGCAAATATTTATGCCCGGTTCCATCAGTATCTTGCAAACCGGATCAATCAGGAATGGCCCGGAAGAAAATTATGGATCATGGCATATTACAACGTCCGCTATGCAGGAAATGATCCCCGCTGGAAATTGCCGCCGAACACGGAAGTCCAGCTTTGTCTGGGGGATCTTCCCAACAAGGTGCGCAGTCCGCGCCACATGAGAGAAATGCTGAAAATCGCGGAAGAGTGGTATGTTGCCCTCGGGAACAGACCCATTCAGAAATTCTGGACCTACTCCAGCAACAGTCCTTTCGTGCTGGCTGTCAATGGAGAATTCGTTGGCGATATCCCCAAAAAATTCGGAAAATATCTTGGAAACAGCCACCTCTATTTCGGTCAATGCTGCGGGATCCCCGGAAATATGTGGTTCTATTATTACTCGCTTTATGCGGCTTACCGCAGCGAATGGAACCCGAACTGGAACGCTGCGGCAGCGATCGATGCCCACTGGGAACCGTTCTATGGTAAGGAAACAGGAAAGTTCCTGCGTCAGTTCCATCAGCTCCTGCGGGATTGCTACATGAAATACGGTCTGGACGATGATAATTCCCAGATGTCCGTGATCTATCCCATTCCGGAACTTGAGAAAATGGAAAAACTCCTTGCTCAGGCTCAGGCATCTGTCAAGCCCGGAACCGTGGAGGAAAAACGGCTGAAACTCTTCATGGCTCCCTGGAAAGATGCCATTGCATCCGTCAGAAATCAGCTTTCTTATGAACGCCCTGTCTATAAGGTGTACCAGCTCCTGCGGTCACAGAAAGTCACTCTGGACGGAAAAGAAACAGAAGCATTCTGGAAGGAAATCAAACCGATGAAACTGATCGATCCCAAAGGCAGCGGGAATCCGGTCAAGTATCCGGCAGAAGTGAAACTCGCATGGGATAAAACAGGAATCTACGGTCTGATCAAAACACCTTACAAACCCACATTCAGCAACAAACAGTCGGTGTTCCAGAATGACAATTTTGAGCTGATTTTCTCTCCGGGCATGAAGCAGGAAACGGTATACCAGATCGCATTTGACCCCCTGAATCAGAAATTCTTCGGATCCCAGCGGTTCCTGCCGATCCTTCAGCCCTTTGATAAATACTGGAAAGCGCCCGGGGTGAAAATTGAATCTGTCTATACCGATACTCAGTGGACCGCTGAATTTTATATTCCCTTTACTGTGTTCGATATTGCCGCACCGCGGGCTTATCAGAGCTGGCTGTGCAACATCGTCCGGAACAAAACCGGTGCGCAAGGGGAATACAGCGGAACATCCATGACTCTCGGAAACAATCGGAATCTTTCCATGTTCGGCATTATCAAATTTGCAGGTAAAGGAGAATAAAATATGAAAAAATTATTATTGCTGTCAGCCGTTCTTGCAGGAAGTATTCTTTCTGCCGCAGAGCCCGTGCAAGCCATTCAGAAAAAAGCCCAGGTTTACAGACCGGAACGCTACTCCCTGCGGGAGGAAGTCACTATTTCCAATAAGCATAACAGATACCCGCTGGTATTCACGCTCTCCAAACCTGTCGGAGAGAAATCCCAACAGTTCGCCATGAATCTCGGTGGAAAAACCAACCAGAATTTCGTGGGCGGATTCTTCTCTCTGACCGTTAACGGAATCAAGATGCAGGAACTGGATTTTGAAAAAGAAAAACTTTCTCTCTGGAAGGAAGGCGACTGTTCCGGAATGGATCTGAAACTCAATTTCGACGGTACAAAATTCACCCTGCGTCTCTTCATGCGCCCGGATTCTCCCGTACTCTGGGGACGGCTGATCTACGATAAGGAAAGCGTGGAACCTCTGACAAAAGCAGTTGTCGAATTTCAGGCTCTGCCGTCACTCTTGAAAATCATCAATAAAAAAGTGATCTTCAACGGTTCTTATAACAGGGAGCTGATCACTCCTGCCAAAACCTATACCCACAACAGCAAATGGGTTAAATTGACCCCGCAGGACACCTCTTTTATCTTTCAGGATAAGGAACTGGATGGTTCTTCAGAGAAGAAAGGTGCAGGCCCCTGCTGGCTGTTTGTAGATCAGTCAGGTGTCGCATCCGGAGAGGCATTGGTCCGGAGCTCCTGGAAAATCTATTTGAAATTCAATCTGAAAAAAGATTTTCAGGAAATGCGTTTCGGGATCTGGCAGCCTGCGGCAAGGATCTCCAACAGTGCATTGGCGGAACGTCTGAAAACCGACTCTGCCGCCTTCACATTCAAATAATCTTCCGATTGATTGTCGGGGCTGTTGAGAGCTGAAAAGGCTCTCAGCAGCTTTTTTTTGTGAATCAGGCTAAAAAAAGGGACTGCTTTCAGTAAAAAAGCAGTCCCTTAAAATATTTGGAATTGATCAGCGGATCAATTATGCCATTGCCTGAGCAACTGCCACAGCAACGTCAACAGAAGCACCGACCATGGGGTTGTTACCCATACCGATCAAGCCCATCATTTCCACGTGAGCGGGAACAGAGGAGCTTCCGGCGAACTGAGCGTCGGAGTGCATTCTGCCCATGGTATCGGTCATACCGTAGGAAGCAGGACCGGCTGCCATGTTATCGGGGTGAAGGGTTCTTCCTGTACCGCCGCCGGATGCCACGGAGAAGAAGGGTTTGCCAGCGGCAACGCGTTCTTTCTTGTAGGTACCCATGACAGGATGCTGGAAGCGTGTCGGATTGGTGGAGTTTCCTGTGATAGCGATATCCACGCCTTCTTTCCACATGATAGCAACACCTTCGCGGACATCGTCAGCACCGTAGCAGCGGACCGCTGCACGTTCGCCTTTGGAGTATGCCTTTTCAGCGACGACTTTGAGTTCGCCGGTAGCATAATCGAATTCGGTTTCAACGAAGGTGAAACCGTTGATACGGCTGATGATCATAGCGGCATCTTTTCCGAGGCCGTTGAGGATGACGCGGAGGGGTTCTTTCCGAGCTTTGTTTGCGCTGCGTGCAAGACCGATTGCGCCTTCAGCAGCTGCGAAGGATTCGTGACCTGCGCAGAAAGCAAAGCATTTGGTCTGATCTTCCAGAAGCATGGAAGCCAGGTTTCCGTGACCGATACCGACTTTGCGGTCATCAGCAACAGAACCGGGGATGCAGAAGCTCTGCAAACCTTCGCCGAGGGTCTTTGCGATTTCGCTGGCAACGGTCTGACCGCGCTTGATAGCAACAGCTGCACCGACCAGGTATGCCCAGCATGCGTTTTCAAAGCAGATGGGCTGAATATCTTTCACGCGCTGATAGATATCAAGGCCTTTGCCTTTGGTGATCTGTTCTGCTTCTTCGATGGAAGCGATCCCGTTATCGTTCAGAAACTTGTTGATCTGAGCAATACGACGTTCGTAGCTTTCAAAAAGTGCCATAGTAACGAGCTCCCTTCCTTATGCCTTGCGCGGGTTGATGACCTTGACAGCATCTGCGAAGCGGCCGTAGGTCTTCTGGAATTTCTTGACGAGGTCCTTGGCAGGCATGCTGAGGATCTCTTCCTTGCCGGAGTTGATCGCTTCCATCATCTTGCCGAGGTTGACAAACTCATAGCCGATGACCTGGTTGTCTTCATCGAGAGCAAGACCGGTCACATAGCCTTCTGCCATTTCCAGATAACGGACACCCTTTTCAGAGGTACCGTACATGGTTCCGGTAATGGAGCGGAGCTGTTTGAGGTCTTCCAGACCGGCACCGATGGGAAGACCGCCTTCGGAGAAAGCTGTCTGGGTGCGTCCGTAGACAATCTGGAGGAAAAGTTCGCGCATTGCAGTGTTGATTGCATCGCAAACAAGGTCAGTATTCAGGGCTTCGAGAATGGTTTTTCCCGGAAGAATTTCTGCCGCCATAGCTGCAGAGTGGGTCATTCCGGAGCAGCCGATCGTTTCAACGAGAGCTTCCTGAATGATTCCGTCTTTGACGTTGAGGGTCAGTTTGCATGCACCCTGCTGAGGGGCACACCAGCCAACACCGTGGGTGAGACCGGAGATCTCTGTGACTTCCTTTGCCTTTGTCCATTTCCCTTCCTGCGGGATCGGAGCAGGACCGTGTTTCGGGCCCTTGGCGACACAGCACATCTGTTCGACTTCATGTGTAAATTGCATTTTGGCAACTCCTTATTATTGGGTTTATATGCGAACTCTGTAATATAACCCCGAATCGCTTATTTTTCAAGGTTTTCTCAAGAACTTTTTTCTTATAAAAACACGGATTTTTTCTTTTTTCCCCGTACTTCCCTCATCTGATCCGGACAGGATCTGCAAATTCCAGCTTTTTATACGGAACATCGCCGGAAAACTTCTTCACGGTACCATCCCTGTGAATGAAAAGCCCTTCCAAAGAAATATCTTCTACACGGTGCGATTCATCAAATCCGCAAAGAACAATTCCACTGAATTCCTTTTCCACATGCAGATTTTTCAGAAGGACCCCGCAGATCTTCCCGCGCGTATCATCGGTAGAATAAAAGTTCTCTGCAATCGTAAAACTGATCTCCGGAACGTGAAACTGATTGCCCTCCATATAAATATTTTCATATCTCACATTCCGGACAGTGCTGTGGTCGATCAGGTAAATATGACAATATCCGCCACAAGTCCGGATAATCTCAATATTTTCAAATGTCACATTTTCCAGCAGATCCCCTTGGGAAGTATGACCGATTTCCAGAGAACTACCGGCATCGTTCCAAGTAACAACATTCCGGATCGTGATATTATGCGAGTGCATTCCGGAAGCTCTGCGGGTTTTGATGGCAATAGAATCATCAGAACATTTAAAAAAACAATCTTCAATCAGCAGATTTACACAGGATCGAGGCTGGATTCCATCGGAATTCACAGCCCAAGTCACAGCTTTGTGATGACGGATCACCATGTCGTGAGTTCCTTCCGGAACAAGATTCCAGAAGGGAGAATTGAAGATCATGGGACCATCCCACACAATATTTTTTCCTTCAAAGAAGTGGATGAATGAATCATCTGCCCTGCCCTTCCAATTCTCTCCGGGATTCCGCCGGATAAGTGTTCCGTCAAAAATCCCGCTGCCGTAAATCCGTAGATTTTTCCCGCTTTCACAAGTCAGTCCGCACTTCAGAACCGCTCCGGGGGAAAGATAAATATCATGATCCGAAACCGGTCTCAAGCGGTCTTCCGGAAGATAGTGCACACCTGGTTTGAATGCAATCGTTTTCGCCGCTGTATAATCAATTTCAACATGTCTGCCCGGTTCGATCCACAAAGCATTTTCAGGGGCGGGAATCACAGGATCCATAAAAAGATAAACCGTAAAGCAGGGCAGATCAGTCACTCCGCAATTCACTTCCAGAATGCCGTAACGATTTCCGTCAAGAGTAAATTTCACAGTATTTCCATTGATTTCAACCGGAATCCCGTTCCGTAATGATGGACGGTATTTTGCTGTTTTCACCGGAACGGGAAAGATCAGCTGAAAATCCGCCGCGCTGTTGGATTCCAGAGTAACGAAACCCTCCTGTCCGCCGTTTCCAAAAATTTCATGAGTCCCCAATGCTTTGGAAGCACATGCCGCTACCGGACAAGGCAGATAAGATGGAGAACCTGTTTCCCGGACAAATGCCCTGACAGCAGATTCCGGAATTCCAGGGATCTCTGCCGGGATCCGCATTTTTTCCGGTGACGGGAACCAGTCGACTACTGTCAGCTGGGGATAAGCGGTGATCGTGCTTTTCAACTCTTCCGGAATCTCTCCACGGTCAAGGAAAATGAGTTCCAACAACTGATTCATGAAGAAATGCTGAACAAAACAGCCAATATGATGGATATAAGTATTAAGCCGCGTGACCGTAAAAGATTCCAGTGCAAGCAGAAATTC
>JAFTIQ010000082.1 GCA_017456805.1 Lentisphaeria bacterium
TTTGCGCCTTGATTTTATATTTTTTTCTGTTATATTAACCAGAACAGACGAAATTCATCAGCAAAGGAGTAAAAAATGGCTGGATCAGGAATGAATTATAGTACATTGACAGCTGCAGGAACAGAAAAATACGCGTTTCAGAGCACAAAGAAAATTGCCTATCCCGAAGGGGAAACCGTGGAGTGGTACGGCTATAAACGGCACAATTTTGAGATAGACGGCTGCGAAGGTTTTATTGTTGAACCGCCCCATCCGGCGCCGGGATTGCCCTGGAGCTGGTGTCTGCAATGGGCAGAATCGTTTGTTCCGAGAACTCCGGCACTCCAGCTGCTTGACCGGGGCTTCCATCATGTTCATTTGAACGTTTTTCCCACTTATTTGAATGATAAGGGAGTGAAGATCCTTGAGAAGTTCTATGCGATGCTTCAGGGAATGCATTTTCATAAGAAGGCGGCTCTGATCGGGATGAGTTACGGAGGATTGTTTTCCCTTCGCTGGGCGGCAGAGCACCCGGAAACTGTGGGCGCAATGTATCTGGATGCACCGGTCTGTTCGCTCTCTTTTGCCGGAGATCGTCACAGAGGGAATTGTCCGGAAAGTCTTTTGCCGTTCATGCAGGGAGAAACAGAAAAACATCTTGCGGCGTATGGGGTCAGCGATGTGGAAGGCTTGAGAAAGCATCCGAAGAACCCCATGAATAACTATGCAGCGATCGCAAAGGCAAAGATCCCTGTTCTTGTTTTGCGCAGCGGGCAGGATCAATCGGTTTTGCCGGAACTGAACATTGATATTCTGGAAAAGAAGATCAATGATGCCGGCGGAGATGTTCAAGTGGTTCGCCGGGAACTTTATGGACACCATCCGCATGGAATGGATGATCCCACGCCGCTGACCGGTTTTATTCTCAAATACTATCCGGATTTTGAAGTTTGAGTGAGACAGATCATGGGCATGCAAAGCTCATGATCTTTTTTTTTCGTATCCTGTAATCCAGGCAAAAAAACGATTTTTTTAAATTCTGAGGTTGCAAAAAAAAGAAATCAGGATATATTAATATCTGATGTATTGCAAGTATATGATGTAACAAAAATCAAAACAGATCAGAATAGAATTTTTGAGAGGAATTTTTTTATGTTCAGAATGATTGGGAAAGTCTGTTTCGTTGCTTTGTTTCTCGCCATAGCATCGTTTTTCGCCGGATGCGGAAATGATTCCGTTCTGGAAGAAACAGCTGTCGAAGTCGTCAATGATATTCTGGAGGCAAATGTTGATGATCCGGCAAAATGTATTGCTGTAAAAATTACGGAGAAAATTACAGATAATCATTACAAGGCGATCGCGACGCTCGACAACGGAAACGATATTTCTGTCCTGATCGAAGAGCGCGGAGACATGGTTTATGTTACAATCCCGGATGAATATTTTGAGGATTGAAAACTTTCTTAATTTATAAAGATTCATAAATAAATGGGGATAACAAATAAAAACAGAACGGATGTTCTGAAGGAGAAAATTATGTTTAAGAAAATCAGTAAAGCATGTTTTATCGCATTGTTTGTGGCTGCTTGTGCATTTCTCAGCGGCTGCGGCAGAGAATCTCAATTGGAAGATGCCGCTGTTCCTGTTGTGAATAAAATCGCAAGAAACTTGTTGGGCGGAGATGCAGCTTCCTGCGAAAGCGTTGAGATCACCGAAAAGATCGGAGATAAACGTTACAGAGCAAATGCTCATATGGATAACGGAAAGACTGTAAAGGTTTTGATTGAAGATCGCGGCGATGAGATCTGGGTCGAACTTGATATCTGATAAACTCGTATAACTTTTGAATTCAGCCGTCTGTTCTACATCCCCGGAACGACGGCTTTTTTGTTTCCCTGTTCCCCCTTGTTTATGACCGGTAATTTCCGGGAGTTGTGCCGTAATGCTGGCGGAACACTTTGATAAAATAACTGCTGTCTTTGAACCCGCAACGGTAGGCGATTTCAGCGATTTGGAGGGAGGTGTGATTCAGCAGGGAAAGAGCATTTTCCAGCCGGAGAGAAGTCAGATAAGAAGAGAAACTGACACCGAATTCCCGTTGAAAAAGTCTGCTCAGATAGGATGGGCTGATCCCGAAATGCTGAGCTGTCTGTTCCAGAGAAATATCGGAAGCATAATTTTGCGACAGAAAAAATTTGGTTTGCTGAATCAGCTTCGGGTGGCCGAGTTTCTCCGCTTCCGGAATCTCTGTTTTATCCGAATGGATGACCGCGCAGTAGAAGAGCAGGAGCAGCGCATGAAGCTGCACGTTCAAATTTTCCATGCTGATTTGCTTTTTGCACCAGAGATCATACAGGAAATCCAGTCTGCGGCGGGCTTCGGAACGGGTCAGAAAATCAAGTCTGTGCAGTTCAACACTTGTCACTGTTGAAAAGTATTCCTGGGCATTTGGCCAGTGGAACATGATCATCAGGATCCGCAATCCACGCAAAGGTTCAAAAACGTCTTTATGCATCACTCTTCTTGGGACAAGCAGGAAGTCGCCGGCCACAGCGGGAATATCGGTTCCGCGGCTGCGGTCAAATTCCAGTGTAAATTTTCCATCCAGAACGTACAGAAGTTCATTGCAGCTGGAAAGATGAGCTTCCTGCCGCCAGATATTTTCGTAATCGCGGACTGCAAAGGAGACGATTTTCGGGGGCGTTGTCCAAAAGCTTGATTCTGTTTTCTGTTCCACAGTTTTTTCCTTGAATAGCAGCATTTCTGATTCTTCATGGTAATGTAATGCTGATTTGAAGATTGTCAAATCTGTTTTCAAAAAAAACAACTTTTTGAATCAAGTTTATAATATTGTGCAATATTATAATTATCAATAAGTTATATTGATTTAACAAAAATCGTTTCTCTCATTCTGCGCAAAAAAAATAAAAAAACAAAACGTCATAAATATTATATAATTGGCAAAATAATGCTATTGCAAAGAGATTGATTTCTGAAAAATGCCCGATATATTAAACACAAAGAGATCCCGGCAGCGGGCAAAAAATGAAACCGAAAAGGTAATTTCAAAAAGGAAAGGATGAGAGATTATGAGCGAAGAATTTGCAATTTACGGAGGGAAACCGGCGGTTGATGTGAGCAAAGTCGTCAGCTGGCCGCCTGTGGATAAGATCGATGAAGAATTGGTGCTGGATGCACTGTACAGCAAAGTCCAGTCACGGGGCAAGCATAATCTTGAGTTGGAAAAAGAGTTTTGTGAATGGAACGGAAACAAGCTTGCGCTTTTCACGAACTCCGGAACTGCGGCGCTCCACATGTGTCTTGTCGGATGCGGGATCGGAGCCGGAGATCATGTTCTTGTTACGGCATACAGCTGGAGTTCCAGCGCGACCTGTATTCTTCACCATGATGCCATTCCGATTTTCGTAGACATTGATCCGGAAACCTTCCTGATGGATCCGGATAAGATCGAAGCTGCGATCACGCCCCGGACGAAAGCGATCATCGTTGTCCAGCTCCATGGACTTTGCAACGATATGGACAAGATCAATGCGATTGCAAAGAAGCATAATCTGAAGGTGATCGAAGATGCCTGTCAGGCACATGGAGCCATGTACAAGGGCAGAAAAGCCGGAACGCTCGGTGACTGTGCGGCGTTCAGTTTCAATCAGAATAAATGCCTGAGCTGCGGTGAAGGCGGAATGTTTGTCACGGACAATCAGGAAATTTTTGATAATGCGGCAAAGCTCTGGAGTTTCGGGGAGACCTCCCGTCCGGAACAGAGCCGGGATTATCACGCCTATGCTCTCGGCTGGATGTACCGCAACAATGAATTGACAGCCGCCTACGCCCGGGGCCAGCTTTCCAAGTACGAATTCTATTTCAAGACTCTTCGTGAGAATGGAGAGTATCTGCTGAAATCGCTGGCAGGCACACCGAACCTTCTTCTTCCTCTTGAACCGGAATGGGCAACCCACAACTGGTATAATTTCAATCTCCGGATCGATTTTGCGAAAATGGGGATCACCGATCCGGAACAGCAGGTCATTTTCCGGGATGCTGTTGCGGCTGCGCTCCGTGATGAAGGGATCGTGGCAAGTGTCTGGCAGCGTTTCATTCTTCCTGAGATGACGGTTTTCCGCGCGAAGAATGCTTATGGTCTCGGTTATCCCTGGAGCATTCCGGGCGCTGACGAAGGGGTGGATTATTCTCTTGAGAAATATCCCAATGCATTGGAGTACAGCAGAAAGCATATTTCCATCGTGCAGAGTCTCCGTGCGCCCAACGGTTTGGATATTGCAGAACAGGTGCGCGCCGGAATCGACAAGATCTTTTCCAATATTGATCAGATTGATCCGGAAAGAATCAATGCGATTTTGGAAGAACGGAGAAAGAACGCATGAAAAAGTTCATTGTTTGGATTTTTTCCCTTTCCGTTCTGGTGATGTTTACAGCCTGCAGTTCGCTTGAACCCTGTAACGGGCAGCTTTCGGGCGAAACGCTTATGATCGGCTGGGGCGAACGTTCCATTGCAAAAGAGGGGCCGGTTCCTATTACAGGACAGTTTTTCCTGCGGATCTCTCAGGGACAATACTCTCCTGTGCTTGCCAGTGCTCTTGCCGTCAGTAAAGGAGAGGAGGCTGCAATCTTTGTTTCTGTGGATATGGTATTGTTCCATCCCAAAGCATTGAAAAAAGTTTATGAGTTTCTGAACGCGGAACAGCCGGAGATCCCTGTGGAAAAAATTATTCTGAATTCCACACATACCCATGCAGGACCTTCTGCCAATGATATAGCAGCAGATTATCCGCGCAGGGTTGAAGTGATCTCTTCTTCTGAAATGCAGACGTGGATTGCAAGACAGGTTGCAGATGCAATCAAGGATGCCTGGGCAAAACGTGCCCCCGGTTCCATTGCTTACGGTTATGGATTCGCCACCACCGGACACAGCCGCAGAACCATCTATCTTGTGGATAAAGGAAAGACGGAATCCAATGCCGCCGGGACTGCTGTGAACGGTCATGGCAAAATGTACGGCAGAACCAACGATCCGGATTTCGATTGCTATGAGGCCGGAACAGATGCATTTATCAATCTGATGTACACCTTTGACCGCAGAGGCAGATTGACCGGGGCAATCATCAATGTTCCCTGTCCGGCACAAACAAATGAAACCGCATGGATGCTTTACGCGAGTTTCTGGCACAATGTCCGGGAAAAACTTGAGGCGAAATATGGGAAGATCGGGGTGATTTGTCAATCTGCTGCGGCCGGAGATCTATCTCCCCGTCAACTCCATTACAATGCTGCTGAACTGCGCCGTTACCGATTGAAATATAAAGAAAAGATGGCGGCATACATGCGGAATCCGATGAGAAATCCAAGCAACTGGAGCGCAGAAGCGTTCCGTCGTCAGCATGAATATGATGCACTGGAACTGATGCGAGCTGAGGATATCGCAAACCGGATCGCGGCAGCCTTTGACGAAGTGCTGTCGTGGGCAAGTCAGGATAAACGGAGTCAGCCGGTTTTCAAACATGAAGTCAGAACAGTGAAACTTTCAAGACGTCTCTTCCCGAAAGTACTGATAGATCAGGAAAAGAAAAACCATGCAGAAGTCATGAAACTGAAGTTCAAAACCGGAGGCGATCCCTGGGATCAGCTGATTTTCAACAGCACGCTGAAAACCCGTCAGAACAGAATTGCAAGTCTTCTTGCCCGGTATGAAATCCAGGAGAAAGAACCCGGGATCACCACGGACATTCATGTGGTCCGGATCGGGGACATGGCATTTGCTACCAACCGCTTTGAGCTGTTTCTGGATTATCAGCACCGAATTCAGGCGCGGAGTCCTTTTGAACAGACATTCATTGTTCAGCTTGTGACGGATCCCTATGGTGTCGGAAGTTATCTGGCAACGGAAAAGGGCGTTCGCAACAAGGGATACAGCGCAACGCCTTATTGCAACCAGGTTTCTCCGAAAGGCGGACAGGAACTTGTGGAAGAAACCTTAAAGATGCTGCTTGGTTTGAACTCTGAAAAATAAAGGAGGCTTTATGAAGAATCAACTGAAAATCGGCTGGGGGAAACGTTCCATTGCACCGGATGCACCAACACCCATTCCCGGGCAATTCAATATGCGGGTATCAATGGGATGTTATAACCCGGTTCTGGCAAATGCGCTGGTTCTGGAAAAAGATGGGGAATCTGTGATTTTTGTTTCCTGCGATGCAGTCAGTATCTCACCTGAGATCCTGAAAAAAGCACAACATATTCTTGCGGAAGAAATCCCGGGATTTCCTGCGGAAAAGATCATTCTGAATTCCACGCATACCCATGCCGGACCCGGAGACAGGGATATGTCCGAATATCCCCACAGTATTGACGTTCTGTCCACGGAAAAAGTTCGGGCTTTTCTCAGCCGTCAGATTGCGGATGCTGTGAAAGATGCCTGGGAAAACCGGGCACCGGGAGCAATTTCTTACGGCTACGGTTATGCAGTCACCGGGCACAGCCGCCGGGTGATTTACAAGGATGATTTCGGTTTGAGGGGGAATGCGACTCCGGGGCTTGCAATCAACGGACACGGGGTCATGTATGGAAATACGAACGATCCCATGTTTGAAAGTTACGAAGCCGGAACCGATGTGTTCATCAATCTCCTTTACACCTTTGATTCCAGCGGAACTCTTTCCGGAGCGGTGATCAACGTCCCATGCCCTTCCCAGACAAATGAACATGCCTGGGAATTTCACGCCAGTTTCTGGCATAACGTCCGGGAAAAACTGACGGAAAAATACGGTGCGATCGGCATTGTCAGTCAGGCCGCTGCTGCCGGTGATCTTTCTCCGCGCCAGCTCCATTACCGTGATGCTGAACTGCGCCGTTATAAGCTCAAATATAAAGATAAATTTGAACATTACATGAAACATCCTTTGAAACATCCGGAAAAATGGACGGAAGAAGCCGAACAGCGGCAGCGGGAATATGATGCCCTTGAAATGATGCGGGCAGAGGACATTGCGAACCGGATCACAGAGGCTTTTGATGAAGTTCTCAGTTGGGCAGGACAGGAAAAATTCACGGATCCGGTTTTGAAACATGAGGTGCGTACAGCGGAACTGCCGCGACGGATGTTCCCGGAAGAAATGGCGGAAGCAGAACGGAAAAATTATGAAACATTCATGAAAGAAGAATATCTCACCGCGGGCAGCCCGTGGGAAGTCCTTTACAAAAATTCCATTCTCAACAGAAAACGGAACCGGTGCCACAGTGTCATCGAGCGATATCAGATTCAGGATTCCAAGCCGACAATCACCTCCGATATTCATGTTGTCCGGATCGGAAACATTGCATTCGCAACCAACCGGTTTGAGCTTTACATGGATTATCAGCACCGGATTCAGGCGCGAAGTCCTTTTGAACAGACCTTTATTGTTCAGCTTGTGACCGGCCCCAACGGATGCGGAAGTTATCTGGCAACAGAACGGGGTGAGAAAAACAAAGGGTACAGTGCCTCGCCTTACTGCAATCAGGTTTCGCCGGAAGGCGGACAGGTGCTCGTAGAAGAAACTCTGAACATTCTCAACGAGGTGAAATAACATGAAATATTCAATGATGACCTACACGATGATGCGGCAGAAAGGCTTCACCCCGGCAGATTGTGTCCGGGTCGCCGCAGAATTGAAAATGGAAGGGATCGATTGGGTGACAACCTATGGCGAAGATCCGGCTCTTCTGAAAAAAATGAGCGAAGATGCCGGATTGACCGTTGCCGCCCATACATTTTTTGTTCCGGGCAATACCCTTGCGGAAAAGATCAGCAATGCAGAACGTTCTCTGGATGATGCCTGTATTCTGGGCGCGCCCCTTGTCATGATCCCGCCGGCTCCGTTTGCAGAGGTGACAGATCCTTCCGAAAACCGGAAACGCTGGATCGGGATCCTTGCAGAGATCGCCCCGCTTGCCGAACAGCGGAAGCTGATCCTCACCGTGGAAAACTTCCCCGGCTCAGCCAGCGGTTTTGTCACAGCAGATGATTTCTATGAAGCTCAAAAAGTCATCCCCTCCCTGAAACTTACCTTTGACAACGGAAATGCTGCCACCGGGGAAGATCAGATCGAAAGTCTGAAACGCTGCTTCAAAGATGTGGTTCATGTACATTTCAAGGATTGGGATATTTTGACGGAATCAGATATTGAATGGCGGAAAATGCGCGATGGCAGATATTATATCCCTGCGTTGATCGGTGAAGGTGATATCGACAGTAAAGCCACGCTCCGGGCATTGGAGGATCTGGGATATGAAGGGTTCATCAATATTGAGTATGAAAACGACAAATATCCCGCAGATGAAGGGATCCGGAGAGTTTTGGAACATTTGAGACATTAAAAAAATCCCGTTATTTTTGAAGACCGCCGAAGTTTTTCAGCGGTCTTTTTTTTCTCTGAAAATGGAAAAGGAGCGGAAACGTTCCGGAAAATGATATTTTTTCGTCGGAATTCCGGACTGAGAAAATAAACAGACTTGTTATTTTTTAAACCTGTGCTATATTGTCAATCTGAAATAATGATTATCGGTTTTATACCGGAAAAGTAAATGTCGGGAGAGAGAAATGAAATCCATCTGTTTTATTGGTGCAGGGAAAATGGCAACAGCCATTGCTGCCGGTCTTGTCAAACGGAATTCAGGATTCAAATTGAAGGCTTACGATCCATCCTCTTCTGCTGCGGCACATTTCAAGGAAGTTTGCGGCGGAGAAATCTGTGATACTCTGGAACAGGCTCTTGATGCGGAAATCGTTCTGCTTGCTGTAAAACCGCAGCATTTGTCCGAAGCAGCGGCAAAACTGCCTGATCTGATCGGAGAAAAACTGCTGCTTTCCATCGTGGCGGGTGTTCCCATTGAGACGCTTTCCAAATTGACGGGTACCAGGCGGATCGTCCGGATCATGCCGAACACGCCGGCATTGGTGGGCGAAGGAATGAGCTGTCTTGCTCCCGCAGCCGGATTGTCTCAGGAAGATATCGAAACTGCCGCCGGGATTTTCCGGGCTGTTGGAAAAGTGCAGATCCTCAATGAATCTCTTCTGGATGCAGTGACCGGGCTCAGCGGAAGCGGTCCGGCGTTTGTACTGGAATTCATTATGGCTCTGGCGGATGGCGGTGTCTATGCCGGTCTTCCCCGGGCTGCCGCTGTGGAACTTGCTGCGCAAACCGTCTATGGAGCCGCCAAACTTGCAATGGAAAGCGATCGTCCCATCGGAGCTCTCCGCGATGATGTTATTTCTCCCGGAGGAACCACCTCCCGGGGATGTATGGCTCTGGCTGAAAACGGGTTTGCCGCAGGGGTTGCAAAGGCTGTCATCAAAGCAGCGGAACGTTCTGCAGAACTTGGGAAACATTGATCATGCGTGCAGATTTTTTTCTGGCTTGGAAGTACTTCAAACCGAAACGGAATGCTGTTTCCGTCATTACCCTGATTTCTATCGTCGGAGTCGCCCTTGGCGTAGCTGTTCTGATGGTCGTTCTGGCTGTCATGACCGGATTTTCCGATAAGATGAAAGAAAAATTGATCGATACGACTTCCCATGCGCAGGCCGCAAACGCTTACGGAAGATATATTCCGAATCCGAAACCCGGCATTGAAGCAGTGGAAAAACTGGGCGGGCAGGCTTTGCCGGTCATTATTTCACCGATCCTTCTTCAGCGCGGAAACAATTTTATCCCGAAGCAGATGATCGCGTTGGATCCTGCTGCGAAAGAAGTGAAAAACTTTGATATCGAAAATGCCATTCAGTATGGAAGCTACTCTCTGGAATCAGGGGAAATGATTATCAGTTACCTGATGGCAAGAGAGATGCATGTCACGGTCGGAGACACCATTCTTGTTCACTCACCGGTCAAACTTGCGGGGCTCATCAAGAAGGATGCTTCCGGAAAATTTGGAGCCGTTCAAGGGGCGTATCTCCCCAGAGAATTCCGGATTTCAGGGATCTATTCTTTTGATAAGTACGATTTTGATAAAAATATCCTTTTTATGAATTGCGATGACGCCGCAGAACTTTATGAAATGAACTACGGTGCCGCAACCAATCTTCTGATCTGGACCGAAGATCCTTACAACATGACACCTTTTGTGACGGAGCTCCGCAAAAAGCTCCCGACCTATAATGTGGCATCCTGGCAGGAGATGAATGCCCGCTTGCTGGGGGTGCTCGCAGTGGAAAAAAATATGCAGCTGTTCCTGCTGGTGTTCATCGTCCTCGTCGCAGCATTCAGTATTACAAACACTCTGATTACAACGGTGATTCAGAAAACCCGTGAAATCGGTTTGCTGAAAGCGATCGGCGCAACTTCCGGAACGATTTTGAGAATTTTCCTGCTGCAAGGCTTTTTTGTGGGATCGATTGGCACATTTTTCGGTTTGATCCTGGGATATCTTTTCATTCATTTCCGGATGAGTATTCTGGAAGTTCTGCGGGTGGTTACCGGACAGGAAATTTTCCCGAGAGAGTTTTATGTTTTCAGTGAATTGCCCGCTCACATTGTCCCGATGGATCTGGTAACAATTGCATTGATTTCTATTGTTCTTTGTACATTGGGCGGTTTAATTCCCGCGCTCAGGGCTGCCCGGCTTGA
>JAFTIQ010000083.1 GCA_017456805.1 Lentisphaeria bacterium
CTGAGCGCAGGAGTGTGCATCCGCAATCGAAGGCGCGGGCGCGGTTCAGAAACTCCAGGATTTCCGGACGCTCCTGCCGCTGATGACTGACAATGATCATCACATCAATTCTCTGTTTTGCATATTGGACAAAGAGTTCCGGGAAATAGGAGTCGAAGCAAATTGCTGCACCATAGCGGAGCCCTTTATATTCGAACGCTGTGACACAGGTTCCGGGTTCGATTCCCTTGGCGATTTCCGGTTCTACCAGATGCACTTTTGTGTAAGGGGAAAATTCTTCTGCATCGGGCGGGAAAACCGTGAGCTGATTCCGCATGATTCCATCGGGGCCGATATTTTCCAGCCCGCTCATGATGGTGCAATTGACCCGGCGGGCGGTTTTCCGCATCTCTTCCACGAAGGCATTTCCCTCATTCCGTATCAGGGATTTCATGTGATCAAGATTGGTATATCCGGTGCAATTTGCATTTTCGGGAAAGATGACCAGATCGGTTGATCCGGGTTCAAGATTCTGCAATTGTCTGATCTGCCAGTTCAGGACGTCCAGAGCTTCCTTTTCTCCGGGATAGGGCGGCTGCATGATCGTTACGCGCATGACAATGATTCTCCTTTCAATTTTTTTTGCAAAATATACAGGGCTATGGTGGAGATTTCAAGAAAAACGGGGAATTTATTTTGCGGGTTTCAGCAGAAAATAAATAAAAATCATCGGAAGGACTTGAAAAAGTTGGAAATCAGTGTATATTAAGGATTGTTTATCATACCGGTGACTTGGAGAATTCCCTCTGGGTCATGCGTAAAATAACTGAAATGGGGCTGATTACCCCGCACTATTTAGGAAAGATAAATCATGGACAAAGCAGCAAAAGCAGAAATTATCGCAAAGTTCGGAAAATCCGCAACTGACACAGGATCCCCGGAAGTTCAGATCGCTCTTCTGACACAGCGCATTCTTGAAATCACTGATCACATGCGCAGCCACAAGAAAGATTTCAGCACCCGCAGAGGTCTGATGGCTATGGTCAACCAGCGTAAACGCCTTCTCAAGTACCTCGCAGCCGAGAATAACGAAAAGTATGTTGAACTGATCAAAACTCTCGGTATCCGTGCTCAGAAGTAATCGGCGGATGTTCCGAATAGAATAAATTATTCTGTATGATAAAGCGGCTCCTCCGGTGAAAACCCCGGCAAGGGCCGCTTTTTTTGTTATCAAATTTTTTAAGAACAGGAGTTCTCCCCGTGAAAGAACTTGGAGTAGGAATTATCGGATTCGGTATCGTCGGCGCCGGTGTGGCTCAGTGCCTGCTGGAAAATGGTGATGTGATCGCCCGCCGTGACGGAGTTAAACTGGTTCTGAAACGTGTAGCAGATCTTGACATCACGACCGATCGCGGAGTCAAAATCCCCGATGGCGTGCTGACAACCAATGCTATGGAAGCTATTGAAGAATGTGATATTATCGTTGAGCTGGTCGGGGGAACTACTATTGCCAAGACATTCATCCTCGAAGCTCTCAAACGCGGTAAACCGGTGGTCACTGCCAATAAAGCTCTTCTCGCTAAATATGGCGAAGAAATCTTTGCTGAAGCAGAAAAAACCGGCACAGATGTCTATTATGAAGCAAGCGTTGGCGGAGGGATCCCCATCATCAAGAGCTTGCGCGAAGGGTTCGCAGGAAACCGCATCCTCCGTATGTACGGAATTTTGAATGGCACCTGCAACTACATCCTCACCCGGATGGAACGCACCGGCGAAGATTTTGATGCGGTTCTCAAAGATGCTCAGAAACTCGGATATGCAGAAGCAAATCCCTCTCTGGATATTGACGGTTTTGACACCGCGCATAAAACCGCTATTCTTGCATCTCTTGCATACGGTAAATGGTTCGGAATGGATCCCGTTTATGTGGAAGGGATCACCAATGTTTCCATGAATGATATCAAATGTGCCGCTTCTCTCGGTTACAAAGTGAAGCTGCTTGCGATCATCAAGCAGGATACCGATTCCGGGAAATTGGAAATCCGCGTCCACCCGACCCTTATCCCCGTCAACTCCATGCTGGCAAGCGTCAATGATGTCTTCAACGCTGTCAGAGTGGATGGCGACTATGTGGGGAATACACTCTTTTACGGAAGAGGTGCTGGCCGTCAGGCAACCGCAAGTGCTGTCGTCGGCGATATTGTCGACGTGGCTCTGAACCTTGCAGATGGTGCAAAACAGCGCGTACCCTCTTACAACCAGGCAAACCTTTTTACGGAGCTCGTGCCCATGGATGACATTGAAACCCGCTGCTATCTCCGTTTCACCGTTGCTGACAAGCCCGGTGTCCTTGCTAAAATCACGAATATCCTGGCTTCCGCTGATATCAGCATTTCCAGCCTGATCCAGAATGAAACCAAGGATGAAGATTTTGCAACTCTGGTCATGATGACCCATAAGGCAAAAGAAGCAGATATCAAGAACGCTATTGCAGAAATCGAAAAACTTGATGACGTCACAAGCAACATCAAAATGATCAGAATTGAGGATATTTGATTATGGGATTCCATACAGTAGAAAAAATCGGCGGGACCTCTATGACCCGCTTCGGCGAAGTCATGAATAACGTGATTATCGCAAACCGTAAAGGCGCAGAACTTTACAACCGTATTTTTGTAGTTTCCGCATACGGTGGAATCACGAATCTTCTGCTGGAAAACAAAAAGACCGGTGCCCCCGGGATCTATGGTTTCTTTGCAGCGGATGACGATCAGTGGAGAAAAGCTCTGGAAGATACCCGCGCTGAAATGTGCCGTCTGAACCGTACCTTTGAAAATATCGGTCTTGATATAGAAAAGGCAGATGCCTTCATCAATGACCGCATGGATGGAATCATTTCCTCCCTGGAAAACCTCATGGCTCTGCGGAAATTCGGACATTTCAGTCCTCAGGATTATCTTCCCACCGCACGGGAATTTCTCGCGGCAGTCGGAGAAGCTCACAGTGCTTACAACTCCGCCCTGATTCTTCAGGCAAACGGGGTCAATGCCCGTTTTGTTGACCTCTCCGGATGGAAGAGCATGGAATCCAATACGCTTGACAGCATGATCGAAAAGAGCTTCAAGGGCATGGATTTCTCCAAAGAAATGCCCATTGTTACCGGTTATGTGAAATTTGATGACGGTATCATGCGTTTCTATGACCGCGGTTACAGCGAAATCACATTCAGCAAGATCGCCTATATCACCGAGGCTGCAGAAGGTGTGATTCACAAAGAATTCCATCTCTCCACCGGCGATCCCAAACTCATGGGCGAAAACAATGTGAAGGTTATCGGTCATACCAATTTTGATATTGCTGACCAGCTTTCCGATATGGGTATGGAAGCGATCCATCCCAAAGCCGCCCGGGAAATGCAGCAGAAAAATATTCCCATCCGTGTCAAAAACGCTTTTGAACCGGAACATCCGGGAACCCTGATCAGCCGCGAATATGTGGCTGCAGAACCCCATGTGGAAATGATCTGCGGACGGAAAGATCTGATCGGATTGGAAGTCATGGATCATGATATGGTCGGTGCCAGCGGTTATGATCACCGTCTGACCGCCGCTTTGGATAAACATTGCGTGAACTACATTGCAAAGAACACCAATGCCAATACCATTACTCATTTCATCCCTGAACGGGCGAAAAATCTGGATGCCTGTATTGCCTCCATGCGTGAAGCATTCCCGCAGTCCAGGATTTCCACCGTGAAAGTGGCAATCGTTTCTGTGATCGGAACCAATATGCGGATCCCCGGATTCCTTTATCGTGCTGCAAAAGCTCTCTCCGATGCAGAAATCAATGTTCTGGCATTGGATCAGACCATGCGGCAGGTCAATATTCAGTTTATCATTGACCGCGCTGACTTTGAAAAAGCTCAGCAGGTTCTCCACAAGGAATTTGTGGAAAAAGATTAAGCTGAAATCCAGGCTTTGTTTTACGGCACCCGAAGAAATGACGGTGCCGTTTTTTTTCCGGAAGAGCAGCACAGGCAATGGAGCCGCTGAGGCAGGATATGATGATTACTGTTTTATAAGACTTATGGGAGTTGCAAGACCGGCAAGAGATAATCGGAGTTTTCTTGCCGGGGAGGTGATCCGGCTTGCATAAAAATTTCATTCCGTTTTCTTGATTTTTAGTTTTGCCCGGTATATATTACGAAAAATGAAAAACGGAGTCCAGAAACATGAATTTTGAAGCAAAATCTATTCATTCCCTCGAAAAAATCTTTCCGGAACAGAAAAAACTGACGGGCGAGATTGAAAAACTTTCTGCCTTGCGCGGCGAAACCGTTTCTTTTCAAATCGCTTACCGATGCGATGCCCCTTTTTGGCTCAGTGTGAAAAACCTTGCAGAGAATATCGAAGTCAGAGAAGTTGCGCTGGCTCCTTCAGAATTTGTTGTTACCAACGAACCGGATGTTCTGAAAGATTCCCCGGGGCTTTATCCGGATCCGCTTATGCCGATCAATGAGCCGCTCCGGATGCCCCCGAATCAATGGCGGACTCTTTGGGTGACAGTCAGAACCTCTCCGGAGGATGTGCCGGGAGTGAAAAATATTGCGGTTCCTCTCAGTGTAAAAAGTCTTTGGGAAGAAGAGCCGGTGGAATATGTTTGCAATTTTTCACTGGAACTTCTTTCCGCCGTCATGCCGGAACAGAAACTGATCCGTACAGAATGGTTTCATACGGATTGCATTTATACGCATTACAATGTTCCCTGCTGGAGCGAAGAGCATTGGAAGCTTCTGGAAGCGTACTTCAAGAACTATTCTGCTCACGGGAACAATTTGCTTTTGACTCCTTTGTGGACACCGCCGCTGGATACAGCTGTCGGCGGGGAACGTCCCACGGTTCAGCTTCTGGATATTTCCTTTGAAAAAGGAACGTTCCGGTTTGATTTTTCCAAATTGGGCAGATGGATTGATTTGGCTTTGGAGTGCGGGATAAAATCGTTTGAAATGGCGCATCCTTTCACACAATGGGGTGCAAAATTCTGTCCGAAGATTATGGTGTACAAGGATGGGAAGCCGGAGAAAATGTTTGGTTGGCACACCTCTTCTCTGAGTGAGGAATATGTGCTTTTCCTGCGAAGTCTTTTCCCGGAGCTGCTTTCGTTTCTGAAAGGAAAAGGGGTGCTTTCCAACTGCAGTTTCCACATTTCTGATGAACCGAATCTGGAGCATCTGGAAACGTACAAGGCATGTTCAAAGGTGATTTGTGAACTTGTGGGAGATCTGCCTGTCATTGATGCTCTTTCGCATATTGATTTTTATCTCGACGGCACGGTAAAGCATCCGGTTCCGGCAAATGACAGGATTGAAGATTTTGTAGAAGCGAAGGTTGAACCGCTCTGGACGTATTACTGCATCAGTCAGCAGCATGACGTGCCGAATATCTTTTTCAACTTTCCTTCATACCGGAACCGGATCATGGGGGTATTGATGTACCGTTTTGGGATAGCCGGTTTTCTGCATTGGGGGTATAATTTCTGGTACACGCAATTTTCATTGAAAACCGATATTGATCCTTATCAAGTGACGGATTCCGGAAGGGGGTTCTGTTCCGGGGATGCATTTCTGGTTTATCCGGGGGAAAACGGGCCTGTTGATTCCATCCGGAATGAGGTACAGTTTGAGGCGACACAGGATTTGGGAGCGTTCATGAAGCTGGAATCACTGATTGGACGGGAGCGGGTTTTGGAGATGATTCATGAAGGATTGGATTATGAATTGACGATGAAGCGTTATCCGCGTTCTTCCGGATGGCTGCTGGATTTGCGGGAACGCGTCAATCAGGCAATCGCAGAATATTCCAAATAAAGATCAGTTCAGCTGTATTGGAAACGGGAAACAATTTTTTGAAAGTTGTTTCCCGTGTTTTTTATCACTTTATATACACTTTTTTTATCATTCCCCCTCTGTCAATTATTTTTTGAACTTAAAAAAAACTTTTTTGTCGTCTTTCCCATCAAAACGTTTGAGAAAATAAATAAGTGCTTATAAATTATTCTTCAGCGAGCTGGAGCAGAGAAAATGGTCAGACGAGTAAAAAATGTCAAGAACAAACGAATTGCGGAATGTTTGAAAGCAGAACTGTTGTCCATGGGAATGCATCATGGAGATCCTGTGATTTCAGCAAGGGAGCTGGCGCAGCATTATGGAGTATCTGTACCGACAGCCCACAATGCGTTGAATATGCTTGTAAAAGAGGGATTGCTTTACCGGGTTCAGGGGAGCGGGACGTTTTATAATTCCCCGGAGAAGAAATCGCTTCGGATCGGGCTTGCCGATGAATCCCTGCAATTGGAGTTTATCCCGCCGGATTTGAACAGGATCCTCAACAATCATTTTATTCATGCGGCGGAATTTTTTCATTCAGAGGGATGTTCGGTCAGAATGATTTCTTATTCGGAGCTGCTTCAAGGGGAAGTCCTGAAGGATTTGGATGGTCTTCTCATCAGCTGTATGTTTCTGGATAAGGAGACTTTCAAGCTGATTTCTTCGAGCGGGATTCCTGTGGTGGCTTACCGGTATAATCATCCGAATCAATATCCGGTTCCTTATGTGACTTATGATTTGAAAACAGGGATCCGGGAAGCGCTGGAAACGATTACCCCGGACAGCAATTCCAGATTTCATTTGGTTTATGAAACGATCCCTTATGGAATACACGCGAAAAATCTCTGGCAGGAACATTTGGAAAAACTTGGGATACCGCAATCACAAATCACAGTCACCGGAATTGAAACGGAAACCCGGGAAGTCGGCTGTTACCGTCTTGTCCGGGTTTATCCGGAACGGTTTCAGAATTCCATTATTCTGGTCAGCGATGATGAATTGGCAGTGAACCTTGTCAATGCTCTGACGCTGGAGGGATTTGAGCAGGGGCGTGAGTATCAGCTGGTTGGGATCGGGAATCGTGCGGAATATGGTTTTGAGTCTGCAAAGAAGCTGAAGATCTCATCGATTGATCTTCCCATCAATAAGATGGCGGAAGAAGCGGCGAAGCTTTTGCTGTACAGAATCGCAAATCCCTCGGAATGCGGTTATGCCGTCATGGTGCCGACTCATTTTATTTTTCAGGGAACAGAATAGGAAAAGAATGTTTAAAATAGAAACATAAACAAGGAGGTTTTATGAAAAAAAAACATTTTACATTGATTGAGCTGCTGGTTGTGATTGCGATCATTGCCATTCTCGCAGGGATGCTGCTGCCGGCATTGAACTCATCCAGAAAAAAAGCGATGAGCACGACCTGTGCCAGCAATTTGAAACAGAGAGGAACCGCAATGCTGATGTATGCTGGCGATTATAACGATCACTTGCCGCCTGCCTATTTTACAGTGGATTATTATCTTTATACGTTGAACTATCTTTCCGGAAAATATTGGTTGTTTGCCAATGCTCCGGGAGAACGGACCTGGCTTCCTGCTGACAGTATCAGCGTATGTCCTTATGCTGCAAGCAAAGGGGCTGCCAAATTTACCACTGCAGCGAATAATATGTCGGCATTTGTAACGAATTATTCGATGACTGCCGGAGAATCAGGGCTTTCTTCTCCCAATACATACGCTGCGATCCAGGAAGGATCTGAGGTTTCCCGGAAGGTCACAAAAATCCTCGGAGAAGTCATTTCCGGAGAACATGAGTACAATGCATCATCGACCTGGCTGGAAGGGCTTGAAGGAACAACGAAAAAGTATTTCACGGTCAAACTGTTCCAGAGCAGTGTTTTCCGGATGCCTTATACCTATTCCTGGGCGACTGCTGATTCCACGGCATCCAATCCCCATTACCGTGCCGGCGCAGTTCATGACAACCGGGGGAACTGGCTTTTCAAAGATGGACACGTTTCCAATCATAAGTTCCGCTCCGGTCTGATCGACAGTAAATTTACAATCTCAAAGTAATCTTCTCTGCAGAAAAAGATATCATTAACAGGAGGAATTTTAATGTTGAAATCTCTTTTTGCTTTATTGTTCACATTTTCGCTGTTTTTTGCTGTCAATGGAGACTCTGTGATCCTTGCGGACGGTGGAAAGACAAATTATGTGATCGTTGCCGGAAAAATTGCTGATCCCATTCAGAAGCTGGCAGCAGAGGAGCTGGTTTTTCATTTGGAAAAAATGACCGGTGCCCGGTTTAATGTTGCGGAAAACGGTTCAGGAAAGCAATGCCGTATTTACCTCGGTTTGTCAGATGAGGCGCGGAAGGTTCTTGGAAAGGATGATCTGAGTTCCGTTCTGAAGCCGCAGGAAAATGTGATCCAGGTCAAAGGAAACGATCTGTTTCTCTATGGGAACGGAAAGCATGGGACCCTGTTTGCGGTTTATGAATTGCTGGAAACTCATTTCGGCTGCCGCTGGCTTACTGTATATGAAGAGCCGTTTATTCCGCAGAAAACAAAATTGACTCTGAAAAAAGGTTCTTACAGAACCGCTTATGCGTTCCCTTTGCGGTCGCTGATGAATTACTTTTACAAGGATAAATACAAAGCACTTCTTTATGATTACCGGAACCGTCAGAATCTTCTGATTGGGCTGGATCACAGAGATCGGGGGATTGTGCCGGAAATAGAAATCTACGGTCCGGCGTGTCATACTCTGAGCGTGATTATGCCCGGTTTTACCGTTCGCGGAGCCAATAAACCCGCTGAGTGGCATACTGTCAAAGATTATTTCAAGATCCACCCCGAATGGTTTTCACTGGATGAGCATGGAAAACGCGTCAGCAACCGTCAGCTTTGTTTTTCCAATCGGGAAATGAGAAAAGAGTATATCAAAAATGCACTTGAAATGCATCGGCGCCAGACAGCAAAATATGGCAAAAGCTATCTGACACTGGATTTGAACGATATAGCCTATCGGATCTGCTGCTGCAAAGATTGCTTGAAGCTGGAAGAAAAATACCAGTGCCGCGGCGGAGCGTTTTTTGATCTCCTGCTGGAATTCTGCAAGAAACATAAAGAAATCGAATTTGTGACCCTTGCCTATCAGCGGTCTTTGACTCAAACCCCGCCCGTCACAGAAGAGTTTCCGGAGAATCTTACCGTGATTTTCTGTCCGATCAACGGGATTTATTCCGGCACGATGGATCGGGAAAACAAACGGGATATGGACGATTTGCAGGGTTGGCTGAAACTTACCCGGAAAGTATGGGTCTGGTATTATCCCAATCCGTATTGCTATAACTCACTTGCAGTGCACATGCCCCTTGCAAACTTTGAACGGATCGCAAAAGATATCCGCCTGATGCACAAAGCCGGCGTTCAGGGAACGTATTTTGAACACGATTCCGGCGGGATCACTCTCAGTGCAAATCTCACAGAAATGCAATCATGGGTGATGTTCAAACTGTTCCAAAATCCTTCTCTGGATGAAAAAGCTCTCATGAAGGATTTCGCAGAGCACTACTACGGAAAAGCTGCCCCGATCATTCTGAAATACGCGCAGGAATTGGAAAGTGAACTGAATGCATTTGTCAAAAAAGGCGGAAAATGGCAGTATAACACCTGGAATTATCATTATTTGACCCTGCAGAATCTTCAGCGTTGGAATCAAATGTTTGAGGAAGCCGGAAAACTTGTTTCCGGAAAGGAAGAATTCCATGTCAGATTGGCCCGGATGGGTCTCGATTGCGCAATTATCGAAAAACTGGGCGTGGATCCTCAATATAAAACGCTCGTCGCCGCCAGCAGAGAACGTCTGCTCAAAACCTATAAAGAATCCGTGGAAAAACGCCCGACAACTGTAACGATGAAACGTTTGGAAACGTGGTTGAAGGAAGTGGATCAGCGGGGAATGGTAAAGGCTTTGCCCGAAGAATTCCGGAAACTTCCGGCTGATTCCGTGATCGTCGTCGTGCCGAAAAACAATGCAAGATCTGTTGTGAAAGATCCGACTGCACACCTTGGGGTCGCTCAGTCAGAAAATTGGAACGGAAAGAAATATACCATCGGAACATACGACTATGCAACGAAAAAGTATGGTCCCGGCCGCGATATTTTCCCGTTTCA
>JAFTIQ010000084.1 GCA_017456805.1 Lentisphaeria bacterium
GGAAAAAGGGAATCCGTTCCCGGGAAAATTGCAATGCGGAGATCTGTTTCAGGAAAGTTATTTTGCAGGGATCCATCTGGCAGAAAAACAAATCCCGGGAGTAAGTTTTGATCCGACAAAATTGAATCAGGAAACGGGGATCATCTGGATGGTTGACCGCAGTCATGTTGCGCCGGATTGGGAAGCGATTCTCCGGCTTGGGATCCCGGGACTGATCGAACGGGCAAAGCAGGGAGATTCTCCTTTTCACCGGGCAATCGTCACGGTATATGAGGCGCTTGCAGAATTCTGCCGGAGAGCAGGCAAATTGAATGAGAATCCGGTCTGTCTCCGGATCGCTGATCATGCCCCGGAAACATTGCATGAGGCGTTTTCCCTCGCAGTGATTTTTCACAATGTCATCGAATATGCCTTCCAGCTTGTCAGAAGCATGGGAAAATTCGATGCGCTGTATATTGATTTTTACCGGAAAGATCTGAAAGAAGGAAGATTGACAGAAGCTTCTGCCCGGGAATTGATCAAATATTTCTGGATCGAATTTTATGCACAGCATCAGGGCAGACATTACGGTAAAAATTTCTGTTTCGGGCCTGAAATCAATGAACTTTCCTATCTCGGCATGGAAGTTTATTATGAAATGAACGTGGTCGATCCGAAGCTTTCCGTCCTTGTCCGGGAAGATACTCCGCAGGATTTCATGGAACTTTATGCAAAGTGCATTCGTGATGGCAGGACATCCATTGTTTCATTGAACTACGATATGGTCGTGGAAAGTCTGATTCTTCACGGCAGGACGCCGGAAGATGCGGCAAATTTCATTCCGATCGGCTGTTACGAGCCCGCGGTTGCCGGAAAAGAAGTCTCCTGTTCCGGCGGAAATCTGCTGTATCTTCCGATCCCGCTGCTCAATGCAGTTTATGCAGAACGGGAGTATCCGGATTTTGAATCATTCAAAGAAGGCGTCAAACAGGAACTGCGCCGCTCTGTAAAACTCATGCAGGAACAGCAGATCCTTTGCGATCTTTCCTGGAAATATGTGCATCCTGTTCCCCTGTTTTCCGGAACATTTGAATCCTGCATGACACGCGGAAGAGATGTCTCGGAAGCAGGGGCAGAATACAACACTTCCGGATGTGTGATCTGCCATTTTGCGGATTTGATCGACTCCATGACAGCTGTGAAATATCTTGTTTTTGAACGGAAGCTCTGTACATTTCCGGAACTCCGCAACATTCTGCGTGACAATTGGGACGGATATGAGCGGCTCCGCCTGACAGCTCTGCGGGATACGGAAAAATGGGGAAACAACACTTCGTTTGCCGATGCACTGGGCAAAGAATTTGCCGCCTTTCTCTCTGAGCTCTTCTGGACTCTTCCCAACGGGCGGGGCGGAACATTTTTTCCGGCATTGTTCGGACAGCAAGTGGTGGAAGTCGGGGCGATGATCGGCGCTCTCCCCTCCGGGAGAAAGGCAGGAGAACCGGTTTCCAAAAACATGTGTGCTGCCCTTGGAATGGATCGGAAGGGAATCACCGGATTGATCAATTCCGTTCTGAAAATCGATATGCGCCAGTTCCCGAACGGAACTTGTACGGATATCATGCTTCATCCGAGTTCGGTTTCCGGAGAAAGCGGAATCAAATTACTGGTTTCGCTCATCCGAACCTTCCTCAAACATGGCGGAACAGGAATCCATTTCAACATCTTTGATGCCGATATTCTGCGGGATGCCATGAAACATCCGGAAAAATATGAAAATCTTCAGGTCAGAGTCTGCGGCTGGAACGTCCGTTTTACCGATCTCTCACCCGCAGCCCAGGAAACATTTGTCCGCGAAGCTGAATCTGCGGCATCTTGAAAGGAATCTGAATATGCTGGAAGCACATTATACTGATATCAAACGATTTGCAGTTCATGATGGTCCCGGGATCCGGACAACACTTTTTTTGAAAGGATGTCCGTTGAAATGTATCTGGTGTCACAACCCGGAAAGCATTTCCGGGAGACCGGAACTTGCCTTCTATGCGCACCGCTGTACCGATTGCGGGGCATGTTCGGAATACTGTCCGGAAAAGGCACATCAGATGATTCAGGGGAAACATCACTTTACAAGAGAAAATTGCAAAGTCTGCGGAATCTGCGAAAAGGAATGTCCGAACTTTGCATTGAAAACCTATGGCAGAAAAATTTCCCTGAAAGAAGCCGTTGAAATCATGCTGGAAGACAGGATCTTTTATGAAGGTTCCAATGGCGGGATCACCATTTCCGGCGGAGAACCGCTGATGCAGAAAGAGTTTACTCTCGCACTTCTGAAAGAAATGAAACAGCTGGGAATCCATACAGCTCTTGACACCTGTGCATTTGTTCCCGAACAGTCTCTGCGGGAAGCTCTTCCCGTGACAGATCTCTTTCTTGTGGATTTCAAACATGCCGATCCGGAACAGCATTTCAAACTCACCGGGCAATCCAATGAACGGATCCGGAAAAATCTTATATTCTTATCAGATTCCGGGGCAAACATTGAAATCAGGATCCCGTTTGTGCCGGGGTGCAACGATGATCTCCGCAATATGGAACAATCCGGAGAGTTTCTCGGAAAACTCAATCTGAGTGCCGTCAAACTCCTGCCCTATCATTCTCTGGCGCGGAGCAAATATCTGGCTCTGGAAATGAAAGACACCATGCCGGAAGCGGAAGCCCCGTCAGAAGAGACGATTCAGTCAGCCGCAGAAATTTTACGTTCTTACGGTTTGAATGTAAAATCCGGCAGGGAATGATCAAAAAAAACTCCGGTGCTCCCGGAGTTTTGAATATCTTCTTTCGATCTTACTGGTATTTCACCACCAGCATATTATAATATGCAAAGGCGGGAAGCGTGCAAACGACCTTACCGTCCTTCACTTCGAATTTCACAAGTTGCTCTACAACTTCATCTTTTTCATGAACATCATAAGGGCGCATTGCCTTTACAAGAACCGGCTTTTTCCCTTCAGGGATCGCAACGGTCACCTGCACATCCCTCAAGGTTGTGGGAGGAACGGTCCAGTTGAGATCCCATTTTTCCAGAGGATAAGGACGGACGAAGTGGACGATCACAGCTTCGGAATCATCATATTTTCTGGTGTAGACAAAATCTTCGTAAAGGAGTTTTGCCCTGGAACGGAGCTGTACTGTCTTTTTTGCCTGATTCTTGGGGAGAGCAATCAATTCTTTATCCCAGAGCAAGCCGCTGTAACGGGTCATAAACTGATCATAGGGCTGCATTGCCTGAATCCCCGGAGGCAGACACAGGATCGTATGATGATGCTGCGTTGCAAGAGTCAGCGCATGAAAATAACTGAGGGTTGTCCAGTAAAGGTTTCTCGGCAGACTTGCGATATCCGGATCAACATCAATACAGATATACCCGAAAATGATATTCCCCTTGTATTTCTGCACGATATAATCCCGCTGTTCCAGCATGTGATTCATCCAATATACGGGATTGCGTTCTTTCAATGCGGATTTATCGTTGAAACTGTGCTGGATCTCTGAAAGAAACATACTGTTGTAAACAGAAGTCAGTTCCCGGATATATTCATCTGAAACATCAATACCGCTTTCGACATCAACGCCCATTCCCATAGTGCGTTCCCACATTCCGAGACTGCGATACCAGCGGATCCCGTTGGGATTTGCCCCGTTGCACCAGGAACCGGCATTGGGGTTGTCCCGCCGGAGTTCCGTGTTCCAGGTCCGGGCAATACTGGCATTCAATGCAGCCAGATCTTTTCTGGTAAGTCCGGCGATATTGTATTTCCCCTCAAAGGTATAACCGGGCATCACGCTGGGAGTATCATCAAGATAAACAATATCGAGTCCCCCGCGTTTTTTCTGATATTCCCGAACACTTTTTGCGCCGTACGCCACGCACTCCAGGTTGGAGAAATCAGCAATAAACGTATGGCAGGCAGAAATCTTCACATCAAGAAAGGTTCTTCCGTCGAGAATTTTTGCACGGCGGGCGGGTTCCAATTCTCCGGGAGAAGCAATTTCAAAAGGATCGGGAACGCCTCCGTAAAAGGGGTCAATTTCCGGCTGGCCGTTTTCTCCGTAAAGAATATATTCCGGATGTTTCCGGACCTCTTCCAGACCAACCTGACCGGAAAAAGAGCGGCATTGATAAAATGAGACATGCACGAAGTCTTTCTCCCGCCACTTTCTGACTGACCGGATGAGGTTTTTCTTATTCATCAGACGGCGTTCATTGGAAAAGTATATCTGGTCATCAGTATCCTGCACGCCGAAATCGCTCTGTTCGTGTCCGAAAAGATGAAAGACGTTCTGATACCGGCTGGTTCCATGGAGCATCACCCGCATGAACTCTTTGTTTGCCTGAAAGAATTCTCTTCCTTTTGCCAGAATGGTTCCGTTTTCATCCTGAACGATCACTTCGATCGCGCGTCCGAAAGATTCCGGTCCGACATTGAAATCGAACCGGAAAGAGTTCCGTCCGTTCCGCAGGATCAATTCCCTGTCGTATACGGTTTTCGTATCATTGATTCCACTGTGCAAGACTCCTTTCAGGCGGACTTTTCTGGAGTTTCCGGAATTATTTTCCACGGAAAAGGAAACCATTGCATCGTCATTTTCATAATAAAGGATCCTTCCGGGTTTGATTCCGGTAACCTGAAAAAGAGCCGTTTTCCCCGCTTCAGCTGCCGGTATTATCTTTTTTTTTTCGGGAGATGGAGCTGCCGCAGCCGCTTTTTCCAGAACGACTTTGCTGCCGGTCACTTTCCAAATGGCAAAACTCAATGCCATTGCACGGTTCAGCTTATTCCGGCGGATCGTCTGCAATCCTTCCGTCAGAAGATACGGGCGGATCTCATTGGAATGTTTCAGGAGCTTTGCCGCAAGTGCATGACCGGGATTCTTTTTGACGAATTCCTGGAGAGCAGTATCCTGAGCGCGGTAAATCTCAATGCGTTTTTTCACTTCTTCATCCGGAACGATCTCTGCACCGCCATCGGTTTTGTGAAGTTTTCTCAAACGGCTTTCCGCTTCGCCCTCAGCAATAGCAAAAATATCATCTTTATCCACCCCGTAGATCAGGTCGACATTATCAATATCAATGGTCCCTTTGAGTGCCATCAGCGCCGGATGAAACGCTCCAACAGCATCGGTGCGTTTCATCACAAAAAGATAAGAAGTCCAATCCGGAGAATCGAATTCAAACGCAGCGGAATCTATTTTTGCATCAGCTTTGTTTGCTCCTTTTTTGGGATATACGAGGAAGGAAAGATAAAGAGCCCCTTTTCCGCGGACATCTATGCTGTACGCGATATAGGGAGTATCTCCGGGTTTCCCGTAATCCGTTCCGCAAAACAGCATATCTTTTCCGGAAATCCGGGCAAATCTCCGGTTGTTTTTCTCCCGGATGAATTCCACTGTTCCGTTTTTCCCGATACAATGCCAATAGGGAGACCACTGTTTTGCATCCGGACATTTAATCCCGTTTTTACGGAATTGTTCGATTGCTGCCGCATTGGGCGGATTTCCGCCGGCACTTTGAAAATTTCCGTTCCGGATGCGCGCCGATACCGATACACTCCCGAGCAATACCGCCAGACAAATCAATGTGTGTTTTTTCATATTTGAATCCTTTCCTTAATTTTGATTGATCTTACTGCAATTGAGAAGGAATTTCTTCCAGCCATCCCCCTTCCAGAACGGTCTGGCAGGATCTCCATGGGGCGCCATTGTACAGGCAATCACGGTTCCTTTTCCGTATTTCATCTTTACAATTGCAGGATATTCCCCAGCTTTGGCAAGGACGACGGCTCCTGGTTTCAGCTGCATTTTGTGAAGCCACGGCACATCAGGCGCGGTGGAAAAATCAACTCCCTCCAACTCCGGATGAGATCCGGTTGCTGTCAAAGTGTAACTTTTTCCCTTTCCAGCCCAGCCGAGATCAAAAGGTTTCATATTGATAAAGGGAACGAACTGTTCAAATGGAGTCCCTTCGTATTCTCCTGCACCATAGGAGTAAAAACCGCCGGTGATAACAAGCGTTCCGCCGTGAGAGATCCAATGACGGATCATTTCCAATCCTTCAAAACGCAGACATTTGAAATTGACGTTGCACATAAAAATCGTGCGGTAGCGGAACAGCTCTTCAAAGGTGGCAGGGAAACTTCCGATCCCGCTCGGATGCGCATTCCGCCAGGAAATTTCCGTCCCCGAATCGTTCCGGAATGTTTCATAAATTTTCAGATGATCTGTATAAAGTCCGAAGAGAACAAGCATCCGGTTCTTATCTCCGGGGAACTTTTTGATTTTGGAGAAATCCGGCAGATCCATCTTTTTGATTTTGACCGGAGGTTTGACCCGGTAAGCAGAACCGCGTCCGCCAGCCAGCACTGCGGCTCCGGCACCCATGGTTCCATAGAAAAATCTGCTGTTATATTCCGTTTTTTCATTCACATAATGATATTCAAAATTCTCTTTGTAATCCTTTCCGTCAGAGAGTACGGCCTTGATCACAATCTCTTCTTTTCCCGGAATCTCCAGTGTGAATGTCCGGATTTTGGAATCCAATGTTCCAACAGCAAAACGTTTTTCCGCAATCATTGTTTTGTTTTTATGGGAATACACTCTGACGATGAGCTCCATCCCATTTTTCACGCCGGACTTGGAAACCAGATCTGTTTTGATTTGAATCCCTGTTCCGGTTTCATCTGCGCGGATCCCAGTGGCAATTCCGCCTTTGGCAAACGTAACACGCTCAAAACCGGATACAGGATACACCTGATATTCCGTTTGAAAACTCTTTCCGGCAGGAAGCATGATGTTTTCCATCATCCATTCCCCGGTGATCCCGCAGGAATAGGTACGGTCCAGATAGTTATAATCGAACTCAAATACCATGTTGAAATCTTTGAGATCATTGACACTGAACCATCCGGCGACGGGATCATTGATAAACATTTTTCCGATGGTTTTGGTTCCGGGGGTGAGAACCGGTCCGACGATTCCTTCGCCGGAGGGAATATCCCAGCGGAAACTCTGATTATTTCCGGTCATACGGAATCCGTGCTGGAAATGAAATGCTCCGGAACGGGATTTTTCCGTGGGATTCTTCAACTCCATTTTCACTTTCACGATATCAGAACCATCTTCCAGAATAATCGTCTTTACGATCTGAAGTCCAATGAGTTCTTCATCTGTTTTGAGTTTGAGAGACTGGGCTGCTGAACGGTTTCCTTTCCCACCGCCGAGAGCCGGAACTGTCAAACTGAGTCTGACAGCAGAAGCCCCTTTTATTTTTACAATTTCTGCATGATACTTGAGATGCATCAAACCGCTGGGATATTTATATTTTGCCCAATGATCAATAAAAAATCCTTCATCGGATCCGAATTTCACAAGTTCCTGTTTCCGATCTTTCAGATAAAAACTGACCGTTCTGCCTCCTTTTCCGGGGGCGATCCGCAGGATCACTTTATCATTCTCCAAAGTATATACCTGTTCCCCATGATAAACTTCCTGCCTGACCGTTCCCGCAAAAATGGAAGAGACTGTTATAAACAGAAGAAATAACAGTAATCTTTTCATTGATTTATTTCCTTTCTGAGAGATTATTGATTCTCTTTTACAACTGTTTTACTGTCGCAGGCATATTCAGAAAGGCTTCCATTTCTGAACCGGATGATGCACCATTCTCCGCCTTCGATCTGCAATTCACATTTTTCCGTCCGCACAAAACAGCGCATTTCATGAGCTTTTCTGCGGAGTTTTCCAAAGTTTCCATTCAAAGACCTGGCTGAGTTCAGGAAGGTATCCGCCATTCGCCCCTGAGCGGAAAGAACAAGAACTTTTTCTGAACCGTCAGGATTGGAAAACCAGCTGTGATATGCACGTTCTGTATAAACAGTATCTTCCTTCCGTATCAAACCGGCTGTCAGATTCGCCAAATCTTCTCTGGGATCGCTCCCCGTCATATAAATGAGTCCGCCGGAAGCAGATTTCACTGCCATAATGCGGCCTTCAGAATCATAAACAGCGGTCCCGTCAGTCAACTCAACATAATGAAGGGAATCATACTGTTCCAGTTCCCATTCTCCGGGGTTGGGCAGGGAAGTGAATTCGGAATAGGATGCCGCAACATCTCCGAGCGTAAAGGGTTTCACTCCGGCAAGCCGTGCAAACTCGCTGCGGATCTCTTTTCCGCCGGTCGTAAACATCGGCGGAACGCCATATACAATAACCGGGAATCCTTTTGCCGCAATCTTTTTGACGATCTCCCAGCAGGCATCGTCCATGACATAACAATCGTCAAGGATCAGAACCTGAAGTTTTCTTCCGCTGCAAATCAGGGAACCATCTTTCCATTCTGAAGCGGCAAGAGATTCTTCCGAAATAAAGTTCGTCTGAATTCCTCTGTCGACAAGAGAAAATGCAGTATTTCCGATTCCGGTGAAATGCATTCTGGAAAGCCATTTCGGAGCTGCACAGATGGATTTCCAGCTGTAAACGATCCCGGCTTCCACCGCGGTTTTCATCTCTCCGAGCATCTCATCCAGTCTGTCAAGAGCCTGAACACATTTTACTGATTCACTGTGAAGCGGTTCCATACGGAAATTGATGATTTCATCTGTAGAATCGCTGTGCCAGCTGCTGAACCAGTTGACGTGGAACAACATTCTGTACCGGGTGGCGAACTTCATATCCTCCACAGCCGGAACTGCGGACCCCCAGTCGTTGTAATAAGCATCATGGAAACCGAGTTCATTCCGGAGACTGTCCGCAAGCATGATATGGAAGGTATACATGTGAAGATCGCACTCCCAGGAACCGTCTGTCCAGGCAGCAGTGAGCACCTTTCCGGCATTGAAATAATCGGTGATCCCGGCAGCGGTATCGGAAACCAGCCCTGCCCAGGTCTGATGCGTTCCGAAAAGCAATTTCCGTCCTGCAAGCTGTTCCGCATAATCATTGTGCTTTTTCTGTACTTCCGCATTCAAATGGTTCAGGCATTCATAATAATCCAGCCGGACTTTTACAGCTTCTGCAGTATCATCTGCGAAAGCGAGATACGGAAGTTTTTCCAGAAGATCATAGCCATATTCTTTTGCAAACCGTTTCAGAAATGCTTCTCCGGATTTGAAATAAACCGGATTATTGCAAGCCTTTGCCGGTTCATCCCATCCGAAGCCGTCAAGACCGCAATCCGCCACAAGATCCAAAACTTTTTTCTGTGTTTCCTGATAAATTTCTGAAGCGACATCCGGAAATCCGGAATAACGGACCGTTACAAAGCAATAGAGTTCTCCGGCAGAAATTCCCTGAAGATCACCTTTGATCTCAAATCCGATCCCGATGGTTTGCCATTCGTAACGGAACTCTTCTTTCTTTAACCGGCGGAACGTTCCGTTTTCTTCCACATAAACTTCCAATCCATCAAAGATCTGATGTCCGGTTTTCTGGAGCAATGTGACAGGTGCGCGGCGGCTGGTAAAGTGAAAAGCTCCGGATCTGACCTTGACTTTTTCCCCTTTATACAGTCTCAGGGAGCACTCCGGATGCCGTTCGCAGAATCCTCTGCTCCACCAGGCATAATCCGTGTCAAGCATACTCTTCATTCCATAACGGTGAATCATTCCGGAAATCGTTTTTATACTTTCATAAATTTCCGGTTCGCCGCAAAGCAGATTCCGTTCCAGATATCTCCAGAACATGATTGCTGCAGAATATCCATCCTCCGCCATTCTCTTGATATAAGGTTCCGCCAACTCCGGTTTCTTAACCCATTCCGGGGTCATAAAAAACCCCGCAACCTGTCGTTTCATTTTCTTTCTCCTGAAATATGATCTTGCTATTTGAGGTCATTTCAAAAGTCCGGCAAAATTTGGTTGAAAAGAGATTGCTGATGAGCTGGAAATGGTAGTTTGAGCGTGGCTACTCTCTGAGTAACCA
>JAFTIQ010000085.1 GCA_017456805.1 Lentisphaeria bacterium
ATGCACCTCCGCGACAGCTTCATTCCCATCTATTCCAAGATGGTTTACAATGGTTTCTGGTATGCTCCCGAACGCGAAATGCTTCAGGTTGCAATCACCGAAAGCCAGAAGTTTGTCACAGGCGATGTCCGCGTGAAACTTTACAAGGGCGCTTGCCATGTCACCGGAAGACGGTCTGAATACAGCCTTTACGATGACAAGATCGCATCTTTCGAAGCAGAAGATGTTTACGATCAGAAGAATGCAACCGGCTTCATCAAGCTGAATGCACTCCGTCTGAGCGTGCTTGCAAACAGCAAACAGCGCAGATACTGATTCTGAACCCAAAGATCCCGGGCGCGTACCGGGATCTTTTTTTATGGAACGGATCCCATGTTTCTCTATTTATACGCCATCATTCAGGGAATTGTACAGGGAATTACAGAGCTTCTTCCGATCAGCAGCACGGCTCATTTGAAGATCGTGAACCGGATCATTACTGCCTGCGGAGGATCTGCTCCCTCGGAACAGTTCAATAATATGTTTGACGTAGTGATCCAGCTGGGATCCATTCTTGCATTTCTTGTTTATTTTCACGAAAAACTGATTCCCTCAGATATGTTCCGGAAGAAAGATGTGTTCCGGAACACCACGTCTCTCTGGTTCAAAAGCGGAATCGGTTTGATTCCGACAGCCATTGCCGGATTTTTGTTTGCAGATTATGTGGAACAGCTTGGTTTGAAGACATTTATCATGACTCTTCTTCTGGGAGGAGTGATTCTTCTTTTTCTGGAAAGCCGGAAAAAGACGGATGTTCCCCGGATCGAATCCATTGAAAATTTCTCCTGTACCCGGGCGTTTTGCGTAGGATTGTTTCAGTGCCTTGCCTTGATTCCGGGAACTTCCCGATCTGCTGCAACGATCATCGGCGGACTGTTTCTGGGAGCCTCCCGTCCGCTGGCAGTGGAGTTTTCCTTCTTTCTGGCGATTCCGACCATGGTTGCAGCTTCCGGCTATTCCCTGCTGAAGCATGGGGGAAATCTCAGCGGAGAAGAGTGGATCGCGGTTGGGATCGGTTTTATCGTCTCCTTCTTTGTATCCTGGGCGACCGTTATTCTGTTTATGAAGTATATCCGGAGCAAAGATTTCAAGCCGTTCGGCTGGTACCGGATCGGGCTGGCGGCAGTATTGACCGTTCTGCTTTTGAGCGGTGTGCTTACAAATTGATCATGCTTTTTTGTTGAGAACGGCGCCGGCATGTTTGAGAGCGGCAGCCCCGCCGCCGAGCATACGGGCAATTTCTGCAATTCTGGCTTTTCCGGTGACTTCTGAAACCGTTGTTTCCGCAGTGTCGGCGGAGGTGATTTTTTCCACTTTGAAATGTTTCTCTGCGCAAGCTGCCACCTGGGGCAGGTGGGAGATGGAGATAATTTGTTTCCGCTGAGCAAGTTTTGCCAATTCTTCGCCGACAGTAACGGCAGTTTCCCCGCCGATATTGGCATCGATCTCGTCAAAAACAAGAGTTGGGATCCTGTCTGCTCCGGCAAGAACGGTTTTCAAAGCAAGCATGACACGGCAGAGTTCTCCGCTGCTTGCCACTTCCCGCAAGGGGAGGGCGCGGACTCCCGGATTGGCAGAAAAGAGGAATTCGATTTTATCCGAACCTGTGCTGCCCGGGGTTCCGTTTTCAAAAGAGATCCGGAACTCGGACCGTTTGAAGCCCAGTTTTTCCAGTTCTTTTTTCAATTGGGCTTCTAAATGTTCCGCAGCGTTTTTTCTGGCTTCGGAAAGACGCTTGCAAATTTTCCGGTGACCGGCTTCTGCTTCGGCGACTTTCTGCTCAGCTTTCTCTCTTGCAAACTCGGAATTTTCAAAAATATCCAGTCTGTTTTTTGCTTCTTTCAAATATTCCAGTACATTTTCAAGGGTTGGTCCGAACTTCCGTTTCAAGGTTTGCAGATCCCGGATCCGTTCTTCCATTGCGGCAAAGGTTTCCGCATCCAGATCCACGGTTTCTGCGTGACTTGAGATCTCATCGGAGAGGTTCCGGATGGAATCTGAGATCAGTTCCAGCTGTTCCTGGAATTGCAGCGCATGTTCTTCATCGACCCGTTCCAGAGAATGGAGAAGCCTCCGGATCGCCGCAAGACGTTCCAGGAGGGATTCTTCTGATTCTGTCAGGAGCCCGATCACGGAAGAGGAGAGTTCCAGGATCTCTCTCGAATTGGCTGCTGCGGAATGGATTTTTGCGATTTCAGCATCTTCTCCGGGCTTCGGATTGACTTTTTCAATGTGTTCCACATCGATCCGGAACCGTTCTGCCTCAAAGGAGGACGGCATATTTTTCAGAAGAGCTTCTTTTTCTTTCAGGGCATCGGTGTAAATTTTCCATGCGTCACTGCACTCTGCCAGCAATTCCTGATTTCCGGTAAAGCGGTCAAGAGAAAAAAGCTGCTCTGCGGGATTCAGGAGTGTGACCGTTGCGGAAGCTCCATGAATGTCCGCCAGATACGCACCGAGAGAGGTCAGCAGCTTGGAATTTGCGGCTGAGGCGTTGACGAAAATTTTTCCTCCGGAGGGGGTAAAGACCCGTTTGATGAGAAGATTATCCCCGTCACACTGTTCAACCCCGGCATCATCAAGGATCTGATTGATCCGTTCCAATGAATCGGGATCGACAGAAAACATTCCGGAGATTTCGCACCGTTCGGAGCCTTCCCGGATCGCATTTTTTTCAAATCTGGCACCCAAAAGGAGACGGAGTCCACCCATGAGGACGGATTTTCCTGCGCCGGTTTCTCCGGTTACGGCGTTAAAGCCGGAAGAGAAATCCAGCGCGGCATCGCTGACCAGCGCGAGATTTCTGATATGAAGCCACTTCAGCATAAAGGATCAGCGATTGAAATATCTGTAGTTTTTCTCACTGAATTTTGCGATTCCGTTGGCAGTTGCCTGGTCAATGGGACCTTCCAGGATGACAGTAACGCTTCCGGTTTTTTCATCAATATCATCGGGATTCGGGATTTTCGGCATGAAGGCACGGTAGTAAACACCATCGATGACCAGACCAAGCTTTTCCCCTCTGTACTGTACCGCGATACTGGACCAGAGCATCTGACCGCGCTTGTCCAGATGAAGCACCAGATCGAAAAATCCAGGATCATCATCCCGGATTGCAAGATCAACTTTCTTGATGTTCCGGGTATGGAGGAAGGGGTTGACATTGACACAAACCACTCCGCCGGAGAAGGTATCGATATCCCGTTCCAGATCTTCGCCTCTGCGGTAGCGGACGATTCTGTGGACAGAAATGACATATTCCGGGTCAGTGGGGTTCATGGATTCTTCCATTTCCTGAATCGCCTTGTCGAGATCACAACCGGTTCCGGTCAGGAGAGTCAAAAGGGCGAAAAGGGGGAACAAAAAGAGCTTTTTCATAAGTATTTACCTCACATTCTTGCGTTGAGGGCATCCCTCTGTTCTTCCGTCAATCCGGCAAATTTCGGATTTCCGGGCATGATACCGCGTTTGGATTCCTTGATAAAGTTGCAGAAATGAGCGACTTCCGGCACTTGCATCATTTCGGGATCTGCTTCGATTTTAGCGATCGCATTTGTTCCGTTGAGCCCATCGAAGAAATAAGTCTTGATGGCGCGGCGGATCATCAGCCGTTTTACATTGTCGAACCCTGCTCTGCGGAGCCCGATGACGTTGGGACCGGTGATGAAGTTGAATTCACGAAGCATGGAGAACGGGGGGACATCCTGTCCGATCATTGCTTCCGGTCCGATCATGGCAAGTGCACCGATCCGGCAGAACTGATGGATCTTCACATATCCGGAAAGCACGGCACCGGCGCCGATCTGAACGTGTCCGGTCAGAGCTGTATGGTTGGAAATTGTAACTCTGTCACCGATCACACAATCGTGTGCGACATGGACGAATGCCTGAAGCAGAACATGGTTTCCGATTACTGTTTTCAGGAAATCGAATGGGGGCCGGTGGATGGTGACGTATTCACGGATCACGGTGTCGGATCCGATTTCTGTGTAAGAAACGATTCCGCGGGTGAAGCGGTGATCCTGGGGTTCGCCGATATAGGTTCCGAAATAGATCCGGCAGCGGGGACCGATGGTCGTATATTGTCCGATTTTGACATGGGCATCGATATAACAGTTATCGCCGATGGTGACATCGTCCTCGATCACGGTATAGGGTCCGATCTCCACATTTTCTCCGATCACAGCTTTCGGAGAGATCACAGCCGTTGGATGGATATTTGACATCTGACAGTTCCTCTTGTAAGTATGTTAAAAATGTTATAAGCAGTATTGCAGAAGGCAGTTCATTCCCTGCGGGAAAACCTTCTATGGAATTATACCCTCATTTTCCCGAAAAACAAGTCAGAAACAAGGAAAAATAGATGTTTTTTTCGTGAAATAGCGGAAAAGCATGCAGTTTTTTCATCAAATCGAAAAGTTTTTGTTTCCTCTATTTGAAAAAACAGTATTTCAGATGTAGATTACCGGAAAGAAAACAGTAGGGATTTGTGAAAAGATCACGGCGGAGAAAATTTATGGCAAATAAAGTGGAATATTCCTGCAAGAGAAAGAAAGATTTTATTACAACGACAGCGATACTGATGTTTTTGCTGATCTGTATTTTTGAATTGTACCTGATCGTTGTCCTGCCGATTCAGCTGCAGCGTCAGAACGCAATGGCATTTCAGGTCAAAAAACAGGAAATGCTTATGATGACGGAGCTGCTCCGGTACCGGACAAGAATGGCAAAGCCGAAGAATCAGCTTCAGGAATGTGAAGTCCAGCTGGTGGTGTCCAGTTTGGATTCCGTTGTCCGCTTTATCCGCAGAAATGTGGAAACCATCACAATAGAACAGGTGGATGAGGCAACAGCCATCCTCCGGCGTCTGGAAAAATTGACTGCTCCCTGGGAGAAGGGGGAATATCATTTTGCCGCCCATGATTTTGATACTCAGCCGATTTTGAAAAGTATTGAAGCAAAATTCGATCAGGCAGAGTCTCAAGCTCAGTGAATCCTGCCCCTTTTGGAGAAGGAATATTCGGAAATGGCGCGATTGAGTCAGACAGAACAGGTTTATGATGCCCTTCTGGAGGCGCATGGTCCCCAGCAATGTTTTCTTGTTCACAACTCTGCGCTTCAGCTTTTGATCGCCACGATCCTCTCCGCTCAATGCACGGATAAAACCGTCAATAACGTAACAGTTGAGCTTTTCCGGAAATATCCGGATGCTGCATCTTTTGCCAATGCTCTTCCCGGGGAATTGGAACAGGATATCCATGCCTGCGGATATTACCGGGCGAAGGCGGCACATATCATTGCGGCATGTTCCAGAATCTGTTCTGATTACAATGGAGAGGTTCCGGATTCTATGGAAGAATTGACGAAACTTCCCGGGGTCGGGCGCAAGACTGCCAATGTGGTTCTGGGGGACTTCTTTCAGATTCCCGGGTTCCCGGTGGATACTCATGTGATCCGGCTTTCCAACCGGATCGGACTTTGCAGGACGGTTGATCCGGTAAAGATCGAATCGATTCTCTGCGGGAAAACCGCACCGGAAAAGTGGGCACAGTTCTCTCATCTTCTGATCATTCACGGCAGACGCCGCTGTATGGCGCGGAAACCGGATTGTGCCAATTGCGAAATATCTGCTTTATGTAAAAAACGAGGTGTGTAATGGGTTACTTCAAACAGAAATTCCGGAATATCAAAAAATTCCCCGATTGGATCTTTCTGCCGATCGTGGGGTTGATGTATTTTTATAAATTGCTGATGCGGAAACGGTATGACGACCGGATCGGGGTGCTGAAGAATCCCAATCCGCCGGGAATCGCTGTGACCTGGCACAACCGGCTGATGTTTTTTCCGCTTATGTTCCCGAAACGGCTGCGCCGCTGTACTTCCGCAGTGATCAGTGCCTCCCGGGATGGTCAGTATGTTGCCGATCTGGTTCATTGGATGGGGATCGAAAGCATTCGCGGTTCCAGTTCCAAAAAAGGGTTGAACGCTGTAAACGGAGCTGTTCGGGCATTGGAAGCGAACCGGTATGTGGCGTTTACTCCGGATGGTCCCCGGGGACCGCGCTATCACATGAGCAGCGGGCCGATCTATCTTGCCTCCAGATTTCAGGTGCCGGTTTATCCGCTGGCAATCAATTATTCCTCTTACTGGGAACTGAAAAGCTGGGATCGTTTCCAGATCCCGAAACCTTTTGCCAAAGTGACTCTTGTCATCGGCGAAGGGATCCATATCCCGCCTGATCTTTCTCCGGAAGATGCGGAACATTGGCGGCAAGTCGTGGAACAGAAACTCAAAGAAGTCTCAGGAGTGAACGAAGCATGAAAATCGCGGTGATCTGTACAGGGGATGAACTCCTGAAAGGGGCAGTTCTCAACACAAATTTGAAGTTTATCGGAGAACAGCTCCTTGCAAATGGCATGATCCCTGTTCTTTCTCTGGAAGTCAGAGACGGTATGGAGGCGATCAGCGATGCTTTGGAAAGTGCTTTTTCCAAAGCCGATACCGTGATCGTATCCGGCGGGCTCGGGCCCACTTGCGATGATATGACAAAAGAAGCTGCGGCGAAATTCTTTCAGCTTCCCCTCGTTCAGGATGACAGAACTCATCTCAAGCTGATGAGACTCTGGCAGAAGCTCAAGGATGAGGGCAGGGATACTCCCTCCCGTTTTCTGAATCAATCCATGATCCCGGATGGGGCGGAAACCATTCCAAACCGCTGCGGGACTGCTCCGGGAATCGTTCTGGAATCGGAACGCGGAACGCTCTTTCTGCTTCCCGGACCTCCTTCGGAATTGGAACCCATGTTTTCCAAACAGATCATCCCTCTGATCCTGGAAAAACGGAAAAAAGAGATCCATTCTGTTCTGCTGCATGTTGCCGGGGTTCCGGAATCGGTGGTGGAAGAACGGATGTTGTCCCTGATCACTCCGAAACTGAATGTGGCATATTGTGCCTCGCCGGGATTGGTAAAGTTGTTCCTGTCGTCTCCGGACATGAATTTCCTGCGGGAACGGCTCGTTGATATCAAACGGGAGTTTGAAAAAGAACTTTTGAATCTCAAACATACCACGCTCCAGGAGGAGGTTGTGCACCTTCTGACCCGTTCCGGATTGACTCTTGCCTCAGCGGAGTCCTGTACCGGCGGGTTGATTGCGGAACGGATCACGGATGTTCCCGGTTCTTCTGCCGTGTTCCTCGGCGGTGTGGTTTCCTATTCCAACGAACTGAAAGAGAAATTTCTGAACGTCTCTCCGGAAACATTGGAAAATTATGGAGCGGTCAGCAGTGAAACCTGTCATGAAATGCTGAACGGAATTGCAGCTTCCACCGGAGCAGATGTCGCTTACGCGGTAACCGGGATCGCCGGTCCGGGGGGCGGATCTGTGGAAAAACCTGTCGGACTCGTCTATACAGGAATCCGGATCAACGGGGAAAACTTCGTTACAGAAAATCATTTCAGCGGGAGCCGGCAGCAGGTCCGGGAAAAAACTTGTGCCGCAATCCTCAATGAACTGCGGATCCGGCTTCAGGAGTGATCAGACGGTCAGATCGACCATGGGGGCGGAGATGTACTCTGCCAGCACTTCCGGGTTCAGCTCCACATTCGTGCCTACTTTTCCGGCACTGACGCAGATGGTATCATAAAGGATCGCCGTTTCATCCAGAAATGTGGGAAAAACCTTTTTCATGCCGATGGGAGAACAGCCTCCGTGGATATACCCGGTAAGCGGCAGCAGCTTTTTCTGAGGGATCATGGCAATGCTTTTGACCCCGGCTGCCCGGGCGGCTTTTTTCAGATCCAGGGTAGCAGGGCCGGGAATGACAAATACATAATATTCCGGTCCGGGTGCTTCTGTCACCAATGTTTTGAACACGCAATCCTGATCTTTTCCGATTTTCCGGGCAATGGAGATCGCATCCAGATTCCCGTCTGAAACATCATATTCATACGGAGTAAACCGGATCCCTGCATTTTCCAGCAGACGTTCCACGTTGGTTTTGATCATTTTTCCGCTCCCGCCAGAAAACTCCGGATCGCCCGGGCTGCAGTTTCCGGCGGAATTGATTTGTGACATCTGGCTTCCGGACACTGATAACGGAAACATTTGAGACAGGGCAGATCCTTCGGAGTCAGAACAATGGCTTTTTCTGAGAAGGGACCGGTCTTTTCCGGATCCGTAGGCGCAAACATGCAGACGACCGGAACCGTAAGAGCAGCCGCAATATGCATCGGTCCGCTGTCGTTGCAGAAGAGAACGTCAGAAGCACGGATCGCTTCCAGAAGCCCTGCAACAGAGGTCTTTCCGGTAAGATCAAGGCATGGTGCATTGAGGGTGCTGACCAGTTCTTTTGCCATTTCAGATTCGTCTTTCGTTCCGAGAATCAGGAATGAGCAATCCGGAACAGATTGTTTCAAGAGCTTTGCCGTATCGGAGAAATAGGAGATCGGCCAACACTTTGAGGGCCATCTTGCACCGGGGGCAATTGCAATCACCGGACCGGCAGGCAGAGCTTTCATAAGTTCTGCGATCCCGGCAGCTTCAGATTCATTTTTCAGAAATTCTGTTTCCGGTTTCCCCATGGGGTCCACCCCGAGAAATTCCGCCATCAAACGGTAATTTTTTCTGACTGCGTGGAGCGACTCTTCTCCGGAATCGATTTCCTTATCATAGAACCAGCGGGTGATTTTTTCTTTTGGTTTTTTGGGACCGACGACTTTCCGGGTTCTGGCAAGGCTGGTGATCAGACCGCTGCGGAGCAAGCCCTGAAGATCAATGACTGCCGTGTAGCGTTCTTCCCGGATCATCTTTGCAAATTTCAGAGCATAGGACGGGAAGGATTTGAGTTTTCCAAGCTCTTTTCGCGGGAAAGGGATCACTCTGTCAACGTTGGGATGCATCCGGACAATGGGTTCAAATGCCGGGACAACGACCCAGTCGATTTTCGCATGGGGTTTCTGTTTTGCCAGAAGAGAGACTGCCGGAAATGCATGAATCACATCACCGAGACTGCTTGGTTTGACAATCAGATAACGCTCTTCCATGGAGAGTTACTCACATTCCGCGTTCCAGCCGGTTTGCGAGCCGTTCGGGCAGCCCCGCTGCAAGAATTTTCTGCTGAGCTGTCCGGAAATCATAGGGAACTCTGTGCCGGGTAACCGTTTTTGCAATGGAATCATAAATCACAAAAGATGCACGTCTGTCCCGGTTTCTCGGCTGTCCGACACTTCCGATATTGACCAGATATTTATAGCCCTGCTGGATGGGGCATGTGATGGAATCCGCCCGATCCATTTCCTCTTCGCTCAAACCGCCTTCCCGGCGATCTGCCCATTCTGTGATCTCTTCGATCTTTCTGCCCACGGTCATTGTGACCGGTTTTTTGGCAAACATCACGGGAACGTGGGAGTGACCGCAGAAGCAAAGCTGGGTAAACTGATTGGCAAAACTGTCTTCCGCCTGATATGCATCAAAAATATATCCCCATGCCGACGGGCTGTCCAACGTTGCATGGATCAGAGTCATGTTCGCCCCGCGGATATTTCCGCGCATAGGGAGTGCTGCAAGATACTGTCTTTCTTCTTCAGAAAGCTGTGCCTGTGTCCAGAGAACAGCTGTTTTTGCGTGAGGATTGAATCCGCTTTCTGCGGCATCTCCATTGGATGCATACTCATCATGATTTCCTTTGACACAGACGAATTCCGGAAGGCTTCTCACGATTTGCATACATTCTTTCGGGTTGGCATTGTAACCAACGAT
>JAFTIQ010000086.1 GCA_017456805.1 Lentisphaeria bacterium
TACAACAAACGGTTCTCCGCTGGATCCCCGGAGCGGACTGCATGTGCATACTCCAAAGGCCGGGCAGACCGGGGAACGGTATTTTGCTGTCACACGGCATGCCGGAACGGATCCTGAAATTCTGGAAATGACAGTAATGAAATCTCCGGTTCTGCTTGGAGAGGGCAGGGTGAACGGAATCCGTTTCAAAGGCAATATTTTGCGGGAACAGACGGAAGGGAAACCACTGCTGGTGGAACTCCACGGCAGAGGCGGGGGAGTCGGCGTGGACAGCAAAGGCGCGCCGAGAGGGAATCATATTATTTTTTCAGATTCCACTCTTGGCTGGAGAGAGGGGTTGCCATTCAAATTTGATCTTCGTGTGCAGAACGGGATTGTGAAACTGATTCTTTTTGACCGGGTTTGGACCGGCAGGAAACTTCAGCGCGGAGAGTCCCCCGATGCCCGGGATTTTGTCCCGGCAGTCAATACTTTCTGGCTTGGATACAATACCAATATCGCGGTCAGCAACAACGGCCCGGTTTATCATTGGGATAACTATACGGAACGTTTGGTGCTCAGGATCATTCAGTGGGTTCAGGAACAATATGGAACGGATCAGAAGCGGGTTTATCTGAATGGCGGCTCCATGGGCGGATCCGGCTCTGTTCAGCTGGCACTGCATTATCCGGATAAATTCGCCGCTGTTTATGCTTACGTTCCTGTTTATTCTTACAGCTGGAAACGGATGCCGAAATTTCCGAAACTTCTTCCGTCCATCTTCCGGATGCAGTGCAGTATCGGCATGTTTACGGCAAAAGATAAGGTGCTGATGCCTGACGGGACAGATCTGCTTGTGTATGGAAACGGTGCATTGCAGATCGCGAAACCCTCTGTGGATATGCCGCCTCTTTTTACAACCAACGGCAGACGGGATATGTCGATCCCGTGGATCAACAATCCGCCGTTTTACAAGGCGGCAAATGAGGCGCGGCAGGCGTTTTCTGTCAATTGGAACAATGGTGGTCATGCCATGACCCGGGAAGTTCCGCCTGTTATCACGATCCCGGAATTGCTCCGCTACCGTTTGGATTTGAGCTATCCTGCTTTCAGCAATTCCACGGATAACAGGGACTATGGAAACGGCGATCCGGATGACGGCGATCTGGTCGGCTGGATCAATCGCGGAATGAAGTGGGACAATGTGAAAGATACTCCGGAGCTGTTTGAGATGACCCTTTCCGCGGCACATCCGGAGATGAAATATCCTGTAACTTGTGATGTGACATTCCGCCGCCGGCAGCAGTTCAAGGCTGCTCCGGGAACACGGATCGCGGTGGAAATCAACGGAGAAAAACGGGAAACCGTTATTGATAAAAACGGATTGCTCACCATTGAAAAAGTCGTATTCCGTGATCAGAAACCAATTCAGATCCGGTGCAGGATCCTGAAATAAGGAAAAATAAAATGAGTCAGAGAACAAATGCAGAAATCCCGGACCGCCCCTCCGATCCGGTGTTGAAACTTGATGAAAATGTCCCGGTTTGGCCCTCCGGGAAGGGAAAACCGTTTTCCGGGAAATTTCCAACCATTCCGGATGTGAAAAACATGGATCTCAACAGCGTGGTCCAATTGATGCTGCCGAAAATCGTTTATGCGGAAGCCGGAATGGAATGCCGGATTTATTACCGGAATCTTGTTTTCGCCTGCGATCCGTCCATACTGCGGTTCTCTGTTCAATGTCCGATCGGAACTGCAGGGGAGCAATATTGGTCCGCAACTCCGGAAATGACAGGCGATTTTCCATTTTTTATCGAAGTGAAAGACCGCGCGGGACGGGTTCTGGGATCTGCTGAGACGGTGATCAAGGTTGCCTCGCAGGAAAACGGAAATGACCGGAATCTGGTAGTGATGATCGTCGGCGACAGCATCATGGGAAACGGAAAAGTGGCAGATTATCTTCTGGAAGGGATGATGTCACGGGGAAATTCCAACCTCCGGCTGATGGGAAGTCATTCCGGAAACGGTGCTCCTCTGTCGCTCGGGAAAGCAGCGGTTGAGGCATACGGCGGCTGGAGCTGGGATACTTTCATGACTCTCTGGAATCCCGGAGAAGAATATAATAAACGGACCAAGCTGATGAAGATGTCCGGAGATACACTGGTTCCGGCTGTCCGGGAATATCTGGAGAAATACAATGGCGGCAAAGCTCCGGATATTGTGATTTTTTATCTCGGCTGCAATGATATTGCCTGCGCCAATATGGGGACCATCGAGAAAGCGATCGAACGCTCTGTTGCGAACCGGGATAAACTGATTGCCATGTTCCGGGAAGCTATGCCGGATGCATTGTTCGGATGTGCCCTTCTTGCTCCGGCGAACGGAAGAGAAGAGGCTTTTGAGATCAATTACAAAGGATCGATCCCCCGGCGTCAATATTTATATAACCAGTTTTCCTATACCCGCCGGATGCTGATTGATCTTCAGGATTCCGCCGGACTTTCTGTTATTCCGTTCTTTCCCGGAGTGGATGTGATGGAGGATTATCCGGAAGATAATGCGGTGCATCCGGTTGAAAAAGGACAACGCCGTTTGGCTCAGATGCTGGAAGCATGGCTGAAAAATATTCTGCCGGAGCCGGAATCAATTTCCCGATAAAAAAATCCGGCTTCATCGCTTCCGCCGGATTTTGTTTGTTTTCTGCTGATGAGAGATTATTTTTCCCAGGCAGTATTCCCCAGAATTCCATCGTTGTAAAACACGGGTTTGTAGCCGCGTTCGGAAAAGATTCTTGATGCAAGTGCAAGACGATCCAGGTGATCGGGCATATAGTTGGGATAGCTGGGGAAGGAGTATTGTTCATGACTTGCGAAGTTCATTGCTTCCACGCCATTCCGTTCAGATTCTTTCAGATAGGCATCCAGTTTGACCGGCACTTCTTCGAGGGGGACCAGGTTTCCGCAGATGGTTCCCCGGAAGAAAATCACATCCAGAGTCGGATCATAATAGGCGAAGTGTTTGGTCAGATAATCTGTTTCTTCCGGATAGTCATAGTGCATTTTGAGGCCTTCTGTGGCGGCTGCTTTGTCGACTCCGGAAAGGGACCGGGCCTGAATATCCTGCATATTTCCGCCTTTCTGACGGTCACTGAGGCTGGGTCCGCCCATGACTCTTGCCCGGAAACTGGTGGAATAGCAGCGGGTACCCCGGCGGATGATTTCCCCTGCAGCTGCCGGATGAATGTTTGCCCAATGGATCACAATGGGGGGGATAAATGCGTTTTCTCCGGCGAAACGGTAGATTTCATTCTGGATCAGATCATAATCTTTTCCGATTTCTTCGGCAGAGGCTTCCAGATAGGGTCTGTCGGGGAATTCGCTGTAAGAATGGAAGGAGAATTTCAGCCAGTCTGCATTGTCTTCGAATTCTGATTTCCAGATATCCGGCATTTCATTCAGGAGAAATCCATCTTTATCATGATCGTTGCGATAGAAGGTATTGAGGGTGACTTTCAAACCGGTTTCATTGTGGATTTTTTTCAACCTTGCAAGATAGAAATGGTCGAATGCACTTTTGGGGCGCTGACGGGTCAGTTCGGTGAAGAGAAAGCTGTGGTCATCGATATAGCAGTTATAGCGGCGGACAGATTTTTTATCCCAGACGAGGATGATTGACTGGGCATATTCCCCGTAGGGGGTTGTGACGGATGCTGTAACATTATTGTATTTTTCAGTCAATTCGACTTCTGCATGGAAGAGTCTACCTTCCATGACAGCAGGGATTCCATTGACTTTTACAGGCTGCCCGCAGTCGGAGATTCCGCTGACGGTGATTTTCAGAGAGTTATCTGTTTCGATCCCGTGGTTGTGATTGAGGATCGCTCCCTGCCGGTGGCTTGTGATTTCGATCATGATAAAAAATCCTTTCTTATTGGGAATAATTCATAATATATTGACTTTTCAGAAATATGCAACCTTTTTTTTTGAAACAGATCCAAATTTCAGCTAAATTATCGGGATTTTGTTTTATGACCTTCTGTTTTCTGTTTGAAAAACGGGGTGTTCCGGGATAGAAATTCAGAGACCGGGAAGGGGGATCAAAAGAAAAACAGAAAAATGATGGGAAAAACCCAAAAAAAAGCTTTTTTTACCATTGAAATTTCTAAGAAATGTGATATATTAAAGCTCCGATTACTGAATAGAGCAAGTCAGGAAAGGAAGAAGACAATGCCGAAACGCACGGACATTAAGAAGGTCTTGATCATCGGGTCAGGTCCTATCATCATCGGTCAGGCATGTGAGTTCGATTACTCCGGAACTCAGGCATGCAAGGCACTCCGCAATCTTGGTTATGAAATCGTTCTGGTGAACTCCAACCCTGCAACGATTATGACTGACCCCGGAACCGCAGACCACACCTATATCGAACCTCTCACAGTCGACAGACTGGAAAAGATCATCGAAAAGGAACGTCCGGATGCACTTCTGCCCAACCTGGGCGGTCAGACTGCGTTGAACCTTTCCACCGCACTTCACGAAGAAGGCATCCTCAAGAAATACGGCGTCAAAGTCATTGGTGTTGATCTGGATGCAATTCAGCGCGGGGAAGACCGTATCATCTTCAAGGAAACCATGAAGAAAATCGGCGTTCCCATGGCAAAATCCGAACCCTGTACCACAGTGGAAGGTGCAGAAAAGATCGCAAATGACTTTGGCTATCCTGTGGTGCTGCGCCCTGCTTATACCATGGGCGGAACCGGCGGCGGTATTGTTTATAACGTGGAAGAGCTCCGCGAAGTCTGTGCCCGCGGTCTGGAAGCCAGCTTGATCCATCAGGTCCTTGTCGAAGAATGTGTGACCGGCTGGATGGAACTGGAGCTTGAAGTCGTCCGCGATGCAGAAGGAAACAAGATCACTGTTTGCTTCATTGAAAACGTTGACCCCATGGGTACTCATACCGGCGACAGTTTCTGTGTGGCTCCCATGCTTACCGTTCCGGAATCCCTGCAGAAACGTTTGCAGGATTATGCATACAGAATCGTTGATGAAGTCGGCATCACCGGCGGCGGCAACGTTCAGTTCTCCTACAATCCGGAAGATGACCGGATCATTGTAATCGAAATCAACCCCAGAACCTCCCGTTCTTCCGCACTTGCTTCCAAGGCAACCGGGTTCCCGATTGCAAGTGTTTCCACCCAGCTTGCCGCAGGTCTTACTTTGAAAGAACTGCCCTACTGGAAAGAGGGCACGCTGGAAAAATATGTTCCCACCGGCGATTATGTCGTGGTGAAATTTGCAAGATGGGCGTTTGAAAAGTTCCCCCAGGCAGCAGACTGTCTCGGAACTCAGATGAAGGCCGTCGGAGAAATGATGAGTATCGGTCAGAACTTCAAAGAAGCATTCCAGAAAGGGATCCGCTCTCTTGAAATCGGAAGATACGGTCTCGGGTTTGTCAAAAAGATCGAAAAACTTTCCGCTGAAGAGCTGAAGCAGAAGATCGTTACCCCCAACAGTCAGCGTTTCTTCCAGATCTACGAAGCAATGAAGAAGGGCGTGACTGTGGACGAAGTTGTCAAGGCAACCAAGATCACCCGCTACTTCATCGAACAGATGTATGAACTCGTTCAGTCCGAACTTGATATGATTGCAAAGGGCTGGAACGGTATCACCGATGCAGAACTCGTTCAGGCAAAACGCGATGGTTTTGCAGATAAATATCTTGCCCGGATCTTCAACGTCACCGAAAAAGAAGTCCGTGACCGCAGACGTGCCGCCGGTGCAAAGGTCGTCTTCCGTGCGATCCCCGTTTCCGGCGTGGAAAATCAGGAATATTACTACTCCACCTATGCAGATGTGGAAGACAATGTAAAAGTTTCCGACAAACGCAAGATCATGATTCTCGGCGGCGGCCCCAACCGTATCGGACAGGGAATCGAATTCGACTATACCTGTGTTCATGCGGCATTTGCTCTCCGCGATGAAAATTGCGAATCCGTGATGATCAACTGCAACCCGGAAACCGTTTCCACTGACTATGATACAAGCAACAAGCTCTACTTTGAACCGCTCACAGTGGAAGATGTGCTTGCAATCTATGAAAAGGAAAAACCGGAAGGTGTGATCGTTCAGTTCGGCGGACAGACCCCGCTGAATATTGCTCAGGAACTGAAGGATGCCGGACTGAATATTCTCGGAACTCAGCCGGAAGGGATCCGTCTGGCAGAAGACCGCGAATATTTCCGTGAACGGATGATCGCTCTTGGAATTCCTCAGCCGAAGAGCGGAACCGCAATCTCTCTGGAAGAAGCCATTGCCCTCGGAAACGAAGTCGGATATCCCGTTATGGTCCGTCCCTCCTTCGTGCTCGGCGGACGCGGTATGGCAGTCCTCCACAATGAAGAAGAACTCAAGAAATATGCCGTGGAAGCAATTCAGGTCAGCCCCGAATATCCGATGTTGATCGACCGCTTCCTTGACAATGCAACCGAATGTGAAGTGGATGCCCTTTCCGATGGAAAGACAACCTTCCTTGCAACCGTTATGGAACACATCGAACTTGCCGGTATTCACTCCGGAGACTCTGCATGTGCGATTCCGCCGGTGACATTGAAGCAGGAACATCTGGACACCATCGAACGTTATTCTGCAGCGATTGCAGCAGACTTCAAGGTGGAAGGTATCCTGAACGTCCAGTATGCAGTTTGCGATGATGTGGTTTACATTATCGAGGCAAACCCGCGTGCATCCAGAACTGTTCCTCTGGTGGCAAAGGTCACCGGGGTTCCTCTGGCAAGAATCGCAACCGGCTTGATGCTCGGTCATCCGATGGAAGAGTTCAAATCCATGCTGAAACGGAAAACCTCCAGCTACTATGGCGTTAAAGAAGCTGTTTTCCCGTTCAATATGTTCCCTGAAGTTGACCCGATCCTCGGACCTGAAATGCGTGCAACCGGGGAAGTCATGGGCCTGGCTGACAACTTTGGTCTTGCTTACTTCAAGGCTCAGGAAGCAGCAGGCGGAAAACTTCCGCTGGAAGGAACCGCTTTGATCTCTGTCAACAAGAAAGAACGGCAGTACCTCCTTCCTGTGGCAGAAGGTTTGAAACGGCTCGGTTTCCCGATCTATGCAACGGAAGGTACCAGCAAGTATCTGACAGAAAACGGAATTGAAAATACCATGATCAACAAGATCGGGGAAGGCAGACCGGACGTCAGCGACCTGATCAAGAATCATACAATCAATCTGATCATCAACACGCCGAAGGATAAGACCGAAAAGCGTGATGACAGCTACATCCGTATGATGGCGATCCAGTATAAGATCCCGTTCATGACCACGATTGCTGCTGCCAAAGCGAGTATTTCCGGAATTGAAGCTGCCCGCAAGCAGGCAATTCCGCCGAAATCTCTCCAGGATTATCATTCCGGAAAATAATAGCAAGAGCGAAAATAAACGCCGGATTTCTTTGTCAGGATCCGGCGTTTTCTGTTTCCGAAAGGTTTGAAATGCTGCTGTTTTGTTCTCTGTTTCCAATTCTTCTGGCATTGATTCTGATGACCGGATTCAAGGTTACTCCCGGGAAGGCTTTGCCGCTCTCGTTTCTGTCTACCTGCGTGATCGGTTTCTTTATGTGGAAACTGGAACTGCCTGATCTGGTATCTTATTCTCTTCTTGGAATATTGAAATCTCTGGATATCATCTTTATCATTTTCTGTGCCATTTTTCTTCTGAACATGCTGCGGAAGACAGGGGCATTGAACAAAATAAAAAATGCTTTTACCGGGATTTCCGGAGACCGGCGGATCCAGGTGATCGTGATTGCCTGGCTGTTCAGCAGTTTTATCGAAGGTGTTGCAGGATTTGGTGCGGCTCCGGCATTGACGGCTCCGCTGCTGGTCGGGTTGGGCTTCCCCGCGGTGACAGCCGTTGTTGTTGCCTTGATCTGCAATACTGTTCCGGTGCCCTTCGGTGCTGCCGGAACTGCCTTTATGGCGTCTCTTTCCTCCTTGTCCGATGAAGTTCAGGATCCTGCAAATTTTAGTGCGGAAACATTGAGCATCTTCACAACATTCTCCTGTTTCTCCGGAGTTTTTGTGCCCTTTACAGCGGTTGTCAGTATGATTCTTTTATCCGGAGGGAAGGGGAAGCTCCGCGCGATTCTGGAAATCTTTCCGCTGAGTTTTCTTGCCGGGCTGATCTATTGTCTCTCCTGGAAGATCACTGCTGGAGTTTTCGGGCCTGAGCTGCCGTCTGTTCTGGGATCGGTGATTTCATTCCCCATTTTTTATCTGATCCTGAAACTTGGGTGGTTTGTTCCGAAAAATGTTTGGGATTTCCCGGATTCCGAGAAGGAAAATCCATTGGATTCGACTTTGGAACCGATGGAAAAGGATATGCCCTGGTGGAAGGCTTGGCTTCCTTATTTCTGCATAGCGATGATTCTGGTATTGACGCGTTTGCCGTTTTTGCCGTTCAAGGGCTGGATCATCGGGATTTCCCGGATTCAGATTTCAGAGATTTTTTCCACGCCGGGGACCCGTTTTGAGTGGGCTGTGCTGAATAATCCCGGGATCTTTCCTTTTTTGCTGATCGGTTTGATCTTTGCATTCCTTTACGGATTGAAAGGGAAAGAGGTTCTGAATCTGTTCCGGGAATCGGAGAAACAGGTTCGGTATTCCGCTTTTGCCATTGCTTCCGGATTTGCGATGGTTCAAGTTATGATCTCTTCCGGGTATAACGATGCCGGGCTTCCCGGGATGCTGAATGTGGTTGCCGAAGCAATCGTGACTTCAACCGGGAAAGGTTATGTTATAGTGGCGCCGATGATCGGCTGTTTCGGAACATTTTTCTCCGGTTCCTGCACGGTTTCCAATCTGCTGTTCTGTCCGATCCAGTTCAATGCAGCGGGATTGCTGGAGTTTCCGGAAACGCAGATGATCGCGCTTCAGAATGTTGGGGGCGGAATCGGAAGTATGCTCCGTCTTTCCGGAATCGTTGCGACCTGTGCGACCGTGAATGCCAGCGGCAAGGAAGGCAAGATCATTCTTTTGAATTTGCTTCCTGCGCTTGTGCTGATCCTGTTATGTCTGGCAGGTGTTTATTTCTGGCATCTCTGGTTTGCGGATTGAGATTTTACTTATCGAGCATAAACCCCTGGAAGGTACAGGTTGCAATAAGCTTGTCCTGATCGTTGAAGACTTCCACATTGGAGAGACAGGTTTTTCTTCCTGCGTGGATGATTTTTGCCACAGCTTTGAGTTTTGAACCTGTTCCGGGGCGGATGTAATTGATGGACGAGGCAGACCCGATGCATCTGCGATCTTCTTTGTTTGCGTTGGATGCTCCGGCAAATGCGAAATCTGCGAGGGTGTAAATGGCACCGCCTTGAGCGACATCCAATCCGTTGAGTTTGTTTTCGCTGAGAGGCATTTCCGCTTCCGCATATCCTTCGGAAAGAACCGTGATCTTCATATCGTTAGCAACGCAGAAGCGATCCCTTGTGTT
>JAFTIQ010000087.1 GCA_017456805.1 Lentisphaeria bacterium
GAAGGTTGAAAAATGAGTACAGAAAATTTGGTAAAGGATTTTCAGAATCCTCCGACGAAATATCGTGGAGTACCGTTCTGGGCATGGAATGCAAAACTGGAACCGGAACAGCTCCGGAGTCAGATCCGTGCCATGAAGAAAATGGGTATGGGCGGCTTCTTCATGCACTCACGCGTCGGATTGAAAACTCCTTATCTTGGAAAAGAATGGTTCGACTGCATTGCGGCTTGTATTGATGAAGCGAAAAATGAAGGATTGGATGCCTGGCTTTATGATGAAGACCGTTGGCCATCCGGAGCAGCAGGCGGGATCGTTACCGCAGACGATCGGTTTAAAATGAAAGAACTGCTGATCGAATGGGGACCCGATAAATCCACGTTCCATAATCAGGGTACGACACTTGCCTGTTTCGCAGCAGTTTTTGAAGATGAAAAAGTCGTTTCCTACCGCAGAATCAATTTTGACGATGCACTTTCTGCCGGAGAAACCCTTGTCCGCTGTTATTTCGACAAATCAAAGAGTTCCTCTGAATTCAACGGGCAGACTTATCTTGATACAATGAGTGAAGAGGCGGTCAGAAAATTCATTGATGTAACCCACGAGGTTTACGACCGGGAATTCAAATCTGAATTCGGTAAAACCGTACCGGGGATTTTCACCGATGAACCCTGCTATTCTCTTCCTTACCGCAGCGTGAACAATCTGCCGTGGACGGTCGGATTTGAACAGAAATTTCTGGAAAAATACAACTATGATCTTTGCGATGGAATGATCGAACTGTTCTTTGAATGCGGAAAAGAATTTTCCATCTACCGGAACAATTTTTATGCGCTGGCTGGAGAGCTGTTTGTTAATGCGTTCGGGAAACAAGTCGGCGAATGGTGCGAAAAGCATAATCTGGCATTGACCGGACATGTTCTCGGCGAAGATGATCTGGACTGGAACGCATTCTGCGTGGGCAGTTCCATGTGGTTCTATGAATATATGCAGATCCCCGGCATTGATTTGCTGACGGAACACTGGACCACTTACGCGACAGTGAAACAGCTCTCTTCCGTTGCCCGGCAGTTCGGAAAAAAACGCCGTTTGAGTGAATTGTACGGCTGCACCGGATGGGATTTTCCGCTGTTTGCACACAAATCTCTCGGTGACTGGCAGTATGCTCTCGGGGTCAACTTCCGCTGTCATCATTTGTACTGGTACTCCATGGATGCAGAAGCAAAACGTGATTATCCTGCAACGATTTCTGAACATTCTCCGTGGTATACGGTTTATTCCGGAATTGAAGATCACTTTGCCAGAGTCGGCAGCGTGATTTCTGCCGGAGATGAGATCCGGGATATTCTGGTCATTCATCCGCTGGAATCCGCCTGGGGTGTCAGATACAGAGTCAGCGAAAATGTTGTTCCGCCGGTTGTAAAACTCAATCAGGAATTTTTTGATCTTGCAAATACACTTCTCGGTGAAAATCTCGACTTCGACTATGGTGATGAAGGTCAGATCGCCCGTCATGGTTCTGTGAATGGAAGTACATTTACAATTGCATGTGCAGACTACAAGGCGGTTGTTGTTCCCGCACTGAAAACGATCCGTTCCACTACATTGAATCTGCTGAAAAAGTTTGCTGCAGCCGGTGGATCTGTTTACTATCTCGGTTCTGCTCCTGAATATGTTGATGCTGTAAAATCCGATGAGGCAGAAAAAGCTTTTGCAAACTTTGAAAAAGTTGATTATCGGAAAGTTGTGGATTCTCTGAGCAAGCAGTACCGCCGGATTTCATTGACAGATGAAAAAGGAAAAGAAGTTGAACCTCTTCTTTCTCATTTCTCTGAATCCGGAAAGAATCTGAATCTTTTCATTTGCAATACCGGAATTGAAATGTCAAATCAGCCCATGGCTCGTCCAATGGTTCGTGATCGTAAGCTGAAATTCCCGAATGTCACGGTTGCAATCTCTGCAGATGAGGGAAAAACTCCTTATGAGTTCAATTCTCTCAACGGCGATATTTTTGAAATTCCGTTTAAGTATGAAGACGGAAAATATATGTTCAAGACATCTTTTGATGAATTGGAATCCCGTTTGTTTGTGCTGTCAGTAGAGACAATTCCCAATGCAAAGCAGGTTTCAAAAAAATTGCTTGCAGGGAAACGGCAGGTTCTGACCGGTGTAGCAAGTCAGGTCCTCCGCGATGAGCCAAACGTGTTTATTCTCGATCATGCAGATATTATTGTCGACGGCGAAGAAGTTAAAAAGAATGAGTTCATTCTTCTTGCGGACGTGTTATTGCGTGAAAAATTGGGAAAAGGTCCCCGGTGCGGTCACATGTACCAGCCGTATCTGCTCGAAAACACTGTTCCGGAAAAGACATTGGATATTCAGCTGAAGTATAACTTTGAATGTCAGGATGTTCCGGAATCAGAATGTATGCTCGTGATCGAACATCCGGAATTGTATTCCATCTCATTGAACGGTAAGATATTGGAGAAAAACGATATCGGATACTGGATCGATCCGGTTCTGCGGAAACTCGAAATTCCGGCAGGAATTCTTCAGACAGGAAAGAATGAGCTGATCCTGAGCGGAACATACCACGAAAATCTGCCGGGACTGGAAAGCTTGTTCATTCTCGGAGAATTTGGCGTTTTCGATGATAAGATTGGAAAACTTCCGTCAACAGTTTCCTGGGGCGATTGGTGTAAACAGGGCTTCCCGGCTTACGGCGGTAACTTTACTTACAGACTTCCGCTGCAGACTGAGAAAGACGGAAAAGTATTTCTTTCAATTCCGGAATGGCGCGGAACTGCAATCGGTATCAAGGTCAATGGTTCAGAAGAACAGTTATTGCTCTGTCCTCCGTTCCGGGCTGAAATCACCGATGCACTGAAATATGACGGCAGCGATTATGCAGAGATTTGCATTTACGGACACCGCAGAAATGTGTTTGGACCGTTTTATTCTCTGGAAAAATGGCCTTCATGGACTGGTCCGGCACAGTTCAAAACTTACGAAACAGAAAAGCGGCAAACGGTTCCTTGCGGAATCCTTGCTGAACCGTACATAGAAACAATGAAAGAGGAGTAACAATGAAAAAAAGATTTATTTTACCATTGCTCTGTCTTTGTGCAGTTGTTTATGCAGAAAAATTTCAGGGTTGGAAAGAGGCAACTACTCCAACAGAAGAAACTGCCACTCAAACCTGGCGAAAATTCTGGCAGCCGCGTTTCAAACAGAAACTGGCTCTAGCGCAGAAACTTGGGAAACAGGTCGATGTTGTTCTCTGTGGCGATTCAATTACTCATAACTGGGATGGAAATGCTCATTTCAAAGAAACATTCAAGGGACATACAGCTCTGAACCTTGGCTTTGGCGGTGACAGAACTGAGCACACTCTCTGGATTATCAATCATCAGGAATTATGGAAAAATCTTGATCCGAAACTGGTTGTTCTGATGATTGGCACAAACAATACGCCTCGGTATAGCGTGGAAGCAACTGTCGAAGGGATCCGGCTTTGTGTGGAGAGTTTGAAAAAGCAGGCTCCCAATGCAAAAATCGTGTTGTTTGCAATCTTTCCGCGTGGCGTTCCCAATAATCCATTGCGGGTTAAGATCAATAAAATCAACGCAGAAATTGCAAAGTTTGCAGATGGAGAACGGGTCTTTTTTGAAAACATCAATTCACGTTTGATGGATTCAGAAGGAAAGATTGACAAAACAATGAGACCTGACCTTCTTCATCCTGTTACAGCCGGATATGTTGTCTGGGCAGATGCTTTGAAAAAATATTTAACAGAAATCAAATAAAAGAAAACAAGGAGAGAAAAAATGAAAAAACAACTCTTTACCCTGATCGAATTGCTTGTTGTGATTGCAATTATCGCCATCCTCGCAGGAATGCTTTTACCCGCATTGAACAATGCACGGGAAAAGGGCCGCTCCTCATCATGCCTTTCCAATATCAAACAGTGCATGACCGGACAGCTGAGTTATGCAGATGAATACGATGGATATTTTCATGTTTTTGATGCAGTCGGCATGTGGACACAAGTTCTTACTCAGAATAATTACATCTCTGAAAAAGTGACAATTTGCCCGACAATGCCTCCTGTAAGCCGCTGGCAGGGATACGGTATGCGCCGCGCAGATGACTTTTCTATCAATGAAAAAATCCGTACGATCTACAAAGAAGGCGGCTCTGTGAAGGCTCACTATCTGAAAGCAAAACGGGTGAACAGTGCATCCGGTCTCCCGGTTATGATGGACAGTGTAATTAAAAATGCCAGAGGCATTGTATTCCCCTATGCAACAATTTATACAAATACCAGTGGTGCAAATCAAACACATGCCCACGCTCGTCACAGCGATAATATCAATGCCGGATGGGCAGATGGACATGTTACCTCCAGCAAGCCTCAAACTCTTATGCATGAAATCAATGTTTCTCTTTACAATGAAGAACAAGGATCTCTGACAACCACCCGCTACTATAAAGATAAAGGTCTTAATGAGTGTACAGCTCAGTAAATCAAAAGGATAACAATGCTTTCATCCGAAGTTAAACTTTTCAATGGGCGTCCGACTCTTTTTATAGAGGGAAAAGCTGTTCCGGCAATGGGGTATGTTACCTACTTGCCGGAGCGCAATGCTTACAAACAGTTCGGCGATGCAGGTTACAGAATCTTCTCTGTCGTCACGAACTTTGGCGGTCAACCGATCAACACGCTCACAAACGTGGGTCCGATGGAACCGGGAATTTTCAGAGAAAAAGGAAAAGAGGACTACTCAAATTTTGATGCAGTCATCTGTCAGCTGATTTCCGACGTTCCTGATGCTCTGATATTCCCGCGAGTGAATTGTTCCATGCCCCGCTGGTGGGAGGAAGAAAATCCGGATGAATGCAACTTTGAAGGTTTGAAAGGAAATCCTCCACGCAGTTCCTTTGCCAGCGATGCTTATCGACGGGAAGCGAAACGGATGCTTGGAAAATTCATCGAACATATCAAAAATGCACCTTATTCTGACCATATTTTCGGGATTCAGATTGCAGGCGGCATGACTGAAGAGTTTTTAAGTTTTGATCGCAAAGGCAATGATGGAAAGCGAGCGAGAGAGAAGTTCGCGGCGGAATATCCCAACGGTAGCGAAATAGACTATCGTCGTTTTCTAAGCAGAATGACTGCTGAAGCCGTGGAGGATCTGGCAAAATTTACCAAAGAAAGCACCGGTTTTTCCATGGTTGTCGGAGCCTTTTACGGTTATGTGTTTGAAACAGTTTCGTGGAAAAGCGGACACCACTCTCTGCGAAAACTGATTGATTCGCCGTACATTGATTTCTTTGCATCTCCCATAAGCTATGTCAATCGTAAAAATCAGGGGCGATCATGGTTTATTATGACTCCGCAGGCTGGTCATTGCGCCCATGGAAAGATCTATCTGGGAGAATGTGATGTCCGCACGTTCCTGACCTTGCCGTTATCTGATTGCCGTCTGGGAATCGACCCCGAAAAAATTTACGGCGGCGGCATCTGGGCTGGGCCGGAAGATGAAGAAAAGAGTCGCTGGCACTTGAGAATGAACTTCTTGCGTCAAATCGCCTATGGCTACGGTTCATGGTGGTTTGACATGTGGGGAAAATGGTTCGATTCTCCGGGCATAATGGCGGATATGAAAGAATTTATACGCCTTGCTGAAATTTTTCTGCATGACCGCAACCGGGCATCCATTGCTCAATGTGCGGTTTGGATTGATGAAACAGCTCTGGCAGAGACCAAAGATGAAATGGACTCATTGTGTACCAATCACGGAAGAACAGCTCTCGAACAAAGCGGCTTGGTGGTTGATTATTATGAGTTGGGCGATTTTGAAAAATATGCACTGAATTACCGTTGCGTATTCTTTATTGCACCAGCCGATGGCGGGGATTTGCCGAAAGCAAGAGCGTTCTACGAAAAGCATGGTTTGCCGTTCATGACACTCACCGGAAGAGAGCCTATTGACCCAGCCATCGTGCGTAACTTCGCTGAAAAAGCCGGTGCGTTCTGTTACTGCCGTGATCATAATGCAGCAATTTATGCTTCGGAAAATCTGATTGGAATTTGTGCTCCGGAAGATGGAGTTTATACCATTCATCTGCCAAAAGAACGCCGCTGGACACCGCTTTTTGCCGATAGCAAAGAAAGTTTCTGCGGTCAAACCACAACATTGACACTCCGCATGGGAGAAGTTGTTGGTTTCAGGTTGGAAGAGATCGAATAATCAGAGAAGAGGAGATCTTATATGAAAAAAATTGTAATCTTGCTTGCAGCTGTTTGCAGTCAGTTGATGGCTGAAACTGTTTTTGAGGAAAATTTCAATCAGAAGCCGGAAGGTTGGAAAACTTCGCCCAGTATGCAATGGCTTCCAACAGCAGGCAAAAACGGCAGCGGAGCTTTCTCTGCGACCCGTGATGATGCAAAAACTCCGATCTCTGCAATCAAACTGATTCCGCTTGAACACAATACAAAATACCGTTTTACGATCCATTACAGAACGGAAATGAAACCAACGCCAAAATATACTGTTCAAGAAATTTTCGCTTTGAGATTTTTCAAAAACGGTAAACCGGCAGCAGGAATTTTCTCACCCCGCAAAGAACCGGGAAGCAAAAAAGATTGGGCAACATTTTCCGTAGATTTTTCCGTTCCTAACGATTGCGATAAAACAGTTCAAATCAGCTTGCTTCTGCGAACCGGAAGAGTCGGACAGATTTGGTATGATGATATTAAAATTGAAAAACTTGCAACAGTTCAAAAACCGGATACGTTGGGAGAACCGTACCTTACACATCCGGATGTTGGACGCATTACTGTAAATTTTGTAACAGTCAAACCGATGGCAGCAGCTGTTGATTATCGTCCCGCAGGAACCAAAAATTGGAAACGGGTTTATGACTTGCTTGGTGGTCAGGCTCGGAACGATAAAAATGAACACCATATTACTTTGACAGGTCTCGTTCCCAATCAGAAATATGAATATCGCACTGTTCTTCTTCCCATCCCTGAACTGCAAATGGAATTTTACAGTGATGTGAAACATTTTGTAAGTGTCTCTGATAAACCAACAGATTTTTCTGTTTTCTATACTTCTGATACTCAGACAGCTATGAAAACAAGAATTGATCTTCTTCGCGATTTCAGAAAGAATTGCAAACTGGATCAAGTTCCTTTGATTATCCACGGCGGTGATATCACAAGCTATTACGATAAATCTTCCCGCGAGATATTTTTGGATACATTTGTTAACGTATTCACCGAAAAAAATTCATTCAGCCCGATGTTTGCAGCTGTTCGCGGAAATCATGAATATCGCGGTTTGGAAAGTGGGAATTTCTTCCGGTATTTGAGCGGAGGAACAGATAAAAGCTATTTTGCATTCACATACGGTCATGTCTATTTTATCGTTCTCGACGTGGGCGAAACTACACCGCGAATTGCTCATTTGCTGCACTACGCCCGGAACTATGAAATTCAAATGCTTGATGAACAGAGAATTTTCCTGAAGCAGGCAGTCGCAAGCAAAGAGTTCCAGAATGCTGAATTCAGAATCGTGATTGCTCATGCCCCGTACATCAAAGAAGAAAAAAACATGATGAGATCTATTGACCGAATTGCAAAAGGAATTCTGTTTGATACGGAAAATCCGGCAAAAATTCATCTTTGGCTTGCCGGACATACTCATGCTTATTCCCGTCCGACGGCTCTCAACAGCAGTAAACAGAAAGTTTTTGCCAACGCAAAACCGGTTAATTATGGAGCAAATCTTCCGTTCGTTACATTGATCAACGATGGCCCCGGATGCGGCGGCCCTGATTTTTCAGCAATCCGACTGGATTTTACAAAAGGAAAAATCACTGTTAAAGCGATGGAACGGGCAGGAAAAGTATTTGACTCATTTTCCATTTCAGCCGATGGTTCCATTCAGGAAATATCATCAACACTCATTGAAAAATAATGGATTACAGCATGAAAAAACACATTAATTTTTCAGAAAGATTGTTGGTGCGTTAATATGAAAAATATAACATATCAGATGTTTTCGAGTTTACTTTCGGATAAATCTTCCGGAAAGAGAGCTCTTGGCGCAGTCATGGAAAAAGAAAATCCTACGAAAAGTTATTCCCGCATCATCAGGAAACGTTTGTCCGGCATGTGAGACGATTTTTAGCTTCTCTGGTTTTTGCAAAAAAATCCGAGGTCAATGGCTCATTCGCCAAAATTCTTTCGGCTTTGTTAAGGAGTAAATGCAGTTTCTGAATTTCCGGATTGACTGCAGAGTATTTCTGTACGACATCAAAAATATCCAAAGCGTACTGTTTTATGCGTTCGGGGATCAAATGTGGCTGACTTAGATCTATCGGCTTTTTACTGATAATATTTTTACGGTTCATTATATATCTCGCTTAAAACTGCCTATTTTTAGTTATTTTAATAAATTACGGTACAGTATTTTACAGTAAATATATATCAGCAAAACAATAAATTCAAGTAAAATACAGTAAAATATAAAATAAAAATGAAAATAAATACCGTATGTCAAATAAGAAATACGGTATATTGGGATCAGTTTTTGAGGATTTTTTCGATCTCCAGCAACTCGGCTGAAGGCTCTTGAATAGAAGCAATGTATTCCAATGCTTTTTTTATTCTTGAAGTGGGAGAGAACTCAACAGATCCGGAAACGGTATCAATGGCAGCTCGCTGTGCTTCTTCACCCACATGTGTGTAGAAGTCATCAATAATTTCGCTATGAGCTCCCAATATCGACTCTACCACCGCACGCGGAATTCCTGCTTCTGCAGAAAAACTAGCGAACGAATG
>JAFTIQ010000088.1 GCA_017456805.1 Lentisphaeria bacterium
GATGTAAAACCGGCGTTTAAATGATAAGATTTGAGCTCAAGCCGTATCTTTCACAGGATACGGCTTGATTTTTTTAAAATATGTGCTAAATTATAAGTAATGGAATAAAAATTTGCAGAACAGAGAGATGGATCGTGAAAGATAAGCTTCTCAAAATCATGTTGATGATTGCAATGCTTTTCGTTGCAGCCGGTTGCGGAATCAGCCGGAATAACGACAGAGCGTTCTGGGATATTATTCAGCACTTCGAAAAAAGCGGAGTCCATGTGGATTCCGTCAATCCTCTTGATACCAGCCAAGTCAAGGCTGCAGCTGCATTTGCATTTACGATTGGGGAACGCCAGGTTGGCGTTTATAAATATGACAGCAACAATCCAAAACACAAGGAGAGACTTCTTCGCGTTGACGAAACGGGTGTTTTCTATGTGATGGGAATCCGCTACCAGGCTATCCGGAACGGTTCTTACATTCTCATCGATTTCAAGAATCATCCGAGAAAAAACGAAATCGTCAAAGCATTTGAAACTTTTTAAGTTTGAATGAACCAGAGCCTGAACGTTTCACGGAATCGAGTGTCGTATGATCCCGGAAATCTCAGGAAGGTACACTGAAAAGAATCAGAATATCTGGATCTAAGATGATTCTGAAAAAAGGTGTTTTGGGGAGACTCCCCGGAGGTTTTGTTCAAGCGGGAATCCCGGAATTCATTTCCGGTATTGCGGAATTCACGCTTCGACAAAACAACCTTTTCAGAGCATCATGATTACAGAATTTCTTTTTCCGGACAGTGTGCAAGCATAATGCAAAACACAAAATTGGATAGAAAAAGAGAAATCTGATCCTGCGCTGCAAATACAGTGCGGGACGACTCCCTTTTTATTATCCGGAATCAGAAAGGGCGTTGTAATTATGACAACCAATGCACAGAAAAAGTACGTTTATCTCTTCGGAAAAGGAATTTCCGAAGGCCGCGCAGACATGAAGAACCTTCTCGGGGGAAAAGGTGCAAACCTCGCTGAAATGGCGATCCTCGGTCTTCCCGTTCCTGCCGGATTCACCATCACAACCGAATGCTGCGTTGATTACTTCAACAACGGCATGAAAATGCCCGAACAGCTGAAAAATGATGTTCCCGCAGCTCTCGCTGAAGTGGAAAAACTCATGGGTATGAAGTTCGGCGATCCCGAAAACCCGCTGCTCATCTCCTGTCGTTCCGGCGCACGTTCCAGTATGCCCGGTATGATGGAAACCGTCCTCAACGTCGGTCTCTCCTCCGTCACGATCCCCGGACTCATCAAGAAAACCGGCAACGAACGGTTCGTCTTTGACGCATACCGCCGTCTCATCATGATGTATTCCGACGTTGTGATGGAAAAAGCAGAAGGACTGGAACCCGCAGCCGGGAAAGGAATCCGTAAGATCCTGGACGAAAAGCTGGAAGAACTGAAAAAGGCAAAAGGCTATGCTTCCGATACCGATCTGACCGTGGAAGATCTGAAAGCTCTCTGCGAAGAATTCAAAGCGATCATCAAGAAAGAACTCGGAACTGAGTTCCCCGATGATGCAATGGCTCAGCTCAACGGCGGGATCGGCGCTGTCTTCAAAAGCTGGAACGGAAAGAAAGCTGTCGCTTACCGCAGAATCGAAGGAATTCCCGACGATTGGGGAACTGCCGTCAACGTCCAGTCCATGGTCTTCGGTAACATGGGCGATACCTCCGCAACCGGTGTTGCATTCACCCGCGACCCCGCAACCGGCGATAACAAATTCTACGGTGAATGGCTCATCAACGCTCAGGGCGAAGACGTTGTGGCTGGAACCCGTACCCCCAACCCCCTGAACGATGACACCAAGAACGAACAGAACAAGATGCTCCCCTCCATGCAGCAGCTCTATCCTGTTCTTTACAAACAGCTTGATGATATCCGCACCAATCTGGAACAGCACTATCACGATATGCTGGATATCGAATTCACCATCCAGGAAGGCGTCCTTTACATGCTCCAGTGCCGCGTTGGAAAACGTACCGGCTGCGCTGCAGTCCACATGGCTCTGGATATGCTCAACGAAGGCCTCATCGATGAAAAGACAGCTGTCACCCGCGTGGCTCCTGCTCAGCTCGATGAACTCCTCCACCCCATCCTCGATGCCAAAGCTGAAAAAGCTGCAATGGATAAACTCTTTGTGAAAGGACTTCCCGCAGGTCCCGGCGGTGCCGTCGGAAAAATCGTCTTCACCTCTGAAGACTCCATGGCTCTCTCCGCTCAGGGCATCGCAAATATCCTCGTCCGCGAAGAAACCAACCCGGAAGACGTGGAAGGTATGCGTTCCGCAAACGGTATTCTCACCTCCCGCGGCGGTATGACCAGTCACGCTGCTCTCGTTTGCCGCGGCTGGGGCAAATGCTGTATCGTCGGTGCCGGTGAACTGGTGATCGACGAAGAAGCAAAGACTGTCTCCGCTGGCGGTTACACCTTCAAAGAAGGCGACGTCATCAGCTTGAACGGTTCCAAAGGCTATGCATACGCAGGCGCAATCGATATGATGGATGCCAGCGACAACACCGACTTCCAGGCATTCATGAAACTGGTCGACAAGTTCCGTACCCTCGGAGTCCGCACCAATGCTGACACCGCAGAAGACGCAACCGTCGCCCGCAAGTTCGGTGCAGAAGGAATCGGTCTCTTCCGTATTGAACACATGTTCTACGGCAAAAACAGCGAAGAACCTCTGTTCGCTCTCCGCAAAATGATCCTTTGCAGCAGCAAGGAAGAACGTATTGCCGCATTGAATGAACTCTTCCCGATGATGAAGAAAAGCATCATTGCAACCTTTACCGCAATGAAAGGGCTGCCTGTGACCATCCGTCTGATGGATCCCCCTCTCCACGAATTTGTGCCCAAAGCTGCTGACAAGATCGCTCAGATCGCTGAAAGCCTCAACATTACCGTGGAAGAAGTGGAAAAACGCGCTGCAGCTCTCCACGAATCCAACCCCATGATGGGTCACCGCGGATGCCGTCTCGGAGTCACATTCCCCGAAGTCACCGCGATGCAGGCACGGGCAATCTTCGAAGCCGGTATCGAATGTGGAATCGAACCCGAAATCATGGTTCCTGTCACTTGCGACAAGAACGAACTGAAAGATCAGAAAGCAGTCATCAGCAAGGTCGCTGAAGAAGTCAAACAGGCTCTGAACCTGGCTGAACTCAAATACATGGTCGGTACCATGATCGAAATCCCCCGTGCTGCTATCCTCGCAGGACGTATGGCGGAAGAAGCTGAATTCTTCTCCTTCGGTACCAATGACTTGACTCAGATGACCTTCGGTTTCAGCCGCGATGATATCGGCGGATTCCTCGGTGATTACCTCGATAAGAAGATCCTGGCTTCTGACCCGTTCCAGACCATCGACGTCGACGGTGTCGGATTCCTGATCCGTCATGCAGTCACCGAAGGACGCAAAGTCCGGTCCAACCTCAAGGTCGGTATCTGCGGAGAACAGGGCGGCGAATCCGCTTCTGTCGCATTCTGCTATGCTATGGGATTGAACTATGTTTCCTGCAGCCCGTTCCGCGTGCCCATCGCGAAACTGGCAGCTGCTCACGCTGCAATCGCTGCCGGAAAATAATCTGACAAAACATCATTGTTTTCTGTCCCGCCGGAGATGAGTTTCTGACTCTCTCCGGCGTTTTTTGTTTTCTGCCGGGGAGGATTTTTCAAAGAGATGCAGGAAAAAAGATCCGGCAGAATCCGATTTCCGGATTTTTTTTGCATATTTTCTTCTTTTTTTCAAAAAATCCTGATGGAAAAGACTTGAACATTTCCATGTTTGTGCTAAAGTACGGAATAGTAGAAAAATAATCTTATTCAAGGAAGGTAAACATAATGGCTATCACAAAAATCAACAACGTTCTCGTGAAACATGGCAAAATCATGTTTGCTGTCATTACAGCGATCATCATCGTTTCATTCGTGTGGTTTTTCACCCCCGGAACCAGCGGAAGCATTCTGTTCAACAAGGATCCGAACTCCCCCAATGCAGTTTGCGGTGAAGTATTCGGAACCTCCGTGCAGAACAAAGATGTCTCCAGAATCATCAATGACATGACCCTGTTCCATGCAATGCAGGCAAATGTCTCCCCGAATCCGCATCTCTTCAACATCTCTTACGATCAGGCATTTATGCTCGCCATGTTCTACGCCGCAGCTGAAAAACTCGGTGTCGTGGTCAACGATGATGATGTGGTGGCACTGATCCGCGAATGTCCGACTTTCAAAAAGGACAACACATTCAATGCAGATGCCTACATCGCTTACGAAAAAGAAAAACTTCAGCCTGCAGGCTATACCGAACAGGATCTGCAGAACGCGATCCGCACCATTCTTACCGTGGAAAGCCTTGCCTCTCTGGCTGGAGATGTCATTGTTCCCCCTGCAGAATTGGCAGAATTCGTGAAGACCTTCACGGAAAAACATGAAGTGCTCAGCATTACATTCAATGTTGAGAACTTCAAGAAGGGAATCAACCCCACCGAACAGGATCTGCTCACATTCTATAATAACAACAAAAATCTCTTCATGATCCCCGAATCCTACAAGGCAGAAGCAGTTCTGTTCCGTTATGCGATCTATGAAAGTAAGGCAGCTGTCACACCCGCAGAAATCAAAAAATATTATGATGACAACAAAGCGTCCTTCGTAAAAGACGGGAAACAGCAGACTCTTCAGGAAGTTACAGCAATGATCACCACGCTGCTGAAGACCCAGAAGAAGAGAGCTGCCGCAATGGCTGCCGCAACTGCTCTGCGGGAAGAAATCTATAAAGAAACCGCTGATATCGCCGGCGATAAGGCTGCATACCTTGGAAAATTCCAGGATGTCGTGAAAAAATTCCCCGGCGGAAAAGTTACAATCAACTGGTTCACCGCCTCCGATGCAAAACTCCCGACTGTCGGCAAGGATGACGCCCTCAAAAATGCTCTTGTTGCACAGTCCAAGAGCAACGTCCCTGTGACAGATCCTGTCTTGGGCGAAAACGGAGTTTATGTTGCAGCCATTGTGGAAGTCCAGCCTGCAAAGGTGGCAGAATTCGCAGCGATCAAGGATAAAGTCAGAGCTGCTTACATCAATCAGACGGCACTTGTTGCGGCAAATGAAGCAATGCGCACTTTCGCAGCTGCATTGATCGCAGAAAAGAATCCCGATACCAAGAAGATCCAGCAGCTTGCCAAAGGCGGAACTGTCAAGGCTTTTGCTCCCTTCAGTCTCTTCCCCGGAAGCCAGGATGTTTCCCCGGAAATCAGCTCTCTTGCTTCCAATACTGCAACCGGAAAGCTCTCCGAAACCTACGATTCACCTGCCGGCCCTGTGGCGGTCTTCGTTCTGAAACGGACCCCTTCCACAGATCAGGAAACCGGTATCTACAAGCAGCTTCTTGAATTCCAGTACAAGATGATCAAACAGCAGATCGTCAGTACCAATCTCCAGGAATGGATCTCCAAGAATATCAAGAACTATATGCAGCAGTCTGAAGATCAGGCGCAGCAGTAATCCGTTTCCACCGGTGAAACAATATGGCAAAGGGTTCGGGAAAAAAGAACAGAGAGGCGAAGAAATCTTCTGAAAAGGAGATTTCCTCCTCCGGAGTCCGTTTTCGTTGGAAAACGTATGCGTTCCTGACCCTTTTGCTTGTCGTTGTTCTCGGAATCGGATTCTCTTATTTCCCCGAAGAACAGGTTCCGGACGGAATCAGACCGGTTCATATTTACTGTCTCCGGTTCCGGAATACTCTGATCGCCCGCAGCGGGCTGGATCTTTACCGCTATGATGATACAGCAACGGTGCGGACAGCGGATTCTCCTGATATTCCGGTATATTTTGCCCCCGGGTTCCGGATCACGGAAGGACTCTGCCAGTTCATCAACTCAGCCCAGAGCTCTCTGGAGGTCTGCATTTATGATTTGGATCTTCCGGAAGTGGCAGAGGCTTTGATCAATGCAAAAAAACGCGGGGTGACCGTTGATTTGGTCATTGACACAGACAACCGGAAACTGATTGCAGTGGAACGGCTTGCAAAAGCAGGGATCCGGATTGTCACGGATAAGCGGGCAACAATCATGCATCATAAATTTGTCATTGCAGATGCCCGCCGTGTCTGGACTGGTTCCTTCAATTTCACCGAAAACGGCGAAGGTAAAAATGACAACAATGCCCTGATCCTGGAATCTCCTGAGATCGCGGCATGTTATCTTCATAAATTCAATGAATATATCTCCGGGAATTTCAGCACTTCCGCTTCTGAAAAAACGGTCAAAGGGAAAGCCTTCATGGGAAAAATCCCTCTTGAAGTTGCATTTTCTCCCAGTGATGGTGTGGCTGATCTGATTTGCACCCAGCTCTCCTATGCAAGAAAAAAGGTCCGGATCATGGCATTTGTTCTGACTTCGGAAAAGATTGCACAGCAGCTTGGCGAGCTGGCAAAAAGAGGGGTCGATGTACAATGTATTCTTGACCGCGGTCAGGCGCGAAGCCGATACAGTCAGGATCAATATTTGCTCGGATGCGGGGTGAAAACTTACATTTCGCCCAATGCCCGGGGGAAAATGCATCACAAAGTCATTGTGGTGGACGATGAAACCGTAATTACCGGAAGTTATAATTTTTCAGAGAATGCGGAAAACGGCAATGATGAGAACATCATTATCATCCGGAGTCCGGAACTTGGGAAGTTGTTTGACCGGGAATTCAACCGTTGTTTGAATGGAACGAAAGGATATTGAACATGCTGAAAAAAATGTTGTTGCTGCTTCTTCTGTGCTGCACTGTTGCAGTCAGTGCCCAGCAGAAAATTGCAGTTGTGGATATGGATAAACTTTTCCGGGAATATTACAAGACCAAGATCGTGGAAGCCAATCTGAAACGGCAGGCGGATATTTACAAAGAGTATGCCATGAAACTTCAGGAAGAGATCCGGCGGCTCCGGCAGGAATATGTGGAACTGCGGGATGCTTCTCTGAATGTGGTTCTTACAGAGGCCGCCCGGGAAAGCAAACGTCTTGCGGCCAGGGATAAATACAATCAGATTCTTGCAAAAGAAAATGAATTGAAAAATTACAACAGAGAAAAACAGGCGCAGCTCCGGGATGATCAGGATAAACAGAGAGCCAAAATCCTGGAGGATATCCGTACTGTTGTTAAAAATCAGGCTGTTCTCGGCGGATATCATCTGGTTCTGGACAGCACAGCACTTTCGATTTCAGGGCTTCCGGTTTTGATTTATTCCGAACCGGCGGCAGATATTACAGCGTCCGTTCTGAAAGAATTGAACGCAGGACACAGAACCTCCCCCGCAAAATAAAACGGAAAGGATTGAAAAATGGCAGAATATACCGCAGCTCAACTGGCAGAGATCATTAACGGAACCATCAATGGCGATGCCGAACGGAAAATCACCGGAGTCAACTCTCTCGGACTTGCAACCGAACAGGATCTTTCTTTCCTCTCCACCATCAAATACCGTCATAAAATGGATGTCAGCAAAGCCGGAATCGTGCTGATCGGAAAAAATATTCAGGTGGAACCCTCTGAAAAGCGCACCTACATTACCTGCGAAGATGCTGATAAAGCGTTCGGAAAACTGTGCGGACTTTTCACTCCGGAACCGATCAAATATGAACCCGGAATTGCTCCCGGAGCATTTGTTCATCCGACAGCAACGGTTGATCCCACAGCCTCCATCGGCCCCAACGCGGTCATTCAGGAAGGGGCTGTGATCGGAAAAAATACCGTGATCTGCGGCGGAGCTTACATCGGACACTTTGCGAAAGTCGGCGATGATTGCTTTATCAGTGCAAACGTCTCCATCATGCACCGCTGTATTCTCGGAAACAAAGTCATCATTCATCCCGGTGCTGCCATCGGCGGAGACGGATTCGGATTCACCCCGACCCTCCGCGGTTTGATCAAGGTACCCCAGAACGGGATCGTTCAGATCGACAACGATGTGGAAATCGGAGCAAACTCCACCATTGACCGTGCCCGTTTCGGAAAGACCTGGATCAAGAAGGGGGTCAAGATCGATAACATGGTCCACGTTGCCCACAACGTGATTGTCGGCAACTCTTCTGTCCTGATCGGTCAGTGCGGAATTGCCGGAAGTGCGGAAATCGGCTGTGGAGTGATTGTGGCAGCTCAGGCTGGAGTCAATGGACATATCACGCTTGGAGACGGCTGCCGGATTGCCGGAGCTTCTGCAGTCCAGAAGAGTGTTCCGCCGGGAGTTTCCGTATTCGGAACCCCTGCTGAAACAGAACGGGAATTCTTTGAACGCCATACCCTTCCCCGGAAGGTCAAACGTCTTGTCAGCCGGATCGAACAGCTGGAAGCCGCCCTTGCAGCTCTTACCGCAGAAAAGAAAGAAGGGGCAGAATGAGCTTCAAGCTGCTGTTCCTGATCACCTGCTGTCTTCTGGCAGCAGGCTGTACGCATGTAAAGTACGGGGAATTTGAAGTTGAAGCAGTCAATACCGTTGCCGGAGTTTCAGCCGGAATGTCCAAAGATGGAGAGCATCTTGTTCTGGAACGGGGCGAACAGCGGCAGGCGATCTATATCCCGGGCAGTGTCACAGAACCGATTAAAGTGTACAGTTGTCAGGAAGCCCCTCTTCTTTTTGCAAGGATTTTCTATTTTGGCAGAAAGGGAGCCGCGGTTCTCAGAGTGGAATTG
>JAFTIQ010000089.1 GCA_017456805.1 Lentisphaeria bacterium
GATTGTGGAAGCTGTGAACGGACTGGACAAAGCCAAGCTTTATACGGGGATTGTCAGCGCCGGTGCTGCGATCGGCGGCGTTGTGTCGGGCGTTCTTGTCGGCTGGCTCTGTGATAAATATTCTGTTTATAAGCTGCTGCTTCCTGTTTTGGGGTTGAGTTTTGCTGCGATGGCAGTACATGCTTTTTCGCCCAATATCTGGGTTTTGATCATCAGCCGTTTCTTTGTATTTTTCGCGGCGGGGGGGATTCAGCCGATCCTTCAGATTATTCTTTCCCGGATCACGGCTCCGGAATTGCGCGGCAGTTATTTTGGATTGACAGCCAGTATCAATCAGGTTGGCGGGCTGATTTGCTTTGCTCTCAGCGGGGTGGTTGCCTACTTCCTGAGCGTTCGCTGGATCTTTTTCACCTCTGCGATTTTCTACCTTTTGATGATTCCGATGGCAATTCCGATGATCAGGACTTGTCTGAAAGAAGAGGTCAAATATCATAAAAGGGAAGAGGAAAAAAATTGAAAAATATGAAAGATTTCTCCGGATAAGGCGTTGATTTATGCTTGAAAAATAAGAGATCGGGTGTAGATTACACCAAATGAGTATTCTCTCTAAAAAAAATCGGAGTCTCTGAGGAATTTGAACAATGAATGACACAAAAACAGTTTTTTTTGAACATTTGGTCATTGGCAGCGGCCTTGCGGGGTTGACATCTGCTTTGATGCTTGCAGAAAAATCCGAAGGCAGGATTGCAGTTATCACAAAAGGGAAAGTTGATGTTTGCAACTCCCGGCTGGCACAAGGCGGAATTGCCTGCGTGCTGGATGAAGGGGACTCCTTTGATGAACATTTGGCTGATACGTTAAATGCCGGGGATCATCTTTGCAATGCGGCGGCTGTCCGGGAAATCGTCGAAGCCGGACCGGAAAAGGTTCGCTGGCTCCGGGATCTCGGAACCCATTTCACGACCCGCGGAGAAGTTGGAGATGCAACGCCGGATCATCAGGATGAATTTCATCTCGGAAGAGAAGGCGGACATCACAAACGCCGTGTGATCCACGCCGGGGATATCACCGGTGAAAATGTTCATAACTCCCTGATCGAAGCCTGTCGGGCAAATAAAAAGATCACGATTTTGGAAGATCATGCTGCGATCGACCTGATCACCAGCCGCAGATTGGGCTGGATCGGGGAAGATCAGTGTCTCGGAGCCTATGTGCTGGATGCTGCCAGCGGGGATGTGAAAACCTTTGTTGCGTACAGTGTGATCGTTGCAACCGGAGGTGCCGGAAAAGTTTATCTTTACACAAGCAATTCTGATATTGCCTGCGGAAGCGGTGTCGCTATGTGCAGCCGTGCGTTTGTTCCTGTTGCGAATATGGAATTTTTCCAGTTCCATCCCACGGTTCTTTATCATCGCAATGCGAAATCATTTTTGATCAGTGAAGCATTGCGCGGGGAAGGGGGAATCCTGAAAGTTCCCGATGGAAAAGGAAATCTTGTCACCTTTATGGAAAATTATCATGAGATGGCAAGTTTGGCGCCCCGTGATGTGGTGGCTCGGGCAATTGATAATGAATTGAAACGCCGGGGAGTTCCCTGTGCGTATCTTGATATGACAGCGATTCCCAGAGATTTTCTGGTAAAGCGGTTCCCGAATATTTTTGAAAAGTGCATGGCGGTCGGCGTAGATATGTCCAAACAGCCGATTCCGGTCGTTCCTGCGGCGCACTATTGCTGCGGTGGAGTCAAGACAGATGTCAATGGCTTTACCGGGGTCAAGGGACTTTATGTTTGCGGGGAAGCCGGATGTACCGGGCTTCATGGAGCAAACCGTCTGGCAAGCAACAGTTTGCTGGAAGCTCTTGTTGTCCCTGATTTTGCCGCAAAACATATTATGGCTCATTATGAAGAGCTGAAAAATGAGCGTCCTGCGGGCGTTGTACCTGTCTGGCACAGCGGTCAGGCAAAAGATTCTGATGAACAGGTTGTGATTGAGCACAACTGGGAAGAGATCCGCCGTTTCATGTGGGACTATGTTGGAATTGTCCGGACCAATAAACGTCTGGAACGGGCAAAAGCAAGAGTTTCCATGATCCGTAACGAGATCGATAAATATTATTGGGATTTTCGTATTACCAGAGAGTTGATTGAGTTGAGAAACCTTGCGACTGTTGCAGAGCTGATCATTGATTCTGCCCTGGAACGCCGCGAAAGCAGAGGGCTTCATTACAACTCAGATTATCCGGAGCGGAACGCTGCACTCGACGGAGTAGACACTGTTATTACGAGAAGACCTTACAGACAATGAATTTTCAACCTCAGATAGCCCCCCACATTACAGAAATCATCGCAGGATTGCAGGAAGCCGGATATGAAGCATATCTGGTCGGCGGCGCTGTGCGGGATTTTCTGTTGCAGAGACAGCCGAAAGATTATGATATTTCCACTTCAGCCACCCCGGAGGAAGTCAAAAAAGTATTCAAAAAGAACAGAGTCATGATCATCGGCAGACGTTTCCGGCTGGTTCATTTTTACCATGGAAATGAGATCATTGAGATCAGCACCTTCCGGAAAAAACCGGAGCCCATTCTTGCCTCCGAGCGGCCGGCAAAGGTTCAGGATGCTCCCGAAAATATGATCTTTCGTGATAATGAATTCGGAACCGTTCATGAAGATGCCGAACGCCGGGATTTTACTGTCAATGCTTTGTTTTATGATCCGGTTCATGATGAACTTTGCGATTTTACCGGAATGGGGGTCGATGATATCAAAAATGGAGTTGTTCGCGCAATCGGAATTCCGAAAGTCCGTTTTGAAGAGGATCCGGTCCGGATCCTCCGTGCGTTGAAACTGGTTGGGCAATATGGATTTACCCTGGAGCCGGAAACGGAAAAAGCTCTCCGGGAGTCGCTGGAACTGATCACCCTTGCCTCTGATTCCAGAATGACCCTTGAGATGGAAAAGATTTTAAAGAATCCATACGGAGAAAAAATTCTCGAAGTATTTTATGAGTATGGATTTCTGAAATATTTTCTTCCGGAACTTTCCGCTCATTGGCAGAATAAGGATATGGCATACATCCGGGCACTTCTGGCAAAACGGAATGAACGGATCCGGAACGGCGAATACCGGGAAAGTATTTCTCTTGCATTGTCGATTTTCTCAGCTCCCGCCGCAGCAAGATGGATCGCTTCCGCAAAACGGAAAGAGATTCAGACAAAAGCCTTCCGTCTGGAAATGGAAGATCTGGTTGCCTCAATTCTTTTGCCCCGGCACCCAACCCGCAGAGCCATCGGTGCGGCTGTAAGAACACTGCTCCTCCAGCCTGATTTTACTTCCAATGATCCAAAAGTTCAGGAGGATTTGAAGCGGCATCCCGGATATGCTCATGCACGGGAACTTGCTTACATAAAGAATCAGGTTCAGCCCTTCCGGGAGGATTTTGAAGATATTTTTCCACCCTCTCATAAAGAGTACCGCAAACACAAAAAATTCCGGAAACGGAAGAAAGTGGAATAGGTGAAACAATGTCCGCCGATGCAACAGACTGGAGTTCCATTATTTATAAAGGCGCCGAATCCGATGAACTGGATTACAAGGCCGCTCAGAATTGGAATGAACTTTCAAGAGGCGGACGTGCGAAATTCGTCCGGCATTGCCTGGCGCTTGCCAACACAAAAGGCGGCTATATCGTTGTCGGGGTAGGTGAGGATTCCAACGGAAGACCAGTCGAATTCACCGGGTTGACTGAAGAGGAAAGCAAGTCTTTTGATCCGACAACTGTCGGTAATTTTATCACCCGTTTTTCAGATCCGCCCATTGATTTTACCCTGGAACGCCCGGTTGTTGATGGGAAATGTTATGCTGTTTTTGCGGTGAAACCCTTCCGGGAACTGCCTCATGTCTGCCCTTCCAATTGCGAAACGGAACTGTTGCGTGGAGTTTTTTACATCCGGACGAAAGATGCTTCCAGCCGTCCGGCATATCGGGCAACGGAACTTCATTCGATCATTCAGCGGGCTCTGAGAAATCAGCGGGAAATGCTGGGCAGAATGCTCCGGGGGATTCTTTATGAAAACAATTTAACAGGCAATGAAACAGCTTCAGACAGCTCCTTTTTTTCGGAAGATCTTCTTCACTCCCGGATGTTTTTTGAAAAGAGAGTTCCGAAAAATAAATCGGCGTACCTCTTTGAGTTTTTTATTGTTCCCCCGAAATATAATGCGGATCTGCTTCAGCTTTCCACTGTCAAAAAGGCGGTGGAAGATACCGTTTCCCTTTATCCCGGAGCTTCCAGTCTGGCAGCTTTTGATTTTCCGGACACTTATTTTACCAATACAAGTTTACGGGGATTCAATACTGCCGGAAATGTCATGATCCAGTTATGGAAAACCGGACTGCTTCATTTTGCCGGAGAGTTTCCTGTTGAGAATCAGGGGGATGTATCCTTTGCTGTGTTGGTTTCATTTCTTGCAAAATCGGTTTCATTTGCTGCACAGTACTATTCCTTCCTCGGTTTTTCAGAGGAGCTTCTCAGTTTGAACTTCAAGATCAGGAACGCGGAAGATCTGCAATTGATTCCGGGAAATGGGCTGCAGGGGCGCTGCCGGATCCCTGAAATAGAAATTCATTTTGAACGGTCGGCTTCTGATCTTGTCAGCGGTTGTGAATACCATACAGTCAGATTCCTGCGGTCCGTTTTTGAGCGGTTCAATATAGAAAATTTAAATGACGAATATTTTCTGTCGTTAGTGAAAGAATCTTTGCAAAGATGATCTTTGCCGTTTTTTTTCAAAAAAAAGCTATAATACTCCGGAAATAGTTCATATTTCATGTTGAAAAACTTCCTATCCGGGTGTATATTTCCACGTATTTGCAAAACATAAAAATCCAATTGGGAGATACGAATGGATTACAGAATTGAAATGATGGTCAAGCCCCAGTGGCATGATGCCCGCGGCGCAGCTGTGCTGGACAAAATCCGCAATTTCTTCAAGAAGGAAGTCAAGGAACTCCGGACTCGTGATGTGTTTACCGTTTCCGCAGATATTACTGCAGAACAGGCAAACCGGATCGGTCATGAACTCTCTAATCCCGTTCTGCAGAACTATCTCGTTGGAGAAAGTGCTTTGCCTGAGGGCGTCAATTATGTCGTGGCTGTCGGCTTCCGTCCCGGCGTGACTGACAACGTGGCAAGAACCGCCCGGGAAGCAATCGGCGATATCATCGGCAGAAAACTTGTTTCCGGCGAAGATGCTTACAGCTCCGTGGAATATCTGTTCACAGCTCCCGCATTGTCCAAAGAAGATATCACAGAAATCGCTGATGGTCTCCTCGCAAACAAGCTGATCGAAACCGTTTGCGTTTTGGCAGCTGAAGATGTCAAGAAAAACGGCATGCCTCTGAACAAGCCTGTCGTCAATGGCATCGGCGGCGGGGAAGTCAGAACCATCAACCTCTCTGTTTCCGATGAAGAACTGGTCAACATCTCCAAGAAGGGAACCCTGGCTCTGACTCTGGAAGAAATGAAATCTATTCAGAATTACTTCCACAGCGCAGAAAACCGGGAAAAGTATGGTCTCACCAAAGAGCCCACCGATGTGGAACTTGAAGTTCTGGCTCAGACCTGGTCCGAACACTGTAAGCACAAAATCTTCAGTGCCGAAGTTGAATATACCGATGAAGAAGGCAAAAAGGAAACCTTTGTCTCTCTTTATAAAACCTTCATCAAGAACGGTACAAAAGAAGTTGCAAAGAAGATCGACTGGCTCGTCTCTGTCTTCACAGATAACGCCGGTGTGATCCGTTTCAATGATAAATTCGATCTTGCTTACAAAGTCGAAACACACAACAGTCCCTCCGCTCTCGACCCCTACGGCGGAGCTATGACCGGGATCGTCGGTGTGAACCGTGACCCTATGGGAACAGGGCAGGGGGCAAACCTTCTGCTGAACGTCTGGGGCTATTGCCTCGGATCCCCGTTCACTGATCCCGAAGATGTTCCGGAAGGACTGCTCCACCCCCGCCGTCTCCGTGACGGTGTCCACAAAGGTGTCATCGACGGCGGAAACCAGAGCGGGATTCCCTATGCTTCCGGTTGGGAACGTTTTGATAAACGCTATATCGGAAAACCCCTCGTTTACTGCGGAACTCTTGGAACCATCCCCCGGAAATGCGGTAAAGTCGATGGCTGGACAAAGACGATCAAGCCCGGTGATTTGATCGTTATGGCTGGCGGACGGATCGGAAAAGACGGGATCCACGGTGCAACCTTCTCCAGTGAAGAACTGCACAAAGACAGTCCTGTTCAGGCAGTTCAGATCGGAGACCCCATCACACAGAAGAAAATGTCTGATTTCATGTATGAGATCCGCGACAGAAACCTCTACCGGTTTGTGACCGATAACGGGGCAGGCGGCTTGTCCTCCTCCGTCGGTGAAATGGCAGAAGTCTGCAACGGCTGTGTGATGGATCTTGCAAAAGCTCCGTTGAAATATGCCGGTATGAATCCCTGGGAAATCCTGGTTTCCGAAGCTCAGGAACGTATGAGCTTTGCTGTTCCGCCGGAAAATATTGATGAATTCCTCGCAGCAGCAAAGGCTCGCGATGTGGAAGCAACTGTTCTCGGTGAATTCACCGATGACGGACTTTTCCGGATGCTTTACAATGACAAGACAGTCGCATGCATTGAAATCAAATTCATGCATGAAGGTCTGCCTCAGATGAAGCTGAAAGCAAAATGGCAGCCGCCGAAGTTCGAAGAACCCTGCCTGAAAGATAGAAATCTCAAGGATGATGTGGTCAAGATCCTCGGTGATCTGAACATCTGCTCCTGCGAATACAAAGCAAGACAGTACGACCACGAAGTCAAAGGTTTGAGCGTGATCAAACCTTACACTGGGGTCAATCGCGATGTCATGCAGGATGCAACCGTTTATATGGCAGAACCCCTCGGAAAAGAAGGAATCGTTCTCACTTCCGGTATGCTCCCCAGTTACAGCGATATCGATACCTATCACATGATGGCATCTTCTATGGATCTTGCTATCCGTCAGGCTGTTGCAGTCGGTGCAAGACCTGATCATATCGCAGGACTTGACAACTTCTGCTGGCCCGACCCGGTTCAGAGTGAAAAGACTCCGGACGGCGAATATAAGATGGCTCAGCTTGTCCGCGCCAACAAGGCTCTCTATGATTATGCGATCGCTTTCTCTGTTCCCTGCGTTTCCGGTAAGGACAGTATGAAGAATGACAGTACCCGCGGCGGTAAGAAAATCTCCATTCCGCCTTCCGTCCTCTTCTCCGTTATGGGTAAGATGGATGATGTTTCCAAGGCTCGCAGTTTGGATGCCAAGTTTGCCGGCGATGCAATTTGTGTGATCGGCGACACCAAGAAGGAACTCGGCGGAAGTGAATACTTCAACATGCTCGGTTATGTCGGAAACGATGTCCCGAAGGTCGATGCTGAACTTGCCAATAAGACTTACAAGGCATTCCATGAAGCGATCGAAAGCGGAATCCTCCACTCCTCCATGTCACCCGCACTGGGCGGACTTGCAGTTGCCTTCTCCAAGATGGCAATGGGTGGACGTCTCGGCGCAAAGATCGATCTCAATGCGATTCCGAAACAGGGCGAACTTTCTGATATCGAAACGCTCTTCTCTGAATCCAATACCCGTTTTGTTGTCACTTGTGCGAAAGAAGATGTTGCAAAACTTGCAAAGATCTTTGAAGGGCTTCCCTTCGCTCAGGTCGGTGAAACCACTGCAGATCAGAACCTCGTCCTCGGCGATGTTTCCATCCCGCTGGATGAAATGGTCAAGAGCTACAAGACCACATTGGATCACGTCTGATCCGTTCCGTAAAAACAGAAAAGCTGTGAGAGCAAAGGATCTCTCACAGCTTTTTTTTTGCAGTGCTTCAGGAATTCTGTCCGGTCAGATGTTGATAAACAGACAGGAACGCGGAGGCAGCACCTCCTGCAATTTTCCGGATTTTATTCTGACCGGCTCATCGGTCCAGAAATCAACAGCCGAACGTCCTGTAATTCCGTGAGCACTCAGATCAAATGTCAATTCACCCGGAACATCTTCCCAGTTGATCATCAGAATCCGATGATGATTTCCCACTTTCTGCAGCCAGTATTTTGGAACCTCCGATTCAAAAAGATCCAGCGGAATGGCAGTCTCTCCCCGCTCTGCCGCTACGGTCCGTCTTGCAAAATCCAAACCGGTTTCATTCAAACGGCTCATTCTGTCTGAGAAATTGATCTGTCCGGCAGATGCAATCACCAAACTGAGCAGGACTTTGATCTGCTCCGAAGAAACATCGACAATCGGTTTCATTCCACCGTGATCTGTTATGGTATCATCCGGCTGAATCACAA
>JAFTIQ010000090.1 GCA_017456805.1 Lentisphaeria bacterium
GTGTTGCCTCAGATATGCCGTTCCGGTTGTTCAGGACACGCGAAACAGTTGAACAGGAACACCCTGCTGCCTCTGCAATTTCCTTGATTCCATTGATTTTCATTGTTTACTCCTGAGTTTCTGTGTGTTCTGAAAAAATATAATCTGCGTACAGATCTTTTCAATCAATTTGCATATTTTTTGCATTGAAATAATTAGCCCCATTCTTGATATTTTTCCAGCGAAACCTAAATTATTGTATCAGAACGAAAAGAAAGAGGTGAAAAGAATGCGCATTTCATTAGATGGTGAATGGAAACTCTATTTGATTCCGCCGGATTCCGGGGTGGAAACTCCTGACAGACTGCAGGGGAATCCCTGTATTCCGGGGCATGTTCCGGGAAATCTGGAACTGGATCTTTTTCACAACGGATTCGGCGGGGATCCGTTTATCGGCGAAAATGCGAATGAGTACCGGAAATACGGAAATTACGATTTCTGGTATGTGAAAGAGTTTCAGACGGAATCTCCCGGAAAATGGGATTTGGTTCTTGAAGGAGCTGACTGCTTTACGGAAATCTTTCTGAACGGAGAAAAAAGCGGATCCTCGGAAAATGCTCTGATCCCTCACCGTTTCACCGTCGATCTTGAACAGAACAACATTCTTGCGATCCGTATTATCTCTGCTGAAATCGCTGCAAGAAAATATCCGGAAGAGGCTTCTGTTATTGCTCATTTTCCGCCGGTTTATTCTTCTGCCTATTGCCGGAAACCGGCGCATTGCACCGGATGGGATATTCTTCCGTGGCTTTCTCTTGGCGGATTGTGGAAAAGTGTTTTTCTGGAAAAAGAGGCTTCCCCCTTTGCAATCCGTGATCTTTGGGCATATACGCGTTGGATCGACAAAGAAAGCAATTCTGCCCGGATCCGCATGTTTTACAGCCTTTCAGCTGGAAAATCTTCCCTTGCCGGGTGCGAACTTATCATCCGGGGAACTTGCAAAAACTCAACGTTTGTTCAGAAAACTCCTGCATATTTCACTTATGGTGTCCTGAACATAGATCTTCCATCGCCGGAATTATGGAATCCCCGGGGATACGGAGAGCCCAATCTTTATGATCTCACTGCAGAATTATGCGATCCGGACGGGACTGTTCTTGCGGAATATCATACTTCATTCGGGGTGCGGACCGCAGAATTGGAACGTACAGAAACCAATTTCAATGGAGAGGGCGAATTTCTGTTCCGGATCAACGGAACCCCGGTCAGGATCCTCGGGTGCAACCATGTTCCTTTTGACGCGCTTCATTCCCGGGATCCGGAACGGATGGAACGGACTCTTGCATTGTTCGATGAAATGCAATGCAATATGATCCGGTGCTGGGGCGGCGGCGTTTATGAGAGCGATGCGTTTTATGACTTCTGCGACCGTCGCGGAATCCTTGTCTGGCAGGATTTTATGTTCGCCTGCGGAGCATATCCTCAGAACGAAACGTTTTTTGATCTGGTGCGCCCTGAGGCGGAATCCGTGGTCAAACGCTTGCGGCGTCACCCTTCGCTGGTTCTCTGGTGCGGTGATAACGAGTGTGATCAGAGCATGGCATTCGAGGGACTTTCTCTCAAAAACAACCGGCTGAACCGGGAAATCCTTCCCGGAATTGTTGCCCGGCATGATCCATCACGTCCTTATCTGGAAAGTTCCCCGTATTTCAAGGCAGAACTGCAGGGAAAATATTCTTTTGATGAGATCGCCGCTCAGCTTCCGGAAGTTCATCTCTGGGGAACCCGTGAGACATTCAAAATGCCTTATTACAGTGAATTCAAATCGAAATTTATCAGTGAATCCGGTTGGCACGGGGCTCCGGCTCTTTCCTCAATAAAGAAATTCCTGTCTCCGGAACATTTTGTTTTGGATGAGGATGACCCGGAATGGGATTTCCATGCAAGCAACCCCTTTGGGAAAGAGAGTGTTCTCGGCTATCGCAGACATGTGATCGGAAATCAGATCAGAAATTATTTTACGGTTCCGGCTCAATCCGTGGAAGATTATGTAAAGAAATCCCAGATTTTTCAGGCAGAAGCAATAAAATTTCTATTGGAAACTGCCCGTCTGAAACCCGAATGCAACGGAATTATCTGGTGGAACATGATTGACGGCTGGCCCCAATTCTCCGATTCTGTTGTTGATTATTATTACAGAAAAAAGTTGGCATTTTTCTATGCAAAACGGTGTCATTCTCCTTTTTATCTCTGTATGACAGAACCGGATTTCTGGGAAAATACTCTTGTTGCGCTCAATGATTCCTGCAATCCGGTTTCCGGTACATTTACGGTAGAAAAAGAGGATGGAACGATGCTGCTTTCCGGCAGTTTTGAGCTGCCGCCGTTCTCCCGGAAAAACCTTGGAAAAATCACAACGTTCCGGGGAGTCAATGAACTGTATTTGATCAAATGGGAAATCAATGGAATCCGCTATGGCAATCATTACATTTCCGGAAACACCCGGATGGAGCCGGACTGGTATCTTTCCAGACTGCCAGTGATCGCAGCGCTGGACAACTCCTTCGATCCTGATACATTCTGGCTTTGATCCTTTATTCGATGCAAAGAAAACGGGGATGCACTCAAATCTGAGAAGCATCCCCGTTCGTTTAACTGGGAAAATCAAATCATTCCTGACAGAGAAGTTTTGCCTCTCTTGGACCGAATTTCAGTTTTAATGTATTCCCGCTGATGGAATAGATTTCTCTTTCTCTATCAAACATATTGAATGCTTTTGCAGGGGATACCCCGTGATAACTTAAAGTGATTTCAACAGGATGGTCCGTGTCATTGACGATGATGGAAAGGACTTTATTTCCATATTTCCGCGATGACAGAAGCATTTTCTTCGGAATGTTTGTGATTGTAACCGGAGCATTCAATGTTTTATCCCAGTAGGGGAAAAATTCGCTTTCGGCATAATTTCCCAGCCAGTCTTCTGCATCATAAGCATGAAAACTTCTGACCATGGCTTTTTTGGGAATCCAGTATTCGGGATAAGGTTCAATATTGTTTGCCAGACAATAGCCCAGGAAGTGTTTCATTGCCCGGTCGGCTTCCGGCTGGTCAGGAGACCAGGTTTTATATCTGTCCGGACGCTGAGTTGCCAGAGAAAGTGAAAATTCCTTGATCATGGAAACCACATGTTCCCCGGAACGGTAACCGTAGGAGATTTTCACTGGAGTTTCTTTGAAGAGATCATAGTAGTTCTCTTTTGACGCAACAGAGGTAACATAAACTTCTCCGAAGATAAAAATATCAGCAAAGTTTTCTGCGGGGACTCTGGTTGTTCCCAGAAGATGCTGCAGGATCACGCCATCTGGATTTTGTGCGCGCAGAACCCGGTAAAGCCGCTTGAAGTATTCCCTTGTTTCGAACACATTGAAAGAGGCCTGGGATCTTCCGAATTCATCTTTATAACCGCAGCCGTGTTCCGGGTTGGAACAGATTTTTGCCCAGGAAATATCTGTGTATAAATTTTCTATTTTGTATTTCCGGATCATTTTTACAAGGTTGTTGAGTTTGAACCAGAAAAATGATTCAGAAGCGAGACAGGCATAAGTATAGGCTTCTCTGTTCCGGTACGAAATATCTTCTTCCCCTTTGACAGCCAGATAATCTCCGAGGATCGGAAGAGGGGAATGCCAATCTTTGCAGTAATAGTTCCATTCCGGAGAGAGCGGGCTTGCTGCATGTCCGGTAATATAGTTGAACACTTCCTTGAAGACATTGCCTTTTTTTCCGGCAATATTTTTCAACGTTCTTTCCCGCATGTATTCTTCCTGATGGGTTTCATACATATCCGTCCAGTATTGCACACCGCTGTGATATGACTTCATCTGATGAAGATTTTTGAATCTCTTGTTCAGCGGCTTGACGGGTGTGGCGTTGAGATAGAAGGTGATCCGCCGGCTTTTTGTGCTGGAAAGACGGGTGTCGATCAGGTTCAGTTTCACAACACATGCGTTTTGGGTGCGGGAGATCTCCATGGATTTTCCGAGATTTCTGGTGTACCAGCCCTTGAGATTCTTGGCACCCCACATCAGCCCTCTGTGCTGATTTCCGATCCAGAACGCAGGCATTTCAGAAAGATTGTTGTAAATCACCGGCGAATTCGGCGGCATTTCCGTTTTGACATGGAAGGTCTGATTATTATCGAATGCATCGACCATTTCATTTTTCAGGGGGATTTCCAGAGCGCAGGATTCGATCAGTGATCCCGGAGCGAGATCCAGATCCACTTTGATAAACCCGTCAAATTCTGCCTGAAGGGTTGCCTTGACTTTTGTTCCGTTGACGGTTCCGGAGACCGTATAAAGCGCGGAATCTCCGAGATTTTCGTTCATTTTAGCGGAGAATGTTCCGGTTTTTCCATTGATTTTGAGCGTGATCGGAGCTGCAAGGAGTTCCTGATCTTTGGCAACGATCGAAGAGATCAGCCCTTTTCCACCGAATTTATAGGTTCTTCCCCAGCAGGAAAATTCATTTTTTCCGGCAATGGGCTTTGTCCAGGGCGCAGGCGTTTCATGAGAAAATCCGGTATCACGTTTCGTGAACCACCAGGGGGTTCCATCCGGTTTGAAATAATATTGATGCGTCCGGAAGATCTGTTTCCCGTTGCTGTCAGAAGCGGTAAGGATCATATCAAACTTTCCGGCGGGGAGATCTTTGATGGAAAATGTGATCGGATGATCCCCGTTTTCTGTTCCGGCAGGAACTGTTTTTCTCCAGACTTCTTCCTGTGTGCCTTTTTTCAGCATTTGTACTGTCAGATTAACGGGTTCTTCTCCGGATTTCCGGCAGACGATCTGAAGATTCTGGTCTTTGATGTCAGTATAGACATAACGATAAACAAGAGATTCTGTTTTTTCGTATGCAAAAGCATTCGTATAAAGTGTTCCGGATTCGGAGTCCACTGTTACAAACAATGTGGAATCGGCAGGAAGTCCATTCTTTTTTACTGTTTCTCTGATTTCCCTGCCGGGTTCTGCCGTAATTTTTTTACTCCATGCAAAGGCAAATCTTGTTTTCGTTTTTGCAGAAAGTGAAAACTGATCTTTTCTGGCGGATCCCGCTTTGAAATCAAAATCAAGTTTATACTCATCTAATTTTCCAATGGAGGCAATATCAAAGAAAACAGGATTTCCGGAGATAATTATTTCAGCAAAATTGACTTTTTGAGCATATCTGCCGCGGCAGGGGGCAACGGATGCCCAGAGCCGTTCCTGCTGGAATGTTCTTCCTGCATTGAATTTCCATTTACTTCCATTTTCGATTGAAGCAATTCCAAAATTTTTTATCGGGATTTTTATTTCAGAAGTCCATATCCCATGATTAATTTCATTTTTAATAACAATATCATTTCCAGACCATGTCTGATCATTATTTTTGGCATCAAAGAGGGTTCCGATGGAATTCCAGAGAAACTGACAATACGTTCCATTGGGAGCTGTTAAATGAATTTCGACAGAATCATCTTCCCAAATATCACTGTCTCTGGAGGTTCTTTTGGCAAGAAGTTTATGTGCAGCCGGAGATTGAATCGCAAAATAAATATTTTCTTTATCATGACTCAGGTAGTAACGGCTTTGGATCCGGGCGAATTTCTGAGTTTTCAAGTCGAAGAACCCGGTTGCTCCCAGAGAATATTCTCCGGGAGTAACCATGCCGTCCATTTGAGGGGTACGGGGATTCACCTGCATCCGGAAGGCATTCTTTGCAGGGAAATCCTTTGCATATTTCATGTAAAGCATCTGAATCGCTTCATCGGTGAGCGGGGTATGGAAGACCTGAAAATCATCCACCATGCTTTTCCCGAAGATGCCGGATGCCCAGCCGGGATCACCGCCGAGATATGACCGGATAAAAGGAACTTCGATCGGAGCGATCTTCGCTTCTGCTTTCCGTTTCCCATCAATATAAAGACGGAATCCGTTTGCATCATAGGAAAGAGCCACCTGGTGCCATTCATTGCGTTCCCAATCGATCTGGGGAACACGCATAAAGTGATCCCGACCGTTCTTTGCAATGGTTACGACAAGTGTGTTTTTCTTCTGAAGATTGGTAAAGCAGTTGATGATCAGAAGATTTTTTCCGGGAGCACGGGCATCCAGAAAAAGACGGTTTCCTTTTTGGGAATCCTTATCCCAGTCCAGCGGTTTGATCCAGAAAACGATGGTTCCTGCTGCGTGCGGAATGATCGTTGATCCGTAGATACGGCATTTCCGTTTTCCGCCTTCTTCGTTTCCGATCTCATACCCTTTTCCGGAAAGTCCGCCGTCAACTCCGATTTTTTCAAAATCATCCCTGTAATCCGGTTCCGGCATCTTGTGAATGTGCATTTCCTGGGCTGCACAGGAAAGTACGACCCCCGCGGCAAATACTGCATGAACAATCTTTTTTACCATAAGTTGTCCTCCCTTTCTTTGTTACTGTTACGGAATCAAACCGTAGGGAGTTGTTGATTTATCAAAACCAATATTCCCCGGTAATTTATTATATTTTGCTGCAGAGGCGGATCCATCTGCAAACAGTACGTTAAGCATCTTGTTATGACGGTATTCGATGACTCTGTAAGAAATGTCAATGTCAAGATAATTGCTGTTATATGCACAAAGGGTATATGAATTCGGGGAGTCTACCATTCTTCCGTCAGCAAGCTGGAATGTTTGGGACGCAGATTTTAATTTGGAGGCTTTGAACGGGGTTGTATTATTCGGCATTAATTTTATATTTGAAATATAATTTCCGAAAATTTCACACCCTTTGCTTGTTGATTTATCTGCCCAAGTGGTCGGTTCTGTCGGACACACGAAAACTTTCAGGATCTGCATTGCCTTGGATCTACGCGAACTGTCGCCTCCAGCAACGTGCAACTCGTAGATCTCCTGAGGCTTGAGTTGAAGCATTTGCTGAGCCAAAAGTCTTGTCCATGATGACCACATAGGGTTGCCATCATTTACATTTAAATAAGACAGCGGGAAATCATCGTTATTCTCCTGACAGTAAAAAGCTGTAGCCATTCCGAGCTGTTTGAAGTTGTTGATACACGAAATAGCATTTGCCCTCGCTCTTGCATTGTTCAATGCGGGGAGCAGCATTCCGGCGAGAATTGCGATGATCGCAATCACAACCAGCAATTCGATCAATGTAAACAGTTTTCTTTTCATAGTACTCTTCCTTTCAGTTGTTGTGTTATTGTTTTAAGCCTAACGTATATTTATAAGGTTCAAAGCAGGATTTCACGATTTCATCCAGCGGAGCTTCTGCAACGCCGATACAGGTATCAGCCGCCCCGTAATAAACTTTCACCATTCCATCGTCTTCCAGAATTGCATTGCAGGTGAAGACAACGTTGCGGACTCTGCCTTTCTGTTCATATTCCGCTTCCGGGAATAGCAGCGGATATTTACTGCGGGCAATCACTTTCCACGGCTCTTTGTAATCCAGAATCGCAGCATAAAGCATATAAATGGATCCGTCGCAAGTGGGGTTGACTGCATGATAGATTTCCAGCCATCCTTCTTTCACGCGGATCGGAGGCGCACCTGCACCGATTTTCTGATGATCCCAATGTCCCGGTCTCGGCAGCAGAGATTCCCGGTGTTTGCCCCAGAATTCCAGATCTTTTGAGAATGACATCCACATATAGCAGGGGGAAAATTCATCCCCGTGGAACGGTCTTTCAAAACGGCAGTACATTCCGTTGATTTTTTCGGGGAAGAGAGCCGCATTTCTGTTGTTGAGTTCGGATGTCAATGCGACATGTTCAAATTTGACAAAATCCTTTGTTTTTGCCAGAGCGATTCTTGTTCCGCATTTGTTGTTGTGACTTCCATAGAAAATGAAATATTCATCTTCGATCTTTGTAATTCTCGGATCATAGCATCCATGTTCTTCCCAACCTGTATCTGCCGGCATTTCAGGCCAGTCCACGGGGGCGGGATCGAATTTGAAATTGTACCCGTCATTGCTGCGTGCAAGCCAGAAAATAATAGTTCCCTCCCGATGGAACACATCCACCAGAAGCAGATATTCTCCATTGAATTTGATTGCGCCGGGATTCAGAATATAATATCCGACCCCTTCAGGAAGGTCATCAATCGTCAGAATTGGATTCCCTTTATATCGTTTCATGAGTGAGTTCATTTTTCCCTTTCTGTTTAAATAACTGTTTCGCTCAGCATTTTTTCAATCATTGTTCTTTGGAATAAAATAGTATATTTTCTAAAAAAATACAAGACTTGCGGAGAAGAATCTAATGCAAACATTATGCAAAAAAATATGAGTATTTATATTGAAAAACAGGGTGGATAAACAAAAAAAAACGGGAAATCCCAGCCGGA
>JAFTIQ010000091.1 GCA_017456805.1 Lentisphaeria bacterium
TTGATATCAAAAATTGAGTCATAAATGGCAAAAAATTGCCAAAAAAAGAAAATGTGAAGTCTTCAGGAAAAAAGCTTCACGGAATTAGGAAGCAATCAATATTTTTTCAAAAAACAACGGATTTTCAAAAAAACAATGAAAAAGTTAAAAAAAATGCAATTTTTTTTCTTTTCGCTATTGACTTTTTCACATTTTGTCCGTATAATTCCGCATAAATCAATATAACCGTCTAAAGGAAGGAGTTCTTATCTATGGTTATGTATTGTCCCTATTGCGACATTGAAATCAATGAAGCCCAGTTGGAAGCCGAAGACGGCTGCTGTCCCGAATGTGGAGCTTTCGTCTCCCCCAGTATGGTCGTAACCGATTCTGAAGACGATCCCGACTATGATGAATTCGGAGATGAACTTGATGATGACGAATTCGATGATGAAGGCTTTGAAGATATGGATGATTTCGACGATAAATAAGAAGATCCATCTCTGAAAAACAAAACGCCCCGGCAAAGGTTTCTACCTCCCGGGGTGTCTTGTTTTGTAAAAACTGTTTTTCTTTATTTCTGCATTTCATTCAAAAGCAGGATCAGTTCGGGGAATGGGGAACGGTTCAAGGATTTCTTATAAAACGAAAGAGCTTTCTCCAAATCCTTTTTTCCTCCGAAACCGTAATGATAAAACTTTCCAAGCTCACGGTACGCTTTTTCATGGTGAAGATATGCTTTTCCATCCGCACAGATCTTCCGGTAAAGTTCTGCTGCCTTTGCATAATCCGGCTGACCGTCCGGTAAAACGCCGCAATAACCTTTGGTGTAAAGCTCAGCAAGAAGCATTGCTGCACCGGAATCTCCGGCAGCGGCGGCTTTTTCATAGTATTCCGCGGCTTTCTCATAATCCGGTTTATCTGTGAAAAGTCCCTTCCGGTAATACTCTGCCAGCTGGCGGATCGCACGGATCTCCCCTTTGGATGCCAGAATTTCCAAATGTTCCTGCACCAGTTTGAGATCTGTTTTTCCATCCCGGACAGCTTCGATATAACGGTAGACAGCTTCGGAAATACCTTTCTTCAAGGCTTCTTTCAATGCCTTTTCTGCCGCCGCATAATCCGGTTCTCCGGATTGATCCGGAACAATAATATGATTCAGCCAAATGGAAAGAATAACCGCTTTCCGGCTGCCCTTTTCCACCGCTTTCTGATAATATTCCGCCGCCTTCGCATAATTTTTCTGTATGGAATAAAGATTGCCGAGTTCGCAAAGGGCATCGGGATTTCCCCGTTCTGCAAGAAGCATACAACTCCGGAAAAGCCAGGGAGAAAGATCCGAACTGTAATAGGAATCTGTCTCAAGATGACCATCAATATGAAGATCTATTGCAACATTCGGATGTTTGTATGCAGTTCCATCGCCTCTGGCAAAATATTCATAAGCTTTTTCATAATCCGGAGAGCCGTTTGCCAATTCGCCATAGTTTCCGCGCAAATAGAGCATCCCCAAAGCAAGAACTGCGGAATCCGATCCGAGCTCGATCGCTTTCTGATAATATTCCGCCGCTTTCGCATACCCTTCTTTCGTCCGCAGCTGCTGCAATGGTCTGCCCGCCTGAAGCGTTTCCAATCCATTCTTATACCGCTTGAGATCCGCCCCAAGCGTTCCGAGCAGTTCCGCTTTCGCAATCAAACTCTGGAGCAAACGAACATGTTCTTCATAGGTGATCTTATATAACGCAAACTCGGCAGAACCGCACTCCTGAATATATCCAAGCCGGTAAGCTGCATGACCGTTTCCGGCTTCTGCCGCTTTCCGATACCACATTTCCGCCTTCGCCGCATTGAGACGTCCATTCTGATTCTCATACCCGATCCGGTACAATTCACCCAAACGGTACATCGCCTCATGATTTCCTGCAAGCGCGGCTTTTTCATAATATTCTGCCGCCTTCGCAAAACGTCCTTTGCTGCCAAGATCATTGCCAACCTCGCCATCCTCATAAAGTCTGCCCAGAGAATATGCCGCCGCAGTATGACCTTTTTTCACTGCGGAAAGAAAATATTCTGCCGCCTTCGCAAAATCAGGCTGACCATTGGTTTTCTTTTTCTGAAAACCGGGATCCTCCGCATAAAGTTTTCCCAGACGGTAAGCGGCTTCCGCGCTGCCCTGTTCCCGCATCGCTTTGAGATAATACGTTTCAACTTCGTTGTAATCAGGATTCAATACCTGCTCATAACAGCGTCCGATCACAGCATAATCGATCCGTCCATCCATATAGATCGCGATCAGTTCTTTGCAAATCAGATTGGAAAGTTCTCCGATCCCCTCTTCTCCGGAAAACGCTCCCCGGCACAAATCTGCTCCGATCTGATAATATTCCGCTGCAATCTTCCGGTTCGGCCGACCATCCGCTTTCTTCCCGATACAGCCTTTCCGGTAAAGTTCCCCAAGTTTATATGCCGCATGAGGATTGCTTTCCACTGCAAAGGATACCTGATAATATTCTGCTGCCTTTTCAAAATCAGGCTGACCATCCGCTCCGGTTCCGTAATGACCAGTGGCATAAAGATCCGCCAGCTCGATTGCAGCCTTGGAAACAAAACTCCGCGCCGGACTTTCCAGATGAAACAACTGTTTTTCTTTCAATGCCTTTGTAAAATATTCTGCAGACTTCTGATCATTTCCTTTTTTCCTGTATGCCACTCCCAGATAATACAGGACTTCCTTATCCTTTTTATCTGCGCTTTCCAGTTTGGCGATTGCCTCATCCAATTCATTCTTCACATAATGCTGCAGCCCTTCTTTTTTATTTTCAATCGCCCTGAAATAAAGAAGATAATCCACTGTGCTGATCCCGATTCCAATAAGACAGATAAGCACCAGAAGCGCAACAAGAAATACATTCTTCTTCTCTTTTTGTTCCTGCATATTTTTCCTCTCCTTGATCTCCGGAAAATGTTCTTTTTCCAGTGACTTCCTTAATATATATTGATTCAAATGAATTTCAAGTAACAGGAAGAAGATATTTGTTTTTGAAAAAGAATAGAACAGAAACAAACGGGGAACAACGCAAGGGCTTTTCACCATATACCCCGGCGCAAAAACACCCAGGAATCCCAGAGCTCCCAGAATTCCCAGTGTTCCCAGTTCCCCAGCCGATCCTCAGCTTGTGCGCTTGTCGCTTCGGCTCAGCCGCAAAAGCTTTGATTACATGAAATCGCCAAGTCCGGCAGAGGCTTGTTCTTTTTTCAGTTTTTCAAGCTCTTTTTCTGCATTTGCCGCAGCAATAGTATCGCCTTTCTTCATGGCTTCATCATACGCCTTTTTGACGGCTTCCAGTTTTGCGGCAGGAACGCCAAGACGTTTGGCTTCTGCATAGCTTTTTTCAAAATTTCCGGTGCTAAGTTTCGGATTCCAGTCAATGCCTTCCATAAACTTGCGGATCGCATCCCCATCTTCTCCGAAGAAGCGGGTGACCGTATCGGAAGCAGGATTGTTGTTCCGGTAACCGATTGCAAAGTCAAACTGATGAACATCTTTGTTGGTATACAGACGAATATCGACTCCGGCTCCGCATTTGGGAATTTCAGCCGTTTTGAATTTTGCAGGCTGAATGATCAGCATATTGACCGCCGTATCCTGAACAAATTTGTTGTAAAGTGCAAGATAAGGCTGCTGGGGTGTATAGGAAACTTTGTTCTGATTGACATTGAAATCCCCGTTTTCTGTCCGGAGATGACGTTCCCGGTCCTTCGGCAAGTCTGACTGATAAGGATAAGCCTGGAAATCAAGACGCCAGATGTTGAAATTTTTTGCTGTGACACGCATAAATACCCAGTTCGGATGAGAGGGGAACTGCATCATGCGGATATGAAGCGTTCCGCCCTTCAGAGAAGGATATTCCATGTCAATGACAGCGATTCCGTTGATACTGTTGGCTGTTACCTGTTTCGGTACAAAATCCCGGACAAGGTTGCTGACTCTTCCATTGTATTCATAGCAGCGGAAGAAATCCCAAATACTCCATCCGCCATTGGTTTTGGGAAGCTGTCCGAAACGGAATCCGAAGAAGATCTCGCCCCATTTCTTGCTCTTGGTCGCAACACCGTCTTCTGTTGTATGTTTCAGGATCAAATGACCGTCATTGAAATAAACCAGACGGTCAAAGGTCGTTCTGCCATCGGGCAATTTGACTGTTTTCAAATCCACATGGGGTTCCACAGCAGAGAGACCGATCACTGCCGCCATCAATGCAAAAAGCATCAGTTTTTTCATTACTTCACCTCAAATTTTCTTGTTGTTGAAAGTCCTGTTGCAATGTCTGTCAGAATTGCTTTCCATGTTCCGGATTGTTCTGTATAAGCAATTGCGCGTGCGGGGGCAATCTCCTGCCGGTCAAACACACACTGATAGACCTCTTTTCCGCTGGGATCTCTCAGCTCCAGACGGTAAACTCTGCCATTTTTCAGCGCAGGCAGCCGGAACTTGAGAAACGCTCCTTTTGTTCCATTGGCTACCCCGAATTCCGGAGCACTCTGTTTTTCCCGGAAGACAGAGAAAAGCTGAAGCGGACTCTTCTTGAACTCTGCACGGATCGAACTCCGTTTGCCAAGATAGGTTCCATCTGCTTCATACACATGATAACTTCCTTTGAGATCAATCTCCACCGGTTTATCCAGGTGCTGAGCAAGCTGCATCACTCCAACCAGGAAGAAATCATTGTTTCTGCGGATACGGACCATGGTGGTTTCTTCCACCTTTCCAACCGCAATTCCGGGCTCAGCTCCATACTTCTTCAGAAGAGAAAGGATCCATTGATCAAAGGATCCGGCAGGTTTCGCCGTGTTGCAGGCAGAAGCAAAACTGAAATTGCAGAGGATCGCTTTGCCTTTTCCATACCGGCGTTCCGTGAAAACACGTTTTCCCTGAGGAACACGTTCCGCAGCAAAGCCCTGAAGTTTCAGCGGTTTGAACACAGATTCCTCCGCCGTCCGGAAGGTAACATCCCCAAACAGATCTTTCAGGGGATTGGATTCCATGATCCTCAGATTCTCATTCATGATCGCCGGATTGAAATCTGCAATCACAACTCCGCCCTGTTTCACATATTCCAGAATCGCATCACACTCTTTTCTGCTCAATGCGGAAGCCCCGCACATGATCAGAAGTTTTGTATTCTTCAGACGGTCAAGTGTCCGCTCTGAAACAAATTCAAATCCGAATCCGGTCCGGTAGGCTGCACGGATCAGAGAAGGCAAACCGTCATGCGGGTTCACACACCGTTTGTCAAGATATGCCGCCGCCGTGGAGGGATGACTCCAATAGAAGGAAACACCCGTAAAATCCATGGAATTCCGGATCATCAGCTGTGCCGTGCCATCCTTCAGACGGTCAAGATCCGCCAGATAGTTCTTCACATACGCAGGTATGCTGAAGTCGCAGGCAAAAGAACCGTGATTACTTCCCGGATGACAGGAGAACCAGGCGTTTCCATTGACAGATCCCAGAAGCAGATCCTTGTTCAGCGGAATCACATGCTCACCGCGTCCGCTGTGACTGCCGGGATATCCGCCCCACCAGAGAGAACGGATCTTCTCCGGTCCGAAACTCCGGAGCAGTTCATCCCCTACAAGATTGGAATAAGGACCCCAGAATTCCAGAGGACCCATCGTCAATTCCAGATCCCCGGGCTCAGAGCCTTCTGCCCCGACAACCGCACCGGGATCGTACTTCCGGATCTCATCCCGCAAAAAGGCATGAATATCTGCATACATCTTTTCCACATACGCACGATGATCCCGCCAGGCAGGGAAATTGCCGCTCTTCTTAGCATCCGCCAGTTTCAAATGCGGAACTTCATCAAAACTCCGGTAATTGCTCCGGTAATTGTAATTCAGATTCTCTATCGTCTTGTACTTCTGCTTCAGAAATTCCCGGAAATATTTATCATCACTGGGACCATAGCAGCTTTCTTCATCCAGACCGTTTTCATCTCCCAGATTGTAAATCGCCGCACTGTACATCGGCAGATTCTGAATCCGGTGCTTGATCCCTTCCGCCCAGAGACGCTTCACTTCCGGACGGTAGAAACATTCATCCCCTTCCACCGCTTTCAGATCCTGACGGAATTTCGAGGGAAGGAAGAACCATTGCTGTTTCACCCCGCCGATCGGTGATTTCATAATCCCGATTCGAACCATGTACGGAACAAATTTCATGTTCAGCATCGCTGCAACACGGGCATTTTCCCCTTTGTTCGTGGGATGGGAAAGCATCAGATTCCAGCCGAAACGCTCAATCATCTGAGGCGCAAGAAGCTCTCCCATCACATCATTGACTCCATCCCAGCCGATCTGACGGTAATCTTCCAGAGAACGATCCGGGAAAAAGATCAGCCGATCCGTCACGTTCTTCAGTTTGTTATCCCGCCCCTTGAACGTCAAACGCAAATATCCGGCAAGAGTCGGCATATAATAATCTTTCAGAATAAAATCAACCTTTTTTGCTCCGGCAGGAACATTCACATCCTGACGGTGCCAGATCCGCCCGTAGGGGGAATCATAAAGTTCCACTGTCATGATCATGGGCTCTTTGGAAGGACGCTCGATTTCTGCGCTTCCGCTGACCGGCTTTTTCTTATCAGCAGAATCCGGCAGAGTGATTTTGACCTGTCCGACAGGGGAAGCCACCTTGAATTCTTCCACATGGAAAGATCCATTATCTCCGATCAGATCCTTATAATAGACTCCGCCGGGAAGGGGCTTTACTCCTGTTACATCTTTGTTCCAGGCATCACGGATCCGGACTTCCGGATTTCTGACTGCAAGATCGCGTCCGGCTGCATAACGGCAGAGCAATGCAAAAAATGCCGCCGAATTCTCATGCTGCGTCTTCCATTGATTGCTGTACGGAATCTTTGGAAGAATACTCCTTCCGACTATATTCTCCTGGACGCCCCAGGACACTGTGATAAATTTTCCTTTTCCCATCTGATATGCCTGAACCAAAGAACGGTTTCCGGGTTTGGAAAACGTTCTCAGTTCTTTCGGAAGATCAATGGGGTTCTCATAAAGTTTCCGGTATGGAAGTCTGCCGACTTTTCCGGATTTTACAACGATCAGGCTCTTTCCGTTTCTCACCGCATTGAGAATCTGGAACTGCGCCATCTTCGGCAGCTTGGTGAACTCAAACTGACCGATGATATAGACGTCGTATTCTCTGGAAAGAGTTTCGGAAAGTTCTTTTTCCTTTTCAAAAGCACTGGTCCCTTCATGGGTGCTTTCATACATATCCTCATGTGCAAAAATAAACCGTCCGTAAACCAGAAAATGGGAAGCATCCATATTCATCCGCTGAACAACTTCCACTGCATCCCGTGCGCCGGAACGCATCAGGATAAACAAAGGCTTGATCAGAGAGGAATCGTTTTTTTGCTGAAATTTGTAATGCGGTGTCACATATTCCCGGGATACTTTGTTCAAGTATGCACTGTCATGTTTTGCAAACAAGGGAAAGAATACCGCTGTTGCAAGCAGGATCGCTGATAATTTATTCATCATCTTACCTCTGTTTTCAGATTATAAGCCTTCAATGGTAGAATAAGTTGTTGCCGGTTTTGCTGCACGGACAAAGATCGTATTGATCCGTTTTGCCTGTGCTGTATCCGGATAAGATTCATAGCAGGGAACTTTCAATTTTCCGCGGCTTTCCGCATGACCATCCATGAAAGTGACATTTGCTCTCATGTTATGTTCAAAAGCGGTATTTCCTGTATTTGTATTTCCTTTGATATCAGCAAGAGCGGTTGCGGTTGCAGTCCAGGAACAGTGTCCATAATCTTCCACAAACATTGCTCCGCTGGAGGGCATCGTCATGTGAGTCAATTTCCGTCCGCCGATGGGATAGAGACTTGCTGTTCCATAACTTGTTCCATAAGCTCCGGCATCATTCATGCCATAAGTTGTTCCGCTCCAGCTTCTTCCGCCGGATTCCACTTTATACTTTTCTCTTACTTTCGGACAGGTACTCAGTTCTGTCATATCCCTTCCTACATAAGTTTCCAGTAATTTTCTCTGCCAATGATAATCAGCATTCCCTTTGGCATCACGCCAGGATCTGTGAACGCATGGAATCTTATCATCATAATCCTGAGCATAAAGCAAAGCTGCATGAGACATCTGCTTCAGATTTCCCATGCAATTATTGGCGATTCCCTTTTGTCTTGCATTGTTCAATGCAGGTAAAAGCATTCCAGCAAGAATCGCGATGATGGCGATTACTACCAGAAGTTCAATCAGCGTGAACGCTGATTGAGTGAAGATGTGAAGGTGTGAAGAGTTTGCCTGCGGCAAACGTGAAGTGCGCCCTGT
>JAFTIQ010000092.1 GCA_017456805.1 Lentisphaeria bacterium
CTTGAGTTCTTTGATCAGGGGCTGAACTTTGGACATTCTCCGCATGGATTTATTGCCTTTGTGGATCAGGGGCCACAGAACCAGTTTCACGAGAATGGTCAGAAGAATGATTGCCCAACCGTAGGACCCGGTGATGCCTTTCAGAAGATTCAGCAGGGCAAGCATAGGACGGCACAAGGGTTCAAGCCAGCTCCAGTATGCGAGATGGATCGCTTCCGTTGCATCAGCAGGCAGCTTGGAAATCTGGGCAATCTCTTTCGTTCCGGCATAGAAATTGAACTTGAATTCAGAGGGAACCGCGACGTTGAGGTAAATTCCTGCGATCCCCGGCTCAGCGTAACCATTGGTCATCTGGTTGGATAAATCGCATCCGCCGTTGAAGGGATGGCTTGCAGCATAGAGCTGACTCAAGAAATATTTATTGGAAACGGCGACCCATTTGACGGACTGGCTGGTTTTCTGGTTGAAATATTTTTCCTGTTTTTTTACGGCAGGGTCAGCTGTGATCACATCGCCGTTACCGGAAAGCATGAATTCTGCCTGGTGAACATCTCTGAGATCATCGTTGGAAAAATGTTTCAGCGGGGAGATGGTTCCGCTCCAAATCACGACTTTGGGGAGCTGCCGGGCAGAACCGGAAAAGGAAACAGCGCACTGCAATGCCGGGGAATCCGGAGTAACAGTGAAGACTTTTTTTACCGTGAGCTCTTCTTTTTCTTTCCGGAAGATCTGAATGACCGTGAGAACGGACTCGCTTTCTTTTGTTACTTTGGCAGACTGGAAGGTCCAGTCGGGAATGGTGCAGGTGAACGGTTCGTAGCCGGCGGATTCCCGGAACATAATGGGATCTTCCGTATTGGTCCGTTTGACATCGTTGATGATGATTTCATTCAGAATTCCGTTGGTATCAAAGAAGAATTCTGCGGCACTGTTTTTGATGGATGCTGCAGGTTTTGCAGCGGCAGATGCCGGCGGGAGGGACGCCGGGGGTTGAGCAGTCTGTGCTGCCGGAGCTGCCGGAGCTGCGGGAGTCTCTGCAGATTGTGCCGGAACAGTTTGTTCAGCCGGAACAGATGCCGGAAGCTGAGGATTTTGCTCTGCTTTGGAAGAATAGATATGCCAAACGGTGATCAGAACGATACAGACGAGTACAACAACAGCTGTTTCTTTGTCAAATTTCACGATGATTTTCCTTTACTGAATTCTGCGGACGCCAAGCGCCTTTAGGTGGGACCGGGTCATAACCGCCCTTGCAAAACGGATTGCATCTCAGGATTCTCCATAAGATCAGGAGAGATCCCTTGAAAGGTCCATGAGTTTTCAGGGCAGCAACAGCATAACCGGAGCATGTTGGCTCAAATCTGCAACATGGCGGAAACCAGGGAGAAATGCAGTTTCTGTAAATATTGATCAGGAATAGGAACAGAATTGTGATGGGATTTCGCTGCTGTTCTGCAGCAGTCCCGCTTTCTTCAATGCTTTTTCCAGATTTTCTTTTACGGCAGGCATCTTTACTTTCAGAATGTTCCGTCTTGGAATGATGATGAGACTGCATGGCTGGAGAGATTCCGCTCCGATCAATCTCAGGGATTCCCGCACAAGACGTCTTGCGCGATTTCGTTTTACTGCTCTTACGTCGAACTTTCTGCTGCATATCACTCCGCAACGCCGGAGATCTTCCGCTTCAGCGATCCACAACATAGTAAAAAGACCGGACGACTCACGCCGCCCGATCTGTTTCACTCTGTCAAATTCGCTGCGACAGCGGAGACTTTCAAACGCTTTCACCGGCGTAGTTCTCCAAGCTGTCTGTCGTTAAAGCGCGAGGCGCTTGCGACCTTTAGCGCGACGACGTTTCAGAACCAGACGGCCGCCAGCGGTTTTCATTCTTTTTCTGAATCCGCAGGTGCGGAGACGTTTGATCTTTGAGGGCTGATACGTTCTCTTCATTTTCTAATACCTTTCTCTGTATCTGATCTCAGGAAGTCCGGCCGATTCCCGGTAACTCCCTTTCTCAGATGGCGTTTTCACGCCTTTTCTGTTACAATTAAAATTCTGACCCATAAATATACACCGCTTTTTCGTTTTTTCAAACTGATACAGGAAAAAAGTCTCAAGAAAAAACAGGATAAAAGAAAAAAGACCGCCGTTACAGCGGTCTTTTCGGAATTTTCAGGTCGGGAAAATCAGAAATTACCCATTTTCACAAATCCGCTCTTGGTTGCTTCTTCCACTGCTGCTGCAACCTTTTCCTGGATCTTCTGATCAGTCAGATGAGCAATGATATCTGCCTTCAGCTCTTCAAACTTCAGGGGAACTGCTTCGGTTTTGTCTTCCAGACGGATAATGTGATAGCCGAACTGGGTTTTGACAACATCGGAGATTTCGCCTTTTTTCAGTTTGAATGCAGCGTTCCAGAAATCCTGATCAAGAGTTGCTTTGGTCATTTTGCCAAGAGCACCCTTTGCTCTCTTACCGGAAGGACATGCAGATTCTGCCTGGGCGAGTGTGCCGAAGTCAGCACCCTGGCGGATCTGAGCCAGAATTGCTTTTGCTTTGGCTTCTGCTTTCTTGTCTTCTGCAGGATCGCCGGGTTTGGCAGACTGGATCAGAATGTGAGAAGCTGTGATGCTTTCTTCAGAAACAAGACGTGCTTTGTTGTCGTTATAGAACTTGAGTGCTTCTTCATCGGTGATTTTGATGGTCGGAGCGATTTTGGTCATAACCCAGTTCTGGATCGCCATCTGATTCTGGACAGATTTATCTTTTGCAAGTTCATCCAGGAAAGCAGCCATGGTCTTGTTTGCGGCTTTCAATCTTGCTTCCAGCTGCTGTCTCTGTTCGGGAGTCAGTTTTGCAAGCTGTTCCTGCAGAGCTTTTTTCACAAGAGCTTCAGAGGGCTTGAAACCGTTCTTTTCTGCAATACCGAGAAGAATATCTTCGGTAAGCATCTGCTTGATCATATCTTTCAGCTGGGGTTCGGGGATCTGTCCGAGGAACTGTTCCGGAATCTGTGCTTTGAATTTTGCAATGACCTGAGCCTTTGTGACTTTGACATTGCCGACTTCAAGAACGACTTCGGGGAGGAACTTCAGAACTTCTTCTGCAGATTTGACGACCGGAGCGGGTGCCGGGGCAGGCGCAGGAGCTGCTGCGGGTTTCGCGGCGGGAGCTGCGGGTTTTGCTGCGGGAGCCTGAGCTGCGGGTTTCGCTGCCGGAGCAGGTTTTGCTGCGGGTGCTGCGGGTTTCGCTGCGGGAGCCTGAGCTGCGGGTTTCGCGGCGGGAACAGGGCAAACTCCATCTTTACAGGGCTCTGCAGCCATCACGAAGGAGATTGTCGGGAGAGCCAGAACAGCCATCCATTTCTTTGAAACTTTCATAATCATACCTTTCTTGTTTTGGTTTTTTGATTCTGAATTGTTATTTGATCGTTTTTTATACTTTTGACAGCAGGTTTTTCAATTTGTTCCATCAGAATAAAATTTCAGTGCCATCATGGTCTGATAACTCTGTTCCTGAAGCCCGGGAGCGAAAAGCTCAAGAGAGAGGGAGGACCGGAGTTTTTCCTGATGACGCAGCTGGGAAACTCTGGGGATCTGACGGATTACTTTGTTTTTCAAACAGGGAGAAACTCCCCATTTCTGAGCAAGCTGGAGGAATTCATTAATGGAATCGTTAAGGATTTCAGATGCCGGATGATATCCCCGGGGCTGAGCAAAGGTGGCACGGGGCGCAAGAATATGCTGGGCAAGCTGTTCCATGCGGAGGGTATCGCTGATTTTTTCAGCAGTCGCGAACGAACCTCCGGAAAAGTTATGCTGACGGATAATATTTTTAAGAAGAAGTTCCGCTTCTTTCCGTTTATTATGATACATCAGCTGATTCACTTCTCTCAGTTCCGCATTGGAAAGAGTATTTGCCTCCAGAACCGGAAGAAGGACATTAGTGGGGTCCAGTTCTCTCAGTTTCCGGATCTTCATAAGAGCTTCCCGGTGTTTGTTCTGCTGGTTGAGTTCAAAAATTTCCAGGATCAGATAGGGGCGGACTGTACTCATCTGTTCCTGCTTTTTGGAACAGCCGGTGAAACCGAACGCTGCGATCAGCAGCACGGAAAGGGTTATTCTTCGTATCATTTTATCTTGACCTTTACTTTTTCAGGGCGGATGGTTTTGACTTCGATTTTATTTTTTCCGATCCAGCATTCCAGAGGAAGGGTATAGGTTCCGCTTTCTTTCAGGTTGCTGATATCGACAAATACTTTAATATCGTCAGCTGAGAGAGTTCTCAGGATTTCGCTTGGAGCGGAAATCATCACTTGTGCATGGACCGTTTCTTTCAATTCAGCCGAATTGGCTTTTTGATTTTCTCCGGAGATAAGACGGATCGGAAGAGCTGTGTAAGTCTTTTCTTCGAATTCCCGGGAGATTTCTGCAGAAATTTTCACTTGGAGCGGAGAAACTTTGACATTCGGAAGATGAACAACCAGCTTCTTGGTGATATCAAAATTCTGGGTGATCCGGTCAAGACTGATCGGTTCCGTTGTAATGTAATCCAGTTTTCCTATGCTGGAGGAGGGGCCTGTGACCATGACTTTATCAGGATGAACAGAGTGACGATCCAGTTTATATCCCGGGGGCAGGGGCTCATTCTGATCAAATTTGACTCTTACGAGCACTTCTTTTGTTTCCACTTTATCAATATCGATCCTCAATATTTCGGGGTTGACCGACACCACGGAAACACCGATGGGTGCGCGGAAATTCTCCGGCCGCAATTTCAGCTCATAAGGTTTTCCCTGCTGATACCGCTCTTCCTGGATTTCAATATTCGAGACGGAAAAATCTTCCGGTTTCAGTCGTTTGATAATGCTTTGACTTCCAGAAACAGTGAGGGTAACGGTCGGCATCTGATCCTGAATGATCACGAAACTGGATGGGGTTTTTACGGGGACCCGGACGCCGGAGATATCCTGATTGACGCCCAGACGGTCCAGCACACCGATATAGATGATGGTTGCCAGAATCAACGCGATCAATTTCCGCACGAAATCTTCACGGATGAAGGCAGGAACCATTTGCCACAGCGTTTTTCTCTTTGATTTACCCGGCATTGCTGCTGTCTCCGTTCTTTGATTGGATTGAATTTCCGATTCCGCTGTTCAGCAGATGTTTGGAAAGAATATCATTCAGCTGCCCGGGGGTGATGTTCCGATCCAGAACGCCCCGCATTGCCACACTGATGGAACCTGTTTCTTCGGAAACGACAACTGCCACGGCATCGGTTTCCTCTGTTACCCCGATCGCCGCACGGTGCCGGGTGCCGAGATTCATTTTTGCATATTCCGGCTGCTGAGTCAGCGGAAGAATCGCATGACCGGCTTCGATGGTGTCTCCGCGAATGATCAATGCCCCGTCATGAAGCGGAGTATTGGGGAAAAAAATCGTCAGAAGAAGAGTTTCGCTGACTTTTGCTTCCAGGGGGATTGCGCTGTTTTTGATGCTTGCAAGCCCGATCTGCCGTTCAAAAACGATCAAAGCACCGGTTCTGTTCCGGGACATCTGGGTGACAGCAGTCACTGTTTCCACGATGGTCTGCCGTCTGGTGTCAGACTGCTGGGAGAAGTATCTGCTTCCGAGCTGGGCGAATGCCCGCCGCAGTTCCGGCTGAAAAATCACCACAAGAGCGGTCGCAAGAATCGTCCAGAAATTCATTAAAAGCCAGTTCAGAACATCAAACTTCAATGTTTTTGTAAGAACCGTCAGGAAAATCAATGCGATAACAAGCCCTGCAAGCACACTGGCAGCGCGTGTTCCGCGCATGAATTTCAGGATGTAATAAACCATCAGGACGATGATCCCGTAATCGAGAAAATGACGCCCGATATTATAAATTCCTTCCAATGTCTGCAATAAGCCTGATGACACGAATTTGCTCCTTATATGATAACTGCTTCCCGCAGGGAAAAAAGGTGGTACCCGGAAATATACATGCTGGATCGTTAATTTCAATCTGTCCAGACTATTTTTTTCAAAAAAAAACAGAATATTTCAATGCACCTCAGTGCCTTAGCAAAAAAAAACTCATGAAGAGCAGATTTCTCTTCATGAGTATAACGTTTTGTTCCCGATCGGGTTCAGCGATCAGAAAACTGAGAACAGCAGATCATTCCAGAGAACGGAACCATTCTGTCACATTGGCAACTGCCTGCGGATTTTCCGCTGCAACTTCTTCCTGATAGAAATCGCAAACCATTTTTTCCAGTTCGTCAGCTTCGATTTTTTTGCCGGTAAGCTCGCCGACGATCTTAAGAAGGTCAAATTTGGAAAAACTGAATCCTGCATCAGCAATGATCCCGCGGATTCCGTCAGCAGATGCTGCCTGTCCGAGAGAATCACGGAATTCATCATCACTCATCATTTTCATGCAGAATGCTCTTGCGTTTTCGATAGACATAATAACACCTCTTTCAGTTAAAGTTTTTCTCTTGAGTATTATACAATCATTTTGCAAAAAATCAAGCGAATTTTTGTCCGATCAGCTGTTCCAGCATGGATAAAATGTCATCAGAAGTCAAAGTTTCCCCTTTCAGACGCAAAATCCTCTGCCAGTCCCGTTCCATAGAAATAGAAATTCCCCGGGCATGGGAGACCAGATCCAGAAAAAATTCCGGTTTTTCCGGATGGAGCGCTCCGGCACAGAGAAAATTATCCAGATCAAGGTCAAGAATATAATTTTTCCGGAGATCTTCCGGAGAGACTGCATACTTCAGGCAGTCCGGTTCCAGAACTTTTTCCGCCGCGGAAACTGCTTCCGGTTCGGAATTCAGGATTGCCTGGGTTTCCGGCCAGAAGGGAGGACAGATCACTTTCATGGCCGGGTGTGCCGGAACAGTGAAATTTTCATGAGAAAGGATAATTGCCTGTTTCATGATTCCCGCACGCAAAGCCCAGTCGATATGCTCATCATGCCGGAGCTGTTTGACCGCTTCGATTGCCGATTGATTCAAAATCTCCGGTTTTTCCTCCATCCGGCTGAAAGCTGGAAGTACATCTGTATGGTGATCCAGGGTCAGAATAAAATCAAGGGGATATTTTTCAGCAGTTTCTTCCCAGAACGGAAGGACTTCATGATGCTGTTCGACGACGCAGTAAGGGATCATTCTATCTGCAGATCCTCACCGGTAAGCAGCACGGGAAATGTGTTGAGAACAGCTTGAGGCCGGAGTTTCATATTCAAACGGAACTTCCCGTTCAGCATGGAGCCGGTGACCATTTTTTCATAGGACCCGTCAGCTTTCCGGAAAAAGCCGGAGAGAAATTCCCGGTCACGCATGACTGCCCGCGGGTGAGTAAGATCCATAAACACTTTCCCGATCTGCCGGGGTTCGCCATCGTTCTTCCTGATAAGAAGATTCGCCGTGTTCCCAATAACTCTGACATAGACATTTGTCCCGTTGTCGTTATGGAAAATATAGGTCTGATTGCCGTAGGAATCTCCGTGTGATTGAAGATATTTTTCAAACTCTTTCCTTGCTTCCTCTGACGGCAGCAAGCCGCTGAACAGGAAGTAATCCCGATTTTTACTGA
>JAFTIQ010000093.1 GCA_017456805.1 Lentisphaeria bacterium
GAATTGGCGGAAGACCGCTTCACATCAACCATTCTCTTTACTCTTTCTACAAACGGTTCCCGCACAAAAAGGATTGGTTTGCAAAAGGTTATACCGGAAAAGCTCCGCAGATGTGTCTGACCAATGATGAATTTGTTCAGCAGGTCATTCAAGATGCCCGGGATTATTTTGACGGGAAAGCACACCCCAGTGTTGCCGGATTGGCCACAAAAGGCTTGGATCTCTTCCCTGTTTTCCCCATGGACAACGGCTCCTGGTGCAAATGCGAAAAATGTCAGAAATGGCTTCTTCCGAACGCAACAAAAGGGGCAGGAAAATACAGTAATAACAAAGCAAGTAATTATATTTTCCAGTTTGTAAACAGAGTTGCAAAAGAAGTCAAGAAGACCCACCCGGACAAAATCATCGGCTGCGGTGCTTATCATGATTTCTGCTATCCGCCCGACTTCAAACTGGAAGACAACATCCGCGTGATCCTTTGTCTGCACGCCCGCGGAGTCTATTCTCCGGAAACCATGCAGAATGACAGAATGTTTATGGAGGAATGGACGGAAAAGCAGCCGCAGGTCAAGAAACATGTCTGGCTCTATTGGTGCTTCCCCTCTCTCAATGGAAAACAGCAGGATGTCCGTGTCTTCCCCGGATTCTTTGCCAGCAAAGTTGACGGTCTTTTCCGGGAATATCTCGCTGCCAATGTTCAGGGAACCTTCATGGAGCTTTCCTACGCCCACCATTACAGAATGTTTATCCTGATGGACCAGCTGGAACTTTATGTTCACATGAAACTTGCCATGAACAAAGATTTCAAGGGGGAAGATATCATTAATGAGTTCTTCAAGAACTACTATGGTCCGGCAGAAAAGCCCATGAAAGAAATGTATATGCTGATGCAGGAACGGTTCACCAATCCCAAGTACCGCACGAAATCATCTTCCATTGAAGGCGTCTCCTGGGGGCAGGTTGCAACAAAAGAGGTCATGAAACAGATCGATGTATATCTTGCTCAGGCAAAGAAACTTGCAACGGCAGAACCTTATAAGGCCCGTGTTGCTCTGTTTGGAAAAGGAATCGTGGAATATATGCAGAAAGGGTTCAAAACTTATCAGAACCGTGCGCTTCAGATGTCCGGATCCATGATGCAGGCTGACGTGCCGTATCTGAACGTTTCCAAACCCGGCGATCCGACAAGTGTCAACTGGAACAAAGCAGGGTTGCTGAAACTCTTCGGCGGACTCAAAGCTGAACCGCTTAAAGAAAAACTGGAAGTCCGCGTCGCTCACGATGGAGCCTATCTGTATCTTTCTTATCTGCACAAAACAGATACCTCAAAACTCATTACAACGATGCCGCTCTGGCAGAATGATGAATGGGAAAGTTATTTTGCAAAACAGCAGGCGATCCCCTACTATATGTTTGGCGCAGACTGTGTTGGCGGAGTAATTGGAGTTAAGAAGCTCGGAACTCAGACAAGCATCTGGAACGATCCCGGAAAAATTGTCCATATCAAAAAGAAAGACAGTTGGACAGTTCTGATGGCACTGAAACTTTCAGAAATCGTTCCTGACGGAATCAAGCCGGGTGAGATTCTTTACTACAATGTACTCCGGACAAACAATAACAGGGCGTTTGGCTGCTGGATCCCGACTTTTGCCGGATTCCATGCTCCAGACAGATTCGGAGAATTATACCTCATGCCGGTAAAGTAAGGTCAGTAAAATGCTGAAGATATGGAGAAGTGCTTACAGTCGGTTCGGAGTTCATGCGGAGTTCCCGGATGACCTGCAGGATGAAACTGTTACAGCAGAAAAAAGCTATACAGAGGAGATCCTCAGGGAGATTGCCGACAGCGGTTTCAATGCGGTTTGGGTTCATGGACAGCTCCATCATATCATCCCGCATCCGCGCTATCCGGAGTTTGCTCCGAACGCTCTTCAGCATTTGCAAGCCCTGAAAAAACTGTGCAGCAGAGCCGGAAAATTTGGAATCAAAGTGTATCTCTATCTTCAGCCGCCGAGAGCAATCCCTGTCAATGATAAGGCATTCTGGCTGGCTCATGAAGAAGATGGCGGACAGACCTTGGAATCTTACGGCGATGACGGATCTGTGTTTCAGCTGCGATCGCTTTGCACTTCACTTCCCGGAGTGCGGCAGTACATCAGAGAATCGTTCGCAGAACTGGCAGCTCAATTACCGGAACTGGGCGGGCTGATCATCATTTCCGCATCAGAATATCCCGCCCATTGTTACAGCTGCCGGAACTGCCGCCCGGGGCAGATCCGCCCCAGAAAACTGGTGATGGATCATATCGCAACAAACTGCCCCCATTGCGGAAAACGGCAGCCGGAAGAGGTCGTCGCAGAATTGCTCCGAACGATCCGTGACGGAGTCAGGGAAGTCTCAGCAACTCTGGATCTGATCTTTTGGAACTGGTCATGGTCCATGTATATCGATCCACCCTGTGCCGGTATCATTGAACAACTTCCGAAAGATATCCGGCTGCTGGTGGATTTTGAACGCGGCGGATACCGGAAAGATGGAACATTCATCAACGAATACTCTCTCGGTTACAGTGGTCCTTCGGAACAATTCCTTGAAACAAAGGCAGTTGCAGACTGTGCCGGAATTCCGGTTTTGCCGAAATTCCAGCTGGGAACCACACATGAATTGGCAACGGTCCGGACGATCCCTGTTATTGCAAATCTCTTCCGGAAAGCTGAATATATCCGAAAAAACAAGTTGGATGGCTTCATGGGCTGCTGGAATTTCGGCAATCTTCCATCCTCTTCTTTGCAAGCGTTCCACTATTTTCTGGATCTTCCCGATGAAATCTCCTGTGAGGAAGCATTGCTTATGTTTGCCCGGAAGAGTTATCCGGGGGCCGATCATGAAAAAATCGTAAAAGCATGGAATTTTTTCTCGGAAGCAATGGAACACTATCCTTTCTCGATTCCGTTTCTTTATGTTGGACCTCAAAATCATACGTTAGCTTTGATCCCGCAGAAAGGGCCGCTTTCAGGAAAAAAAGTCGGACGCTCCTTTTTGCCGGATGAGCGGGGGGATTCCTATATCGATTCCGAAACAGCAGAATTTCCTCTGGACGAAATCATCCGGAGACTGGGGCTTACGGCTGAAATCTGGGAAAAAGGAACTTGTTTGCTTCAGGAGACTCTTTCTGCTGATCATCAGGATCTTGGAAATGCAGCCATTTGCGGTGCCGTATGGAAATCAGCTTACAACATGTTCCGGATCTATAAATTACGGAAACAATGGGATGACAGCATGACCGGGGCGTGGCTTGAAATCGCCAAAGAGGAATTACAAGTTGCCGAATTTGTTCTGCCTTATGTTGAGGCGGATCCTCTCCAGGGCTGGCACATCGAGGGCGATTTTTACTCGTTCAACGCAGAACTGATCCGGGAAAAAATCCATGAAATCAGAACATTGATTTCACAGGGGTTATAAAATAACAGTGAGTTTTTTTCCGCAAGATGAAAATGGGGATAAAAATGGCGGCTGGCTTTTTTACACCACCCGCCATCCCGAGATGCTTTTTGATGATGTAATATTACCACTTGGTTGTTATCAGCAATGATTTTCCGGATTTTATTATCGCGCAGTTTTGGATCTTTTCCAGCCGGATCTCTGTATTATCGTCGCAAAAAATCAAATTCTGATCGGATTCTTCCAGTTGAAGTTTCCCTTGAGTGCTGATGGCATTTTCGTGGAAATCTTTCATCGTTATTTCGTAAAGTGCGCCCAATGTCCCCAGATCGTTCCATTGGAATGATGCCTGTTTTACTGCAACGTTATCGGCTTTTTCCATAATGGCGTAATCAATGGAGATCTTTTCACACTTTTCAAAATCCAAAGTATAATCGCCTCCATTTGCCCATAATTCCAGTTTTTCATACAGCGATGGAATGTATTTTTGAAATGCTTCGGCAATCGCTTGCACCTGCCAGACAAAAATCCCGCAGTTCCACCAGTAGTTGCCGTCCATCATGTAGTGTTGGGCGGTTTCAAAATCCGGTTTTTCTTTGAACGCATTGACTTTGTAGATTCCGGGAGCAATTTTTTCTCCGGCATTGATATAACCGTATCCGGTTGCCGGCTTATCCGGAGTTACTCCAAGAATGGTCAAAGAACCGGTTTGAGCTTGTTCAATACAATCCATCAAATCTTCCTGAAAACGCTTGACCGGGGTGATCCGGTGGTCGGCGGGCAGAACGATCATTGTCGCATATTCACAGCGTCTTTTAATCAATGCCGCCGCAAGTGCAATACAGGGTGCGGTATTTCTACGGCAAGGTTCTGCGATGATATTTTCTGCCGGAAGCATCAGGATTTCCCGACACTGAACTGCAGATTTTTCATCGGTTATCACAAACACATTTTCTGCATTAAGCAAAGGGAAAAGCCGTTGAACAGTATCTTCCAGCAAGGTCTGCTGTCCATTGAGCGAAATCAGCGGTTTGGGGCGTTCTTCGGTACTCAAGGGCCACAATCTTTCGCCTTTGCCGCCAGCCATGATGACGGCGAAAATTTTATTTTTGTCAATTTTCATAATTACTTTCTCCTGATTCCATGCAAAAATTTTGTATGCGGCAACAAGCGGCATCTGATATTGAGTTTATGCGGTAAATAAACTTTTTTCCCGGCAATCGAATCAACGAAATCCTGCACAGACTCTTTTTGCGGCAGAGCCAGTTTCAAAAATCCGTTGCGGATCTCCTGTGGGTCAACGGGATTATTTACATAGTATTCCACATTTTCGGCTGCACTTTCGGGTGTATCATCGGCATAACGGACGGCAAAATCCGGCAAAAGGGTATCTCTGCCGCCAAGATTTTTTGTATTCACGACCGGAACGCCGCAGAGGGAGTATTCTCCGCAGGAAAACATTGCCCCCTCAACTGCCGACAATGCCAGACCGCAGGCGGCCTCGCAGATTTTTCTGCCGATGAAAAACGACGGTACTTTCTGACTCCATACGGCGTGGGGAAATTTTGCTATCGTTTCCGTGAAATATTCTTTTTCCTTTTCGGAATAGCTGCCGATAAGATGCAGATTTTTGATCTTCACAGCAAGTTCATGCCGCTTGAACGGCGTAATGCGGGCAATGTAAAGCGCATCAAATTTCCGTTTGCCGATCTTTGCAACCGGGTAACGCCCCGGATCAAGAAAAGCGTTGTGACTGGCAAGATATACTTCACAGAAATCTTTGATTATTTCCACTTCGCGAGGAGCGTTGGCAAGAATAATAAAACGTGCCTCCGGGAAAGCGTTTTTTGCTTCAGCAAGGCGGTTTTTCAATTCGGAAGCGACTTCCGGAAGTTCTGCTGACCACCCCAGCTGCAAAAGCATGGTAAATTTTTCACCTTGCGGAATTGCTTTTTGAAAAGCGGGCAAATTCCGCAGAAAATCCATTTCAAACGCCGCAATGATCCTGGGAGAGTGATTCAATATGTAACAAGGCAGATAATCAAAAAAACTCATTTAACGCTTCTCCACTCCCGGTGTTTTATCAGGTTTTGAGTTCGTTTCCGGGCATTGGCGGCAATATTCCCGGCAAAGATTGATATACAGTTATTGGTAAATTTTCCGTCAATCACATGCAATAACGGCACCGGACAATTTACATTCAACACACCTTTTTCCGGATCGATAACTGCACCGCAGAAGTTTTTTACTTCCACTTTGCGCCAGAAGATATTTTTGTGTTCCGGCATATAGAATACTGCTTTGATGTTTTCGCTTGCATTTCCGGGAGTAGCATCCAGCTTCCAATTTAAAGGATTGATACAGTATATCCCTTTTTTCAGTGCGGGATTATCCATTTTTTCATTGTTGATACAGCTTATCCAACTGATGATCACTCCGTAATCGTCGGCTGTGGCGGCGGCTTTGAGATCGTCCCAGTAGAAATCATCGGCGATTTGTTCGGCTGTTTTGGGTTGCATATCCGGCAGATAAGCGGCAATAAAACCGTTTTTTACAGTCAATCCGCTGACTTTCTGCATTGCCGCATAAAGCAAATCAGCAGCCTTACCTTCGGCAAGCAGAACAAAGGGATGTCCCGGTTCATGAAAGTGATCAAGATAATATTCCAGCGCATCTGTAACATCTTCCACATTGGGAGTTGCGATTTCAGGAGCAAAAACTCTTACGCCGTTACCAAATATATCGTTGGTATGAGTTTTCGTCCAGTTGAACTGAATATCGTGAGTATCACCATATCCGTCAGGAGCTTTCCCGATATAAAACAAATCGAATTTGGAATGATACTGCGGTACATCATTTTCCCGTATCAGCCAGTTTGTTCCATAATCGTAGGGCGAAGTTGAACATCCGGTAAAGATGAACGCCGCAACTGCGGCAGTCAGCATTAAAAAAGTTTTTTTCATTTGTTCCTCCATATTTTGTTCAGGAAAACCCGCCAGAGAAAGAGGGGATTTCCGATGATATATCGTTTGAATAATCTTACCGGCTCACAATAAAGCCGGAAGCACCATTCTATATTACATTTACGCATCCACAGCGGTGCTCGCGGGATTCTGCCGGATACAAAATCCAGCAAACCTCCCACTCCGATTGCAACACAGCCGGGCAGTTTGTCAAGATTGCATTTGATCCATTCTTCCTGTTTGGGAACCCCCAGCGCAACCAGAAGAATATCGACTTTCAGTTCGCAAAGTTCTGCAAAAATCTGCTCTTCACTTTTTTCTTTGAAAAATCCATCTGCACAACCGACAAATTCAGCTTTCCCATTCAAGGCTTTTGCATTTTTCAGAGCTGTTTCAGCAACTCCGGGAGCACCGCCGAATAGATAAATGCGGTATGGTTTCTGTGCCAGCAAGGGGAACATATCCGTTCCGTTGACATTTTCTTCCACCTTGAAGCCAAGCATTTTTGCTCCGATTTTCGCTCCGATCCCATCAGCAAAAACCTCTGCACAATCGTTCAAAACCTGTTTGTACCCATTGTTTTTATATGCGATATTCAGACAATGCGCATTGATAAACGCGATGTGTTCAGCCTTTTTACTGCGGACAAGATCATCAATTTTCTGCAAAGATTCTTCCATTGTGCCGCAGAAAAACGGAACTCCGAAAACGGATGCTGTTCTTTCCCGGTAAAGTTCCATAAAGCCCTCAGCA
>JAFTIQ010000094.1 GCA_017456805.1 Lentisphaeria bacterium
AATGCCCCGCTGGGAACAGAAGCCGTTGCGGAAATCCAGGAAGATACCCGTCCTGTGGTCATCAACCGCTACGACAAAGTCCGCACCATGTGGATCTATGCAAATACAGCTCCCGGCATGGCGCTGGGCCCTGTTTCCGATCAGATCCGGAAAACTGCAACAGAAGCTCTGCCCCCGGGATATAACGTCCGTATGAGCGGAAGTGTGGAATTGATGAATGATACCGCAAGAGAATTTGCAAGCGTTCTGGCTCTGGCAGCCGTCCTCACCTACCTGCTGATCGCGGCAATCATGGAATCCTGGACTCAGCCGTTCCTGATCATGTTCTCCGTTCCGCTGGGCTTCCTGGGAATGTACCTGACCCTTTATCTTACCGGTATGTCCATGTCTCTCATGGGACTTCTGGGAGGTGTCATGATGATCGGAATCGTGGTGAACAACGCAATTCTGATCATGGATGAATGTGCCCGCCTTGTCCGGGAAGAAGGAATGACCACCCACAAAGCCATGCTTCAGGCAACAGAAGAAAAATTCCGTCCTATCGTTATGACAAGCATTGCCTCCGTCATGGGGATGCTGCCCATGGCATTGGGAACGGGGCTCGGTTCAGAACTCCGTGCCAGCTGCGGTATGGGCGTTGTCGGAGGATTGACTGTTTCCGCTCTGCTCACGCTCTATGTGATCCCGGCTCTTTACTTCGCATTTGTCCGGGATACCGCAAAACCGAAAAAAGTAAAAGCTGCCAAAGCATAAAAACAGGTGTGAAGAGCCCCTCCTATGCGTGAAAATGTGAAGCTGAGCCTGCCGGCTCTATGAAGTGCTGTTTTTTGTGTTAGCGGCTGAGCCGGGGGAGGAGCACACAAGCTGTGGATTGACTGGGAATGAACGGAGTGAACAGAGTATACTGAGTGTACGGTGTTCGAGCAGGGGGCACGGGATTTCGAACAGCCTTTTCTTGGCCCGCTTTCTCCCAGGACTCTTAGTATTCTCAGTATTCCCAGAACCCGGGCAGATACGCTTTTCCGGCTGAGCCGAAGAGATAGGCGCACAAGCAAAGGAGCGGCTGGGGAACTGGGAGTTCGGGGAATTCTGGGAGCACTGGGATTACTGAGAGCTTTCACGCCGGGGTACGCAAAGAAAAGCTCCACCGTTCATTTCCGTTTCAACCGGCTGAGCCAATAGCAGAAACAGCTTATTCCAGTTCTCCGGTAAAGCGGAAAACCTCTTCTGTTTCTGCATTCAATTCATCGAAAAATGTTTTCATAAAAGATCCACGTTCCACAGCCAGGGCTTTCCCGGAAGCGGTCAGCATCCGCTGTGGGACATTCCGCAGTTTCACCAGATATTCCCGGTAACCGGTATCTTCCGGACCGTATTCCGCCCCCTCCAAAGCCTGTTTCTCCGTGTTATGAATCCTCGCTCCCACATGGGAGGCAAAATGAAAGGTTCTGGCGATCCCTACCGCTCCGATGGAATCCAGTTTATCCGCATCATAAACAATTTTTTCCGCCAGTGTCACGGGAGTATCTTTTCCCCGGTAACGGTGTTTTCCCACACATTCGCCGACCGCATAGAGGAAAGATTCCTCTTCGCATCCCAGTTCCCGCAGGATCTCAACAGATTTCACCCTGCCTAATGCCGCATGACAGATGCTTCCCTTGCCGGAATCCTCTTCCGGACGGGCACAATCATGAAGCAAAGCCGCATAACGGACGATCCGGAAGGACGCTTCATCCTCCGCCGGAAGCTCCATTTTCGCGATCTTGCATGCATTGACATATACCCGCATGGTATGATCCAGATCATGTCCGCCGCGAACACCTGAAAAAATAGCGCGTACCCGTTCGAATACGCGCTGAAAAAGTTCATCGTTCATGAATCACTCTTTTTCCTCTTCCAAAGGACGGGGATCGCTGGTTTCCAATGTTTTCTTCAATTCCAGCTGATGAGAGTGCCGGTTCTTCGGGATCACGGTCAGCCAGGAATGATCATCCAGCGGGAAGATCTGATAATGCTTTTCATCTTCTGCCCGGTCATATCCGATCACCGTGTTCGGCGGAATCACATTGTGCTTGTCAATGATACAGTTGCGGATCCGGCTGTGTTCTCCGACAGAGACGTCGTTCAGGAGAATACAGTTGTGCACCGTGGCATAGCTGTGAACATGAACAGAGTTGAAAAGAACGGAGTTGGTGACCGTACTTCCGGAAACGATACAGCCGTCGCAAACGATGGAGTTGATGGCTTTTCCGATTCTGGGCAAACCGTAGGTATCCACTTCTTCATTATGAACAAATTTTGCAGCAGGCAAGCTGAAGTGATAGTTGTAAATCGGCCATTTGTCATTGTAAAGATCAAGCTGCGGAGAGGTGGAACGAAGATCCATATTCGCTTCAAAATAAGCCTTGATCGTTCCGACATCCCGCCAGTAGGGTTTTCCTGTGGCGGACTGACCGGGGATCCGGTTATCGTAGAAGTTGTAAGCAAAGAGCCGTTTGGTTTCCACCAGACTCGGAATAATATCTTTTCCGAAGTCATGGCTGCTGTTCTTGTGTTCATAGTCATTCTTCAGCAGAGAGATCATATCTCCGGTGTTGAAAATATAATTTCCCATGGAGGCAAGACACATGTTTTTATCATTGGGCAGCGGGGTGGGATGTTCCGGCTTTTCCTGGAATCCTACAATACGCCAATCTTTATCCACCTGAATAACGCCGAACTGATGCCCTTCCGAAATCGGAACAGGAATTGCGGCGACCGTTGCGATCGCATTGTTGCTGGCATGAAAATCGATCATCTGGCTGATATCCATTTTATAAATATGGTCTCCGCCGAAAACAGCCACCAGGTCAGGATTGAAATCTTCCACCAGATGCATATTCTGATAAATCGCATCAGCAGTTCCGCGATACCAGGTTCTGTCCTGAGTCTGCATCTGTGCAGGCACGGGAATGATGAAACTGCCGCGAACCTGTGTATTGGAAATATTCCACCCGTTGATGATGTGTTCCATCAAACTCTGGGACTTGAACTGAGTCAACACAAAAATACTGTTGATCCCGCTGTTCACGAAATTGCTGAGCACAAAGTCGATAATCCGGTATTTCCCGCCAAAGGGAACGGAAGGTTTTGCCCGTTGATTGGTGAGGGGAGAAAGACGGGTTCCTTCGCCGCCGGCGAGGATCATTCCAAGTACTGACATTCTCATAATCTGTTATTCCTTTTCAAAAAATAGTTTCTTTTCTCCAAGGCTGACTGCGGAACAACATCAGATATGCCTGATCATGTTTCGGAACCAGCCTTTCTTCCGAAAGAAAAGTCATCTATTCCTAATTATAGCACGGATTCCAAAAAGAATCAACCTGTTTTTATGAAAAAAAATGAAAAAAGTCTCACGATCCTCTCTCTTGCAAAATTCTAAACTGTGATTATATTATAAAAAAACAAATATGGAGGCTTAGGGTCACTATGGAACAGAAAATTTTCCGGACAGCACTCATCGGTTTGGGACGGATCGGCTGGCAGATACATTTACCGGCACTCATGGCAAATCCGGATAAATTTCAGGTCTGTGCCGCTGTTGATCCTCTGGAAGAACGGGGCAAAGAGGCAGAACAAACCTTCGGGATCCCTCATTCCTACCGTTCCATCAGTGATATGCTGGCAGACCAGAAACCGGATCTCGCAGTAGTGTGCTCTCCTACAAAGTTCCATGCGGAACAATGTATTCAACTTCTGGAAAACGGGATCGATGTGTTTTGCGATAAACCCGTTGCCTCTGATTTGCAGGAAACAAAAGCCATGTTTGCCGCCGCTGAAAAATATGGAAAACGCCTGACCGTTTTTCAATCCCGGCGGGTCTTTCCGGATACGTTTACCATCAAAGAGATCTTGCAATCCGGAAAACTGGGCAAGATCTATGAGCTGAAAGCCTTCATCGGAAATTATGCAAGAAGAAACGATTGGCAGGCATTCAAAAAACATGGCGGCGGAATGTTCCGGAATTACGGAGTTCATTATGTGGATAAAATGATGTATCTTCTGGGAGAACCTCTGGAGCCGCTGATGTGTCAAACTGCCTGTGTTGCCTCCCTCGGCGATGCGGATGATGTGGTAAAAATCGTTTTCCGCGGCAAAAACAGCGGAATCATAGCGGATCTTGAAATCAATCAGGCATCCGGTTATTCTCCCTACGTCTGGGCGATTTACGGCAGCTGCGGTGCCGCTTATCTCGAATCTTATCTGGGAGAGTGGCGTTTGCGTTATTTTGACCCGGCAGAGCTGGCACCGAATTCTGCATCCGATGATCTGGCGGCACCCGGACGGAAATACCCGAAAGAATCTTCCCCCATTCCGTTCCGGGAAGAAATCCTGAAACGGAAAGAATGGAAAGGATTCGGAGAGATCTTTTACGAAAATCTGTATGAATATATGACCGGTAAAGCTGAGCCGCTGGTTCCCCCATCCGAGACCATCGCATTGATGGAACTTCTGGAAAAATGCCGGATCATGGCAGAGGGATGCTGAAACCATGGGAAAAATCATGATAAAGCTGATTTCTGAAATTCTATTGATATCGATTCTCTCCGGATTGATTTCATTGGCATATTGGCATCTTGTTGTATATTATGGCTTTCCGATGATAAATCTCTTCAGATGGAAATTTGATGGAGAAAGTGCTTACAACTGTCTTTTTTTTGAAATATTTCTCATTCTTTTCTGCTTGATATCCGTAATCTTTTGCACAATACAAATTCTCAGGAAAAGAAAAGCATCTGCTCATCAAAGTTGATATCCCATCTCAAAAGTTGGGACAATCTCAAAAAATAAAATAATTTTTCCTTCTTCCGGATTGCGAAATCATTTTTACACGGTATATTACTGTGAACAGGAAGAAAGGACACTGTTATGGGATTGTTCAAATTAGTTTCTGATTATACCCCGTCAGGCGATCAGCCGGCGGCGATCGAAGCGTTGACGAAAAATCTCCGTTCGGGCTGTTCCCATCAGCTGCTTCAGGGAGTGACCGGATCCGGAAAAACATTCACGCTGGCAAATGTGATTGCTCAGCTTGACCGCCCGGTGCTGGTATTTTCCCACAATAAAACACTGGCAGCTCAGCTTTACAGTGAATTCAAATCCTTCTTCCCGGAAAATGCGGTGGAATATTTCATCAGCTATTACGATTATTATCTGCCGGAATCCTATATTCCGCAGACAGATACCTACATTGCGAAGGATGCCAGCATCAACGAAAATATTGAACGGCTCCGTCTCTCCGCCACATCCTCCCTGATCTCCAGAAAAGATGTCATTGTTGTGGCAAGTGTTTCCTGCATTTACGGTTTGGGCTCCCCTGATGAATTCCAGGGGATGTGCATTGAACTGAACGTGGGGGATGAAGTCAACCGGACAGAATTTCTCCACAGATTGATCGCGATCCAGTACAACCGGAACGATATTGCCCCGGAAAAAGGCATGTTCCGTGTCCGGGGAGACTCCGTGGATGTGTTTCTGGCGGAAAAAGATGAGGTTCTCCGGATAGAATTCTGGGGGGATTCCGTGGAATCCCTTTCCCGCAGAGATACGCTGACCGGAAAACTGATTGCGAATGTTGACAAGGCATCTATTTTCCCGACCCGTCTGTTTGTCATGCCCAAAGAAGCCATTGAAGCGGCAACCGTCACGATCCGGGAAGAACTGAAAGAACGGGTGAAAGAACTGGAAAGTGCCAACAAACTTGTGGAAGCCCAGCGTCTGTTCCAACGGGTCAATTACGATTTGGAAATGATGAATGAAATCGGGTACTGCAGCGGGATCGAAAACTATTCCCGGCATCTTTCCCAGCGTCCGCCGGGAAGCCGTCCGTTCTGTCTGCTGGACTTCTTCAAAAATAATTTTATCACTTTCATTGATGAATCCCATGTGACCGTTCCCCAGATCAGAGGGATGTACAATGCGGACCGCAGCAGAAAAACCACATTGGTGGAACATGGGTTCCGGCTGCCTTCTTCCCTGGATAACCGTCCACTGAAGTTTGAAGAATTTCTGAGTTTGACCGGGGACACGGTTTATGTTTCCGCCACCCCCGCGCCGTATGAAATCGAACTCTCCGGAAAAGAGATCATCCGGCAAGTCGTCCGTCCAACAGGATTGCTGGATCCGGAAGTGACCGTCCGCCCTCTGGAACATCAGGTGGATGACGTCATGGAAGAGATCCGGAAATGTGCATTGAAAAAAGAACGGGTTCTGGTGACAACGCTCACCAAGAAGAGTTCGGAACGGCTCTCGGATTATCTGACAGATCTCGGACTCCGGGTGAAATATATTCATTCGGAACTGGATGCCATCGAACGGGTTCGGATCCTTTCGGAACTCCGGGATGGAGAATTTGACTGTCTGGTGGGGATCAACCTGTTGCGGGAAGGGATCGACCTTCCGGAAGTGGCTCTTGTGGCGATCCTCGATGCCGATAAAGAAGGCTTCCTGCGTTCTTCCCGCTCGCTGATCCAGGTCGCAGGGCGCGCCGCCCGTAATGCAAACGGACGGGTGATCCTCTATGCCGATAAGATCACCGATGCCATGCAGGAACTGCTGACCGTCACAGAAAACAGGCGGAAGATCCAGAAAGCCTACAATGAGGCACACGGGATCATCCCCCGCACCATTCAGAAAAAGAAACAGGAAACCATTGAAAATGCAATCTTCGATATGGCTGAAAATGCTCCGGAAGGTGTCTTGAAAGCCAGCGAAAAACGTGCCCCCTATAACGCAGAAAAAATCCCGGACCG
>JAFTIQ010000095.1 GCA_017456805.1 Lentisphaeria bacterium
CCAAAATCAAAGCTGCCGCTCTCCTCTATGTTTCTGCTGCTGACGATAAACAGGCATTGCAGGAAACCGCTGAGAAGGCTCCCGATTTTCTTCTTTTTACCGCTTCCAGCGCAAATCTGAAACTGATTGACGATGAAATCCTCAAATAATGGAAGATCCTGACGCTCAAGATTTCCGGAAAAAAAGCGGCTGGATCATCATTCTGATCCTTCTCTGGGGCTTTTTTGCCCTGACAAGCGTATTTTATTTCAGTATTCTCAAACGTTCCGAATATCAGGCAAAAGCCCGGGAAACCGCTTGGCGTCAGGGGATACTGCCCGCTCTCAAAGGGAAAATTTATTCCTCCGACGGAACCGTTCTTGCCGCTTCAAAACTGGAATTTTTTCTCATCTGGGATAAAAAACATATCGGAGATTCTGTGCAGGAAATCCTCGGACGCCCCATCAGAAACGGCGGAAAAATTTCCGATTCCGAACTTTTAAAACTGGAAGCGATCACCCGGAGATACCCCAGAAATCTGCGGATCAAAACCATTGAACAGCGGAATACCTCCCTCTTCCTGACAAAAATGGAAGAAAAATACCGGAGTGTTTTGACGGGACAGGACGGGATTTTTGTGGTGATGTTCGACCGTTACGGACGGCGGGTCCCGGGAACGTTGAAAGTGATCCGTCAGCCGGTTCCGGGAAAATCTGTCACGCTGACTCCGGAAGAGGAGGCCGGACAATGAAAGAACGGAAGAATATTTTATGGAATCTGATCATCGGACTTCTGGTCATCGGGATCGGCGGCTGTGCAGCGGTCTATTGTGCAAGAGCATACGGAGAGGATCCCTGGTATTTTTCCGGACGGCAAATGCTCTGGCTGACCATCGGCGTTTTTCTCTTCTGGGGAACAGCCTGCATCCCTTATCCGAAATTGAAACTTGCAGCGGTTCCGGCAGTAATAATATCCCTGATCGTTCTTGCACTTACAGCGGTCTGGGGGGTTAAAATCAATAATATGAACGGCTGGATCCCCATTCCCTTTACCGGGATCCGTTTTCAGCCCTCGGAAATTGTCAAACCTGCCTATCTCCTGCTTCTGTGCATGCTGGCGGTCAAGGAGGATTGGAGCGAAAAAAAACGGTTCCTTTTCTGTCTGCTTCTGACCGCTCTTTTCTGCGGTCTGATCCTGTTTCAGCCGGATTTCGGAACGGCGACGATCTATGCCTGTATGCTTCCGCTGGTGCTTCTCTGCGGCGGTTTCCGGAAACGGTACACCCTGCCGATCTTCTTCGGCTGGATCCCGCCGGCAGTTCTGTTTGTTCTTCTGCATCCTTATGCATGGCGGCGGATCGTGGCGTTTCTGAATCCTTCGGATGACCATTTGGGCGCGAGCTGGCACATCAACCAATTCCGGATCACCATGGCAAACGGCGGCTGGCTGGGAGCGGAGGATCCGGGGGCAATCTGGGCAAATGCATATCTGCCCTATTCCCACAGTGACTCTGTTTTCGCCTCACTGGTGGAAGCTGCCGGATTTACGGGGGGCGCGCTGGTGCTTGCGGGATTTTGTGTGATGATCATACTGTTCCGGAAAGCGGCGCTGGAAACAAGAGATAAAAATGCCCGGCTCTTTCTGTTCAGTGCCGGGCTTATGCTCATCGTGCAGGCATTTCTGCACATTGGAGTGAATGTAACGATTATTCCGCCGACAGGATTGCCTTTGCCGTTTTTCTCATACGGCGGCAGCAATCTTGCCGGGGTTATGCTCCTGTTGGGAGCGGCATGTTCCGCTTACAGGAGCACTTCTTCAGAATCCCAGATTGATCCCGAGACTGTGAAGGAAGACGAATAAGATAATGATCGGTGCAACGAACCTGATCAGGATCGCCCAGAACGTCATCAGAGTGAATCCATTACGGATCATCTGGGAATAGAACGGCTCATCCCGGAAACCGGAGAGCAGAAGCAGAATATTGGTATCCTGCAGATGGGTAAGATCACCTTCCCGAAGTTCACGTGCAGCTTTCCGGGCAGTCCAGAGCCATCCGGTGAAGATTGCTGTCATCATACCGGCAAGAGGCAGACACCAGTTGGATGTGATATAATCCAGCACATCAAAGAAGTTTCCTTTGACATATTCCGGACTGAAACAGAAATCAAAAGCCTTTTTGACCCAGGGAATATTTTCCCATCCGGTAACAGAGATTGCAGAGAGGATTCCCAGCAAACTGATGATCACAAAAAGAACGGAAATCGCTTTTTTACGGCTCCATTTCAACTGGTCGATGAGGAATGTCACTCCCATTTCCAGCAGAGAAGCACCGCTTGTAAATGCGGCAATCGTCAGCATCAGGAAGAACAACCCAGCCCAGAACCATCCGAATCCGCCGGGGAAGTGATTGAATGTCACAGGCAGAACCTGGAAAATCAACCCCGGTCCCGCTGTGGGCTGTCCGCCCATTGCAAAAACTGCCGGAAAGATCGCAAGACCTGCCATCAGAGCTGCGATCGTATCAAGAATAATGATGAATACAGAAGTCCGGAGGATATTTTCCTGCTTTTTCATATAACTTCCGTATGTAATCATGATACCCATTCCGAGACTCAATGAGTAGAAGGAGTGACCGAGTGCTTCCAGAATACTTCCTGTTGAGAGTTTGGAGAAGTCGGGAGACAGGAAGAACTTGACTCCGTCGATTGCTCCGGGGAGGGTGACCCCGCGGATGATCACGGCAATCAGAAGAAGCAGAAGCAGCGGCATCAGAATTTTGCTCCAGCGTTCCACACCTTTCCGGATTCCACCCCACAGCATGGCACCGCAAAGAACCATAAATGCAAGATGCAGCAGAACGACTTTCCAGGGACAGGTGATGAAATTGCCGAAAGATTCTTTTGCCTGGGCAACGGTTTCAAAATTCATCTGTCTGCTGAAAGCAAGATAAACGTATTCCAGAATCCAGCCGCCGATAACAGAATAGTAGGAAAGAATTGCCAGACCGGTCAGAATGGAGAACAAACCGACCATTGCAACGCCTTTCCAGATAATCAAGGCTCCGGCAAGAGCTGAGACCACACCGAAGCCGATCATTCCGCTGTTCGTGCCGTTATCGACCAGATTGTCGATTCCGGAATAGATCATGAAAACAGCCTGAAGCAGTAACAGGATTCCCAGTACCCGGGAGAATTTCGATCCGGCAGGAGAGATTTCTTTGAATGCTCCATACGGATTTTTCTGTGTTTTGCGCCCGATAGCGATTTCGCTCAGCATCAGAGGAGTGCCAAGCAGAAAGATACAGAGCAGATAAACAATCACAAATGCTCCGCCTCCGTTCATCCCGGTAATATACGGAAATTTCCAGATATTTCCGAGACCGATGGCAGAACCGGCTGCTGCAAGCACAAAACCGATCGTTCCGCCCCAAGTTTCTCTTTGCTGTTCCATAAAAAATTCCTTTCTCAGAGTGAACCCTTGGTCGAGGGGATACCAACGACACGGGGGTCATGTGTTACAGCTGTACAAAGAGCCCGTCCGAATCCTTTGAAAATGGATTCAAACACATGGTGAGTCTCTCCTGTTTCCAGCATGCGGATGTGAAGATTCATTCCTGCGGTATTGGATAACGCTCGGAAAAATTCGCCGAACAGATCTGTATCAATATCCTTGATATACTGAGCTTTCGGTTCAACGCGATATACCAGATAGGGGCGTCCGGAAAGATCGACTGCCACCATGGAAAGGGTTTCATCCATGGGCAGGATGCAGCTTCCGCAGCGGGTGATCCCCGCTTTATCTCCAAGAGCATCGGCGATCACTTTCCCCAGGACAAGCCCGGTATCTTCCATGCTGTGATGCGCATCCACTTCCAGATCCCCTTTGACTTTCACGGTCAAATCAAATTTTCCATGCTTGGAAAAAAGGGTCAGCATGTGATCAAAAAACGGGATCCCGGTATCAATCTCGGAAACGCCGCTTCCGTCAAGATTGATCCTGACGAAAATATCCGTTTCCTTCGTCGTGCGGGCGAGTTCAGCTGTTCTCATCTCTCCACCTCAGTTTCTGCGGTTCAGCACTTGAAGTTATGAACCACAAGTCCATCCCGGAGTTTGGGTTCAAACCAGGTTGATTTCGGAGGCATGATCTCACCGGCATCTGCAATATCCATCAGCTGATCCAGGGTCGTGGCATACATGGAGAACGCAACTTCTGCTTTTCCGCCGTCCACAAGCCGTTCCAGTTCGCCGGTTCCGCGGATCCCGCCGACAAAATCAATCCGTTTATCGGTTCTCGGATCGCCGATTCCAAGCAGCGGTGCAAGAACATTATCCTGCAGCACGCTGACATCCAGACGTTCGATCACGCCCAGGTCAGCTGTATTGAATTTCGGGGCAAGAGCATACCACTGTTTGCCGAGATACATCCGGAAGGTTCCGCTCTTTGCAGGGGCAGGATCAGAAGTCTTTTCAACAGTGAACTTTTCTTCCAGTTTGGCAAGAAACGCTTCTGCTGTCATACCGTTCAGATCTTTGACGACACGGTTGTAGGGCAGGATTTTGAGTTCGCTTGCCGGGAAGGTAACTGCCAGGAAGAAGTTGTAATCTTCTGCGCCGCTGTGCATGGGATTGCGCGCCATACACTGAGCTTTTGCGCGGGAGGCAGATGCCGCGCGGTGGTGACCGTCTGCGATATACATGCAGGGAACTTCTTTCCGGAAGAGTTCGGAGATTTTGCGTCCGCGTTCGGTTCCGGTTTTCCAGAGTTTGTGTTCGATTCCATCGGGAGCCACAAAAGAGTAGTAAGGAGTTTCGGTGCAGATATCCTTGACGATCGCATTGATCTTTTCGTTGTCGCGATAGGTCAGGAACACGGGGCCGGTGTGGGAACGGAGTTCCATCACATGTCTTGCCCGGTCATCTTCCTTATCTTTACGGGTTTTTTCGTGTTTCTTGATCACGTTGTTATCGTAATCATCAGCGGAAGCGCCGCCCACGATACCAACCTGGGTTCTGCCATCCATCTTGAGAGAGTAGACGTAGAGGTTGGGCTGGGGGTCATATTCCAGCGGAGCTTCTGCGATCAATCTGCGGAAATTGAAAACAGCCTTGGCATAGACTGGATCGGAATGGAGATCAATTCCCGGTTCCATTTCGATTTCCGGTCTGGAAACACGCAGGAAAGAAAGGGGATTCCCCTTTGCCAGTTCCGCTGCTTCTTCGGTGTTTACAACATCATACGGAACGGCTGCGACCTGTGCCGCATTTTCCGGTTTCGGCATCATGCCCTGAAAAAGTTCAAAAATTGCCATCGACTGTTTCCTCCTGAGTAATAGTCAATCACTTCTTGCAAATTTTGCGGTAATATATCCCCGGTTTCCGGAAAAGTCCAGTAGCAGGAACTGCAATCATAAACTTTTTTTACAGTTTTTCTCTCTTTTTCATACAGATAACAGCGAATTTTTCAACGGTTTCCGGGGATCAGAGTTCTTTTCTGCTCATTCGGGCATTTGCTGGGAAAGACAATGCAATGCGCCCCCTTCCAGAATGATCTCCCGGCAATTGATCCCTTTCACAGAACGGTCCGGGAAACATTTTCCGATAATCTCCAGCGCCCGGGAATCCTCTTCCGCAAAACCGTAAACCGGTACAAGAACACAACGGTTCGTGATCAGAAAGTTTGCGTAAGTCGCAGGAAGATACTCTTCCCGCCACCCCTCCGGAGGCGGAATCAGAGGCGGACAGGGCAGTTCCACGATTTCCAATCCGGCAGATTCCAGAACCCGGCGGTTGTTCGCCGTCACTTCCACATTCTCTCCGATCTCAGAAGCTGCCATGATCACGGATCCCGGACGGAAAAACCGCACTTGAGTATCGACATGCCCATCTGTATCATCTCCGGCAAGACCGGATTTCAGCCAGATCACACGGTCGCATCCCAAAGCATCGCAAAGAATCTTTTCTGCCTGGGCTTTGGACATCCCCGGATTCCGGTTCGGATTCAAAATCACGGATTCTGTCGTGATCAGCGTCCCTTTTCCATCCACTTCCAGCGCACCGCCTTCGCAGACAATAGGGATCTCAAAACGGCGCAATCCGAATGTTTCAGCGATCCGCGCCGGAATGGAAGCATCATTCTCCCACGGCGGAAATTTTCCGCCCCACGCATTGTAGGTGAAATGCGCCATCGCAAGCTCGCCGGAAGCATCATTTTTCAAGAAAGTCGGACCGTAATCCCGGCACCAGACATCATTGGTCGGATAGTCAAATGCCTGAGCGTTGGCGGGCAGTTCAACGGGATTTCCGCCGGTCAGAACAAAGACCTTTTCTCCGCACTCCTCAGCAACGGCACGGTAATATTCCTGAAAGACATCCCGGACTTCCGGCATGATTCCGGGCCAGGTTTCCGGATTGTGGGGATAAGCGATCCAGACAGCCTGCTGTTTTTCCCACTCAGCAGGCATCCGGAATCCGAGGGAGGCGGGAGTCTCAGTCATGAAAACGCTCCATGATTCCATCGTAAGCATCAATTCTGCGATCCCGGAAGAAGGGCCACATCCGGCGATGATCTTCCATGGCTTTCAAATCGCAATCGGCATAAACAATTTCCTGTTGATCCTGAGAACCTTCCGCAATCCGGCGTCCGTAAAAATCACAAACAAAACTGCTGCCCCAGAATGTGGTTTCCGCCTCAGTTCCGACCCGGTTGATTGCGGCATAATAGCATCCGTTTGCAACGGAATGACCGCACTGAACATTGAG
>JAFTIQ010000096.1 GCA_017456805.1 Lentisphaeria bacterium
ACAAATCTCCAGCAGGGAACTTCTGGTATAATCCGAAGGCCCACGTCGGAAACGTCTTTGATGTCGTCAATCTGGAATTCGCTGATCTCCTCCTGGAATCAGCCAAGAAGTATTACAAATCCAACGGAAAGATTGACGAAGGCGGTTTTGGTGTGCAGGGCTGCAACACCACCTACTTTTCTTTCGGGGTTTGTGATACTCTTCTTCCCGATACGGACGTGGAAAATCATCCGGTGGTCAGACGCTTGAACCTGATGAACTCCCAGTCTCTGGGTGATGTAAAAGGTTCTTTCGCAAGCAGATCCAACGGGATGGCAAACATCTATGCCCGGTTCCATCAGTATCTTGCTCAGAAAATGAAAAAAGAACTGCCGGGAACCAAACTCTTCATCATGGCTTATTACAATGTCCAATATGCCGGAACAGATCCGCGTTATACCCTGCCGGATAATACGGAAGTCTTTCTCTGTCTGGGGGATCTTCCCAACAAGATCAGAAGCAAGAGAGCTCAGAAAGAGATGCTCCGGGTAACCGGAGACTGGTATAAATCTCTCGGCAACCGTCCGATTCAGGGATTGTGGCTCTATACAGGAACAAATCCTTTTGTTCAGGCAGTCAACGGTGAATTCGTCGGAGATATCCCGAAAGTCTTCGGGAAATACTTCGGAACCAAGACAATGTTCTATGATCATTGTATTACAGCTGCTCCCGGCAATGCATGGTTCTATTACTACTCCAATTATGCAGCATACCGTTCGATGTGGAATCCCAATTGGGATGCAGCCGCAGCGATCGATGCCCATTGGGAAAAATTCTATGGCCCCAGAACCGGTAAGATCCTCCGTGAGTTCCATCAGCTTCTCCGGGATTGCTATGTAAAATATGAGCTGAATGCCGATGGTTCCGGACGCAATGTTCTTTATCCGCTCCCGGAACTCCTGAAAATGGAAAAACTTCTTGCCGCGGCACAGAAATCTGTCAAACCCGGAACCGTGGAAGCTCAGCGTCTGAAACTGTTCATGGCTCCCTGGCCGAAGGCAATCCAATCCATCAAAAATCAGTTGTCTTATGAACGCCCCGTCCACTCCGTCTATCAGCTGCTCCGGAGAGATAAAGTGACCCTCGACGGCATTGGAAACGAAGCTTTCTGGGCAAAAGTCAAACCCATGAAACTGATGGATCCCAAAGGCTCAGGCACCCCGGTCAAATATCCGGCAAGCATCAAGCTTGCCTGGACGAAAACCGGGATCTATGGTCTCTTTGAAACCAAATATGCGCCTGTCGCAGATCGCTCCAAAGAAGTCTTTTTCAATGATAACTATGAAATTCTTCTTTCTCCCGGACAGGGGAAAGAAGTGTTCTTCCAGTTCGTCTTTGACCCCTTGAAACAGACTTTCTTCGGAACACAGCGGCTTCTGCCGATCCCTCAGCCCTTCGATCGTTACTGGAAAGTCTCAGGTTTCCAGCTGGCATCCAAATACAGCAATGATCATTGGACGGCTGAGTTCTTTATTCCGTTCTCTGTATTCAAAACCAAAAATTCTGTTCCTCAGGTCTACGATACCTGGCATTGCAATGTGGTGCGGAACAAGATGGGGGCTGAGCGCGAATACAGCGGAACTGCTATGACTCTTGGAAATAATCACAACCTTAATATGTTCGGTCTCATTAAATTCGCAGGGAAAGGAGAATAATAATGAATCTGAAACATTTTGCAGTCGCAGCACTTGCTCTGGTCAGTGCTGTATCTTTCGCCCAGAACCATGCACCTGTCAATGTCTCTGTCAGACCTGTCCGGGTCTATCAGCCTGAAAAGTTTTCCGTTGCTCAGGGTGCAAGTATTTCCAACCAGTACAACCGCTATGACATCATCATGAAGCTCTCCAAACCAACGGATACAAAGCCGACGGAGTTGAAGATCACTTTGGATTGCGGGACATTCGGTTTCGGCGCATTGGTCAATTTCATGAACATCAAAGCAAATGGGATTCCCATGAGCAAATTGATGGTTCAGAAAGAAGATATGCAGCCGTGGAAAGATGGAAATAATGCCGGAGCTGTTATCAAGTTGAACTTCGATGGAAGCAAGTTCGATTTGATTTTCTACATGCGCCCCGATTCTCCTGTTCTCTGGTGCAGCCTCAAACCCTCTGCTGATACCATCGAAGAACCGGAAGATCTTTCCATCGTCCACAGCTGTATCCCCTCCATGCTCGCAAAGAATGGAAAGAAAGTCGTTTGGACCGGCAACCCCTACAACCGTCAGGTCGTTACCAATACCCGTACCATCGGAATGGATCCCAAACGGAAACCTGTCCTTCTCACCCCCGCAGAAACCAGTCTGACATTCCGCGATGCCACATTTGATGGCTCTTCTGCGGACAAAGGCTATGGTCCTATCTGGCTCGGCATGGATTATTCCGCAGTTCAGGAAGCAAAGCTTTTCTGTGTTTCCAACTGGACCGCATGGCTGGAAGTCAAGCTGAATCCGGCAATGAAAGAACATAAGATTGCATTCTGGCAGCAGAAACCCAGAATTTCCAATGCAGCTTTTGAAGCAAAATTGAAAAACGAATCCGCTGCATTCACCCGCTGATTTCCACTTTCTGGAATCATTGATAAGGGGCTGCTGCAAAATTTCAGGTTTTGCAGCAGCCCTTTGATTTTTGTAAGAGATTAACGCCGGATCGTCTCTCCGGAAGCAAAGATCGTTTCTCCCGGCAGAAGGATTTCCGCTGTTACGCCTTCCGGAACCGTGACCTCAAGCGCAAACGTTTCCTTCTTTCTGCAGATGCTTGCAGAGAAAAGTCCCTGGGGCAATGGAATTTGAAATTCTGCCTGATCCAGCAGACATTCCGGAGTCAGACGGATTTTCTTCCATCCCTGTTCCAGCTGTTCCAGTCCGAAAATCAATTCCGGAAGATGACTGATCGGGTGAGCACTCCATGCATGAGAAAAAGAAATTTCAGAACCGGAATAATCATTGAAGGTTTCCCATACCGTTCCGGTAGGGAGCATCGGTTCCCACATTCTTTTGATGTATTCCAAGGCTTCTTTTTTCAAACCGCATTGGAACGCGCAATCCAGAAGATAAGTCGCCCAGAAGGAGGATGGCCTGGCTCCGTTTTTCAATGTCCCGTTCAAACACGGCAGAATGATTTTTTCAATCATATTGTCCCTGGCTTCCGGACAGAGACCTGTCAGAATTGCCAGAACCTGATCATGAACAGACGGCTCTCCGGTTAAATTTCCGTTTTCATCACGTTCCGGGAGAAAAAGCTGCTGTTCCGGATCAAAAAGCAATTTTTTCGCAATCTTTTTTTCCGTTGCGATTTTCTTCCGCAGTTCTTCGGCTTCTTCACGGAACTCTGTATGTTCCAGCAGTTCCAGATAACGTTCTTCTGCATAAATATGCCATAAATTCAGGAATGTAGGGATATTCTGCTTGGGCAGGGAACTCCAGTCTTCAAAAAGCCAGAATCTCTTGTCATACCGGATCAGACCATCTTCATTCCGTATGGATTCGAAGTAGGAAAAAATTTGTTCCGCCTGCGTCTTATGTCTGAGAAAATGATCTGTATTTTCTGTTTGAAACCAGAGATCCCGCAGCGTGATGATCCATGTGAGGGAAAAATCCGGAAGAACCTGTCCGCTGTATTTCGTCGGAGCATTGGCATAGGTCAATCCGAACGGCGTTTTCTGAGCGGCGATACTTTTGATCCCGGCAGAGAGCAGTTTTGTGTCCCCGGTGAGGAATATCGTGTTTTTTGCCTGAACTCTTGCATCGCCCCACCATTGGGACTGTTCTCTCCAGGGCGTATCAACAAAGGTATCCATGGAGCATACTCTCTGAGTATGAACCGAGATGTCATAAATCCTGTTCAACAGCGGATCTGAACAGGAAAACCGACCGGAGATTTCCATGGGATAAACAGCCGTCCGCCAGGAAAGACTGATTTGAAGCGGTTTTGTGTTTTCCCGGATGATCAGACTTACATATCTGGTTCCCATGATCTGAAACAGATCAACCTTGCAAGGCTTTTCTCCCAGATGGAACCTGGAAGCCAGCGCAATCATGCTCCCGTCTTTCGGATGCTGGGGAAATGCGATCTTCCCTTCCGGGAGATATTGATGGTACATCACGTCAACAATGACGGATTTTTCACTGTTTCCGAACTGAAAAACCGGGACTCCCGGAAGCCATTGCCCGGCACCGAGATCCAGCGAGAGAATGTTGAATTTTCCTTTCCCTGCTGCCGGAACTGTAAACGATATCTCCTGCTCCGATCTTTCAAAAGGAAGAACTTCCGGCGCAAAACAGATGGTCTCAAGTTCCCGGTCCACAAACTCCAGAACCGTGTTCCGGATAAGCCCCGGTGCTGTTTCCTGAAGTTCCGCACAAATTCCCGTCCCGCAGGATGTGATCTTTTCCGGCACAAGGACCGTTTCCTGAAGCATCGCTATGGAACGTTCAGAAAGATTACTCCACGGAAGTGCCCCCTGATGTTTTTCGATGCAATACATTCCGGGCATTGCCGGTGGAAATGTATATTCCGACTCTTCCCAGATCCAGGAACGGTCATCATATCTCAGATCAAGTTCTTCCATTTTTCCCAGCTGGGATGACAGCTGCGCCGTATTGTGATTGTATGCAGTATTCCTGAAAATAACCCAATCTTTTCCATTGGAAACGATTTTTACCCCATTATCCCAGGCCGCGGAACAGAGCACTCCTGCCGCATCTTTATGATGATAGGAAAAGGTGCTTACTCCCGGATTATGCCCCTCTACTGCAATCCAGTTGTGTCCTTCTTTCAGATAGGGCAGAAGATCCACAGTGTCATAGTGCCATTCCTGCTGGTGTCCCCGCATGGGACCCCGGCAGACATATTTTCCGTTAACATACAGTTTATATGCCTGATCCGCAGTAATGTGAAACGGGGCAGCTGTCGGCATTTTGTCCTGCGTAAAATCGTGCCTGAACCCCGCATAGGAGTTCATCAGATACATGGAAAACTTCGGCCAGATCCAGCGAGCCTCCGGCAAAAATGAACTGAAAGACATACAGTTTTGCTCCATTTCCTTAACGGCCGCAGACCGGTTTTAACTTCTGCTGCAATGTCTCCACATCGCTTCCATAATAGAAAAGTCTGGTCTCATGAAGCGCAGAATGATATTCAAAAACATCTGTGTTCCGGGCAATGATTTTGTTGGAATAAACATCCAGAACATCGGCTTTCCGGGGAAGCTTGATCTTCTTGACTCCAGGTGTCCGGGCATGAAGAACAACCAGCGAATCATTGGCTTCCAGCGGATCGCCTGTTTCCGAAAACAGATGAACCCCGGACTCTTTCAGAACCTGCATGAGAAACGGCGTGCCCATCTGCCAGGGACCCGAAAAGTAGGAAAGAGTATTCCCTGTTTTCCGGGAGGCAAGACCCACAGATCCATCTTCATATTTCCCGAGAACTCTGACATTGCTGTCAGTAACTGCAAACATCGGTTTGACCCGGACCGTGGGAGTTCCGTGCCAGCTTCCGTCCGGGAGGGATACCGCAGGCATGATGCTGTTTTCAGCCTGCTTGAAGGTGAATCCGGTAAGCTGTTTCATGGCGTCCAGAGATGCTTTGTTCTGATGTGCAAATCCGGGCGCATATACCCAGAGAAGCGTGCACTTTTTCTGCTGAAGCTTTCTGACCGTTTCCAGAAACTTTTTATCATAGTTGAAACAGTTGAGGAAGGCATAGACTTTATAAGGTTTCGCCCGGTCAAGTGCTTCCGCAAGAACAATATCCACCGGGGCACCGGTCCGCGCAAAACGTCCCTGATTTCCCACATACATTTCATAGTTCGGAATGTTCTTGACCACCGGAGAACGTTCCACTGTTCCATCTGCATTATAGAACTGCTGAAGATATCCGGAAGGTGCTGCCATCGTCAGAACCGGCATGGAAACGATCGCTTTTTCACTGACAACGATCGCCACTTCCGCGTTGCGCTGCAACTGTTTTTCTTCGCAGAAATCACCAAGAACACGCCGGATCGCAATATCCTTTTCCAGTGCTTTGAAATGAAATGTTCCGGAGAACATCGGATTATAATTTTCCGGCTGATTCCGGCAAAGTGCAACCCCGATATTCCGGCGCATTACATGAATACTCTGCTGTTCCGTGACGACTTGAGAGCGGCTTCCGGGGGTGGACATCACGTCCACCGTGTTGTGGGTCCGGGTGTCATCTTCAATGAACGCGATAATATTATGGTCGC
>JAFTIQ010000097.1 GCA_017456805.1 Lentisphaeria bacterium
TCAGGCGGGAAGGATCGATGGTGTCACCTCCTATGAACTGGGACTTCTCCAAGTATTCCTGAGCCGGGATCAGCAGAAAAAGGAACGGAACGCATGAACTGGAAAAACTCCGTCTTCCTTTTGGTGATGAAACGTCTTTGGGGACAAAAGACGGCTGTCCTTGCGTTGGCAGTTCTTCTTTGCTACCTCGGGACAGCGATCTGGACGGAGTGTTACACAGCGCACTGCAAGCGGACCGGTCAGGAGCCGGTCTGCAATGTCCGCAGTGATACAGAAAAAAATCTTGCACCTTCCCGAACTCATTGGCTTGGAACGGATTATCTCGGCAGAGATGTTCTGCTCCGGAGCGTGTTTGCCATCCGGACTGCGGTGAAAGTGGGGCTGATCGCATCGCTGATTGCCGTTTTCTTTGGTGTGGGATTGGGAATCATTTCCGGATATTTCGGGGGGACCACCGATGATATGATCTCCTGGGCGCACAGCACCTTTGCGGCGATTCCCTCGCTATTGTTCATTCTTGCATTTTCTCTGCTTGTGACCAAAGGTTTTCTGCCGGAAGGGATTCAGAAAGGGTTTGAATCTGCGGCATCATTTCTTGGCACGGAGCCGGGGATGTTTGCGGTTTATCTGGGGATCGGTTTGACAAGCTGGATCTCTCTCTGCCGGGTGGTGCGGGCGGAGACGATGCGGCTGCGCGGAACAGGGTATGTTCTTGCGGCAAAGGCACTTGGAGAACCTTCGATCACCATTCTGCGGAAGCATATTCTCCCCAACGTGATGCATGTTGTCATTGTTTATTTTACGATGATCTTTGCCCAGGCTGTGATGTCGGAAGTGATCGTGAGTTATCTTGGACTCGGGGTTCAGTTTGAACCGAGCTGGGGGCTGATGATTGCCCAGGGACAGGAACGTCTGTGGCGCGGGATCTGGTGGGAAGCCGGTTCGGCAACTTTGTTTTTGTTTATCCTCGTGCTCGCCCTGAATTTCCTCGGGGATGCACTGAGGGATGCTTTGGATCCGAGAATTGTCAGATGAGGTGATGGAATGAAAGAATGGAACAGAACGCAAATCGTTGAACTTCTGGAAGAAAGCGGAAGGATCGCAAAGCAGTATAAAAGCAAAATGGCACCGGAAATCAAAGCGGACCGGACGATCGTTACTGCTGCGGACAAGGCGATTCAGGAGTTTCTGGATCATGCTCTGACCCATGGGGAAACAGATGTTTTTATCATTGGAGAAGAGAGTCAGGAATCCTGCGATCTGGAAAAAGCTTTGAAAAATACTGCCTTCATTATTGATCCCATTGACGGAACTGCGGTGTATGCCGGAGGCCTGCCTCAGTGGGGCATTTCCATCGGCTATGCTGTCAACGGAAAACTTCAGGAAAGTGCCATTTATCTTCCGGATCTGGAAGATCTGATGGTGACAGAATCCGGGAAGACCTGGCTCCGGTCCGGGGATAGAAATGAATTTTCAGAAGCTTTGCCCTTCCGGAAAGAATATACGGAGACCGGGGCTGTTTACATTCCTCAGGATCTTGCAAAATATGGAACCTTCAAGGGCGGAGAAATGGTTCAGAGCATCGGTTCCTGTGTTTATCCCGGAGTTTATCTTGCGAAAAAGATTTATCAGGCTGGGATTTTCCGCTCCAAACTCTGGGATGTTGCCGGATTCCTGCCTGCATTGAAAAATCTTGGCTTTTGTTCTGTCTGCAAACAGGGAACGGATCTGCTCTCCCTGGAAATATCGGATGAGATTTATTCTCTGGATATGAATGGGAAAGTTCCCTATAAAATGAAATGTCATCATGTGCTTGCCGGATCGGAAGAGATCTGCCGGCATGTGCTGCAAAAAACAGATCTTGCGGAACTGTAAGGAGTGAAAAATGTTTCGATTTATTCAAACGGTCCGGCGGACCTTTACCCCGGCGGAAAAGTGGGGAATGTGCTTGCTTGCAGTATTGCTGTTTCTCAGTTCTCTGCTGGAACTTGCCGGGATCGGTGCGGTTTTTCCGGTGATCTCCGTTGTTGTAACCCCCGGTTCAGCAGAAAAATTTGAAAAAGTGACAAGTTATTTCGGTGTGGAAGGTTCCCGGAACATTACTATTTTCCTCTGTTGTGCAACGATCCTGTTTTTCCTGCTTAAAAATTTTCTGCTTTTCCTGATCAATCACTATCAGATCCGGTTTGCTTTTGTAATTTCCGGACGGATTTCCGCAGATTTGACGGAACGGTATCTGAAAGCTCCGCTGAGCTATTATGCCGATAAGAATTCTGCCGGACTTCTGGAACTGGTCAGTCAGGCACGGATCTCCTGTTCGGAAGTGATCACCAGTGTGATGATGCTTACCAGTGAAGGGATTCTGATCCTGCTCTCTTTCCTGGTGATCCTGTGGTTTGTCCCGGGAACTGCATTGCTGCTGATGGCTGTTACAGGAATTTCCGGCTGGCTTTTTCTGCTTTGGATGCGGAAGTATCTTACCAGAGCCTCAGCCCGAATTCTGCCGTTGGGATCTGCCGCAAACCAATTTGTCCTGGAGGCATTTTCCTGCATCCGGGAAGTCAAAGTCTCCGACAGATTGCCCTTCTTTCTGAAAAAAGGAAGAGCTTTGCAGGCAGATGTGGTACGCAACGATTCCGTGATCTACTCGTTCCAGCAGCTTCCCAGATTTCTGATCGAGGCAGTCGTTGTGACGGTCGGACTCGGTTTGATCGTCATTCTGCTGGCAATGGGACAGGATCTTTCTGAAATCATTGTGAAAATCTCATTGATCTGTCTTGTGCTCGCGCGGCTGATGCCTTCCTTTTCCAGAATCCAGTACTATTTCTCCCGCGCCCGTGCGAAATGGGATGTGTTCCATCAGATCTGCAAGGATCTTTCAGAATTGCCTGAGGAAAAAATCTCCGGAACCCAGGAATTGACCCTGAAAAAAGAGTTGAAACTGGAAAATGTCAGCTTCTCCCACGGGAAAAATAAGATCCTGAAGGGAGTCAGTATAACGGTTCCTGCAAAATCGAGCCTTGCATTGGTCGGGCCCACCGGTTGCGGGAAAAGCACAATGCTTGACTTGATCGCCTCCCTCCTGACTCCTGATTCCGGGAAGATCACTGCCGACGGCGTGGATATTGCCTCCAACCGCAGCGCATGGCGCAAAAAAGTGAGTTATGTTCCCCAGATCACCCGGATTTTTGATGCCACTGTTCTGGAAAATGTTGCGCTTGGAATTCCGCTGGAAAATATTGATAGAGAACGGGTTGCAAAGTGTCTGGAAATCGCGCAGGCATTGCCCTTTGCCGCTGCCTTGCCTCAGGGACTTGATACGAAACTTGGCGATTCCGGGACAAAGCTTTCCGGCGGACAGCGTCAGCGGATCGGGATCGCCCGGGCATTGTATCCCGAGCCGGAGATCCTCCTGCTGGATGAGGCAACCAGTGCGCTGGATCAGTCCACCGAAGCCGATTTCGTCAAAGCTCTGGAAGCTATTTCCAACCGGTATACCCTGATCATTGCGGCCCACCGGCTTTCCACCATTGAAAATTGCTCCGCAGTTTACCGCTTTTGATCGGAAGCTTATTGGATGGAAGCTCCCATTTTGCGGCATTCTTCCACAAATGACGTGCCGATCACTTCGCCTTTCTGATAGACTCCGGACGCTTCGATGATGCCGCATTCCCGGGAATTTTCACAGCAGGCGGCGAATCCCCGCAACGCTTCGAGAGTCCCTTTGAAGTTTGCTTTTTCGGTATCCGCCATCGTCATAATGTAGTAAAAATCCTTTTCCCGGATTTGCGGATAGACCATCACGCAGCGGTCGATCAGTGCTTTCAGCTGGGCTGACATAGTATAGAAATAAACGGGTGTCGCCAATACAAGTACATCTGCCGCAAGCATTTTCTGAATGATTTCCGCTGCATCATCGTTCTGCGGACACGCCCCTTTTTCGCAAGCATAACATGCCGAACAAAAGCCGATCTTTTTTCCGGAAAGGGAAATATATTCCACCTGATTTCCGGCACTCTCTGCGCCCCGGGCAAATTCTTTGCACAATAATTCCGAATTTCCGTCTTTGCGCGGGGAGCCGCCGATCAATAAAACTTTTTTGCTCATGGATCAATTCCTTTCCAGTTGATTTCAGTACTTCAGCTTTTTTCTCCTTCCGTCGAATCATCAGCGCGGAGCGGTTCTTCTATCATAGCATTTTTTTTGCGATTGTCAAATCAGAAAACAGACAGATTCATACATTCTTTTTTATCACTCATTCTCTGAAGCGGCTTTTCGTTGATGCTTTCAGTTTGCAATTCTGTATTCACAGATGTATATTACAGAGAATGATAGAACGGAAATAACAGGAAGGACTTGGATGATGGAGCGGGAGATCATAGCTCAGCTTTTAGGGAATGTGCCTCAGGGATCGATCGGGGTATTAGGCGATTTTTGTGTGGATGTCTATTGGGCATTAACCCCTGAGGCGGGAGAACTCTCTCTGGAAACCGGTTTGATGACGACCCCTGTTTCCGAAGCACGTTATGCTCCCGGCGGAGCCGGAAACATCGTGGAAAATCTCCGCGGATTGAATGTGCATGATATCAGTTGTTTCGGAGTCGTCGGAAGAGATCCTTTCGGCTGCTGGCTGCGCCGTCAGCTCAACACTCCTGCATTGCTGGAGATTCATCGCAGCAATTATCATACCCCGGTTTACTGCAAACCTTTGCTGAACGGCACGGAACAAAACCGCATTGATTTGGGAAATGTCCCGTTGACCGATGCAGAAAGCCGTTTGTTGCTGGAAACGATTTCAAACAGCTTGCCGAAACTGAAAGTGATGATCATCAATGAGCAGTTGTCCAATGGGATCCACTCTCCGCTTTTCCGTCAGGAGTTCGCCCGGCTGCTGAAGCAGTACCGCTCCCAGGTGCGTTTTGTCTTTGATGGCAGAGCTCATCTGGATGCTTATCCCGGATCGACCCTGAAAATCAATGCTTCTGCCGCATCCATGCTGGCATTCGGAGAACCCGGACACCTGCCGCAGGAATCAGGGCTTGCAATTATGCATCGAAGCGGGGAGGAACTGGTGATCACCGATGGGGAAAATGGTTGTTTCGTATTCGAAGAAAAGGATGAAATCACGCATATCCCTGCGATTCATTACGATGGCCCGGTCGATACAGTCGGAGCCGGGGATAGTTTTACTGCCGGTTTTGCTTATGCCCTGGCTGCCGGTGCGACATTGAAACATGCCGCCATGCTTGGTACTTGCTGCAGTGCCGTAACGATCCGGAAATTGAATCAGACCGGATCGCCTGCACCCGCAGAAATCATGGCATTACTGTAATATTTTTCCATTCGCTGAGATCGAAGCGAATGCTTCATATAGTGAAGCTTTAGCGAAACAATGTTTCAGGCGGAAATGAAGCACACCTGACGGCGTATGAAGCGGCACTTCCACCTTCGCCAGAGGCTACGGCGGACAAGGCGAGCCATGAAGCGAAGCCTGACGGCTTCATTTTTTTTTGCCCATTTGAGCAAAAAAATGGTCGGGGCAGCGTTGTATTGCAAACGGATAAACTCTCATTTTTCATTTTCTCATCATATGAGCGAAGCGAATGCTTCATAGCTGAATGAAATGAAGCTGCTTCATATTGTGGAGCGGCAGCGAAACAAAGCTTCATCGTCAGGCTTTTATGAAGCACGGCTTTGCCGTATGAAGCGGCACGTTGTGCCATGAAGCGCACCTGAGGTGCATGAAGCGAAGCCTGACGGCTTCATTTTTTTTTGCCCATTTGGGCAAAAAAAATGGTCGACCATTTTCGCTTAATTCGAAATATTCTCTTATATTATAATCGACCTGAAATCGTTTCACTTTTATTCAGAAAAACTCAGAATACAACTTCTTGTGAGTTGTTTGTATGAGGTAATTTCAAAAGTCCGGCAAAATTTGTCTGAAAAAGGATTGTTGATGAGCTGAAAATGGTAGGTTGAGCGTGGCTACTCACAGAGTAACCACCGCAAA
>JAFTIQ010000098.1 GCA_017456805.1 Lentisphaeria bacterium
CCCCGGCACCTGATTTTTTGCATCAGGAGTCATAACAGCGAAAGTCCGTTCCGCTTTGGTAACTGCCGGGGTCTGGATCATGCGGCTGCTGTAACCGACCTTACTGTTCCATGCATCGAAGGCATCGACCGTATAGAGCAGCGCAAATGTTCCGGTGACCTGACCATTGACCAGCCCTGCCCCGCCATGTTCACTGGGTGCTTTTCCGTTGATCGTTACAATGTTATGCAGAAGTCCGCTTTTGACTCCGTAGCCCGGATCAGCCACCCGCATAGCTCCGCCGTAATGCAGAACAAAGGATCCCACATCGGAATGGGAATGTCCCCGGGAAACAATGGCTTCCGACGCAAAATGAAGTGCGTTCTCACTCCAATCGGAGCGGTAAAGCAGCAAATTCATTTCCGGATAGAACCGGTTCAAGGCAAAAGATTCCGGTGTTACATTCTCCGGGACTTTGTGATAAATGATCCCGGAAATCGGATCCGGAGCACCTTCCTTTTCTGCGTTAGCCCAGAGAAGAAGCTGATCGACCGCTTTGGAATCCGGCATCAAACATCCGAGAAGCCGCAAAACATACTCTTCCGGATCCTGCACATTGCAATCTTCCAGAGGCAGATATCGCAAGGGGCGCATCGGTGCCGTTTCCAACAGGATCCATTCCGCAACCTTGGGCAGATTGGAGCCTGCCACCATGGGATAGCCTTTCCGTTCCAGCATCAGGATCGCGCTTCCGTTGATCACCATGGGATAGTTGAAATAAGCTCCATGTTCCGTCACAGCTCCGCCGGGAAGGATCGCATAGTTCAGCTGTGTCTTCATTGCAAGCGCCGCACGATCCAACCCTGCTTTATTGAATTCCGGGTGCCCGCTCAACACAGCGCGGTAGCGGATGGAATGGGGCATATACATGAAATAGCCCCAGTTTCCGAAAATGGAAAATGCCGGATGACGGCTCATTTTCGGATTGGTTTTCAATTCATTCAGGATCATATCCTTGAGATATTTCTGATTCTCCGCGCTCAATCCGGAGTATGCCCAGTCAAAAATGTAAGGAACATGATGCCCTGTTTTGATCAGATCAATCTTTTTGAGCCGGGCATCGGAAATCAGCCGTTCCAGAGCATTCAGATATTTTGCCTCTCCGGAAAGCTGCCACGCCAGAGCAAGCTCACTGAGAGCATCCAGTTTGGCATCCGAAAGCTGAGATTTCACAATCTTCGCCGGAACAGATTTCAACTGAAGATGTTTTGCACAGCGGGCAAGCAGCTGCTGATATGCCTTTCCCGGGATCCCTCCCGCTTTGATCTTCGCCTGCAATGCCGGAAGATCACTTTTGGAAAAAAGCAAATGCGGGTGTTCCGCTGCCGAAAGTCCGGCAGCAAGGAACAGAAAAATCAGTAAATATCTCATGATCCGGCTCTTTCATGGAATCTGTTTCTGAACTTGAAGAGGATCTGGGAATCACGCCAGTTTTTCATCATGATCTCCTGCTTCTTCCGCAGCTGATCTGCAAGATCCGGACCGAACAGGAATGTGGTTTCATTTTCCGGCGTGCTTGCCAGGGGCAGCAGCGGAGCTCCGCCATCTTCCAGCAGTCGGATCATATTCGTTGAATTGTCATATTCATCGCGCATGACGACTTCCAGAATATCCGAGTTGGCAAGAGAGGAATAACCTTCACTCTTGGCACGGTCAAGGATCGCCTGGAACTGACAGCAGTTCCGCAGGTTCTTCAGAACGCACATCAGAAAGTCCAGACGGCGCAGGGAATCTTTGAGATATTCCTTGTCAGATCCGGCATTGTTCATCGCTTTCTGATACGAGGCTTTTGCTTTGGAAAGAGATGTCAGAATGGAATTCCAGCAGATCACGCTGCGGTCGGCTTCTTCCGGAGTACGCCCCTGAAACACATTGCGCAAACCATGAATGTTCAGGAGATCAAGCTCATAATCCTGACGGTCAAGGGAATCGAATACATGCTTCTTGTAATAGTATTTTTCCTCTTCTGTCAGATTCTCCGGAATCGGCACAAAAGGCCGGACAAGTGTACGGCAGCTCATAGCACCGTAAAGCGCAACACTGTAATAGAAAAGATGTTTCAGAGAAGTATCATCGATTCCCCGGTAGAGATACTGCCATGCATCCAGCAGATCATTTCCATCATCAAGTTTCATGGATCCGATCAGATCTTTCAGGAACAGAACGCGGTCAGTCATGCCGTTGGTGGACTTGTGATATCTCTTCAGCAGTTCATAATAAACGCCGCCCTTCTTGAACAAATGCTGAGTCTGTTCAATATTGACAACAATGACATCGGGGTTTGCAAGAACAGCATTTTCCAGTTCTTCGATCATGGAAAGCGGGTTTTCATAAGCAACGGGTTTATCCTGAGGCGGGCGCACAAACCAGATGTTTTCTTTCCGCATATTTCCTTCGTGCGGAGAGATTTTTCCGCTGAAGCACCAGAAACCCTGCCATGCGTTGTAGGCAAGCGCATCCGCAGAAGGCATTCCGGATTCCAGGGCATTCAGGAAGCCGGTCACTCGCTCTTCCATGGTACGGTGCTTGCATGCTTCCGGACCATTCTTTCCGGGATAGGAATTTGAGTTCCAGCAGAAACTTGTTCCGGAGTCATTGGTCATGAAAATCATGGTGTCAAGACAAGGCGCGATCTTTCCGAGTTCGCAACTGACTTCCCGATAAAGATCCAGCACTTCTTCATTATCAACACAAGGCGCAAAATAAGCTCTGCGGCTGCGGAACGGCATATCACAGCGGGGACCGCGCCATTCCGGATGTTCCTGATAAACAGATTCCGGCAGCCACTGGGGAAACGCACCGATGATACAACCCTTCATTCCGATGGATTCCAGAAATGCCGCACGGCGGGCAAGTTCATCATGATTCGCCTTGATCACATCGGCAGGAAGATGTTTTTCCAATGCTTTCGGACAATGGAACTTGAACGGATCGGCAAACGCTGCGGTATATTCCGGATAAAAATCATAACCGGGTTCATAGTTTCCATTGTTATCCAGCTGCCAGCGGGAGCGGTCAAGCATGGCACTGCCCAGATCGACATGTGTCAAACCGACTTCTTTGGCATTTGTTGCAACTTCCTTAAACTGTTCAAAGGTGAGACCATTCCCCATAGCGGTATAACCGGTAAAGAGAATACTTCTTTTTTCATTTGCAAAGCTCATTTTTCTTTCTCCTGAACTTGTTTGGTTTTTATTCGATAAACCGTTTTATCATTTCAAAAATAAATAGGTTTTGCTTAATTTCATTTTGTGAAAAAGGTTAGCGGAAAATGATCAGGGCGAACCTGATCATTTTGCAGTTCCATTCACCCATTGCCAAGGTGCATTTTCACGCGTTGTAGTGAAAAGATAGCGATAGGGCTTTTCAATGGCGACGATCGCCGTTCCATCAGACATACTATGCTTTATGAATTCCACATGCCCGTCAAGCCAGAGAGTATTGACCCCTTTTCCGTGCCGGATCATAAAATACTGACTGTACGGAACAGCAACGCGGTTGGATCCATCCCCCATCAAAAAGGAACCGGAAGCACTTGTCACAGAATGAACTTTTCGATGAAGAATCGTACCATAAGAAGTAGTGGAGGCGTAACTCGGATACCAGCACAGCATTGCATTGAAAGCATAAGAATAGGGAATGGAAATCGCAGAAGTCTTGGGATCAAACCACGGTACATAGGAGTTCTGCATATTCAGATTTCCATAATCTGTAAACGCTGTTTTTTCTCCGCGTTCGCAGTAAAGCACATATTTTCTGCGTTTTACAGCATCATAATTTGTTTTTGTATAGTTGATGATTTGCACATGTGCAAGGAGACCTAAAGTAGAACTGCCATCCTTAATATCAAGCGGCATGATATAATCTTCATTATCTGCGGCATAAAACTGGAAGACCTGTCCGCATTGTTTCAGGTTTGATGCACAACCGGCGCGTTGAGCACTCTTTCTTGCGCTGTTCAACGCCGGAAGCAGCAATCCAGCAAGAATCGCGATAATGGCTATCACAACCAAAAGTTCAATCAGAGTAAAACATGATCTTCTGAATTCATTCCGCATAAATATTCCTCCCTGTTTTCTATCTCTTATTTTATGATAAACCGATTTATCATCCTGAAAAAGAATATAGCGCAAGATTAGAACATTTTCAAGCAGGATATGAAAAAAAATGAAATTTTCTTAATGCACTCATTCCTGCCCGGAGAACATCAAAGGGGATTTTCCGCAAATTATGGAGTATATTGCATCTCCCACTTTCTTACAGGAGGCAGAAAGACTGCAAGATGGGAAATATCATCATTCTCGCCGATAAAGATTTCTCCATCGAGTCCAACCAGCATGACGTCAGCACGGTGAATGATCCATGTTTCAGGCATTCTTGCACGCAAGATCCCTTCGTCGCTGAATCCCTCTTCCGGAGTATAACGGAACAAATGGCACACATCTGAATCGAGTCCTGATATGCCCCACAGAACATGATCCCGGTTATATGCCAGTGCCCGGATATTATTTTCGGAAACGGGGCGCCCCAGAGAATAAATCTGTTTTGCAGCAAGATCCATACGGAACAGGATGCCGTCAGCATTTGTCCCGCAATAAAAAACACCGTTTCCAGTATCAGCGGCGCAATTTACCGAGGTCAGATATTCCCGTCCGGCTCCGCATGGGACCTTCATACCGGTTTCAGAAAAGGTTTCTGTCACCGGATCAAAGAGGATGATATGACCGTGGTGTCCGCTGAAATAGATTTTGGATTCAAAAGTCATCAGAACGCCTGGAATATTCTGAGGTTCCATGATCCATTGGTCAAAACACGGATATATTTTAAACTGTTCAGCTGCCGGATCATAGGCAAAGAAATCTCCCCCGGGAAGCGTAATACCATAAATTTTTCCATTCAGAGCGATGGAACACCAAATGCCCTGCCCCGGAGCCGGGGAGCCAAGATTCCGGATGGCTTTCAATTTTTCCGCAGGCATGGGATAATATTTCATAAATTCGCCGCGGTCAGAGCGTTTCTGAAAATTGAATGCCCCTTGATTTTCCTGTAAATCATATTCATAAAGAGCCCCTTCTCCATTCCCGCATGTGCCGAAGTAAAGTTTTCCGTTTCCGGGAATGAGCATTGAACGGCAAAGTTCTCCATGCTTTCCGAAGGTATTCAAAGGCTGGAAGAATCTGACATCCGGATAATAGACAAAAAGTCTTGGAATTTCTCCATGAGTTGTTCCCAGAATGACTCCGCTCTGCGGATCCTGAGCCAGAGCACTGATCCGCCCGGCATGTCTGGGAATCAGCGGAGTCGTTCCGGACATACCTTCTTCCTGTACGATCAGTGTTCCCCTGCGGATAAAAACCTGATTATCTGTCAAAGTAATTTCATGATATTTTCCTGCAACAGGGGATTGCAGAGAAATTTTCGGATTATTATTCAAGCTGCAATCTGCAAAAGATTCTTCCGGTGTCTTATCGACCCCTTTCTCATTGTACATAAAGAACGAAAGAGCTTCGGCTTTTCCTGTGCGCTCCCCGCCGAAATATAAGGTTCCGTCACTGGTACAGCAACCGGAGGCGACGACGCCGAGGTGAGCGAAGCCCTCCACTTGGATACGCCCCAGATCCGTCTGTTCAAGTGTATCCGGATTCAGCTTGAAAATATGCGGCGGAATCCTTTTGGAAGGGACTGCATTGTATCCTGCAAAATAGAGATGATCATCATGTCCGATCACTAACATTCGCGGAAAGAACCGTTTTTCAGCGTAATGATCCGGCCCGGCAATTTCATCACCTAATGTTCCCAGATCCCGCATACTTCCAAATCGGCCATTCAAGGGATCGTATTCAAAAATATGATGAGTCATCCACGTCGTTCCATACAATTTTTTCCCGTCCCGGGACGGCAGCAGGTTAAAAATTCCTCTGCCGTTATGGGATG
>JAFTIQ010000099.1 GCA_017456805.1 Lentisphaeria bacterium
GGATCCCGAGTTTCCAAAGAGCTTTTGCAAAACGGAGATTGAATCCGGGATAATCGACCATGACCACTCCCCGGGGGCGATCCTTTTTTGCTTTTTTGACAAGAAACAGGAAAATCCTGATGAATTTGAAGATATTTTCCAGAACTTCCACGACGCCGATGACGCCGAGTTCCGTGGAGTCCACCATGATCTCCACTCCCGCGCGGCGCATATTCAGCCCGCCCATCCCTTTGATGGTCAGAGAAGGATCCTGCCGTTTCAGTTCCTGTGCGATTTTTCCGCCGTAAAGATCTCCGGAGGATTCCCCGGAAATAATCCAGATCTCATTGGAAACTGCCATGATAACACCTTATTTTTTCTTCCGTTTTTTCTTGGGAGGAGTAAAATTGGATCCTCTGGAGAAGGAAGGACGGAATCCGCCCATTCCGCCGCCGAGCCCGCCCATTCCGGCAAGCCCGCCAAGATCCCCGAGAGATCCGGGAATGGAACCGGAAGACATCAGTTTTCCGAAAATTCCGGTGGATTTCATCATTTTCCGCATATTGACAAACTGTTTGATCAGCTGGCTGACTTCTTCCACATTGGTTCCGCTGCCTTTGGCAATACGTTTCCGGCGGGACATGTCAAGGATTTCCGGCTTGGCACGCTCTTTTTTGGTCATGGAACAGATGATCGCTTCCATCCGTTTGAATTTGGAGGTGTCAAGTTCATCCATTCCGGCAAGTTTGTTTCCGCCGGGAAGAAGTTTCAGAATGGATTCAATCCCGCCCATACGGGTCATTTGACGGAGCTGTGCAAGGAAATCTTCAAAGTCAAAGTCATTCTTTTTGAGCTTTTCCTGAAGCTTTTTGGCTTCTTCTTTATCCATCTCCTCTGCGGCACGTTCCACGAGAGAAACGATATCCCCCATGCCGAGAATACGGGATGCCATACGGTCAGGATGGAACACTTCCAGTTCGTCCATCTTTTCGCCGACCCCCATGAACTTGATGGGGCATCCGGTCACTTTCTTGATGGAGAGCGCAGCACCGCCGCGGGCATCCCCGTCAAGCTTCGTCAGAATGATCCCGGTAATTCCCAATGCTTCATGGAAGTGAGATGCCACGGAAACCGCCTGCTGACCGAGTGCGGCATCTGCAACAAGAATGATTTCCTGAGGCCGGACGGTTTCTTTCAGGCGGACAAGTTCCTGAACCATATCGGTATCGATCTGAAGGCGTCCAGCGGTATCAAGCAGGACATAATCGTTTCCGTTTGAGCGGGCTTTTGCGATGGCATCGGAGGCAATCGCGCAGATATCCATATTCCCGCGCTGAGAGTGAACCGGGATTCCGGTTTCCACGCCCAGGATTTCCAACTGATCGATCGCAGCCGGACGGTAAACGTCACAAGCGGTCATCAACGGTTTTCTGCCATGTTTGGAAAGATGCAAAGCAAGTTTTGCAGTTGTTGTAGTTTTCCCGGAACCGTGAAGACCGACCAGCATGGCGACGTTCGGATGCCGCTGGGGGTCAAAATTCAGCGGAGCTTCCGCGGGTCCCATCAACTCCACAAGTTTATCATTGACGATTTTCACCGCCATCTGACCGGGGGTGATGCTGCGGATCACATCGCTGCCGAGACAGCTCTTCTGAACTTCTTCAATAAAATTGTCAGCAACTTCACGATTGACATCTGCATCCAGCAATGCGATGCGGACATCCTCCATTGCCTCAGCGATATTGGACTCAGAAAGGGACGCGACTCCTCTGAGTTTTCTCAAGGCATCATGAAGCTTATCTGTTAAATTATTAAACATTTTTCACCTCTTGCGATTGTAAAATGGGGAACTCCGTGCTACATTATATCCAAGTACATCGGGCTACCCCGTAAAATTCTATATATTATATACATTTTACGGTAAAATTTCAACCCCTGAAATAAAAAAAATTATGGAAAGTCAGAAAAAAATGCGCAGCAGTATCATGAAAGACGGCTTGGAACGTGCGCCGCACCGTTCTCTTTTCCGCGCGACAGGGCTCAAAACGGAAGACTTCGGCAAGCCTTTTATCGGCGTTTGCAACTCTTACACCTCAATCGTCCCCGGACATTGCCACCTGGATAAAGTCGGCAAGCTGATTTGCGATGAAATCCGCAAAGCAGGCGGCGTTCCTTTTGAATTCAACACCATTGCCGTTTGCGACGGTATTGCGATGGGACACTCCGGAATGAAATTCTCTCTGCCCAGCCGCGAACTGATCGCTGACTGCGTGGAATCCATGGCTTCTGCCCATCCCTTCGATGCAATGATCTGCATCCCCAACTGCGATAAAATCGTTCCGGGTATGCTCATGGCAACCATGCGTTTGAATATCCCCACCATCTTCGCTTCCGGCGGACCGATGCGTGCAGGTAAGAAATTTGATGGACACGACAGCGACCTGAACTCTGTGTTCGAAGGTGTCGCCCGCTGTTCTGTCGGCAGAATGAATGACAAAGAACTGGAACAGCTGGAAGGAGAAGCCTGCCCCGGATGCGGTTCCTGCTCCGGTATGTTCACCGCAAACAGCATGAACTGCCTTTGCGAAGTCCTCGGTCTTGCTCTCCCCGGAAACGGAACCATTGCAGCCGACTCCGAAGAACGCATTGAACATTGGAAGAGATCTGCCCGCCGTATCGTTGAAATGGCGAAAGAAAACGGACCTCTCCCGAAACATATCGCAACAGCTGATGCATTCTACAATGCACTTGTCATGGATATGGCTATGGGCGGAAGCACCAATACCATCCTCCATACTCTTGCAGTTGCAAATGAAGCAGGTGTCAAACTTGACCTTCACAAGATGGATGAGATCAGCCGCATGACCCCGAACATCTGCAAAGTCGCACCATCCAGCCACTATCACATGGAAGACGTCCGTCTTGCAGGCGGTATCATGGGGATCCTCAAAGAAATTTCCAAGATGGGAACGGTCAAAGCGGATGCCCTCACAGTTTCCGGCAAAACCATCGGCGAAGTTGCTGCGGAAGCACCTGCTCCGGATGGAACCGTGATCCGTACAGTGGAAAATCCTTACAGCAAATCCGGCGGTCTTGCGGTTCTTTTCGGGAACCTTGCAGAACGCGGAGGTGTTGTGAAAGCAGCCGGTGTTGCACCGTCCATGCTGGTTCATAAAGGTCCTGCCGTGATCTTTGAAAGTCAGGAAGAAGCCTGTGCCGGAATTCTCGGCGGAAAAGTCAAAGCAGGCGATGTTGTTGTGATCCGTTACGAAGGCCCCAAAGGCGGACCCGGAATGCAGGAAATGCTTGCTCCCACCAGTTATATCATGGGTCAGGGGCTCGGTGAATCCGTGGCATTGATCACCGACGGACGGTTCTCCGGAGCAACTCACGGTGCCTGCATCGGTCACATCAGCCCTGAAGCTGCCGAAGGCGGTCTGATCGGACTCGTGGAAGAAGGCGATATCATTGAAATCGATATTCCGAACCGCAGCATCAACCTTGCTGTTCCGGAAGATGTTCTGGCAAAACGCCGTGAAAACTGGGTTCCCAAAACCCGTCAGCTCACTTCCAAATGGCTCCGCCGCTATGCTAAATTGGCAACCAGTGCCGATTCCGGCGGTATCCTTTCCGATAACTGATGGAACGGATTTCTGAAATCATTACCGGGCCGGAGGCTGAAAACCTCCGGCTCGACATTTTTCTTGCAAAACGTTTTCCTTACCACTCCCGTTCCGGCTGGCAGAAAGCTGTTTCCGATGGGGAGATCCTGTTGAATGGACAGAAAACGAAGGCGTCCCGTGCGCTTCATGCCGGGGAAAAAATCGCTTTTGTTCCCAAAAATCCTCTGCCGGAACCGCCGGTGGATCGTGCGTATCAAATCCTGGAACGGACTCCCGGATATATCGCGGTCAACAAACCCGGCAACCTGCCCTGTCATCCTTCCGGTGTGTTTTTCAAACATACACTCTGGTACATCATGAAAGAAGATCTGCAGTGTGATCTGCACATCATCACCCGGCTTGACCGGGAAACATCCGGCGTTGTTTTATCTGCGATCGACAGTGAAACTGCATCCCGGATGAGTCAGGATATGATGGCAGGAAAAATCGGGAAACGTTACCTTGCCATTGTCCACGGGCATTTTGATCATGAGATCCATGCCAGAGGCTATCTTTCCAACGATCCCCATTCAGCGGTCAATAAGAAACGCCGCTTTACGATGGAAGAGGTTCCGGATTCAGAAACATCCGATACCCTCCTGATTCCCGTTTCCTATGATGGGACTTACTCTCTGGTGGAGGCGCGCCCTGCGACCGGACGGCTTCATCAGATCCGGGCAACCCTCTGTTCTCTTGGTTTTCCGCTTGCCGGAGATAAGCTCTACGGTGCAGATGAAACCTTTTTCCTCCGTTTCATTGAGGATGCCCTGACGGAAGAGGACCGTTCGATCCTGATTCTGCCCGGTCAGGCACTTCACGCATTGGAACTTGTCTGGAACGGATTGCACTTTACTGCGCCTGTTCCGGAACTCTGGAGAAAAAAATTTCCGCTTCTGTTCCAAAAAGAATGAACATTTCCCCGGAAAGGGCTGTCTATACTGAAAAAATCAATTTATTTCAAGGAGAATACGATTATGACACAGGAAGAGTTACAGAAATTGCAGGGAGAAATCACCGCGGCATCCGCATTTCTCCGTCCGCTGAAAGCTGAAATGAGCCGGATTGTTTCCGGACAGCAGAAGCTGATCGACCGTTTGATCATTGCCTTGATCGCCGATGGGCATGTTTTGCTGGAAGGTTTGCCCGGATTGGCAAAAACTCTTGCAGTGAAAACACTTGCAAAAGCTCTGGATGGCAAATTCGCCCGTATTCAGTTCACCCCGGACCTTCTTCCTGCCGATGTGATCGGAACCAACATTTACAACCCGGCAGAACATACCTTCTCTGTCAAACAGGGTCCTGTTTTTGCAAATATCGTTCTTGCAGATGAAATCAACCGTGCCCCGGCAAAGGTGCAGAGTGCGCTGCTGGAATGTATGCAGGAACGTCAGGCAACCATCAGCGGAACCACTTGCAAAATGCCGGAACCGTTCCTTGTCCTTGCCACACAGAACCCCATTGAACAGGAAGGGACATATCCTCTTCCGGAAGCTCAGATCGACCGTTTCCTCTTCAAATTGAAAGTCTTTTATCCTCTCCGGGAGGAAGAACGGCTCATTGCGGAAAACAATGCCCATCCGGAATTCACTCCTCAGGCAATGACCGTTGCCTCTCTGGCAGATATCACAGCCGCAAGAAAGCTTGTTGACCGGATCTATATGGATCCCAAACTGCTGGATTATATCCTTGATATCGTCTTTGCGACCCGCCCGAAATGCCATTCCGGTCTTTCCGAACGGCAGCAGGATGCAAAACTTTCTCATCTTTCCACCCTGATCCAGTACGGGGCATCTCCCCGTGCAACGATCGCGTTAGTCCTTGCAGCAAAAGCAGTTGCATTCATGGATGGCAGAGCCTATGTGATCCCGCAGGATGTGAAAGAGATCGCTCACGATGTTCTCCGTCACAGAATCATTCTTTCCTATGAAGCAGAAGCAGAAAATCTGACAGCTGACCATTTGATCCTGCAGATCCTTGAGGAACTGAAAACTCCCTGATGTCAGGA
>JAFTIQ010000100.1 GCA_017456805.1 Lentisphaeria bacterium
GCGAATACTCCGGAGATACCTGGCATCTTCAGCTGGATCTTCCTCTGGAACAGTTCGGGATCAAGGAGTTGAAACCCGGACAGGCAATAGGTTTGCGGATCTGCCGCAACTGGCGGAACTTGAATCTGAAATACTACGAAGGCTGCATACAGTCTACCTGGAATCAGCTCCGCGCCGCCTTTATCGATGTGGAAAAACTTCCGCTTGTCTATTACAGACCGGATGCTCCGGCGGTGGACTTCTTCCGCGTTGTCACCCGGAAGGAACGGAAGCCCGACTGCCAATTCAGAATCACAAATCCCTCATCCAAAAAGCAGACCTTCTATGCGGAATACCGTCACAAGCTGGAACGGTCCCAGCCTTCTGCCGGGAATTGGATGATCGAACTTGCACCGGGCGAATCCAAAGTCTTTGAAATGCCTATCCCCCAGGTTCTGAACGATGAACAGGTCCTTACCTGTCTGGTTGTGAAATCCGCTGATAAGAAAACCACCTTCTATTATCGTGCCTGTGCCTGGAAACAGGGCAAGGACAATGAATTTTTTGCTCAGCTCAACGGAGATCTTGTTTACATCACCCCGAGAATGGCATATTATCCCTCCACCAACAAAATCCGGATCCAGCTCAACTGCAAAGCAGAACAGAATCTTGCCAAGCTGAAAAAAATCCGTGCCGTTATCTCCACGGATAAAGATGTCAGAATCGCTGAATTTGAACTTCCCATGCCCGATGCGGAAAAAATGTCCGAAGGTCTCTTCCAGCTCCCTGATCTGAAAGAATATACCCGGACAAAGAATCCCTCCGGAAAGTATAAGCTGAGCCTCATCACCGAAGGTTTGAATTATAAACCGCTTGTCATTCCTTTTGAACGGAAACTCTTTGCCTGGGAAGGCAATAATCTCGGAAAAACATTGCGTCTGATCCCCCCGTTCACCCCGCTGAAAGTCCGGGATAACAAACATGTTGATGCCGTTCTGAAAACCTATACCATGAACGGACTCGGCCTGCTTGCCGGATTGAAAGCTGATGGACATCAGATTCTTACCAATGACGGTATGGTTATGGAAGCAGTCATCGGCGGAAAAACCTACCGGGCAAAATCCACCGGATTCCGGTTCACGAAAAAAACCGATCTTGAAGTGGAACTGGAAGCCTCCTGGGAAGCCGGACCGTTGAAAGCAACTGCAAAAGGAGCCTTCGGTCAGGACGGTCTGATGTGGTACACCTTCCAGCTTCAGCCCTGCGCTCAGCCGGTGCAGAGTCTGAAACTGAAACTCGCCTTCCCTGAAAATGAAGTTCCTCTCTACCACGCCTGTACCGATGGACTCCGTTTCAACAACGGCGGAGCCATGCTTCCCGGCAACGGAAGAATCTGGAAATCCGGCGATGCCGCACGCGGAGAAATTCAGAATGATTTTGTTCCCTATCTCTGGGTCGGAAGCGAAGGCCCCGGTCTGGCAATCTTTGCCGATAACGACCGCGGCTGGGTCCGGGCAAAAGATGTTTCTTCTCAGGAACTCTTCCGGAAAAACGGAAAGATCGAACTTGTCTGGAACATAATCACCAATGCTCCGGCAAATTTCAAATTCCTGCCGATCCGGTTCGGGTTCCAGGCTTCCCCTGTCAAACCCATGCCCGAAAACTGGCGTGCGCAGATGACCTGGAACATCACCTGGAAAAACAAAACCATCCAGAAATATATCAAGAACAGAACTCTCTTTGCCGGCGGCGATATGGGCAGAGGGACAATGACCAATCAGTATGTTCCCAGAAACAACGATTATTCCCTCTGGGAAGTCGCCCGCGAAATCAAAAAGACAGGTGTCGTTCCCCCGGGATTCCTGGACAAATGGATCGCCGGTTATCCCACGGAAGAGATCCGGAAAAAATACAGAGGCGAAGTCAGCTACTTCCTTTACATGCTGCGCGGATTCAAGACCTATCCGGATGCACGGATCATGCTTTACACCAACCCCCGCGGATTGAGAATCGACTCCGATGAATCCAATACATTCATCAATGACTGGCTCAGGGAAGAGTTCCATGATTTCCGGACTCAGCAGGTTCCTGTCAACACCGGAAATGCATACAGCGCAACCCCCGTGGAATCCTTCCAGGATTATCTGCTCTGGGGCTACAAAAACTTCTTCGATAATGAGATCGATGATCAGCTTTACTGGGATAACCTCTTCCTTGTAAGCTGCTATGCCCAGAACGGACTGACAGCAACCTACCGTCTGCCCGATGGAAGAATCCAGCCCTCTATGGAAATGGATAATATCCGTCAGCTGATCCGCCGTACAGCAATTTTCATGCTGGATCGCGGCAGAAAACCTGACAACATGGTTCACATGACCAACACCTGCATCCTTCCCGTGCTTTCCTTCGCACAGCAGCAGCTTGACTGGGAAGATAATGACGGGCTTGCTCCATTCCAGGAACGCTATACAAAAGAGTATATCCGGGCTTTGAGCATCGGCTATCAGGCAGGCTGTCTCCCCTGTGTGCTTGGTAAAGTCGCAGGAAAGAGCGGTTCAAAGGAAATGAACTGGTGCATCCGGACAGGAACCGGGGTCGTCATGACCCATGAACTCCGCTGGGCACGTCCTGATGTGGATCCCTACTGGAACATCATGGAAAAGTGGTTTGAATTCGGTTATGGAACCCCGGCAGTCAAAGTCTATAATTACTGGAAGAAAGATTATCCTGTCAGCATCACTGGCGGAGATAACACCTCCATCTATCTGGAAAAAGGAAAACAGTCTCAGCTTCTGGTTTGCAGCTATGGACCTGACACGGCTCTGAACATCTCTGTCAACGGAAAACAGATCACCAAAGCGGTCAATCTGGAAACCGGAAAAGAAATTCCGGTCGTGAACGGAAAACTTCAAATCAAACTTGCAAAATATGACCTGGTCTATCTTGGTCTTGAAACAAAATAATAAGGAGAAAAGAAATGAAACATCTTCTTACAGCCGCCCTGCTTCTTGCAGGAACCGCCGTCCTGAACGCACAGTTCAACAACCCCGTTCTGGATAAACATTCCGACGACGTCACCTTTTATGTAAATTTTGACGAAGGTCCGAATGCGGCACTTTCCACAGGAACGGGTGTCCCCTTCCGTACCTACGGAACCCCTGATTATGCCAACGGTCTTTCCGGAAAAGCACTCCGGTTGGGACAGATCCATTACAGAGGAGCCCAGAACATTGATCTTGCATCCTCCGGAACCCTGATCTACTGGGTCGCTCCGGAAAAAGAAGTAAAGACACCTCCTCCCAACGGAAAAGAACCCGGCTTTATCGCAGTCTGCGTCTCCGGCGGAAAATACTCCTATGCACTTTTCTCCGGGAAAATGGGAGGTCAGCCCTGGAAAAAAGCCCCCCTCAACAGCTACGTCCAGTATGCCCACCGCCTGAAAATCAAACACGTCAACTGTCTTACCAGAACAAACAAATTCTTCTGTATTGCTGACTGGAATCCCGGTGATTGGAAGATGTTTGCTGTGACCTGGACCCCCGGAAAGATCTCTGCTTCTTTCAACGGCGAAGCCATGACACACTCCACATTGAAAGTTCCCATGACCGGACCAACCGATGAAATCAGACTTGGTTTCGGCAAAGATGCCATTGTCGGGCAGGTGCTTCTTGACGAAGTCATCATTCTGAAAAAGGCTCTTACTGAACAGGAACTCAAAGAGATCTATGATCTCTCCATAAAGCAGATGAAAAAGTAAAATTTCTGCAGAAAGATTCCATGGAAGCCGGTTTTCGCCGGCTTCTTTTTTTTGCGTGAAAAAAGATCTTTTGAACAGCATTTCTCCGGAGAAAAAATCTCTCAAAAGTTTTTTCAGAAAATCTTTGAAATGACATTTGAAAAACCGGAAAAATACGCTATGTTGTCCTTGGATAAAAAATATTATTTTTTCAGGAGGACTCATGAATTTTACAGCCGCACTTTCCCTGGGAGAAGTCTCAGGAGTTTACTATGCATTCGTTCATTCAGATAAGGTTGGACAGGGGATCGTTGTGATCCTCAGCATTTTTTCTGTAATCACCTGGTGTTTGATGCTGATCAAAGGGATCGGTTTGGGACAGGCATATAAGGACTCCCGCAGATTGCTGGGCGAACTCCGGAAAAAGAGTAATCCTCTTGCCTTGAAAAGCATGATGGATCAGGAAGATACACCTGTTTCCCGAGTGTTTCATGCCGGATATACCAGATTGGGACAACTCTGCGGCGGAGAAGAAAAAATTCACCGCAGAAAAGCTTTGAGTGAAGGAGAACTCCGGGTTGTCCGTACCGCAATGGAAGAAGCAGTCTCCGATCAGATCGTGGTTCTGGAAGATAAGGTTATTTTCCTGATGACAGCCGTCAGTATCAGTCCATTCCTCGGACTGTTCGGAACTGTCTGGGGAATCATGCTTGCCTTTACAGAGATGGCGATTCAGGGGAAACCGGATATCTCCACGCTTGCCCCCGGGATCTCCGGTGCGTTGCTGACAACCGTCCTCGGTCTGGTCGTGGCAATGCCCTCCCTCGTCGGGTACAACTATATTACCTTCTATATTAAACAAATCACCGTTTTTCTTGATAACTTTGTGGAAGAATCCCTTTCCAAATTTGAAATGGAACGGGTTATTCAGGAAAAACGGGCGGAAGAAGCAGCCGCAGCAGAGGAACGGGCGCTTCTTACAGAAGAAGTCCCTCAGAGAGCTCCTCAGGCAGCCCCGTCCCCTGCCCCGCAAAGACAAGATCCCAGAAACAACCGTTTTTTCTGAGGTGAATCATGGCCCGGCACAGATTTCAGAATCAGCCATTTGATCAGATCAACGTGACAAACCTGATTGACACGTTGTTCTTCCTGCTTATTATTTTCATGCTGACAGCTCCGCTGCTGGAGTACAGCATGGATGTCCGCCCGCCCTCTCATAATGCGGAGGAAATCAAACCGGATGAGTTTTCCAAAACAGTCAATGTCAGAGCAGATGGAAAAATCATTTTCGAAAATCGGGAAGTAACAATCGAAGAACTGGCGGAACAGTTGAAAACATTGCGCGCGACGGATAAAAAATATAACTTCTTCCTCCGTGCTGATGCAGAATTGAAATACGGCACGGTGATCGGAGTTCTCCGGGAATTGAAAAATGCCGGATTTTCAGAAATCTCCCTGATAACTGCAGCTGAGGAGTAATCTCAGAATGTTGCTTACCCGGACACATTATGCAGCTCCCGATGAGCCTTACCATTACGTTGGATCTAAATTAAAACGGTTCATCGTCTGGCTGGTGATCGGTGTCCATGTGGCTGTTATCATCATTCCGGGACTCGTTATGGCGCTGATCGCGTGGCTCAAACCCCAGGATGTCCTGGTCAGCAAAGTTGTGCTGGTGGACAGTATGCCCAATGAGCATACCACCCCCTCTTTGAACCCGGGAGCGGCACCGACTCCAAGCAATGATCCCCCGGTTCCGCCGGATCTGCCAGATATCCCTGAAATGCAGGAAGTCCCTGCCCCGCAGCCGCCTCAGCCGAAACCGGTTCCGCCGACTCCGAAGCCCACGCCCAAGCCGACGCC
>JAFTIQ010000101.1 GCA_017456805.1 Lentisphaeria bacterium
GGCTCCCGACACTGACGTATACGATCCCTATTCCTGGTTTATTACAACCTACGTTGGAATGAGATCTTTCCCCAAAAGCGTCGGTTATTATTCCGGGAACAGTGTGTTTAAGGATGCAGAACGGACAGGCGTTTTCAAATGCCCCGGTACCACTGTTCAGGTTGGTGCTCTGGGATATGTTCAGTATGGAATGCCTTCCTATATGGGAAAAAGCGCAAACGAAGTCTGGAAACTCAAAGATATCGTTCAGGTCACAAGAAAAGCCTGGTTGGTAGACAGCACCTATCCTTCTTCTGGAAATCAGGCATTTGCCTTTGATAACGAAAAAGGAGATACTTCCACAGCAAACAGTCCCGGGCTCTTTTACGTTGAAAGTAACGGAGGTAACATCCGCCGGAACCTTCATGCGGGAACCAATATGGTTTTTGTAGATGGTCATGTGGAATTCCTTACGTTGAAAGAGATGCTTTACCGTTCTGAAAATGGATACTGGCCCAACGTTCTGATCGGAGCGGGCGGTGTCCGGGGATATGTGCCGTACAGAACGCCCTGATATATTTGGGGAATACGGGTTGAAAAGAGATATTACGGAGATCGTTTGAAAGAAATCGGTCTCCGCATTTCCGGTTTTTGAATACCGGAACAGAGTAAATGAGTGATTTCCGGGGGGAAGATCAATCAGAAATATAAAAAACAACAGAAGGAAAGAAACAAACATGAAACAAAAACAATTTACACTGATTGAGTTGCTGGTTGTGATTGCGATTATCGCAATTCTTGCCGGGATGCTTCTCCCGGCATTGCAGAGCGCCAGACAGAAAGGGCATATTGCCAGCTGTCAGGGCAACTTGAAACAGATCGGACAGGGGCTGATTATGTACAGCAGTGAGCATGATGATTGGCTGCTGCCTGAATTAAACACCTACCGTGGTTTCGGTGGAACGTCCGATAACAAGATCGTCTGGACAGTGATTCTCCGTACTTATATCGGAATCAATCAGAAAATTGATACCCCGGCATCCGGCGAATATTCCGAAAATCTTGAAGCCGGATACCGGAATGGTATTTTAAAATGTCCGGCAAACACAACTCCGGTTACATGTTATGGGTATACCCAATACGGTCTTCTCAACTATATGGGAGGAAGTGCAGGGACGACTTTTAATAAGGTAAAAGATATTCGCAGCGTGTCATCCAAAGCATGGGCGATTGACAGTAACTATTTATACAATGGCAAGGGCTTTTATTTTACAGAAACAGACTTGACGCCTGCTAATCAGTATGGTATTTTCTCTTGCCGGTATGAAGGGCGGCAAATTTCCCGTAACAGACATGGCAACAGTTCCAATATGGTGTTCGTGGATGGGCATGTAGAAAATCTTACGCTCAACGAAATGCGTATCCGCTCTAATGATGGGCATTGGGGATCTGTCATTTTCGGTTCGGGAAAATAAAATCAACATAAGGAGAAATAAAATATGAAAAAAGCATTGCTTATTCTGACTGTCGGTGCATTGGCTTCCGGGCTTTATGCAGAGTTCAAACGGAATCCCGATCCCAACACATTGTGGGTGGAAGAAGGCGGGAATACCGTTTATGGAAAAGATAACAAAAACTGGCGGGTCCTCAAAACTGAGATCACACCTTTTACTGATGCAAAATATATGTCATTCGGCGGAGCCAAAGATCTGGGACGTTATGTTCCTGTTTCTCCGGATTATCCCTATTTCATTGTAAAAGTCAAATCCAATGAACGGAAACCGAAAGGTTACAATGCCTTTTCCGCTTCTTTTCCCGGCGGACATCAGATGTTTGGAGTTGTGACAAAGGTTCCTGTGGGAACGTATGTTGTCAAACACACTATGACAGCCAAGCGGGATCTGTTTCTGCGGATAGACTACTATGGACAGAAGATTGTCATTGAAAAGATGGCGATGGTGAAAGTTCCTGAAGTTGCAGTTGATATGACTCCTGCGGTTCTGAAGAAGGGCGGGGAACTGGTTGTAACTGTGAAACTTCAGCAGGAAGCGGATGCAGTTGATGTTAAATTCCACAAAGCATATACCATGCCTCAGATTCAGCTTAACGGCAAAAAATCTTATGAAATGACCTCTGATGACAGCGGAAAAGTTTGGACTTTGAAAGTGAAATATGATAATTTCAGCGGATTCAAGCCCGGCGAAAAGCTGAAACTTTCCAACGTGATTTTTGCAATTGAAGTGATTCGTGGAGATAAGACTGAGTATATCTATGCTCCGTCCACCTTTGTGACCGAATAATTGAGGTGATATATGAGATTGATGAAATATTTTCTGACACTTCTTTTTGCGGTGTCTGTGCTGTGTGCCGAGGGGGCATTGAAAGGTCCTTATCAGGCACAGGCTCTGGCGTTTTACTTTGTTCATGACGGGGGCCCTCTGAAGCTTGGAGCAAAGCTGAATTCCCCGAAAAACGGTGCGGCAGTTGTCAAGATCCTGGATGCGGAAGAACATGAAGTTTTCTGGGATTATGTGAAATTCAACGGAGATAAAGTTGTTTCGCACGATTTCGGCAAAAATGCACCTGCGGGGATCTATCAGATGCGTGTCAGCGGATTGGATTTTACAGTGGATCCGGTTTCTGCTCCTGTGAAAAAGTATGGTGTTGCTGCTTCCCGCTGCCGGTGGAACTTCGCTGATGTAAATCAGTTCAACGAAGCATATTTCCTGGTTCCGGAAGGAGCGAAAAAGCTTGACTGGTATTTTATTGGAGTTCCTCTGAAACTGACGGATGAAAAAGGAAATGTTGTCTGCAATGAAACCAAACGCAAGGGGGAACTGAATGTTGTTCCCTATGTCGGACAGGTTTTGAAATTCAGCACGAAAGCTCCGAAAACGATTCCCTATTACTCCTTTGGTCTGGGCGGAATGCCTGTGATTCTCTGTGAAGATGCAGCGACAGCCCGGAGAATCAACGGAAGTATCGAAAAGGCCTCTGACGGCACGATTTATGCTCATAAGTATCAGGTTCGGATCCACGATTGGATAAAGACTCTGAAGCCGGAAGATTTGAAAGTGGATATTGTTGATTTCCGGACATTGAAGAAAGAATTTGCTGCAGTTCCGCACAAGAGCGGTCTCATCGGCGGCTGGGGGGTCTTTACTTACATCAATTACCAGTTGGAAATCCAGGTTCTTGATCCTTCCAAGCCGAATTTCGGGAAAGTCCCGTCTGTTGCTGCAATGGGATTGATCAACAGCATGAAAGCTCCTTACAACCCCTATACGGGAAAACTGGATCAGCGGATTCTGATTGCTGCACTTCCTTATTTCCTGACGATGAAGGAAAGCGATACACAGGATGATTCCCATTCTGATTACTGCGGAAGCGATGCATTGACCTACATTACACATGTTAAAGATTACTATGAATCTGCGAAGAGTATCAAAGATGCCAACTTGCGGGCATTGTGGTATGATGCGGTCAAACGTGTTGCAGACCGGTTCAGCATGTTCCGTGTTTCCTGTGAAAACCAGTCCAGTCATTTCCCCTATTGCTACTATGCTCTTTATGAGACGGACGGCAATGAAGGGTACAAGAGATTGGCAGAAGATTATATTCATCAGCTGAACGATCCGGAATTGAATCCGTTTATGGCGACCGGATATCAGCAGGAAGCCTACGGTGCGGATGGCACTTATCAGGGACTCGGTCAGAGTTTGCAGGCTCTTTATTACCGGATGAGCGGAAATAAGGAAGCATTGGAAGGCTGCCGCAAGGTTCATGATTTTATGTCTCACTCAGTTGTCCGCGAACCGGATGGACGTCTTATTGGATCCAGCAGCTTCTCCCATCGTACGGCGGGCGGCTGGAACGTTGCGCAGTACAGTGCAGGCTGGACTCTGCTTCATCATGAGATTGAAAGTGCGGCAGTTTTTGCTGCGGGCCGTGAAGTGGAAAGCCCCACCGGTTTTGTGGAAAATCTCGCTCCGAGAAAACATGCAAACCACCATGCGATCCACTATTCCATGGCATCCTTCGGACCGTTCTACAATTACATCCGTTACCGTACCGAACCTATTCAGAATCCGAAACTCCCCTATGAAAAAGGCGGAAATTTCGTCCGGAATTTCAATAACGAGTTTATTGCGGTCCGGAAGAATAACTACTATATGTTCCAGTATCTGAAAGGAACTGCAAGTGACTGGACGAAGAATCAGCGGTTCAAGACGGTTGATAATCCCAAGCTGCCCACCTACAAGTGGACCCAGCTTCAGGGAACCGCAATTCTGTGGTTTGAAGGTTACGGTGCCTTCATTACCGGTATGAACTGGAGCGGCAATACCTTCCACATGCTGCGCGGGGATCTGCCGGATGGAAGACTTGCCTATCCTGATTATTGGAACTACAATGCCCGGGTTCTTCGCGGCGGAAGCAAGATCCTTGCCCGCGGCGGTATGTTCCAGGCAGACGGCGTTTCCTTCTCCCGTTATACGGAATGTCTTGACGATGGAATCCGTCAGACTGTTACGGTGAAATTCGATAAGGATATCACCTTCAAGCGTTTTGCGGAACAGATTCCGTTCCTGGCTGATAAAAAAGGCCATACTGTGGAATTCCTTGTGAATGGTGCATGGACCACCAATCCGGGAATGGCAACCGCTGTCCGGTTCGGAAAGAAGATCGTTGTCAAATTTGACAAGGCATATTTCTGTGAAATCGGCCCCAGATATTTGAATTACGGTCAGACGGTTGCACCTCTGCTGATCACGCTTGGAAAAGCGTTCAAGGCAGGAGATGAAATCAAGATCGTTTACACCATTCAACCTGAAAAATAAAGAAAAGAACTGCTATGAAATTCAAGCACATTGTAAAGATGTTTGCAGTTGCTGCAGCCGGGATTCTTCTTTCCGGCTGTGCAGGCTTCTGCGAAGAGTCAAACTACGAAGGCGCAATGCTCGGCCCGAAGAAGTTTTTCCGTCCCAGAGACAACATGACCTTTTATTTCTTTGATGAGCAGGGCGGCGGCTTTGATCTGAAAGTTGCTGTCCGCGATGCAAACATCAATATGGAAGGCCCGAGACCGGCATTTTTCTTCCTTGTGGATCCCGAAGGAAATATTGTGGATCAGAAATTTATGGAAGATGACGGAATCACCAAGAACGAATTTGTTTATAAAGACGGCATGGGCGATATCTGGCTGGATCTGCGTTACAGAGCCTACCACCGCACCTTCTCCCCGAATGGATTGCCTCCGGGAAAGAAACGGTCCCCGAAACTTGACGATCCGGCATCAATCAAGCCCCGTTATGTGACTCTGAAAGCTCCTGCAAACGGCAAGAAAGGGGTTTATCGTCTTGGCGTTTCCGCTTGCTGGGATCACTTTATCACAGTGACTCCCTCCCGGAAACTTCTGGAAGGGGTTCATCCCGGACAGTGCGGACTTTATGTTCATAAAGATCAGTTGGCAAATGGCGCATATCTTTATCTGCCCTCTGCAACTCAGGCGATCTGCTTCTCCACCACGGAAGAAGTTGCACCTTTCGGTTCTGTGATTGAAACCCCCTTTGGAACGGTTA
>JAFTIQ010000102.1 GCA_017456805.1 Lentisphaeria bacterium
GGACACTTCATGGTTGGTTTCTTCGCCTATCCGGTGATGGAATACAATGAACAGAAAAAGTTGATAAAAGGACGTTTTCTGACCGCGTTTCTTGTTGTCATGGGTATCTTCGGCATCGCAGGACTGTTTGAAGTCGCTGAATGGCTTTATGTGGAAATCGCAGCAAAAGATGTGGGAATCGCATTCCTCGGAACGCAGGATGATCTCTGGGATGCTCAGAAAGATATTCTCTGCGATGGACTCGGTGCGATCTTTACCGTGGCTCTCTATACGATCCTCAACAGAAAAAATGCGGAACGCTCTGAACAATAAACCGTTCCGGATCAAAAAAACTGCCGCAGCGCTGAAAAATCAGTTCTGCGGCAGCTCTTTTTGAAAAACGTGATTCCGGATCAGTCGGAAAGAATATCCAGAACTCCGCCAATCACGCTCTTGTTTGCACTTCCGCCGGATGATGCGGATTCAGCAGGAGGCTCACCGCCTTCCATCAGAGTACCGGCAACCGTCGGAGTCATCCAGACTTTTCCGGTACCGCGGTAAACGTTCAGCAACCCTTCCTTATTGACCATGGAACCGATCAGACTCTTGGAAGAACGTTCCACTGTCAGTTCCAAAGTGTTGGACCAGGCGATCGCCATATTTCCATCAATCTTGAGAACGCTGTTATTCAATTCGATTTCAATCAATTCTTCTCTGGGAACAGGGCTTTCAAAAACAGCAACACCGTTTCCGGAAAGACAGAGGTTGAAAAGTCCTTCGCCCGCAGCCAGAGAGGAAAGAGTCTTGCGGCTGACAACCTGTTCCTGCAGCGTGGCATCGCAAGCAAGGAAAAGTCCATCCTGCAGCACGATCCCGGCGGGACCCCACTTGGAGATATCTTCCACAAGAATATACTTGTATGTGGGTTCCAGCATCACAAATCCATAACCGCTGTAAAGAGGTTTGACTGTGCTTTCCCCGGTAACCATTCCTTTGACCATGCCCTTCAGGAATCCGCCAATCGCTTTCGCTCCGGATCCCAAACCGGTTTCACTTTCAACATTACCGCACAGCCACTGGAGCGCACCTGCCTGCATCTTAATCGTATTGCCATTCAACTGAGCAAGAACCTGACGCTTCCGGACATTCATTTCCTGCATAAAGTAGGAAACAATCGCCAGATTTGCACTGGTACTCAAATCTTTCTGATGTTCATAAACAGAGAAGCAGCCAACACTTTCCAGAAGTTTGAAATTCGCATTGTTGAGCACATTGTTGACTTTATACCCACCGGAGGGAAGTGCAGACGGCGGCGGAGGAGGAGGGGGAGGGACTGCACCGCTTAAACTCTGGGGCGGAACTTGCTGATATTGCGGCGGAGGTGCAGCCTGCTGAAACTGCGGAGGTACTGCCTGCGGCATCGGATTACATCTCGGACAAATACTCCCATCAGGGATCTGATTTCCACAATTTGGACAAAACATTTTCTTTCTCCTTTCATAGAAAAATAATGATAAAAAAAACGATAAAGAAGCGATATTCTTGATACTCCCCTCTATCACTCGAAACGAATATACTATTAAATTTCAGCTATTTCAAGAACAAAAAAAGATAAAAACTGTTTTTTTCTCCTTTTTTTTCCGTTGAAGCCCAGAAAAATCGCCCTCAGCCTTGATTTTTTGGAAGAAAACTGTATATTATTGAGTCAATTTCAACAGTTTAACAACGAACAGCAAAAGGAACTCTCATGGCAGATGTCCCCACAAATCTGACCCCTATGATGAAACAGTATATGCAGGTCAAAAGCACTGCACCGGCTGATTCTATCCTCATGTACAGAATGGGCGATTTCTATGAGATGTTCTTCGATGACGCCAAAAAGGCAAGTCCCGTTCTGGAAGTCGCATTGACCGCCCGCGCCGGAAGCCCTATGTGCGGAATCCCTTACCATGCCCTCGAACTTTATCTGCCCAAACTCCTGGAAGCAGGTTTCAAAGTCGCAATCGCTGAGCAACAGGAAGATCCCGCTCTGGCAAAAGGAATCGTAAAACGGGGAATCTCAAGAATCGTAACCCCGGGATCCATCCTGGAAGGTCCCCTCCTTGCACCCGACAGCAACAACTTCCTTTGCGCATTCCTTCCCGGAAAAAACGATCATTTCGCCCTCGCATGGCTGGATGTCAGTACAGGGGAATTCATGGCTGGTGAATATGATTCCATCCGCGCTCTTTCCGATGAACTGGCAAAACTCAAACCAAGAGAATGTCTGATCCCACACGCAACTGCAATACGATGGAATACAGATCCTTCTGACAAACCCGATACCTCATGGCAGATCCTCTGGACCGATCTGGACGATTATATCTTCACTTACGATCACGCCTTTGAACTGCTCACAAGACATTTCGGAACAATGAATCTCAACGGATTCGGATTCAAAGATGAGTCCTCTGCCATCCAGGCAGCAGGCGCAGCTCTCTATTATACCGTCGAAAATCTGAAATACAATGCCGGACATATCCGCAAAATCGCTCTGAAAAAGTCCGGCCTCTATCTCGGAATCGATCCCAATTCCAGAAGAAATCTGGAACTCGTGGAACCCCTCGCAGGATCCGCTAAAAATTCCACCCTCCTTCATGTCCTCGACCGGACAAGAACTCCAATGGGCGGAAGATTGCTGAAAAACTGGATCCTGAACCCCCTGAGAGATATCATCGCAATCGTGGAACGTCAGGATGTGGTGGGGCTTTTCAAGGATGATCCCCTCTCCCTGGCTGAACTGCGGGAAACCATCAGCGGGATCCGCGACCTGGAACGGATCACCGCAAAGCTCAACGTGAATTCCGCCAACCCGAGAGATCTTTCCTCTCTGGCAACCGGTCTCCAGATGATCCCCGGAGTCAAAGCGATCCTTGCAGCGTACGATCTGCCCCTGCTTCTCAGAATCAATGATGACCTCGTGGCAATGGAAGATCTCGCCGCTCAAATCGAAAACACCCTCGTCGATGAGCCCCCTGCAAATGTCTCCGACGGCGGCGTGATCCGTCCCGGATGCTCCCCCGAACTGGATGAACTCCGTTCCGCTTCCGCAGATGGAAGAAACTGGATCGCGGCTCTTCAGGCAAAAGAACAGCAGAGAACAGGCGTCAAATCCCTGAAAGTCAACTATAACCGCGTTTTCGGATTCTATATCGAAATCACGAAATCAAATCTGGAACACGTCCCCGAAGATTATATCCGGAAACAAACCCTCGCAAACTGCGAACGGTTTATCACGCCCGAACTCAAAGAAATGGAAGTGAAAGTCCTCGGTGCCGATGATAAGGCAAAAGCCCTGGAAGCCCTGATCTTTGAAAATCTCCGCAAAGAAGCCGCCAAACGTACCTCTGACATTCAGAAAACATCAGCAGCTCTTGCACAGATCGATGCCCTCTGCTCCCTGGCAGAATGTGCCGCACAATATTCCTATTGCCGTCCAAGAATCACAGATGGTGACCTCCTCAATATCTCCGGCGGACGGCATCCCGTCCTCGACGCCGCCGCAAAAGAGGAACGGTTTGTCCCCAATGATATCCTTCTGGATGCCGAGGAAAACCGCATGATGATCATTACCGGACCCAACATGGCAGGAAAATCCACTTACATCCGCCAGGCCGCTCTGCTGGTCATCATGGCTCAAATCGGCTCCTATCTCCCCGCCGACTCCGCTGAAATCGGCGTCGCAGATAAAATCTTTACCCGCGTCGGCGCAAGCGATGATATCTCCCGCGGACAAAGTACATTCATGGTGGAAATGCTGGAAACTGCCAACATCCTCAACAATGCAACCCCGCGCAGCCTGATCATTCTGGATGAAATCGGCAGAGGAACAAGCACATTCGACGGACTCTCCATCGCTTGGGCCGTCGCTGAATATATCCTCGATAACAAGGAATGTCATGCACGCACCATGTTCGCAACCCACTACCACGAACTGACTGAGCTCGCTATCACGCGCCGCTGCGTCAAAAATTATAACGTCGCTGTCCGTGAGTACGGTGACCAGATCATTTTCCTGCGGAAGATCATTCCCGGCGCCGCCGATAAAAGTTACGGGATCCATGTGGCAAAACTCGCCGGACTGCCCGCCCCTGTCATCACCAGGGCTCGGGAAATCCTCGAAAATCTGGAAAATAATGCCATCGCAGAAGAAGGCCAGCCCTCTCTGGCTGTCGGATCCGCACGGGAAAAACGCGGACTCTATCCCCGCACAAAACGCCCCAGAACTGAGGCAATTCAACCCTCACTCTTCGATTGAAGTTTCCCCCGATCCTGTTCAATCCATTCCAGCTGCGATACTGAAAATCCATGTTCCCGCAGCCAGTGCAGTACAAACTCACGCTCCTCCGCAGAAATCCTCCGGTCCCGGCATAAAACCCATAAATAATCCTTCGTTGAGGATGTCACAATCGCCAATCGATAATCCGGGGATAACCAGATCACCCGGTAAGCCCCGTAGAATGGACGGAAAAACGATACTTTCAGTTCCCCCGAACCGGAAGGCGGGCAAGCCTTCGCAATGCCTCTGATTACACTTTCCGTCCCGTTTTCACGGATCCCGCGATTGAGAACCGATACCGTACCGTCAGAATTCAACGTATATACCGCAGAAACATGACTCAGCCCCTTCTCAAAACGGTGCGGATTCCTGGCAATTTCATACCATGTCCCCATGTACCGTTTCAAATCAAAGGGCGTTACCGCAGGAATTCCCCCGGTCCCGTTTTCTCTCTCACATCCGCAAAAACAAAACAACGCCATCCCCAGACAATACCACCATTTGTTCATAACGCACCCCCCCTGCTTCTTTTCTGAAATGGACATTCCGCGTAAACAGAGGTTCGGCGCAAAAAGCAAAATATGGATAAAATCCGGGCAAAAAAAAACCGACCGCTCTCTGAAGAGCGATCGGTTTGGTAAAAGAACAACTGATTAAGCGTTCTTTCCGGACATAACCCCGTGACCCTTGAATGTACGTGTCACAGAGAATTCGCCGAGCTTGTGTCCAACCATGTTTTCGGTAACGAAAACGGGGATGAACTGCTTTCCATTGTGTACATGGAAAGTGTGACCGACAAAATCCGGAATCACCATGGAACGGCGAGACCAGGTTTTGATCGGAGCCTTTTTGCCGGACTCGTTCATTTTCTCGATCTTTTCGATCAGATGATAGTCTACGAAAGGTCCCTTCTTGATAGATCTGGCCATTATTTCTTCCTCCGTTCAACAATGAAACGTTTGCTGTTCTTGCGCGGGCAGCGGGTCTTCTTGCCTTTGGCGAGCTGACCCCACGGGGAGACAGGATGTCCACCACCGGAGCTTCTGCCTTCACCACCACCCATCGGGTGGTCGACAGGGTTCTGAACAACACCACGGACGTGGGGACGGAAACCGAGGTAGCGTTTCTTACCGGCTTTCCCGAGAGAAACGTTCATATGGTCTGCGTTGCCAACTTTTCCGATGGTTGCACGGCAATCAAGGTGGACCAGACGGACTTCACCGCTGGGGAGCTTGA
>JAFTIQ010000103.1 GCA_017456805.1 Lentisphaeria bacterium
GGTCGGGGCGGTGCTTGCCGCCGTAATTCTCAGTGGATGCGGTCACAACGTTATCAACTACGGGGATGGTGTCGGGTTCGATGCCGGGATCAATCCGGAAAACGGAACTTTTTCTTTTAACCTCCGGTATGGAAAGATCCTCTCAGCCGTGACACGTGATAACGTGGAAATTGAGATGTCAGGACAGGCAGATGCAAGCGGAAATGTCACTCCTTCTATTGCAGGAGCTTCATCTGGCCAGCCAGCCGGGAAAGGTAATACAGGTGTGAATACCTCCGGAGCATTGCGTGTTAAGATCGGCAGACAGATCAACGGATATACCGTCGATGCCATCAAAGCTGGTGCGGATAGTAAACAGATTATGGATATGAAATAATTAAGTGAAATTTTTCCGTTATTTGTGGATTCAAAACTTTCAGTTATTAAATTAGAATTAACAACTGAAAACGGAAAGGAGAATCCGCAAAAATGGTGAATTTCAGCACAATGGTCAAACGGTTCTATCCGGATGCGATACCGGATATCGATTTCAAAACGGAAACCGCAGAAGATGGAACCGTTTCAATCAAAGATTGGAACGCAAAAAAGCTGGGACCGGAACCAAATCTTTCTTTGCTCCATGCAAATTATATGAAGCTGGCAAGAGAGATCAAGGAGCGGTCCCCGAAGTTCGATGATTCCGATCCGGCTCCCTGGCTGAATGCCAAAGAGAAAAAAGAGCCGGAACAGGTCAGATACCAGCAGACAATTCATCAGCACCACAACAGATTTCACATTCCGGTGGTGAATTTTGATCCGCAAACCGGAATCGTAACGGAACGGGGGAACAGCGAAGAATGAGCAGAGAGAAAAACATGGAAAAGTGCTGTGACGGATGTTTTATCGACATCTGCCGCTGTGCCTGTCTGCTGGATGTTTCAGTCGTTACCGCAAGAAAGATTTTGGGAAAACCGGATTTCATCCGGAAAAATAAATATAATTTGCCGCAGCATTTTTACGCAATTTCCAGAATTGAAAAATCCGTTTCCGAACGGAAAGAAAAATCAGAAAAGCCAGTTTGCGAAAGTTGCCGGCGATGTCATACCCAATGCAAGAAATGTGATCTTGTTGGCGGACGGTGTATGCAATGCCGAGCGGATTTGTGCGTTTTCAATTTCTGTTCCTGCGGAAAATTGCCGTTCGGAGAACAAAATCCACGGATGATCGAGTGTTTGAAAAATGCGCTTGCGAAAGCAGAAAGCGGTGTGGATCATGTCTGATACAGAATCGCCAAAATATTATAATGTGAAAACTGCTGCCGGGATCATGGGGATCCAGAACGAACGGTATGCAATGAAAGTGCTTGGAAAGCCGGATGCCGTAGAAAGTTGCAAAACAGGATTTCGGAATCTTTATACACTGGAACACATCGAAAGCGCAAAGCAGGAAATACTGCGGAAACGGTCGGAACGGCTGAAATCAAAAGGGTTGCGGTGCTGTTATTTGTGCCGGATCAAGTTCAAGCCGGAAGAATTGAAAAGCAGTATTTGTACCGCTTGCCGGGCAAAAAAGACGGTCCTGAATTTCTCTTGCTGCGGAGATTGCACGAAATGTGAACCGAGCCGTCAGCGGTTGCAGATGTTACGCTGTGCCGTGGATGAACTTGATGAAAAAATCATCAATCAGAATCAGAATCAGAAAAAGAATCCGAAATAAACGGGATCCCGAACCGGAACACAGTTTTTCCGTTTTCATTGAAAAGATAAAGCTCTCCCTTTGAAAGAATATCCATTCCGATCAAGAGATCAAAGCTGGCATCTCCATTTGCTCCGGAAACGGGCATATCGCGCAAGATACAGCGATTCCCGAAGATAACATCAACCTCGTACATATTGGCGTTTTCCGTTCCGTGAACACCGGAAACTGTGATATTGCCGGATGGGATCAAATCAAGGTCCCGGGCGATAGTTTCTGTCAGCATGGAAGAAGTTGCTCCGGTGTCGATGATCCCGATACAGTTTTTGACTGCCAGAGGATATTTCCGGCATCTGGATGAGCGGATTTCAACCGGAATCGCAAGTTCCCTGGCAAGATCCCGAAAAGTCAATTCGCAGGAAAAATGTTGCATTTTTTTATTCCTTATATTATACAGAAAGAAAAACCCCGGTTTTTTACGCCGGGGAAACGGAAAAACGGAAAGATCTTTTTATGCTCCGGCAGCGGCGGGAGCAGTTGCGTTCAGAATGTTCAGAGTAAGATCACCGGCGACACAAATAATAGTGCAGAGGTAAACTCTCTGTCCAATCAGAACAGAAGCATCTGCCGGATCAGCGGAACTGGAGTAAACGATATCCAGAACAGTCCCATCACAAAGTTGAACTTTCGGAGGGAGAGTTGAATCCGTTGCTACCGGAACCGTCAGGAAAAAGAGATCCTGAGCGAGCAGACGGCGTTTCGTTGACCGCATGGAGAAGATCACATTTGTGGTCCCGACCACCGGCGCACCGAGCGCATAACGGCGAAAAAAATTTCTTTTGCACATATTTTCACCTCAATCGGTTAAGTTTTTTCAGTTATTCGGAATTACCGAACTGCTCAGCAGCATCCGCCACATGCAGGGACAGCATCACATCCGCAATTTCCCTTATTCACAAACTGACCGAAGTTTTTCAGGACAAAAATCTGCTGATTTGCTTCTGCGAGCTTGCGTTCAATGTTTGCGGTGTACTGGCTGTTGATCAACGCTCTGGTTGCTTCACCTTCCGCATGGATTGCGTTCTTGATGTCGCAGCAGCACATAGCGTTATTGTAGTTCAACTGACCGAACTGCTGGGAAATGTTGTTGTTGACAGCGGCAATGCTCTGCTGTGTCTGGCAGCAGCAGTTTGCAAGCTGTGCCTGAAGATCACGCTGTCCGAGCTGGGTCTGATAGCCGATCTGGGCAATGTTGGAGTTTGTGGTTGCGAACTGGGTACAGAGAGTTCCGGAGAGATCGCAGAGAGTGTTTCGGATCCCGTTGACATTCTGAGCGATGAAATCGAGACCGGCTTCATTCCGTGCGGTTGCTGTGGCATTGCTTACAGCAAGATCAGCACCGAGGACGCCGATTCCGGAATTACATCCGCATCCGCCGCATCCGTTTCCGAATCCGCCGAAACCACCGAACCCACGACCGCCGAAACCGCCCCAGCCGAAGAGGACAAGAAGAATGATCCATGCGAACCATCCGCCTTCCATGCCATAGCCGTAACCGCCGTTTCTGTTGTTCATGAGTGCAAGAGCTTCCCAGCCGTTGAAAGAATTCCCGTTGGGATTAACGTTATAAATTGGCAGGGCTTCCATGATTTTGCCTTCCTTTCCATGTAAAAAATTGTTGTTTTTTTTGGGTGAGTGAACAGTTCCGGAAAGTTCAGCAAAAATATAAAAGTGTGTTCAAAAAGATGGAAATTTTTTATTTTGAGTAAAAAGATTCACCTTGTTTTTTTTATTTCTAAAAATCAGGGCGGGCTTGTAAGTTACAGCAGAAACAGAGGAGAACGATACATGGAAGAAGAGACCAAACAGGAAATCGAATCCGAAGCAGTTGTAAAGGAAAACTTGACAACTGAACCGGATGTAATTGTTCCCGAAATGGAAACAGTTGTACCGGAGCCGGACCAAAGCGAACGGATCAGACTTGAGAATGAAGCGTACCAGCGGCATGTTTCCGCATTGATGGCAGAATTACAGGAAATCCGTGAACGATTTCATGTACCGGAGCCGACACCTCCGGATCCTGTTTCCGTGCTGACGGGCGAAGTAAACAGCCTGAAGAATGGTTTTGATGAATTGAAGCAGCTTATAGCGGAACAGCAAAGAGTTGGAAATCAGCAGAATAACCAGCCGCAGGGACAGCCGCAATTCAACCAACCTCAACAGGCTTTTCCATATTTTCCCCAGCAGGGATTTCAATTCTTTCCGCAGCAGCCGATGTTCCAAACATCAACGATCATGCCAGCACCGGCATTGCCTTACATTGCAACATCAACACCGATGCCGACAAACTTTCAGGTCCCGCAGTTCAACATGAATAATCAAAACGGAAATATGAATTAAGGAGAGTCGACCATGAGCAACGAAAACGGAAACAGTCAGCCTATCGGACAAATGAAACCGAATCAGGTACAGGCAAAGTTCTATACAACAATCAGGATTTATTCCGGGGATGACGGTGAAACTTACGGGTTACAGCTCGTTGAACCGGATGCAAAAAACGGAAATCGGATAGATCAAAGAATCGCAAGACAGATTATCAATCTGGATAAACAGCTCCGGGAACCGCAGTTCGTCAATATGTTGCAGCAGTCACGGCAAAACCCGCAAGGATTTATGCAAGGGCTTATGCAGCGGATGTTTGGCGGCGGTATGCCAATGGGCGGAGGTAGATTCCCCCCGATGGGCGGTTTCATGGGGTAACAACAAAAAAGAAAATAGGTGTCGAAATGGAAGACAAACATAAAAAACACGATATGGGAATGTCCGATTTGCCGGAAAAGTTCCGCAGCAAAGAAGCATTTCTCGAAGAATTGAGAAAGTCAGAAGATCCGGAACAGATGAGCTGGATGATGGTTAATTTTCTGGCTGAAAAAGTCAAAAAAAGCATGTCGGAGAACATGCCGGAAGATGATCAGCGTTATGGTCATACATGGGACTCCCGGTACGCTGGCGGCGGTCGTTCAATGCCGATGCGGAGCGGTGCAAGATATTCTGACAACTCTATGCGTTACGGTCATGGTGGCACAGAATATGCCCACACCGGGATCGGAATGCCGTCACGGAGAAGTTATGACCGATCCGGCGAACGCATGGAACAATACAAAGAGCATCTCGCCGACATGATGGGACAGTCTTTGACGGAAGACGACATTAAATGTCTGATCGTGAAAGAAGCTGCCAGCATGATCAAGCGGATCTGTAAAGATGAACCGTTTGAAGCAATGAAAGAGTTTACCGAGCTTTGTATTGGCATGAAAGCGTATGCCGGAACAATGCCGGAAGATCTGGAAGAACAGGCGAAGGAAGAAGCGATCGGAAAATATGTTGAAATGTTTTCCCGTTATGGCGGGGAACATCATTACCGTATGCGTTCCCGTCTGATGCAGGATGATGAAGGTTATCCGATGCGCCGTGTCCGTCTGGACGATATGGAGCGGAGCCGTCACCGTCTTCCGATGGTTGAAGTTGACGAGTTCAATTTCCGTGGTCGTGCCCGTGATTCCATGGGTCGGTTCAAATAAAACGATTTCTCCCCGTTTTCAGGAGTGCCGTATTTTTCGGTACTCCTGTTTTTTTGTTCTGAAAGCTTACATACATTTTTACATACAAAAAATGTGTTTATTTTTCAAAGAGCACACTGTTTTGAGTTCAAAAATGGTAACCCCGTCGGGATTCGAACCTACTTTTTATAGTCGCGTGCAGAGCTTACATACATTTCTACATACAAATCCTAACCATTTTTTG
>JAFTIQ010000104.1 GCA_017456805.1 Lentisphaeria bacterium
GATGTCCCTGAGATCAGCTGTCCCCCGCTGGAATTTTCCCATTTCCCAACAAAATGGCAGGCTGTCCTGTGGAGAAATTACAATGTTGTCCCCCTCAAACGTCTGGCAAAAATCCTGAACTGTAAAGAATCCGATCTTTCCGCAGCAGCAAAAGAATTGGGATTACCCGCAGAACAGCCGCCCGTCTCGGACTGGGTCCGGTTCGGATATCTGACCATCATCCGGAACAACTGGCATCTGCTGAACTATGAACAGCTCCTTCAGATTCTGGAATGGACTCCGGAACAGATGCGGTCAGCGCTCCGGGAAGAAGATTTTCTCTGGGGAAAACTGGGAAATATGAAGCCCGATTGCGGCAAAGTGGAATATCATCCTCTTACCCCGGAAGAACAGTTTGCGACAGAAATATTCCGGAAGAATTGGCAGAAATATATCCCGGCAGAACAGTACGGCTATCTGGAACAGCCCTTTGAATTCAGCGGAAAATACCGGACTTTCTTCCCGGCAAATGGAAAGGAAGGACCTTTCTCTCTGCGCTTTGTTCATTCTTACGCCGCCACCTGCGGGGATCTCCTGATGAATATTGAAGAAAGAGATCCCGTTCCCGAAAATCTTCTGAAAGAATATGCCGCCCAGGGAATCAATGGAATCTGGTTCCATGTGATCCTTTACCTGCTGCATCCTGTCAAAGGATCGGAAGAGTTCTCCAAAGGCTATGAAACCAGATTGCAGAACCTCGCCCGGATCGTGGAACGCTGTAAAAAATACGGTATCGGGATCTATCTGTATCTGAATGAACCGCGCGGAATGACCGAAGCCTTTTATGAGAAAAATCCCGGCTGGCGCGGCGTGCTCTCCAACCCGGCAAATCATCAATATGCCAACTGCACCAGCAAGGGAGAAGTCCTCCCCTGGATGGAAGAAGCAATGTATGCCATTTTCAAACAGGTCCCGGACATTGCCGGATCCTTCCTCATTACCATGTCCGAAAACGTGACTCACTGCAATGCTCAGCATAAGGTGGAGGGCTGTCCGCTGTGCAGCAAGATCCACGGTTCCGAAATCATCGGAGCAATCGCTCAGGCGGCAGAACGGGGAATGCATCGCGCCGCACCGGAAGCAAAACTTCTGATGTCAGACTGGGCGTGGGCGGAAAAGAATTTCGACCATGAAGCAGAATTCCGGAAAAAAGTGATCGATCAGCTCCCCGAAAACACCTGGTTTCTTACCATCAGTGAATGGGGAAAATCCATTGCGATCGCCGGAACGCCTAATGTAGTGTTCGACTATTCCATCTCCCAGCCCGGCCCTTCAGAAGAATCTGCCGAAGCGGTCCGCTATGCAAAAAAACGCGGCTTGAAAGTCGCAGCTAAAATTCAGGCAAATAACTCCTGGGAACTCTCCTCAGTCCCCTATATCCCAGTCCCCTATCTCATCGAAGAACATATCGGAAGGCTCGCAAAAGCCGGAGTGGATGGAATCATGCTCAGCTGGACACATGGGGGATATCCCGGCGGGAATCTTGCCCTGATCCACAGCACAACCGATGAACTGGTCCACAGTCAGTTCCGTCCGGAAACCGCTGATAAGATCTGCAAAGCTCTGCGGCAGTTCGGAGAAGCGTTCCGGAACTATCCCTTCGATGTGATCACAGCTTATACCTGCCCCACGCATTACGGTCCGATGAATCTCTTCCACGCTCAAAATACCGGACGCAAAGCAACAATGGTCGGGTTCCCCTATGACGATTTGACCCGCTGGCGCTCCTGTTATCCGGAAGAAACTTTTGCGGAACAGTTCCGGAAAGTTTCCAAAGGATGGGGAGAGGCTCTGAAGATCCTGGAAGAGTGCAAAGATCAGATCCTTCCGGAAGAACAGGAACTTTTCCGGGAAATTGAAACAATGGCTTGGGGCGCATATTGTCATTTGTACAGCACAGACCTGCAAATCCGGTTCGTCCGGAGCAGGGATGCCGGCGACTCCGCAGGAGTGAAAGATGCCGTAAGAAAAGAATTGGAAAACACGCTCCGCCTTTATGACATCATGCGCCGGGACAGCCGGATCGGTTTCGAATCCAGTAATCATTACTACTATACCCTCAATGATCTTCTGGAAAAAATCGTAAACTGTGAACAGTTTCTCTGATAAAAAATAAAGAAAATCTGGAGATTATGTAAAAAAGAAGGATTGATTTTTTTAAAATACGGTGTTACATTACTTGACGAAAAACAGATGCAGCGGCAGTTTTCCGGTGCATCTGTTTCTGAAAATGGACTCCTGTAACGATAAAAGGATGGGTTATAATATGGATTTTCATTCCATGATCGCAAAACTGAGAAAATATCCGACTGCCGCAGCAGTTCTGGTGTTTTCTGCTGTATTCTCGTTTCTTCTGGCCCCGGCAGAACTGCTCCGGAACATTGACTTCTATCTGGTATGGGTGCTGAGTGTTCTCTTTGCTCTCCATATCTGGTGTCATTTCAAAGAGGATCGCTCCTACCGGGTCTCCGGAATCGTTCCGGCATGGCTCGAACTGATCGCCGGAACACTTCTTCTGTTTTTCTGTCCGGTCCGGGAGATCAGTCTGATCTTCATCATGCTGGCGGTCAGTTCTTATGCGGCAGGAATCATCTTCTCAGTAAAAATGACCGGTCCGCTGGTTCTGCTGCTCGGCGTTGCACCGAACCTGAAACAGATCAATCTGATTCTGTCAGATGTGATGTCCCGTACATTCCGGAACATCTATTTCTTTGCCTCCAACAATGAACCGGATGTTGCCAGAGCGATTCAGGAAGCTGTTCCGTTAAGCAACTCTTCTCTTCTGCTGTGGGCAATGCTTCTTGCCGTGTTTCCGCTTGCAGTTTATCTCTGCAAAACGGCTTATGAGCGGTTCTCCATGTACTGCATTACATTCATCGCCTATTTCTTCTGCGATCTTCTCCGGTATCTTCTGATCCAAACAAATCCGGGAGATTTTTCAGATACTGCAACAGCCTGGTCCTCATTCGGGATCGCTCTGATCCTCGGAACAGCATTCATCGCCGGACTCCTTTATGCAGTCAACACGCTGACAAAAAAAGAAGGAGATGAAAAGAAATGAAACTCGTCTGGAAATATCTGATCCTTACGCTGGCATTTATTCCGTTTCTCTACCGGTTTCCTGTTTTGATCAATACCTGGGGCGAAAATCCGGAAAATTATAAAGATCCTGTCTTTATGGGCGTTGCATTTATTCTGTGCGGGATCCTTGTCTGGCGCAGATACAAAGAAGGGATTTCCACTGATTTGCAGGGCGGGCTCACCCTCGCGATCCCCTCAGCTGTCGTTATGGTTCTCGGATTCCTCAAAGGAAATATGATGCTCTTCTATCCCGGGGCAACCCTCTTTGCCTGGAGTGTGCTCTGGATCGTATTCGGATGGAAAATGTTCTACCGTCTGTTCCCTGTTCCGCTGCTGGTTCTGCTGAGCCTGCCCACAACGGAATTTTCCGAATTTTTCCCCGGAATCAATTTCTACTGGAAACTTGCCATCGGATGCGCTCTTTATATTTACGCTATCTTTGCATTGATGACAGACTTCAGTCCGATCCGCCGCAGAACCGCATGGTTCTCTGCCGCTGTGATCATTTACGCACTGCTTTACGCGGCAATTCCTCAATAATCAGAGGTGATTTCAAAAGTCCCGGACTTTTGAAATTACCTCATCAGACCGGTTGCTCTTTTTTCGCTTTGACTGTCCCCGGCTTCGGAATCGTCAGGGCGAAAAGAGAATTGCAAACTGCCATAACTGCAGAAAAGGTAAAGAGATATTCCACTCCGAACCGGATCCAGATCCAGCCTCCCAGCGGAGCAGAAATAATTGCAATCAAATGGTTGATGGAAATCCCCGTAGACAGCGTGGAGGTCAGTTCATCCTGTGAATCAGCCAATTCCCGGACATAGATATTTGTTGCAAGAGAAGTGGTACTGAGCACTGCATCCAGAACAAAGTTCAGGCAGACCACCCAGAAAGCAATGCTCTGCGCAAACCATTTCCCGGAAAATCCATAAAGCAGACACACAAAGAACAGAATCACGGTATCCCAGATCATCGTATTACGGTATCCCCATTTGTCCGTCAGCTTCCCGATAGCAGGTGCAGCAAAAATATTGAGAAATGCACAAACTCCCATCAGAAACGCCATGGAGGCAGTCGAAAATTCATATTCCCGGATCAGAACATAAGGAGCAAACGTCAGAAAAATCTGCTTCCGTGCCCCGTAAAAAAGTTCAAGCGCATAAAATTTTGTGAATTTCCGGTGAAAATAAAGACGCGGTCGCTTGGAGGGAAGCATGGGCGCCTCTTTCGTAAATGTGCTGATAATACTGGCTGCCATCAGAAGGATGATAACACCCCAGAGAACTTGAAACAGCACCTCCTCCGACTGTCCGAACCATACAGTTCCCGCATAAAAGATCCCGGCAACTGCCAGACTGCCCGCAACCGCTCCGAAATTCATAATACTTGTCAGAAAACCAAGTGACTGTCCGGCATATCCCTGATTCGCAACCTGCATGGCTATCCCTGACCGGATCGGCATCACAAGATGTTCCCCCATGCTCCAAATCATAATAAATGCAACAATCGCTATCTTATCCGCCGGAATCAGCAGCAAAGCCGCACCAATCATGGAAATCAGCGTCCCAAGCCGCATGACTTTCCAGTCGCTCACCTTATGAAGCAGCGCAAGAAGAAACACCAGGGCAAGCCCGGGAAGTTCCCGGAAAAACTCCAGCCAGCCTCGCTCCACACTGTCCATGTGATGTATTTCAGAAAGATAATTATTCAGTGCAGCCGCAAAACAGCCGACACCGATCCCCCAGAGGAGAATACTGAAGAAAAAAGCCCCTGCGCCGGAATGAGGACGGAATATGGTTTTGAAATTTAACATAATTCTGGATCCTTGATTTTGAATTTGCCTCAATATACTGCTTTTTTTTTATTTTTCAACAGGTCTCATTCCAAAAAATACTGCAAAATATTTCATCTTTTTCGTATCATTATTTGATTTTTGATTGCCGCAAGCATATATTTCAAACAGTCACTGTTTCTATGGGAGAAAAAATGAGTTTCAAAAAAGAATCTGTATTTCCGGGGATTTGCCTCCTGATTTATCTTGTCGAATTCGTGTTTTTTGCCATTCATCCGAGCAAAATGAGTATTTGGATCACAGAAAATCTGATCGCATCAGTTACCGTCCTCATTCTGTTCATTCTTTACCGGAAAGGGATCAGGTTTTCGAATACTTCCTACACCCTCATGCTGATCGCGCTTACCTGCCAAACCATCGGCGGACATTACACCTTCGGCGCGGTCCCCTTTGATTTTATTACAGAATTGTTCGGATTCCAACGGAACAATTTTGACCGTGTCGGACACTTCATGGTTGGTTTCTTCGCCTATCCGGTGATGGAATACAA
>JAFTIQ010000105.1 GCA_017456805.1 Lentisphaeria bacterium
GATGGGACAGCGCATTGTCATAATTCAGCACTGTCCAGTTCTCCGGCAGGATCGTGGATTGCCATTTCAGAGAGAAGGAGGTGAAGATCAATGCGATGTGCGGCAGCGCAGCAAGGAACGTGATGACAGCAAAGAACAAAGTCGGCAGATACTTTTTCCATCCATTCAGACGTTCTGCGGAGGTTCCTGCGGTTCCTTTGGAGGAGCCGGCTCCTTCGCTGCGGAGAAGCAGCTTTGCCAGCAGATACATAATGGTGGAGATCACCAGCATGACAAGCACAAGCGCAAAGGGTTCCGGATTGGATTTCAGTTCTGTCAAACCGTTAAAGATCTGCACTGCGGTGACTCTTGTATAGCCGAACATCAGCGGGGTTCCGAGCTCTGTAAAACTCCAGATCAGCACAAGGCTTCCGCCCGCCAGAATTCCGGGACGGATCATCGGAATGGTGATGCAGAACAATCTCCGGAAAAACCCTGCGCCCATGTTCCGCGCGGCATCCCTCATAGCAGGATCGATATTGCCCAGAGAAGAAACCAGATTCAAATAGAGGATCGGATAAAGATGCAGGGCTTCAATCAGACAGATTGACCAGAATCTGCCGTCGCCAGTCAAAAAATCCACTCTGCTGAACCCGCAATTCACCAGAATCGTATTGATCACTCCGAAATGTCCCAGGATCTGCTGGAAGCCCAATGCTCCCACAAAAGGCGGCAGAATCATGGGGATCATCGCTGCAATATGTGCCAATCCTTTTCCCGGAAAATCAAAGGAATCATAAACCAGCGCCATGGGCAGGGCAATCAGAAATACAAAAAAGGTGGTAACAACAGCAATCTTAAAAGAGTTGACCAGCCCTTGAACGTAGACAGCGTTTGCAAAGACTTCCTGAATCAGCTGAAGATCCGACATTCCACCGAGGATCACGGTACCGACGGGCAGAATCAGAAAGACCACCAGAAAGGCAGCGGTCAGAAGCGTAACAGCATATTTCGTCAATTTCAACATGATCAGCGTCCTTCTGCGGCAAGTTCCGCCGCTCTCAAATAATGTTTCCGCATGTTATCGCGCCACTCCCGTTTTTTCCGGACGATATCCCGGGGATTTTCTGCATTCATCGCTTTGGATGCCGCAGAGGCTTCTGCATAAGTAAAAGGCAGGGCATTAAATTCTTTCATTGCTTCGGGAACTTTGTCCGGTCCGCCCGCTTTGATGATCGCGCCCCATGCCAGTTGAAGTTCATCCTGACAATCCAGCATGAGCACACGGATGACGATCCGCAGCAGATTGTAGTATTTGCCTGTCCATTTCGGACGGTAGATGAAGTCTGCCCCGGATGCGTAGGGGTTGTAATCCGGATCTGACCGGAACTGCCGGTATTCGGGTTTGTAGAGTTCTTTCAGCACGGGTGGACGGCGCAGGGCATACTCTTTCGGTCCGCCGGGAACACCGGCTTTATAACAGAGCACTTTCTGTCCGTCGGAGAGCATGAATTCAATAAACGCCCGTGCTGCCTGAGGATTTGGGGCCCCCCTGAGCATCTGGATCGGGTCGGGGGAAACTGCGGTTCCGCCTTTGGGCGGAATATAACGGAAATGGGGTGTGCCGAACTGAAGCGTGTTCCACTCCTGCTCTGTCAAACCGTAAGTATCGATAGCCATTCCGGCAGCGGCATTTCCGCTTGCCACATCTCTGGAAACCTTTCCGGCGGAATCGGTTACGATTGCCGCATTGGCAATGATTCGCTTGATCAGATTCAGTCCGGTGATCCACCCCTTGTCGGGCGAATTTTCCGCAGCCATACATTCCTGAAGAATGATTTCAAAGCATTTGTTGGCAGAACCGGATTTTGAGGGGTCGGCAACAACGATTTTCTGGAAAAAGCGCGGGGCTCCCAAGTCCGCCCAGCGTTCCGGAAACGTGGGATCTTCCATTTCTGCGATCCGGTCCGTATTGACACACAACCCGAAGGTGGAGAGACACAATCCGTAGTACAACCCGTTGGGATCATAAATCTTTTCCCCGCCGAATTCTGCGGGCATTTTATCCGGGGCAATGTAAGAGGGATCGATCTTGCCGTCAACAGCAAATCCCCGGGCTGCCTGACGTGACATGTCAAAGACCCCTCCGCCGTACATCAGGTCAATGCCGATTCCCACATTGGATTTCAGGAACAGTGCCCGGGCGCGTTTTGCATCCGGATCCGCGTTCGGATTTCTATCTGTTGCGGGATCAGAAAAACCGGCTGCAACTGCAGCTGTCCAGGGAATCCCGTTCTTTTCACACTCTTCCCGGAATTCAATTTTGTATCTGTCGGCAATAAAACGGACGATGTCGGAAGTTCCGCCTGGTGCACGGAAATCCAGAACAATATCCCTGCCGTATTTCTTTTTGTAATATTCCCGGAATGCGTTTCCGGTTTCTGTTTTGATGGAATCGGAGTTCGGGGTGATGATCACCAGACGTTCCATATCAGGGGAGGGAATCACCGGAGCAGCACCTTTATCCCTCAGCAGAATAGGAGGGAGCAGGATCACTGCAAAGATGATCAGAACAGCAATGATCTTTTTCTTCATTTGCAGCTCCCCGGAAGAAGGATGATATTTTCAGGAGAAACGAAGAGTTCATATTCCTGATTGAGTTCACGGATCGGGGGGAAGGTTTCACTGACGATCACATCGCCGCAGGCAGAGTCAAGCTGCCATTCGGTGCGTTCGCCAAGATAGGTTCCATCTTTCAGCATTGCTTTGATCCGGAGATCGGATTCCTTTTCTTTGCTGAAATGCAAAGCGGAAGGACGGATCATGATTTCTGCCCGGGTTCCGGCTTTGACAGATTCTTTTGTCTGGAAGGGGAGGGTGCCGAGGGCTGTTTCGATCCGGTTGCCTTCGAGGACTTTTCCGGAGAAGATGTTCGCATCCCCCAGAAAACGGGCGACAAAGCTGTCGGTTGGAGTACAGTAGAGTTCCCGCGGGGACCCGGTTTGATGAAGGATCCCGTTATTGAGCACGGCGATCCGGTCTGCCATACTGAGCGCTTCCCGGCGGTCATGAGTCACATAAATGGAGGTAAGAGCGCGTTCTTTGCAGATTCTGCGGATTTCCAGCCGCATTTCATCCCGGAGCCGGGCATCCAGATTGGAAAGGGGTTCATCCAGAAGAAGCACCGCCGGATCAACTGCCAGAGCCCGCGCCAGAGCCACGCGCTGCTGCTGTCCGCCGGAAAGAGATTGGATTTTCCGTTCGGCATAATCGCCGAGCCGGACATGATCCAGGGCTTCCATTGCGCGTTTTCTGATTTCTTTGGAGCTCAGTTTCCCCATTGCTTTCAACCCGAATTCCACATTTTCCCGGACATTCATGATCGGCCAGAGGGCGTAATTCTGGAACACCATGGCTGCACGGCGTTTTTCCGGGGCGAGATCTGTAATATCTTTTCCGTCGAAATAAATTTTTCCGCTGTCGGGAGTCAGCAATCCGGCGATGGTTCGGAGAAGTGTTGATTTTCCGCATCCGGAAGATCCGAGAAGAAAGAAGATTTCTCCGGGATTGACCGTAAGGTCGATGGGTTCCAGAACTTTTTTCCCTTTGATATAGGATTTGGATATACCGCGAATCTCAACACATGATCCCATCTTGATCAGCTCCTTGATTTACAGCCCCAGTTCTTTCATGATAAGCTCAGCAGGGGTCAAATATTTCTTTTCTGAATTGCACTCTTTACAGCAGGGAACTACATTCCCCCGGGTGGATTTTCCGCCGCGCACAACCGGAACAATGTGATCCATGGTCAGTTCTTCCGGTTTGAATTTTTTCTTGCAATAATAACAAATCCCGGTGGAGAGCTGCTGCTTCCACCAGGACGAGTTCCGCAACTCCCGGGCTTTTGTGCGTTCCCGGGCAACGTGCGCATCATCTTTTTGTATGTCGATCCAATCGTCAGACATGTATCAATACTTCTTGTCAGCGTAATCGACCCAGCCGCCGGCTTTTACCAGCTCAAAGTCAAATTTGCCGACCTCAAACTTGTATTCTTTGGTCACTCCGCTGCCGGAGATGGTGAATACAAGTTTTTCCAGATCGGTTGAACATTCTGCTTCAGCACCGGCAAAGGTCTTGAAAATATCATCAATGACTTCGGGTGCAAGCTGAATTGCCATCAAACCGCAGTTGAACATGTTCTGACGGAAGATTCTGGCAAAGTTTTCAGCGATTACAAGGTTGATACCGTTGCATTCCAGAACCCAGGGAGCGTGTTCACGGGAGGAACCGCAGCCGAAGTTTGCGCGGGTCACAATGACACTTTTTCCGGCAACATCGGTTTTGGGGTTGAACGGAGGAAGGTTCAAATCTTCCAGACAATAGGGCTTGAGCGCTTCTTTGGTCAGCTCTGTCAGATATTTGGCGGGAATGATCTCGTCTGTATTGATATCAGAGCGATCCAGAAACAGGATTTTACCACTGAAATTTTTCATATATTCACCCTTATCCTTTATAAAGAGGAGAGTTCTTGATGGATCCCGCAAGGGCAGTCGCAGCGGCAGAAGCAGGGCTCATCAGGTGAACCATCCCGCCTTTCCCCATACGTCCGTTGAAGTTGCGGTTTGTTGTACTTGCGCAGACTTCGCCGTTGGCAAGAACACCGTTGCTCATTCCGAGACATGCCCCGCAAGTCGGGTTGGTAACGCAGAATCCGGCATCCATGAAGATCTGAATGATCCCTTCTGCCAAAGCCTGACGGAACACCAGCGGTGTTGCAGGAGAAACAATGGCGCGGACATTGGGAGCGATCCGTTTGCCTTTCAGAACAGAAGCTGCGATTCGCAAGTCTTCCAATCTTCCGTTTGTGCAGGAGCCGATATAAACCTGATCGACTTTTGTGCCTTCCATTTCGCGGATGGTGCGAACCTGATCCGGCTTATAGTTGACTGTCATGACAGGTTCCAGGTTTGTAACGTCAAAATCAATGACTTTGAAATATTCTGCATCCTCATCCGGACGCCACTTGGAATATTCTTTCAGAGCTTCTTCTCTGCTGCTGAACTCTTTGGAGATGAAGCTCCAGAGATAATCGACTGTCACCATGTCAGGATAGCAGCAGCCGCAGGTTCCGCCAGCTTCGATCGCCATGTTGCAAAGGGTCATACGGGATTCCATGGAGAAGGAATCGATCACAGGTCCGGCAAATTCGATCACCTTGTCCGTTGCCCCGTTCACGGTCAGCATCTTGATGATGGAAAGGATCACATCTTTGGCATAAACCCCTTCCGGAAGCGTTCCGGTAACGTTCACTTTGATGGTATCGGGTGCACGCATGGTGCAGACACCCTTGAGGATACCGACTTCCAGGTCAGTGGTCCCGACTCCGGCGGCGAAGGCACCGAATGCACCATGAGTACAGGTGTGGGAGTCTCCCATGATC
>JAFTIQ010000106.1 GCA_017456805.1 Lentisphaeria bacterium
AGTGCAGAAGATTGTGTGATATACCGCTATACGAATCAGATGTTCAAGGCATTGGGATGGGAAGACTGGTGCATGAAACCGGAAGCGGAAAAAGCTCTGGTCAAACATTTGGTCGATGAAACCCAGTTCCTTGGCAGATTCGGCGTTCACTCTTTGAGCAAACAGGATCCGGCTTACTATGAAGATGATGTTGATAACGGCGGTCCGGGGGCATGTGTCTCCTTCACACCCGCGATCATTGACAGACTTTACCGTTCCGGATGGGTGAAAGAAGCGGAAAAAATTCTTTCCCGTCTTCTTTGGATGGCTGGATGTTTGCCTTATTATGGCGATTCCCAGCGCGGAGATGTCCGTGATTACCGCAGACGGACTTCATTGCAGTGCGATATTGAAGGCGCGGTTCCCGCACAGACGATTATTTTCGGAATGTTCGGAATTAAGATCAAACCTGATTTCAGCGTGGAAATCAATCCGCATCTGTTCCCGGATACGGAACGGATGAAATTGAAAAACATCCGTCTTGCCGGAAAAGTCTTTGATATAGAATGTGACAAAGTTGCTGTCAAAGTAAAATATCAGGGAAAAGTCATTACAGCCAAGCCGGGGAAAACGATTGTTTTGAAATAAAATCGTCTGACTTATCCGGCGGAACAATGACTCTGCCGGATAAGTTTTTTTTGAAAAGAGGAAAAGTACAATGTTGAAAAAAGTACAGTTGAGAGCTCCGGAAGGCGCGGAATATTCGATTCTTTTTGCAGGAGATTTTTGTCCCCGGGAAGAGAATGGACCGTACGTTGTAGAAAATGCGGAAAAAATCGTCGCCGGCATCAAGAGTATATTTGATGATGCTGATCTCCGGATCCTTCAATGGGAAACGACACTGACGACCGGCGGAACCCCCATTATCAAAGACGGACCGAATTTACGGGCAGTTCCGGAATGTTTGAATTTTGCAAAAGCATTGAATATTGATATCAATCTTCTTGCAAACAATCACACTGGAGATTACGGACCGGATGTGGTTCTGGAGACCATTGAACATCATAAAAAGTACGGGATCCGGACGGTTGGCGCGGGCAAAGATCTTGCTGCTGCGAATGTTCCTCTTGTGATGGATTCACCTGTGGGAAAGATCGGATTGCTCAATATTGCGGAAAATGAATACGGGATCGCTGATGAGGTCACTCCCGGAGTTGCGCCGCTTTCTCCGCTGAAGAATATCAAACAGATCCGGGAACTCCGGAAACAGGTTCAAATCCTCATCGTCGCTGTTCACGGAGGACACGAATTCAACCCGTTCCCGTCGCCCCGCATGATGGAGACTTATCGTGCTTTTGCGGAAGCCGGAGCTGATATCGTGTTCAACTGCCATACCCATTGTATTGAACCGGTTGAGGTTTATGAAAATGTGCCGATCGTTTATTCTCCCGGAAATTTTTATTTTCCAGCTGGCCCGGGATCGGCACTCTCCTGGAATTACGGTTATCTGACAAAATTTTACTGTGACAGAAAAGGCTGTTTCGGTTATGAGCTGATTCCTTATCATTTTGAAAAAGAAGGAATTTTTCTGCTGGATCCGGAAGAGAACGTTGCACTCAAAAAGCATTATGAGGATCTTTGCGAGTTGATCAAAGACCCCGCAATGGTTCAAAAACTTTTCAATGCCTGGTGTGTTGGAAAAGCCGGACCGTTGTATCTGAATGTAATCAATCATGTTCATGAAGAGAAATTCCCCTTGGATTGGCATGACCGGGAATTTTTCTTCCGCTGGCGCACCGTGAAAAATATTTTCAGCTGCGAAGCGCACAACGATATGCTGGAAAATCTGCTTCTTCTGTTCTATCAGGATCGGACCGATCAGGCATTGGAATATCTGCCATTGCTTGAAAAATATTGTCAAATGGAGTATTTAACCGTTGAAAGGGCGGATTCAGAAAGATGATCAACTATCAGGACTATTTTTCTCTGAAAGGGGAAAACTCAATCATCTCTCCGGAAGATTCCGGATTGGTCAATGGTAAGATCGCATTGAACGGCTGGCTTCATGATGTTGCAGAGATACGGGGCGTTTATGCACCCCCTCTGTTCAGCGATGATTTCAAGCTCAAAATCCGTTTCAATGGGAGAACTGTTGCCGCAACGAAAAATCTCTGGGAACCGGATCAGCTGACACGGTACGGTTCCATTCCAGGATGGAAAATTGTCAGCCGTTTGATCCCTGCTGCTGATATGCGGGGCGCTGTTCTGGCTTTGGAACTAACCAATCGTTCCGGAAAAGCCGGAATCCCGGAATTGCAATATGAGATCACCGGCGGGGTAGGGGAGCTGTTCCATTGGGGATTCGGAAAACCTCAGGGCGCAAAAATCCCGCAAACCGGATTCGAAAACGGTATTTTCTCCATGAGGCACGATGACGGTGTTCTGATGGTTGGCTCTTCTCTGAGCCTCTCTCCGGCAATGCCCGTTTGTTCCGGAGTTTTGAATACCGCAGAAGTTCCAACGGTGAAACCGGGAAAAAGTTTTGTCTTTTACACCTTTCTGGCTTTGGGAAAAGAACCGGAAGTTTCAGAAATCATGGAACAATTGAGAAAATCACCGGAAAAAATCTGCAGGGAAGCCCGGAAACATTGGCAGAAACGGGTGGAAAAACTCTTTTCCGTCATGCCGGAATTTTCTTCCGATAATAAGCAGTGGAATCAGCTTTATTACCGTTCTATGCTGCACCTGCTGCTGAATGAATGGAATGTACCGGAATTCCTGTTGCATCCCTATTACGGGACCGGAAGTATCAACGGCGGATGTATCTGCTGTTATCTTTGGAATTACGGGGAGCCTTACCGGATGTGGAGTTTGCTTAATCCGCAGTCGGCAAAGGATCATTTGAAAAATTATCTTTCCCTTGATCTGGCGAACTGTTATGCGTTTTTCCCTGAAGATGGGACCGCTTGCGGACCTTATTATCCGGTCAATCAGGAAAAAGTGATTTTCCTTGCTCATGCCTATGTTATGCAGACGGGTGATGTTTCTTTCCTTACGGAACAGGTCAACGGAAAAACGGTGATCGAACATCTGTGCGTGCAGGCAATGCTGCATGATGATTTCACCCAACCGGCAATCCTGGTCGATTACGGCAACGGAAATAATCATTTGGAATTGCGCCGGACATTCCGTTATGATGGAATTGCACCGGATTTGAATTTGCGCAGATGTGTGAATTACCGTCTGGCAGAAAAACTTTGCAGATTAGCGGGATTTGATCCCGGAGCAGATTTCATCCAGCGTGCTGAAAACTTGAAGAAAGAGATCCGGAAAAAGCTTTATTCCGCAAAAGACGGCTGGTATTATGCCGTTGATAAAGGGAAAAAATATTTCCGTTGGACCATGCAGATGTTCAAAGCCCTCGGCTGGAACGGATGGGCTATGGGGGAAGAAGAGGAAGCGGCATTGATCAAACACCTTTTCGCAACGGAAGAATTTCTGGGCAATTACGGAATCCATTCTCTTTCCAAGCTTGACCCCGGATATGATGAACGGGATGTGGATAATGGCGGTCCCGGAGCGTGTATTTCCTTTGCTCCGGCAATCGCTGACCGCCTTTATTCCGCAGGAAAACCGGAGCTCGGCGATAAGATCATGGAACGTCTGCTCTGGCTTGGCGGGGCAATGCCTTACTGGGGCGACTCCCAGCGCGCAGATATTCGGGAATATCGCCGGGATACTCCGCTGCAAAGCGATATTCAGGGCGCAGCGCTTGCTCAGACAATGATCTTCGGCTTGTTCGGAATCAAAGTCCTGGATGATTTCTCGGTTCAGATCAAACCGCATCTCCCGGCTGGAATCAAAAGGATGTCTCTGAAAAATATCCGTCTCGCAGGCTTTGTTTTTCAGATCAGCTGTTCCGGCGAAAGTTTCCGGGTCGTTTGCAATGGAAAAATATTCAAAAGCAGCTTGTCAGGGACAATTATTTTGAAAAAAAATGAATCCTGATCTTGAAAAATGCGTTTTGAATAGTATTGTCAGAGAAGAAACAGGAGGATTTTTTGTTATGAAACGGTCAGAGATCAATCAGTATATCGCAGAGGCGGAAGCTTTTTTCGCTAAACACGGGTTTCTTTTGCCCGGTTTTTCCAAATGGAATCTGGATGACTGGAAAAAGAATTATGCTGTCAGCGATGAAATCATTACTTGCGGAATGGGCTGGGATGTCACAGATTTCGGTTCGGATGATTTCCTGAAAACAGGACTGCTGCTGTTTACAGTCCGCAACGGAGCGCATAACTCTGAAAAATATACCAAACCGTACGCGGAAAAAATTATGATGGTCAGACCGGGGCAGGTAACACCCATGCATTGTCATTTCCGCAAACAGGAAGATATTATCAACCGCGGCGGCGGTGTGCTTGTGTTCCGTCTTTGTCCGGATGCCGGAGGAAAACCGGGAACCGGCGAGGTCAAAGTCGTGAAAGACGGCATTTGTATTACAACGGATTCCGAACATGAAATCCGGATTTCCCCGGGAGAGAGTCTGACCCTTGTTCCGGGTGCATTCCATACCTTCTGGGCTGATCCGGCAGACGGTCCTGTGATGGTCGGAGAAGTCTCATCTGTCAATGATGACAACACAGATAACTGTTTTGCGGAGAAGCGGGAACGGTTCCAGAAATGGATCGAAGACGTCCCCGCGACCCGTCTTGCTGTCAGTGACTATGCTGACTTTTTTGCCTGATTTCTGAGATTAATGCTCAGGTTCGATAGAAAAATCTATCCAATGCCGCATTGCTGCCACTGCCTGGAATTTTCCGGGCAGGGGATCCAGCGAGAACTTGTGCGTGTGCCCGGCAAATATTCCAAGAAGATTTGGCGTTTCCATGATAGTTCTGTGGAATTCAAAAGTCGTTTCTGTATGACCTGATGTTCTCCATTTCGGACGGCGTTCAATTTCCCAATAGGGATCATTTTCAGCGTTCCATTGCGGATGTCCGCAGCCGAAGAAGATATCTCTTCCCGGGACGTAAAGGGGAATGTGACAGCCAAGAAATGCCGGAATATTATCAGATAATTCCTGCTTGAGAAACTCCAGCTGTTCCGGAAGAATTTCATAAATGGAGTTATCGATCATAATGATTTTGAATCCGCGGATTATTTCAGCATAAAAAAGAGGGTTTCTGTCGCCATAGAGAGGGGCAAGCAGTTCTTTTGTCCATTTTTCCCGGAGTTCCAGTTCTGAACCGGACATTCCTTCAAAATGCCAATCATGATTTCCGGAGGTGTAAAGGCATGGGACTTTGGAGCTTTGAAAGATTTCCGCAAATTTTTCCACTCCGGCTATGGAGGGGAAACTCAGAAAATCGCCCAGCATCAGAATGGCATCATAATTTTCTTTTTCTGCTTTCTCAATTGCTTCTTCCACCAACGGG
>JAFTIQ010000107.1 GCA_017456805.1 Lentisphaeria bacterium
CCCCATATCGCTGATAGGGGATTTATAATCGATCAGAGCGCACTCTCCGAGATAACCTGCTGTTTCATCCATGGAGATCATCTTTTCCAGAGCTTCCTGTCCTTTTTCTGCATGGACCTCTACGGCTTTCCCCTGTTCAAAGCGAATGGAAAAGTTTTCGATGAGGGTACCCTGCCAGGAGAGGGGTTTTGAGGAGACGAGGGTTCCTTCAGCTTCGCCTTTTTTCGGGGAGGTAAAGATTTCTTCCGAGGGGATATTTGGATTGAATTCTCTTCTGCTCAAATCTTTTTCGCTGCCGCCTGCAAAGATTCCTTCCGGGATCAGTCCCACGCGGAAATCGGTTCCGTTGGATGCTTTGTATTCCAATGATTTAAAGTGGAACGCATTGAGTTTTTCCGCCCGTGCATGAATGGTTTTGTTGTGTTCTTCCCAGTTGGCGATGGGATCTCCCACGGCGCGGGCGGCATTGAGGATTGCATCCCAGAGTTTTTCCACGGCATCCGCTTCCGGGATTCCGGGGAAGACTTTTTTTGCCCAATTGATTCCGGGAACTCCTGCGATACACCACTGATGTTTGTTTTCCATGGCATCGCGGAAGGGTTTGATTTTCGGATACCGGGCAGCCTGAGCGCGGGCGCGTTTTCCCTGATCGATCCCATCCATACCGTCGGGATCATCGGAATCCAGCCAGAGGAGAGCAGGCAGGGCTTCTGCGCGCCACTTCCATTTGGCGAGTTCCCATTCCGCAATGCCGGAGAGGGATTCTTCTGTACGGTATTGCTGATCCAGTTTTGCAAGGGGCATATCATCCCATGTGACGACCACTCTGCCGGCTCCGGCAAGGTAGCATTTTTCCACGACCATCCGGACAAATTCCGGCTGATCCAAGCCTGCAATCACCAATATTTCCTGTCCGGGAACAGGGTTGATCCCGGTTTTTACGATCAAATCTGCGTATGCTTCAAGTTTCTTCTGATCCATTTTCTTATCCTTTCTGACAGGGGGCTAATATATCATCATTTCCGGAAAAATACAAGTCAATCCTGCACAATCGGGAGAATGAGGGTAAAGGCTGCCCCTGTTCCGTCATAGCTGTATTGAATCCATCCGTTATGTTCCAGAGCCACACCGTAAGACATGGAAAGTCCCATTCCGGTTCCTTTTCCTGTTGGTTTTGTGGTGAAAAACGGCTCAAAAATCTTTTCTGCCAATTCTTTCGGGACACCGGGACCGGAATCTTTGACACAGATTCCGCAGAGGTTGTCCAGAGGAATTTTCTTAAGTTCTGCCGGAGGTTTCGGGATGATATTGATCTCCGTCAGGGTTCCGGCGGAGAGTGTGAGTTTTCTCTGATCTTCGGGCAGAGATTCCATGGCATCACGGGCATTGATGATCAGGTTGAGCACAGCCTGATTCAGCTGGGTTTCATCACCGAAAACCCGAATGACATCCGGCGAGCATTTTGTATCAATGACGAGTCCGGCTCTGGCATCGGGCAGATAGAGTTCCCGGGCATTTTCCAGAATTTTGTTCAATTCAAGAGTCTTGTTCTGGCGGCGTCCTTTCCGGGCGTAGCCGAGAAGCTGACCGGTGAGTTTTGCCGCCTGCTGGGAGATATTATCGATTTTTTCCAGATGCTGCATATTGCTTTCCGAAGCACCTTCCATATAGATAAGATCCAGATGTCCCTGAATGGCATGGAGATGGTTGTTGAAGTCATGAGCGATTCCGCCTGCAAGCCTTCCGATCGCTTCGAGCCGCTGACGATGGGCGTGTTCGATTCTCCATGCTTCCCGTTCTCTGGCGATCCGCTGACGTTCTGTGATATCGCGTCCGATGAAAACGTAAGCGGGCATCCCGGAAAAGTAGATCCTGTTCAGAAGGAATTCCAGTTCTGCGTCCTTACCGGGAAGTTTGGAACGGATGATTGTACCATCCTCGGGAAGATCCTGCTGGGAGGTCAGAATGGAGATCCCGGCAAGATTTTTCAGGTTTTCGCCGATGGCATCAGAAATGGTGCTGAGCCCGCATGCTTTCAGTGCCGCATGGTTGGCATCGATCACGATCCCTTTTGAATCCGAAACGAAAATCAGGTCGTCTGCATTCTGAATAATGGTCCGGCAGCGCTGTTCTGATTCCTGAAGAGTCTGTTCCAGTAATTTGTATTGACCGTATCCGCCGAAGAATGCGACGATGATATCCAGTGCGCTCCGGCTGTTTTGGGGGGCATCGAACCGGATTCTGTGAAGGTAAACGGTTGTGATGACAGAGAGCCAGAATGCCAGGAATACCTGCGGAAGAAGATGAGGCCAGAACTGAAGGATCGCTCCGGGATTCCCCCAGTAATAGACACTGAGAAAAATAACACTGTCGAAGAGCTGTCCGACAAGGATTGCCAGAAGAACGGAGATGAACATATTGAAATTTCTGTTCCGCATCTGCTGATAGACCATTGGGATCAGAAACAGGTCAAAGGTCAATGCGATAGTGGATGCTGCCATGTGTTTGGTTGTCCCGCTGAGGAGATCTTTCAGGAAATCAGCGGTCATGCCGTTGGCGTTTGCAAAATCCGGCGCGGAACTTTCCAGAGTTCCCACGGATCTGAGATAAAAAAGCATCCCGAATCCTGCCATGACCGCAATAATGATCCGCTGAGCGGAAAGTGTGCCGTCAACAATATAGATCACCAGAATGATCCCCAGACTCGGAAGGAGGATCGCGGAACTGGAAACTCCGAGATCCAGAGAGGCTTCGGTGGATAGAAAACGGACTCCTGCCGCCGCCATGAAGTGGGCAAACACAATAATAACTCCGAAGGAGAAAAACAGCGGCGGCGAGCCGATGATCTTTCTGAGAGAGTGAAGAATCAGAAGAAATACCAGAATAAAGGTGGATTCCAGCCAGATCAGACCGTAGCTGAAAAGGGAGTCTATTGTAAAGAGTTCCGTCATAATTTTTCCCGTAAATCTTTCAGGGTCCCGCGGATGACGGCTGCCCGTTCCACTTCACGTTCTTCCTCATTGAGTTCTTTCCCGGCATGACAGATCAAATGAGCCTGCTGCACCAGAAGGAAAAGATTGTTGACCGCATTGATATCCACAGAGGAGAACATATTCAAGTCTACTCCCAGACGGAGGGCGGAAAGAGCATCCAGAGCTTCCCGGATCTGAAGTTTATAGCAGTAACGCAGCATGCCGTATGCCCTGCCTACATGATCCAGAAGGAAATCCCGCTTTCTGGAAAGGAGATACATTCTTGCCTCTTTTTCATGCCGGATGATCTGCCGGATCAACCCGTTCAGACGGAAGATGATCTGTTCTTCGCTTTCCCCCAGGGAACTCTGATTGGAGATCTGATAAAGATTTCCGGTGAAATGGGAGGTTGAGCCATAGAACCCGCAAGCGGTCATTCCCAGTTTAGAGACCCCCTGGATCACCCCGTTGATTTTTTCAGAAAGCTGCAATCCGGGCAGATGCAGGATCACCGAGGCGCACATCCCTGTTCCAAGATCCGATGGGCTGGAGGTGAGATAGCCGAAAGTCTTATCAAACGCAAATTCCAGTTCGGAGGAAAGTTTGTCATCCAGAACATTCAGCCGGTCCCAAATCACCGGGAGCTGGAGCCCCGGCGCAAGAGACTGGATCCGCAGATGATCCTCCCCGTTGATCATGATGGAGACGGATTCATTTTTCTCAGCGACCAGAGCAGACTCCTGAGATTCTTTCAAAAATGTTTTGCTGATCAGACGGCGTTCCAGAAGCAGCTGTTTTTCCAGCGGATTCAGATTGGGATAATCGATGTTCATAGGCTCTGCAATGGATTCCGTTCGGTTCAAGGCATCCAGACACATTCCGCAGACGTTCTGAAGAGTTGCTTTTTCTCCGGAGACGGGGAACGGCATATCCTTCAGATTCCGGGCAAGCCGGATTCCGGTGCTTATGACAATATCATCTTCCGGTCCGGCAGGAGCAAGCCAGCTGACAGGATTCCGGATCAGGCAGGAGAGATCATTTTTCATTCTGGAGTGCCTCCAATTCTTTCTGCATCTGATTGATCTTGTCCCGGAGCTCTGCGGCTTCTTCATACCGTTCTGCTGCGATGGCATCCTGCAGTTCCGACTGAGTGTGTTTGAGATTCATCTGGAGCAGGGATATGGAAGGCTTTTTCCGCTTTTTTGCGGGAGAACCCGCCGGAAGCGGATGTTTGCCGGTGTGACTCGTCCCCCTGTGCATGGTGTCAATCGTCTGTTCCAGTACCTTCCGGAATGCCCGGTAACAATCCGGACAACCCATTTTTCCTGTTTTCTGAAAAGATTCGCTATCCCAGCCGCAGGACTTGCAGACGATTTTTTTCATGGGCGGCGGCATCTTCCCTTTTTCTTCCTGCTGGATCTGATTTCCGATCTGACTGGACAGCTGAAGCAGGACTTCCGCCAGATTGAAGTCCTGAAAATTTCCATTTTCCTTTGCCCGCTTTTCAGCGCACTGGGCACAAAGATGAAGCACTTTTTTTTCTGATCCGATGATCTCCTGAATGTGGATCGTCGCCGGATTTTTTCCGCATATACTGCAAAGCATTTTATTCTCCTGATCTTTCGGCAGAGAGTTCAACATTACTTATTTCTTCAGGAAATTTAGCATAAAATCAGATATTGTCAAGAATATTTCCCGCTAAAGCGGGATTTTTCTCATCTTCCTTTTGAAAAATCCGTAAAGTGTGATATATTTAAAAGAAACAGAAGCTGTTTGAAATGTCGGGAACATTCTGCCAGGAAAAGATCTTTGCAGGATTTTTCAGAAATTTGGAAGACTTTCAGAACTGCATCAATAACGTTAAGGAACTTTTGTCATGGATCAGAATCATTTATATCCTTTGCGCTTTCAGCCGTATTATAAACCCGTTATGTGGGGCGGCGGAAATCTGAAAAAAGTATTGAACAGAACCTTGCCTGAAAATACATCGGATCCCATCGGGGAAGCATGGGAACTCTGCGACCGGGAAGATGTTCAGAGCGTTGTGCTGAATGGTCCCCTTGCAGGAAAAACCATCACCGAACTTGTGCAAAATTATGGAACTGAACTGCTCGGAACAAAATTTCAGGGCGGAAGATTCCCGCTTCTGATCAAAATTATCGATGCCGGACAGAAACTTTCTCTTCAGGTGCATCCCGATGAAGAGGCTTGCGGACGGATCGGAAACGGTGCTCAGCCGAAAACCGAAATGTGGTACATCATCCATGCAGATCCTGGCGCAAAGATCATTGCCG
>JAFTIQ010000108.1 GCA_017456805.1 Lentisphaeria bacterium
AGAAGCAGAAAATCTGACAGCTGACCATTTGATCCTGCAGATCCTTGAGGAACTGAAAACTCCCTGATGTCAGGAGAACCATCATGCAAACAAGGGATTTACTTGCAAAAGTACAAAAAATAGAGATCCGTACCCGCCGGCTTGTGGAAGAGTTGACCGGCGGAGCATGGCACAGCGTTTACAAAGGACGCGGGATCGAATTCGCCGAAGTGCGGGAGTATACCCCCGATGATGATGTCCGCGATATCGATTGGAACGTGACTGCAAAAATGGGAACTCCCTATATCAAGAAATATGCGGAGGAACGGGAGCTTTCCGTGATTCTTGCCGTGGATGCTTCCGCCTCGCTGACCTTCGGGAAACCCGGAAGCACCAAACGGGAAGAGGCAGCCGGAATCGCCGCTCTTCTCGCTCTCAGCGCAATCCGGAATAAAGATAAAGTGGGTTTGCTCGTGTTTACAGACAAAACAGAACTGTGGGTTCCTCCGAAATCCGGAAGAACTCATGTTTTGCGTCTGATCCGGGAACTTCTCGCCTTCGAACCGGAATCCACAGGAACAGATATCGGTCAGGCAATGGATTCCCTGGTCCGGAACCTGAAACGCCGCTCCGTCATCTTCCTGATCAGCGATTTTATTACAGAACTGCCCTATGAAAAGCAGCTGAAGATCCTCAATATCCGCCATGATCTTGCCGCTGTCAGGATCACAGAACAGACAGAAATGAATTTTCCGAAACTTTCCATGCTCTCTCTGGAAGATTCCGAAACCGGAGAAATTTCCTGGTTTGACGGGGCCTCTGCCTCTGCCAGGAAAAAATATAATGAATCCGTACAGCGCAGACGCAGTGCTGTTTCAGAGACGTTCCGCCGGTCCAAGGTGGATGTTGTCGATCTCCTCTGCGGTCAGGATCCAGTGGTCCCGCTGATGAATTTCTTCCGTATGCGGAAACGGAAAAAGGGGTGATATGACATGAAAAAACTTTTTACGATCCTGTTTATTACATTAGGGATTCTCGCACTTGCTGTGATGATCGGAACCGTTGCTTTTCTGATGGAATGGAGCCGCTGTGCCGAAACAAAATCTGTTCCGGAAATCACAGAAACCGTTTTCCAGCCAAAAAAACATATTGAGATCGGAGAAAAAATTCCATGCACCTTCCATGTGAGAACATCATGGAGTCTGATGCCGGCCGAAGCTTCTTTCACGCCTCCGGAAGGAACTCAGGAAGGAGATTCCGCCGAAATTGAACCGGAAGAATGGCATTGGGGCACAAGAGATTGGACCATAACGGTTTGGATCCAGCCTTTCCGTGATGGAGAGATCCCAGAGACCCCGGTCCGGATCCTTTGCGAAGGCGGACCGGATGGAAAAATCGAAATCACAGGAAAAATTCCCGGTTTTACCGTTCATCCTGCCGCGTTTGATCCCCAAAAGGATCTTGAAATTGCATCGGAAGTCGTTCCGGCGAAAGAAGAACCGTTCCATTGGATCTGGTATCTGATCGCCGGTTTGATCCTCCTTGCAATCGCTGCATGGCTGATTTTCCGCTGGAAACAATCTCAGAAAACGCCGCCGGAACCGTTCTGGGTCACCGCGCTGAACAAAATCACCAATTTGCAGAATCTTCATACCGCCAACGGGATCACTCCGGAAGCCGCAGTGATCTGCCTGACGGATATCGTCCGCAATTTCCTGGAAAAACAGTTCTCTTTGCGTGCAGAACGGCAGACAACTTCAGAATTTCTGTTCACCCTCCAGAACGACAACAGCCCACTGGATGTGGAACAGCGGAGATTCCTCAGAGAATTTCTCTCCGCTGCCGATATGATCAAATTTGCCCGGCTTCCGGCAGATGATGTTCTGTTCAATGATGCCGCCATGCGTGCGGAATCTCTGATCCGAAATACCGCCGGAGCTGCAGATCAGAAAGAGGTGAAAAAATGACGATCCCGGAATTCAGTAATCCCTGGTTTTTGCTTTTGCTGATCCTTGCGGCGGCAGCGGCATTTTTTTCTTACTGGAAAAAACAGCCTTCCATTCTTTTTCCGGATCTTGCCCCCATCGCAAAAAAAAGATTCCAGAAGCTTTCTCCGAAACTGATGATCCCATGGTTTCTGATCTTCCTGAGCCTCGCATTTATCGTGGTGGCGCTCGCCCGCCCAAGACAGGGATTGGAAGAGATCCGGCGCAGATCCGACGGAATCGATATTATCATAGCCCTTGACGTTTCCGGAAGTATGGCGGCAATCGATCTCCCATCGACAATCTCCACCCGGAATCAGCTGAATATCGCACTGGCAACAGGAAAGATCGCGCCCCGTCTGGATGTGGCAAAGAAAGAGATCGCCAAATTCATCAAAGCACGTCCGGCGGACCGGATCGGGCTGGTTGTTTTTGCCCAGCAGCCTTATATGGCATGTCCTCCGACGCTGGATCATGCATGGCTTCTTTCCAATCTGGAAAATCTGACACCCGGGATCATCGGGGATCAGACCGGTATTGCAGGCCCCATTGCCTCCGCCACAAAACGGCTCAAGGATTCCGACTCCAAACGGAAGATCATTGTCCTGTTCACTGACGGCGCAAATAATATCTCTGCCAATATTTCACCCCAGCAGGCGGCAAAGCTTTCCAAGACTTTTGATATCAGAGTCTATACGGTCGGAATCGGGGCGGATAACACCATTTATCCCCAGAAAACTCATTTCGGAGTTCAGTACGTCCCGGTCCAGAGCGGTTTCGATGAACCTTTGCTCCGGGAGATCGCTGAAACTTCAGGCGGACGGTATTATCATGCCGATGATCCGGAATCCATGAAAGCCGCAATGGATGAAATCGATTCTCTGGAAAAAACAACATTTGAACAGCAGACGACCATGAACTGGCGGGAGCTTGCGTTTCCCCTGATCGCCGCGGCACTGGCAATCCTGATTTTGGCGTTCCTGCTGGAAAATACAATCTTTCTCAGAGCACCCTGACGGCTTGAAACACTATTGAAAATCACGGCTTTTCCTCTGGTTTCCTGAGGAAAAGCTTTTTTTTGCTGTTTTCTGAAGTTGATTTTTCGTTATTTTGAAGTATAGTTTCCTGAAGACGTATTGAACTACAAGGGGTGAATATGAAAAAATTATTATTAACAGCATCACTTTTATGCTGCGCGGCATCTTTTCTCTTTGCTAATATGAGAGAAGTCTCTTTTTACTGTGCAACGCCTGCAAGATCGATTCCGGTGATCGATGGAAAACTGGATGATCCCTGCTGGGACGTTCCGGAATATACTGCAAGCTACGAATATTTCAAACCGAATCCCGGTCCCGGACAACTGAAAAATTCCATCCGGATCATTTACAATGATCTTGGCTTGTATATCGGAATCATTCATTATGATGACAATCCGAAGAAGGCACGGGCGACGGTCACGGACCGGGATAACCCGCATCTCTGGATGGATGACTGCACAGAATTTTACATTGACCCCGATGCAGCAGCAATCGGATGGCGGAAATTTGTGATCAATATCCTCGGAAGTGTGACAGATGTCTGGCGGATCGATTCCAGCGTATACCGGGAAGACTGGACCGCAGACGGATGGGAAGTGAAAATCCATGTCACAGATAAAGCTTGGCAGATCGAAAACTTTATGCCCTGGTCCGTTTTCAACAAAAAGGCACGGGCTGGAGATATCTGGACATTCTGCCACGTCCGTTATGCCTGGGGCAGCGGAAAGTTTATCGGAACCACTTCCTCTCCCGGCGCAAACAATAACGCAACCCACAATTTCGGCTACCTCTGTTTTATTTCTGAAAAACAGCAGGTCAAACTCCATGAGATCGCGGATGTCCTGCAAAGCAGAATCGCACCGCCTTGGTGTATTGGAATGGATAATGAAGTCTTCTATAATGAGGGGGACGGTTTGAAAAAAGCCTCTCTGGATTCTCTGATCGCAAAAGAAAGAAAACGGATCGAACAGGTCTTTGCGATTTATGAGATTCCCCCGAAATTCGCAGCACAAAGACAGAAACTCCTGAAAGAATATGAGGATGTTATGAAAATCCCCATGTCCATTCAGCTGATGCGCTCGCTTTCCGCTCTGGCAGGAAAAATAGAAAAATTCCAATGGGCAATGGCGCTTGATAAAGATTTTAATTAAATGTTAAGATAGAGGCAATTTCAACTTTGAAAACCGCCTCAACAGAAAGGTTTTGACAGAATGAAAAAGAAAATCGCTCTTTTTATCCTTGGGACGGCATTCCTGTTTCCGCTTTCAGCAAAGCACGACAATGCATTCCTTAACACCGTCAGCAATGATTATGTAACCCCGCATTATAAATTTCAGGGGAATCCGTCAGAAAAAATGCTGCGTCCGCTCTTTATTCTTCAAAGAAATGGCGCCCGGGACGGCGTTGAAATCTATCAGCGGATGCCCATGGATATTACTTACTTTCTGGTGGAAATGCCGAACCGTTTCGCGCTGGAAGATATGTATGAAAGCACGCATGAAGGCTTGAGTGCATACGAAAAAGAACGGGAACTTTCCCGCACACTGGCAAAAGATTATGATTTCTTCGTGATCGGAGAAGTCAATTTCAAAATTCTGCCGGAATCTGCTCAGTATCAGATCCTGAACGCGGTCCGGAACGGAAAAAGTCTGGTGGTTGTGCACTTGCGGCAGATCCAGTATCTCCCTTACCGGAAACTGTATCTGAATCCCGTCGATGCGCCCAAAGAACTGCTCTCTTTTGCCAAACCATCCGGCACCAGCCCCGCTCAGTTCCGCATCTTTCAGATGGGAAAAGGAAAAATCATTCATTTTGCCTGGAATCTGGGATCCGGGCTGCTTGACAGAAGTTTGCTTCCCTTGCTTCCTTACAGCAATCAATGGAAAACCCAGAACGAAAATGCCGCTGCATTTTTTGCTATGCTTTGCCAGTATGCCGCAGGCAGAGAACTGACTCCGTCCAATCCCTCTATCCGGATCAGAGATGCATGGAACAACGATGTAACAAACGTGAAATCCCTTCCCGGAGGAACCTATTATAAAGACATCATCGGGAAAAACGGGGCGTTCACGGTGCAGGAAATCCAGATACCTTCTCCTCTCGGAAAGGTGACTCTCACCCTGCCGGAAACGGTGGATAAAACAAAACCGT
>JAFTIQ010000109.1 GCA_017456805.1 Lentisphaeria bacterium
TAAAAGACTTTCCCTTTGCCGCGATAAAAAGCGACTCCGCTGCGGAACACATTTCCGCCTTCGAACCATGACATGAAAACGATTTTTCCATCGTCCGGAATATCAAAAGGTTCGCCATACATTTCATGGTTCGGGATCGTGAATGTTTCGGGGATCCCTTTTGCAATGGGGTGAGATGGTGCAACGACCCAGATCCGTTCTTTTTCGCCGACTTCACGCCAGCGCAGACGGCAATCGGTTCCCATCAGAGAACAGAAAATCTTGGAAAGATGTCCGGAGTGAAGAACGATCAAACCCATTCCATTCCGCAAAATCCGCTGTTTGATTTTCAGAACCAGTTCATCTTTGACCGCGGCATGTGCTCCATGCCCCCACCAGATCAAAACGTCTGTGGTATTCAGGATCTCATCGGGAAGTCCCTGCTCCGGTTCATCAAGAGAAACCGCCCGGAGCTCAAGATCTTCCGAGGCAAGATTCTTTGCCAGAGTCCGATGCATTCCTTCCGGATAAAAAGATCTGATCAGATCTCCTGCTGCATCCTGCTGTTTTTCGTGAATAAATTCGTTCCAGATCGTCACACGGATTTTTTTCATTTTATAAATCTCCTGTTTTTGAGAGGATCCAACCATTTCAGATCCCCGTAATGTTCCCTAATATAACATATAAAATACGTTTGTAAATAGATTATTCAAACATCTTTTATACAAAACGAACATTTTCAAAAAATTCGATTCTGAAAAAAATCAATCTGCGCGACTGCACTCAGGAGTGATATTCCGGCAAGGCAAAGAGGATCGTGCCTGCGCCGCGGAACCGGAAACGTTTTCCGGAGGCAGGGAGGAAGAAACTTTGCCCTGTACTCAGCTTGATTGTTTCCTCACCGGATCCCAGTTCGAAATTTCCCTCGGTCACGACTCCTGCTCTGCAGACGGCTTCGCGATTTTGCAATTCATAGTCCCCTGCCCCGGTAAGTTTTTGAACTTCAAACAGTTTGATCAGCTTCAGCGGAACAATGGCTGACAAGGTAAACTGATCCATCCGGTCAATGATAACCGGTTCCGGACAGTAACGCTGAAGAGCGGTTGAAAGATTTTCCGGTTCCAGACGGAAAATTTCAAGAGCCTTTTCCGGAGATAAAGGTCCGAATCTGTCTGCATCTGTCAAGGGCTGTTCTCCACAAAAATGTTCCGGCTGAACGACCCAGTCGGAAGGTTCCATGACTTCGATCATTGTCACCCCTGCCCCGATGGCATGAGGAACACCGCCTGGGACCATGAAGACATCACCCGGTTTGACCTCCCATTTCCGCAGCATGGATTCCCCTTTCTGAAAAACGCCATTTGCCGCCTCTTTCAAAAAGGTTTCTTTCTCCATGGTTTCATTGGTTCCCAGGTATAAACAAGGGGTTGCGCCATTGACTTTTCTGGTGGAGATGACGTACCAGCACTCTGTTTTCCCCTGTTTGGAATGATAATATTTTTCCGCATCTTCAACGGTCGGATGCACCTGAATGGGAAGCCGCTCTGCGGAATCAAGGATTTTCATAAGAAAACCGGGATTGTTTCCATACTTCCGGACATGTTCCTGCCCCAGAATTTTTCCGGGATCTGAATTCAGATAATCCGCAAATAAAGTGCCGTTTTCCAGAACACTCAGTCCCTGCCCCGGCTTTTTATATTGATGATTGCAAGCTTCAACGCAGGAAGCGATCCAATCTTCCGGGAAATGATTGTCGGGAGACTCTTTCTTTGTTTTTAAAAAAGTAATTCCACATCCGCCGAGGTATGCGCGCCAAACACGGTTTTCTTGAAAGACAACAGGCTTCATAAAAAAATCCTCACTTTTTTTGTTTTATGATTTGAAAATTTATTTGTATTACTATATATTACAATAAAACCAAATTCAAGAGGTCATTATGAAAAAAAACAATATTTTTTCCAATGGGGTTGAAAAAGTTCTTTCAGCCAAGCGTACCCAAACAAAAATGACTGGCTGGTTCCTCTGGCAGGAATTGAAAATGCAAATCCGGGAAACATTCCGCGCTCAGGGGAAGGATCCGGACCTGAAAGAGAATCAGGGAAAAATATTGTGTGAAGCAATAAAACAAATCAAGCTTTCCATTCCGGAAGGCAGTGCATTGGCTGGAACTCAGGATGATGCATTTTCTCCCAGTTATGCGCTGATCAATCCGGCATTCCGCGTGGAGACATTCGCAGGGTATTGCGATCCGGTTGCGATCTATGACGATATGAAGGCTGATGAGGAATTTTCACAGGAACGGATCGACCGTGTCCGCGCCTATTATGCAGGCACGCCTTACGTCAAAGAACTGAAAGCTGTCTATGAAAAAGCCGGAGCCCGCACGGAAGAAGTTGCCTATTTTGCAGAACCGGTTACCGGCCACATCATTCCGGATATGAGACCGGTGCTGAAACATGGGATCTCCGGATTGGAATCCGTTCCGGAGGCGGCTGAGATCCGGGATGTCCTGAATGCGGCGATCATTCTCGGAGAACGGTATGCTGATCTGGCGGAAGATCTGCTTGAAAAACGCAGCAGTGATCCGGAGGAAGCAGAACGGCTCAGACTGATTGCGGAAAACTGCAGAAAAGTTCCGCGGAACGGTGCGGAAAATCTGCATCAGGCATTGCAGAGTTTTGCCTTGATGTGGCAGGTCATGTGTCTGGAACAGGCTCCGAATCCTTATGCATTTTCTGTGGGGAATCTTGACCGGATCCTGGAACCGTATTATGGGGATTGTTCTGAGGAGGAAGCTGTTGCACTGATCCGTCACTTTCTTGCCTTCCTGATGGTTGGAAACCGCTGTTGGGCGATCTCTCAAAACATCATGGTTGGCGGACGTGATGAGGCAGGAAACGATTTGACCTCCCGGATGACTTATCTGGTTCTTGAGGCATTTTTCCAGTCAAACAACCCTCAGCCCGCTCTTTCGGTCAAACTCCATAAAAACACGCCGGATGCGCTCTATGACACTCTCGGCAGATTCTTTTTCACCCCCGGTCACTCTACACCTTCCCTCTTTAATGATGATATGGTGTTCCGTGTTTTGAAATCAAAAGGAATTGCTGAATCCGACTGGAAAGATTATTCCATTGCCGGGTGTCAGGAGCCGCTGATCATGGGAAAAGAAAGCGGGAACACCACCAACAGCTGGCTGAATCTGGGGAAAGTCATGGAGCTGACGCTGAATGACGGAAAATCTCTGCTGTCTGGAAAAATGCTTGGCTTGAGCTGGAATGAGCTTGGATACCAGGATCTTGCATCGGTATTGCGTGATCTGGAAAAAGCATTTTTCAAACAATTGGATTTCATTTTGAAAGAGATGGAACAGACTGCCAACGGCTGCACTGTTGCGCTGTCGCACCAGGCTGCCCCCTTCACCTCTGCGCTGATGGGCGGACTGCTCAACGGAAACGATGTCCGTGATGAAAAAATGCCCTGCACGAAGTACCGGGCAAGCGGATGTTTGGTCCACGGATTGAGTGTTGCAGCCGATTCTCTGATTGCGGTTCAGGCATATCTGAAACACGAAATCGGCACGGTGGAAGCCCTTCTTTCCGCCTTGCGGGATAATTTTGATGGACATGAAATGATTCATCAGTTTTTGATGAATCAGCCGAAATTCGGCTGCGGGGAAACGGAGCCGGATGAAACTGCACTCCGGATCCAGCAGGAAGTCTGCAAACGGATCGGGATGCTGCGGAATCCCTCCGGGGCTCCGTTTCTTTCTGATTTCTCCACACCCAGCACCCATTTGCTTTACGGCTATCATGTGGGAGCGACCCCTGACGGCAGAAAAGCGAGAACTTCATTGGGCTACGGGATCGATCCGCTGCCGCAGTATGAACGGAAGGGTTATATGGAACGGCTGCTTTCCCAGCGGAAACTTCAGTTTACGGAATTCAATGGCGGCTACGCCTCACATCTTGGGCTCTCATCGGATGTTTTCCGCAAGGCGGAGAATCTTCCGGGCAAGATGGCACTTTTCCGGGATCAGGTGATCAAAAAAATGTTCTGTTTTTCGGGAAAACCGGTTGAAAATGCGCCGTTTTATGTATATTTTAATATTGATTCTGCAACTCATTTGCGGAACGTATTGAAAAATCCCGGGGAATATGCCCCGGATGGAATTTACATTATGCGGATCCACGGAACATTTGTAAACTTTCTGGATCTCTCTCCGGCGATTCAGGAAGATATCATTGCAAGACTGGAAGGATCTGCTGAACCAATCGGAGCATAAGAAAAATGTATTTGACGGAACAGATCCATCAGCAGTTATTTCATGAAATTCTGGAGGGAAAATACCAGCCGGGAGAGCGGATGCCGACAGAAATGGAAACAGCCGCCCGTTTTCAGGCGAGCCGGGTGACGGTTCGCCGCGCCTACGCAATTCTGGAAAAAGCCGGAATCATCGTCAGGCGGAAACGCTGCGGAACAATCGTCAGCTCCAATTACAGCGGTTCCACGGAAAAGATTTCCGCCATAGCGGCGATCATGCCGCTGCAGGATGAATTCACCCGTGATTTCCTGAAGGTGCTCTGTGCGGAATCTGCACAGGAAAACATTCTGACGGTCATCGAACCGGGTATGGAAAACGGGATGGATCTTTCCAAAACAGTTGTCAGGCTGGTTTCTGCGGGAATCCGGAACATGGTGATCTGGGGGTTGGACAACTGTTACGATGCGGCACTGTTCAGCAGACTGCGGGTGCTCGGAGTGAATATGGTATTTTTTGACCAGATCATGCCCTCCGGAAAATTTGCCGATTATGTCGGATTGAACAATAAAGCGGGTATTCATGCGATCATGGAAGATGCCGCAGAAAAAGGATACCGGAATTATATTTTCATCGGCATGGGGAATCTCGCGCTGTATACCAACAAAGAACGGCGCAACGCCTTTGTTTCCGAATGTGAAACCAGAGGGTTTGAGTATTCGTTTCTGGAAATTCCATACGAGACAGAAGCGGAGTCCGGGCTGA
>JAFTIQ010000010.1 GCA_017456805.1 Lentisphaeria bacterium
CCGTCAGTTCTGCGAAAGTTTCCAGCGGATTGAAGATCGGATCAGGAAAGATCATGAAAGTTCTTTCCGGCGGAACAGCGAATCAGACCACGGTCAGTTCCGGCGGAGTCATGAATGTCGCCGGAAAAGCGAATTATACATCTGCGTTCAAAGGTGGAACAGTTACCGTTTCCAACGGAGGTTCCATGTTCGGCGTGAACCTTTATTCCGGAGCAAACTTGAATATTTCTTCCGGCGGAAATGTTAATACATTGTTCTATAACGGTGCTGCAACAGCAACGATTCACAGCGGCGGACAGTTGACCAGTACGACCGTCAATTCGTCCGGAACGTTGAACGTTTATGATGGGGCAAAAGTCACCAGTGCAACGTTGAAAAACGGTGGAACTATGAATTATCACGGTGGAACTGTTTATAACGTTGACTTGCTCTATGGCGGAGTGATGAATATTCAAAGCGGCGCGGTCAGAAAAGGACAGATTGCGGATAAAGGACAGATGTTTGTTTCCAACGGCGGAGTTGCCAGCGGGGCGATCATCAAAAACGGCGGAATTCAGCACGTTCTCTCCGGCGGAAGCGCGGATGATACTCAGATTTGGCTGAATGGTGTCGTTCATGTCTCTTCTGGTGCGATTGTAACAGATATGTTAACAAAACATGGAGCGAAAGTTCATGTCTTTGGCGGAACGATTTCCAATACCACTATGGAACGTGGAATCACCTCTGTTTATCAGGGAGGAACTGCGGTTGAAACGGAAGTCGGTTACGGTGCTTATCTGATGCTTGGATTTACCAACTCTGGATGTTCCGGAGTTGCAAGTTCTTATGATACAGTCGTCAGTTCCGGCGGTGGGTTGACGGTCATGTCCGGTGCTGTCGCTGAGGATAATGTGATTTACGGAACATTGAACTGTAATAACGGTGGTATTCTGCTCGGTGAAACCACGATTCACAGTCGGGCGAACCTGGCTGGAAATGCGGTTGTGACAGATGAAACATCAATTACATTTGATGTATCGGAACGTGAAGTCTCCGCAATGCAGGAATCCTATTATGAGGCAATGCTCAACAGTTATTATGTTGCTCGCGAGGCGGATATGACGATTTCTGTCGCGGCAGATCAGGCAAGCGGTTCTTATATCCTTGCCAACTGGGCTTTGGAAGCTAAGAAAGGAACCTTTACGCTTGAAGTTGATGGAACGGAAGTCGGAACCTTCTCGACAACAAAGAGTTTGACTTACTATGGCAAGACTTACTCACTCTATTGTTTCGATGATGCAACAAACAGTAAGGCTTTGACGTTGAAAGTCAGTGATGCAACCGCAACGGATGCATGGACTGATCTTGGATCTGGAGATTTCGATGGTGATGGCATCGAAGAATCCTTGGTTTCTGACGGTACGAATCTTTATGCTGCAAGTGAAGATCTCTGGCTTGGTAATTTGTCCGGCACAGAAGAAATTGCAAGCATTGCAGATTACAACAATGACGGTACGGATGATTTGTTGATTCACAACACAGCCACCGATCAGATGACCGCATGGCTGGTCAAAGATGGAGCAACGTACAGCACATTGGCAATCGCATAAGGAAAATATTCTTTCTTTTCAGGACGGAATCGGTCGAAATATACGGATCCGTCCTTTTTTATTCCGGATTTTCCTGAGTTGAGCAGGTCAGGAACAAAAGATTTCAATAATTCTTCAAAAAAACAAATTATACAGATTGAATTATTGGTAAAGATGCGCTATATTTCCCGAAAATCTTACGGAGTGTATTATGGCAAAATCAGTTTATAAAAGAGTACTGCTGAAAATCAGCGGGGAATCACTGCAGGGAAAACAAGGATTCGGTTATGATCCGGAAGCTGTTTCCAGCGTTGTGGAACGTGTCAAGGAGGCAATGACGCTTGGCGTGGAAATCGCGCTGGTTGTCGGAGCCGGAAATATCTGGCGCGGTTTGAAAGGCGCTAAAAGCGGAATGGACCGGGTTTCTGCGGATCAGATGGGGATGCTGGCAACGGCAATGAATTCTCTCTGTTTGAAAAATGCATTTCTTGCAGCAGGGGTGGATGTGGAAGTTCATTCTGCCATCGGAATGGAACCCTTTATTCAGCGGTTCAACCGGGATTTGGCGATGAAACAGCTTTCTGAAGGGAAACTGGTGATTTTTGCCTGCGGAACGGGATTATCACATTTTACGACTGACACAGCAAGTGCTTTGCGGGCTTTGGAAGTCAATTGTCAGGCGTTGTTGAAAGCGACAAAAGTCAATGGGGTTTATACGGCAGATCCGAAAAAAGATCCGACAGCGACCCGGTTTGAGACGATTTCGTTTGCAGAGGTTCTTTCCCGAAAGCTCGGAGTTATGGATTCTACCGCGTTTTCTCTTTGCAGCGACAACAATCTGCACATAGTGATTTTTAATTTTGATGAGCCCAATGCTCTGATGAAAATACTTTCCGGCGACAACAGCGTCGGAACAGTCGTATCCTGAAACAACAAAAAATAAAATATGGAGGTTCAAAAATGGACGTTAGCGAACTGCTTGACAACATGGAAGAGAGCATGATGAAATCTGAAGAGGCGATGAAGGTTGATTTTTCAGCCATTCGTACAGGCAAAGCCTCACCTGCTCTGGTGGAAAACATTCTTGTTGATTACTATGGATCCAAGACACGGATCAAAGATATTGCGGGGATCAACACACCGGAAGCCCGCCTGATCACGATTCAGCCCTGGGATCAGAGTGCGGTCAAATCCATTGAAAAGGCGATTACGGAATCCAATATCGGGATTTCCCCTGTCAGCGATGGACGGGTGATCCGTCTTCCGATTCCTCCTCTGACACAGGAACGCCGTATTGCTCTGACCAAACAGGTGAAATCCCGTGCAGAAGATGCCCGTGTTTCCATGCGTAACATCCGTCGGGATGCCAATGATGCTGCGAAAAAAGCACAGAAGAATTCCGAGCTGACGGAAGACGAATTGAAGTCACTGCTGGAAGATATTCAGAAGATGACCGATTCTTACATTGCCGGAGTTGACAAGCTGGCGGCGGAAAAAGAAAAAGAACTTTTGAGTTTCTGATCGGACGGGGTCCGGTGTGAAAACGAAGAGACAGAATCGCAAGTTTCTGATAATCAATGGTTTGATTGCCGTTATCGGGCTGATTATCCGGTTGATTGCCGGATTTCAGCTTTTACGTTATGACAGCCGGGTCGCAGATCCGGCAAAGGTAACGGACATGTGGACCTATTTGAATTTTGCGCGGGAGATCCTCTCAGGGGAAGTCCCGCGTGAATTTTATTATCAGCCGTTTTATTACAGTGTATTTCTTCCGATCGTGCAATTTTTCTGGCGTGATTCCATGGCGCCGATCATTATTGTACAGAGTCTGTGCGGAGCCGGGGCGATCTATCTTGCCGGGTTGCTTGCGGGGCGGATCGCGGGGAAAAAGGCTGGTTTGATTGCTGCCGGATTGCTGGCATTATCTCAGATTTGCATTATTTATACACCCTACGCGCTGCTGGAGACGATGCAGTCATTCTGGCTGATTTTGCTGTTGTACATGACCTTCCGGTCCTGGAGCGGGAATCATTTATGGCAATGGCTGTTGACGGGTGTGGTATTATCGTTTGCGATTCTTTCCCGGGGGAATGCGTGGATTTTTCTGCCGGCGATTCTTTTGGCGGCGTGGTTTGCTTCGCGGAAAAAAGAGATGCGGAAGCGGTCATTTGCGCTGGTTTGCGGGGTAATTCTGCTTGGAACGATCCTTCCACAACTTCCTTATTCGATTGTCAATACAGTGGAATCCGGTTATTTGCGCGGGCCCTCGACTGCGGGAGGAAACGTTCTTGCTTTGGGGAATACGCCTGAAGCACCTCCGGGGGGACTGACTTATCCGGAGACCTATCAGCTGTGGATGGAAAAAGAACAGGAAGTTCCCATATCCAAACGGATTATTGACTGGGCATTGGAAGAACCTTTGCCGTTTTTGGAGCTTCAGTTCCGGAAAGTGTTTCTGTTCTGGGATCAGCGGGAGATCCCCAACAATATATCTCCTGCAGAAGCGCTGGAAAAAGCACCGTTGCTGAACGCTTTAAGATTCATTCCGACGGGTGTAATTCTCATTGGCGCGTTGTTGTGTATTTTCCTGAGTTTGCGGAAGGTATTCAAGGGAAAAGAGCGTCTTTTGACGGCGATTTTATTTGTTCTGCTTTATTGTTTCGGGATGGCGGCATTTTACAATCTGGCACGGTTCCGGGTTCCATGTGTTCCGCTGCTGTGTGTATTGGCGGGATGCGGGATTTTCTTTTTCCTGAAGTGTTTCCGAAAGGATGAGAAGAAGAAACTCCGGATATTGCTTGGGGTGTTTGCTTTGCTGCTTGCCGACTTTATTGTTTATCCGGGCTATGATTTTTACAGAGCATACTGTGAACCGGGGATCATGCGTGCGATCCGTCCGGATGGAGTGAATGTTCCGAACCGGCTCGGGGGACGTTTGATTTACGATCACGGGCCGCGGATTCTCGGGGATTGGCAGCCTGTCCGGGCAAGGTGTCTGTTCAAAGAATATAAGCTGCAGGAGCCGATTACTGCCGGGAGCAGGATCAAGGTGAGCATTGCAGTTGTTTGCGGGGGCGGGCGTCCGATCATTGGTGTCAACGGGCTTTATGTTGATCTTTCAGCGGTTCCGAAAGGGACGGTTCAGATGATTCATCTGGAGGTTCCTTATCCGGGTGACAATGTGTTCCGGGTGGAATTTACGGAAAATCTCTTTCCGGTTGTTGATTTACAGCGTGCTTACGGGCGGACGTATGACCATCGTGGAGCACCGATCGATGCGGAACTTGCCATGTCGATTTCCACTTTTGGGAAAGAGAAGCAGAAATGAAATCGCTCAAGGGAAAATTTCTGAACCGGGAATTGAGCTGGCTTGAGTTCAATGCCAGAGTTCTGGAAGAGGCGGCGGACCGATCTTCGCCGCCTTTGGAACGGCTGAAATTCATTTCTATTTTCAGCGGGAATCTGGATGAATTTTTTATGGTGAGAGTTGCTGGAGTCAGCCGGTCTTCTCATAAGAAAGAAGATCATTCCGGGATCGGGTCCAGTGAATTGCTGGAGAAGATCACAGCCCGGGCAAAGGGTTTGGTGAAACGTCAGTATGAATTATTTCATAAAGAGATTCTGCCGGAGCTGGAAAAGGAAGGGATCGTTCTGAAGAGCTGGGCGGAGCTGGCACCGATTCAGAAGGAGAATATGCGGAAATATTTTATTTCAGATATTCTTCCTGTTCTGACGCCGATCGGGATCGACCCGAGTCATCCGTTTCCCCTTTTGCCCAATTTGGGGCTTGAGCTTCTGATTCGGGTTCGCCGGACCAAAGATCAGACGGATCGCTATGCCCTGCTTGAAGTTCCTCAGGTTCTTTCCCGCTTTATCGAAGTGGAAAACAATGGTCATAAATGTTCTTATTTGACCCTGGATGAGTTGATCACGGGGAATCTTGATTTGCTGTTCAACGGCTGTGAGATCATGGAAAGTTCCCTTTTCCGTATCACGCGGGATATGGATTTTTCCATTGATGAAGAGACGGTTGCGGACTTGCTTGCGGAAATGCGGGATGCGCTTCAGAGAAATGCGAAACGTCCGGTCGTCCGGCTGGAAGTTGCTTCATCCATGAGTATTTCCAGCAGAAAATGGCTTTACGGAAAACTGGGAATCCAGAAGGAACAGGTCTATTCCATTACGGGATTGATGAACCTGAAGTCTGTGTTCCAGATTGCCGGTTTGGATCGTCCGGATTTGCAGCTGCCGCCCATGAAGCCTTTGAAATCCATTTATGTGAAGCCGACGGAGACGATTTTTGAATCCATCCGGCGTCATGGCTCTTTTCTGCTTCATCATCCATACGAATCCTTTTCTCCGGTTGTCCGGTTTCTGAATGAGGCAGCGGATGATCCTTCGGTGCTTGCCATCAAACAGACGTTGTATCGGGTCAGCGGGGATTCTCCGGTGGTCAAAGCATTGATGCGTGCGGCTGGAAACGGAAAACAGGTGACCGTTCTTGTGGAACTGAAGGCCCGGTTTGATGAGGAGAACAATATCAACTGGGCATTGGAGCTCGACCGTGCCGGAGCCAATGTTATTTACGGTGTGGCAAATCTGAAAGTGCATTGCAAAACCCTGCTGGTTGTCCGCCGGGAACTCGATGGAATCCATCGGTATGTGCATATCGGGACAGGAAATTACAATGATAAAACGGCGCGGCAATATACAGATCTCGGCATGTTTACAGATGATAAGGCGATTGCAGCAGACTGTTCTTCTTTGTTCAATGTGATTACGGGATTTTCCAATCCGCCGGCTTGGAACAAACTTCTTGCGGCACCGTACAATATGCTTGACCGGGTGCTTTATATGATTGACCGGGAAGCAGGACTTTCCACACAGCAGAATCCGGGATCGATCCGGATCAAGGTAAACGCTGTGATCGATCAGGAGATCATCAGGCATCTTTATGCCGCGGCGAAGAAACATGTGAAAATCGAACTGGCTGTCCGCGGGATCTGCGGGATCAATCCGGAAGCATTGCCGAAAAAATTTGCAAAGAATATAACCGTCGTCAGCATCCTTGACCGTTTTCTGGAACATTCCAGAATTTTCCGGTTCGGAAACAACGGAAGCCCGGAATATTATATCGGGAGTGCAGATTTGATGCAGCGGAATCTCCGGCGGCGGATTGAACTTCTGACACCTGTGGAGCAGGAAGAGAGCCGGAAAGAACTGGATTTGATTCTGGATACAGTTTTTTCCGATAAACGGAAGGGGCGGAAACTGCTTGCGGCATACCGCTATTCCAAAACATGGAAAGGGACGGAAGCATTTGAATCGACCCGTGCCCAGACCGTTCTTTACGAATATTACCGGAAGAGATTGGAAAAATCAGAAGCGGTAAATAAACGGAATGGGACATTGATCGTCTTTCATTCCCCTGAAAAAGAGAGCTGATTATGAAAAAAGAAAAAGCAGTTGTCCTTTTGAGCGGCGGTTTGGACTCCGCCACCTGTCTTGCCATTGCATTGGCAGAAGGATTCGATGTTCATACCCTCACTTTCCAATACGGACAGAGGCATCAAGTGGAACTGGATGCCGCAGAGAAGATCATTTCCCATGCAGGAATCCCCAAAAATCAGCGGCATCAGATCAGTTTTGATCTGCGGGAATGGGGAGGTTCCGCTCTGACTGCCGATATCGATGTGCCGGAAGCAGAACTGGACAGCGGGAAAGTACCTGTGACCTATGTGCCTGCACGGAATACGATTTTTCTCTCCTTCGCCGCAGCACTGGCTGAGACCATCAGCGCAAAAACGATCTATGTCGGAGTCAACAGTCTGGATTACTCCGGATATCCCGATTGCCGTCCGGCATTTATCAAGGCTTTTGAACTCGCAGCAACCCTCGGAACGAAAGCTGTTGACGAAAACTGGACCTTTGATGTCCGCGCGCCTCTGCAATTCCTGACCAAGGCAGAAATCATCCGGAAAGGATTGGAGCTGGGGGTGGATTATTCCCTGACTCACAGCTGCTATAATCCGGCAGAAGATGGATCTCCCTGTTTGAAGTGCGACAGCTGCGCGCTCCGGCAACGGGCATTTGCAGAACTCGGCATGAAAGATCCGGCACTCAAATGAAAATCGCAATCATCGGTTCCGGTCCGGCAGGATTGGCAGCAGCAGTTGCAGCCTCTCAAGCAGGCGCAAAAGTCACAGTTCTGGAACGGATGCCGGAATTGAGTATCAAACTCCGGGCGTCAGGCGGGGGAAAATGCAATTTTTCCAATACTCTTGAACCACTCCCTTTTATGGAAAAATTCGGCAGAGACGGCAGGTTCATGCAGGATGCGCTCCGGAATTGTTCCAATGAATTCCTGATCGGTTTTCTGGCAAAAATGGGTGTTCCGGCCGTTGCGGAGGACGGATTTCATTATTTCCCGGTGTCAGGACGCGCCGGCGATATCGCTCAGGCTTTTTACCGGGAAGCCGCCGCTCATGGCGCAGTTTTTCTGACAGACCGGACCGTCGAAAAGATATCGCCCGGGTTCATGCTGGAATTGAGCTCCGGGGAAACATTCAAAGCAGATAAGGTCATTCTTGCATGTGGAGGAAAAGCGTTTCCTTCTCTGGGCGGAACCGGAAAAGGATTGGATCTTGCCCAATCCCTCGGACATACGGTAACAGAAACCTTTCCGGCATTAGCACCCGTTCTGATCCGGGAAGAATGGATTCAGGAACACTCGGGGATCTCTCTGAAAGATGCGGCGATCCAATTCGGGAAAGGCAGAAAAAAACGCTGCGGTCATGGAGAATTGCTGTTCACTCACAAAGGTTTTTCCGGACCATGCGCACTGGATCTTTCCGGAGAAATCGCAGAATTATCCGGGAAAAATGGACTCGAAATTCTGTTCCGGCCCTGTTATTCCCATACGCCGGATTTCTGGCGGAATGAATTGGAACGGATGCGCAAAGAGGGAAAAACAAAGCTGGTAAAAACCTGGCTGGCACAATATTTCCCCCACTCCCTTGCGGAACGGTTCAGCAAAATGACAGATTCAGATGAAACCCGCTGCTGCGAATTGAAGAGTCAGACAAGAGATCAGCTGATCCGTTTTCTGGGCGAAGGAATCCCTTTAACAGCGACCGGAGCCGGTCCGATGAGCTGCGCAATGGCAATGCGGGGCGGCGTAAAACTTCAGGAAGTAAATCCGAAAACCATGGAAAGCAGGATCATCCCCGGGATTTATTTTGCCGGAGAGATCCTGAATTTGAACGGCCCTTGCGGCGGCTATCATATCCGCTGGGCATTTTCAGCCGGATTTCTGGCGGGGAAATCTGCTGTTCAACCTGATTTTTAACCGCGTATCAAAGTGCCGTTCCGGGCAAGTTTTTTCATGGAACTGCCCAGTTTCCCCAATCCCCGGACACAAGAAACTGCTGCAGGAGAAAGCAATTCTTTCTGCCGGGAAGAATCAAAGGAAAGACTCATTCCGCCGAGAGAAGCACTTTTGATTCCATCGGAAGGAAATGCAAATCCGGAATTCATCAGGAACAAGGCCTGTTCGGAAACAGCATGTTTGATCCGGAGAGGAATCGTTTCCGGATTTACGGGTTGACCATCAAGATCGGAAACATTTTTCCTGGGCCAGCGCATCGGCTGTCCTTCTCCGGAAGGTTCGCCGTTCCAATCAAATGCACTGTCAAGAATCCGGGTTGCCTGTTCGAGAAGATGTTCTTTTTCTTCCTGTTTCAGGGTCTGCCAGTGAAGGGCATCCTGCCGTCCGGAGAAGAAAAGATCAGCTTCGGAAACTTCTGTATAAGATAACATGAGATTATCTCCTGAAAGAGCCCGCTCCGGAGATCCGGAACGGGCAGGTTTATATAAAACGGCATCATGCCTTTCCGGCAAGATAAACCGTGATTACCGCATGAGAGAGATTTGCATTATCCGAAATTTTGAGTTTCAAAAATCGTTTTGTTTCCGTTTCCGGAACATAATGCAGGATCTCTTCTCCTGCTGTAAACGTTTTGGGGCCTCTCACCGCCGCAGGAACGTCATATCTGTAAAATGGGCCTTTTTTTGAATTTGAACCATAGAGTTCAAAGAGGAGCATTTCCTCCGGTTTCAAAGAAAAGCCGTTCAGAGCCGCCGCGGCGATCCATGCCCCGGAAAGGGAAGATCCGCCGCGGAACACTCTGCTTTCCACGCTGCTGCAAACCGGCAGAGTCAGTTCTTTGAAAATGTTACCCTGAAAAGTATGGAGTTCGGATGAGATTTTATCATAATCAGACATGGTCAGATCCAGCCTCCTTCCGCTGATCAGAGAGAGACATTTTCTTCTGTGCCGTTTTCGAAGTTGAAACTGGTGACGATCGGCACCCCGTTCCATGCATCGATTACGGTGGAGAACCCATTTCCCTGAACAGAAATGCGATCCAGCTTGCAAGTGCTGCCCAGGTAGGACTTGACTTTCGGATGGCAGAAAATAAAGGTGTTCTGTCCGGCTTTTGCGTTCACAAGAAGATCATCGATCATCATCGCGGTGGGGAAGGTTCTGGCACTTTCCTTGTCATTGACGATATCGCAGTTCACGATTGCGGAAACGTAATCGGCGTTGGCAAGCTGAAGTCCGAAATATGTCTTCAGACGCATACCGTACACCAGTTTCCCTTCGGTGTTTTTGTAAAGATTTCCGCCTGCGATGGGAGAAAGATCGAAGGTCTTTCCATCACCGAATCCTTCTGCATCATATACACCGGTGATTTCTCCGGGAACATAATGAACGCACAGGATGGAATAGTTTTTGTTCGCGCTTCCGCCTGCGGAGATCACATTGCTGTTTTCAATAGCGAAGTTACGGAATCCGTTGTAGAGGACCCGGTGTTCTGCAGACATACCGGTTTTGCGGAGGACGGGAGTTGCTTTTCTTGCGAAATAAGCCGCAGGGCCGCCCAGTTTCCGGGCTGTATCTTCCCCGACTTCCATTTCTCCGCCAATGATGGAAAGATCCGTCTGCTTGAGTTCAGAATCGACCCCGACGGTGGGAAGTTTTGCATCCTGTTCGACGATATCCCCGCCGGTCACGCTGCTCATGCTTTCATAGATGTTCCAGAGTCCATGACTGGATTCTTCCATGGGAAGTTCCCGGAGGATCGGTGCTTCACAAGTGATGGCATCGACGACGGTCTGCTGATTGTTTTTGAGAGAGGTTGCGATTTCATAGAGAGTAGGCATAGTGGTTAACTCCTTTTGTTGTTCCACGATTCAGAAATGATTTCCGCGATGGATGCCGGTGCGGAATAGTGATGTTTGAAGGTTCCGGCGAACCCTTTTGCTCCTGCTGATTTGGAAGGAGCGAGCCAGTGGGGAGCCTGTTTCAACTGATGATCCAGCCATTGTTCCGGCGAAAGTTCTGCATCCTGCTCCCGGATACAGACTTTTCCATCGGAAGCAAGTTCAAAGGAACCTGCCCGAGCAAGGACATCGTTGACAGCCTCAGGGCGGATCCCTTTTTCCAGGGCTGCTTTCCGGAGCGATTTTTCAATCGTTTCCCGGTTGATCCGGTCCATACATTCCGCCAGTTTTTCCCGGGCTTCTGCAAGACCGCTTCTGAGGTGTTCATGTTCTTCTGCAAAAGCAGCCACATCTTCAGGTTTTTCTCCGATGGATGCAACAGCTTTTTTCAAAGAACTCAGTTCTTCCCGTTCCCGGGTCAATGCTGATTCCAGTTCCATGGTCTCTTCCGCGGTCCTGATCCCCTCGATCCCGCTCAGATGCCAAATCCCGTTATCGGTCCGGGAATAGAGTTCCCGGTACTGTTCCGGAATTACGGATTCTTCAGCATACGCTGTTTGAAGCGTCATTTTTCCTCCTTTCTGTGATAAAAAAGCGGCTTCATGCCGTTTTCGGTGCAGAAAAACCGTGTCAACCGCATATTTTCTTTGCAATGGAGCACTTTTCCTATTTGAAATCTTGAAAAAATGTGGTAAAATACCTTGTAACCAATTGGAGATTTTTTATGGCTGTCGGGAAAAACAGAAAACTCTATTATATCGATCATTGTTTGACTCCGCACGAAAGCATCCCGGATGCGGGGATCCTCTGCGAGAAAGAACGGATCATTGCCATCGGCGGGGCTTCCGCTTTTATCAAAGAACCGGGCTTGGAAATTATCGATATGACCGATTGTTTCGCTATGCCGGGGCTCATCGATTGTCACGTCCACGGCGCAGGCGGGTTCGATACCGCCGATGCATGGAAATCCACTCCCGACGACTTGAACAGAATGTCCATCAATCTCGCAAGACACGGGGTCACAACCTTTTTCCCGACACTCGTTTCCGATGCAAAAGAACGGATGATCCAAAACGTCGCGGCTCTCGCAAAACTCATCGAAGAGGATTATGACGGAGCAGATCCCGCAGGCATCAATCTGGAAGGCCCGTTCATCAATCCCGAAAAAGCCGGATCCCAGAATAAAAATCATATCTATGATATCGATCTCGGTTTCGCTCAAGCTCTGATGGATGCCGGAAACGGAAGAATCAAACTCATGACCTTCGCTCCGGAACTGGAACATTCTGAAAAACTCATCGAACTGATGCTGGAAAACGGCGTGATCCCATCCATGGGACACTGTCTGGCAGATGGAGAAGCGACCCTCCGGGCAATTGAAGCCGGCGCAAGACGCTGCACTCATTTGTTCAACGGAATGCCCCAGCTGCAGCAGAGACGCGCTGATCTCCCCCTGATCGCTCTCACAAACGATCAGGTCTCAGTGGAACTCATCGTGGATGGCGGACACCTTCATCCGCAGATGGTTGACCTGGCAAGCCGGGTCAAGCCGAGAGATATGATCATCGGCGTCAGCAATGCGATCGATGTCTCAGCCCGCAACGCGGCAACCGATGTGGAGGAGTCCAACGGAATCGTCCGCAGAGACGGATTGATCGCCGGAACAACCACCACGCTGGAAAAAGGATGGGTTCATCTCACCAATTATGCTCATCTCCCGGAAACCCTCGCCGCTGCATGCTTCACCAGCAATCCCGCCCGGGATCTCGGTTTGATCACCAGAGGTGAACTCCGGCCCGGCAAAAAAGCGGATATCACATTCTTTGACTGTCAGACAAATACCGTCCGTATGACCGTCGTTCAAGGTAAAATCGTTTATCACTCTGAGGAGTTTTGATCTATGGCAGATATTCTTCCATATAAACTGCTGGATTCCGGAAACTGCCGGAAACTGGAACAGGCGGGACCCTACCGGATCGTCCGCCCCGCACTCAACGCATTCTGGAAGCCCTCCCTTCCGCAGAAAGAGTGGGATAATATCGATGCGGAATTTCATCGGGAATCAACCGGAGGCGGAATCTGGAACTGGAAACGGAAACACGCCGAAGAATGGAAAATTTCATGGGGCGGTCTGACCCTCCTTTCCCGTCCGACAAACTTCGGACATCTCGGTTTCTTTGCAGAGCAGGCTGGCAACTGGGATTGGCTTCGGGATTGCGTCAAACAGATCCCCGGAACCCCAAAAACACTGAACCTTTTCGCCTATTCCGGCGGCGCAACTCTTGCGATGGCAGAAGCCGGCGCAGAAGCAACTCATCTTGACTCCTCAAAAGGAATCATTGAATGGGCAAAACGGAATCAATCCCTCAACCCCGCTACCGCTAACCGCATCCGCTGGATCTGCGACGATGCCATGAAATTTGCCGCCCGGGAACAGCGCAGAGGCACAAAATACAACGGAATCGTGCTGGATCCGCCCAGTTTCGGACGCGGCGCGCAGGGACAGGTCTGGAAAATCGAATCCGGCTTGGAAAAACTCCTGTTGGACTGCCGTGCCATTCTGGATCTTTCCAAACCTCACTTCCTGCTGCTCAGCTGTCATTCCCCCGGATTCTCGCCGGTCTCCCTCGCTCGCTGCCTCGCCGCCGTCTTTCCCGAAGATGCGGAATATATTCAACCAAAGGAAATGCTCATTCCTGACGGCAATGGAAAATTCCTGCCCGCCGGAATCTGCGCAGCTCTTTTCCGCCCTCAAAAATAATCTCACGGAGTCACTGTAATATGAGTAAACTTTCCAAAGTCAAACACGTTTTTCTGGATATGGATGGAACCATTTATCAGGGAAAAACAATGTATCCCACCACTCAGCCCTTCCTGGATTTCCTGAAATCCAGAGGAATCGGTTATACCTTCCTCACCAATAACTCCTCCTGCGGAATGAATGACTATGCAGAAAAACTCACCCGCATGGGGCTCCCCGCCGTTCCGGAAGATTTTTACAGCTCCACAAACTACTGCATCTCCTACCTTCAGAGAAAACATCCGGAAATCAAAAAACTCTTTCTCCTGAGCGTTCCCACCATCCGTCCGGAGTTTGAAGAGGCCGGTTTTGAACTCGTGGAAGAAAATCCCGATGCCGTTATTCTGGCATTCGATAAAACCATCGACTACGAAAAGATGTGCCGTGCCGCATGGTTCATGTCAAACGATATCCCCTCTTTCGCAACTCACCCCGACGTGTTCTGTCCCACTGACCAGCCCACGTTTCTGGTGGACTGCGGCGCATTGACCGCCTGTCTGGAAACCGCAACCGGAAAGAAAATGACCGTTCTCGGAAAACCCGATCCCGGAATGTTGATCACTGCCGCTGAAAAACTGGGCATCCAGCCCGATGAATGTCTCATGTGCGGCGACCGTTTGCAGACTGATATCGCAGTCGGAACCAACGCAGGCACAGTCACTTGCTATATTTACCATCCCGGTGCGCCGGAGTCAGATGTTCCGGATTACACCCTGAACAATCTGGCAGAACTGATCCCCCTCTGGGATAAGTGAACAGAGCCTTTGCAGGAGTGTACTGAGTTTTACAGAGGACGTTTTAATAATAAAATGACCGTTCTCCCAAAGCGATTTCTTTCTATCTTTTGAGAAAGAAATCCGGGAATAACCAAAAATGCCCTCAAGAAACTCAGTTCTCTCCGTTCAAAAAACACAGTTGAAACGCGTTTCTTTTTATCCGCGCATCAGAGCTTTTACGTTTTTGATTGCTCTCGGGCAGGCAAACAGAGGATCTTCCCAGCCTTCAAATTCAACGGAAAGATATCCTTCATAACCGGATTCATTGATGATTTTGCTGACCCGTGCAAGTTCCACATCCCCATCGCCGGTAAGAGCTCCGCGCAGATAATTACCGTGGAATGTTTTGATATATCCTTCTTCCATCGGCGGAACCGTGCGCTTGATATGGAAGTCCTTGAAGTGGATCATGGATGCAAGGGAGATATTATTCATGACCGCTGAAACAGGATCTTCATCAACACAAAGGAAGTTACCAACGTCAAGAGTCGTGCGGAAGTTTTCACGGTTCACGCCAAGAATGATCCGCTTGACCCGTTCGCTTCCCTGAACGTAGAACCCATGGTTCTCAATACTGGTGGTGATCCCGTATTTTGCAGCATAATCTGCAAGTTCTCCGCAGCAGTCAACGAACAGGGGAAGTTCTTTTTCGAACTGTTCCAGACCGGCTTCCGGGATCGGACGCCAACCGCAGTCATGACGCATTCTTGTAACGCCGAGCTTTGCGCCGATTTCGATCTGTCCTTTGACCCGTTCCACTTCTTTTTTTACGGCTTCCGCATCGGGCTGAACAAAATTTGCACCGATGGTATAGCTGGAAAGATCCAGATTCTGAGCTTTTGCTGTTGCCTTGACCTGTTCGATCAAGTCCTGTTCCGCTGAAAGATCTCTGGCAATTTCAATGTGTTCCGCACCATATTCTGCGGCAAGCTCAATGGATTTCAGAAAATCGATGGTTCCCGCATTGACAGCTTTGCTGAAACTGTAAGAGGTAAATCCGATTTTGATCATAGTCTTCTCCTTATTTTTAATGTTTGATTGTCCTCTTAACAATAATATATTGACTTTGTTTTAATTTTCAAGTTTGATTTTTTGAAATCATGAATTAAAGTATCTGAAAAACAAACGAAAGGAATGTTATAATGAAAAGATTTTTTTACGCACTTGCTGCTGTTTTCGCACTCTCTCTGCTTTCCGGCTGCTGCTGTGATAAGGTTTGCGCTGCAGAAACGCCCGTTACAAAAGCAAAAAAGCATATGATTATCGGCAGTTGGGTGATTGAAGATCTTCCTGCCGCAACAGCAAAAAAAATCAAGCCGTCCCCCAAAGCAGAAATCACTTTTGAAGACTCAAGAGTTTACGGCTGTGCAGGCGATAACCGTTTCTTCGGGAATCTGAAAATAGAAGGACGGGAACTCTCTTTCTCCCAAATGGGAATGACCCGCATGATGGGACCGAATGCACAGTATGAAGGGTACTTTATGGAAGCGTTGAACAAGGTTGCACAGTATGATGTCGATGGAAATGTGCGTCTGCTGGACAAAGACGGCAAAGTTCTCATGGTGCTGAAACCGAAGAAAAAGTAAGAGGGAAATGTTCCGCGATTTCGTAATAACTTATGATCTGAACCTTGTCTGGCTCGCAGTTTTTCTGATTATTGTGATCCTGACAGTCGTGGATATTGTTTATACTCAGAGAGATGAGACTGACCGGACGCTGCTCTGGCTGCTGCTTCTGGCAACTCAGCCCATCCTCGGTTTTCTGCTCTATATTCTCTTCGGCAGAAGCCGGAAAGATACGGTCGGACGACGCATTGCATTCTCTGCGGTGGCATTCCGACGGAAGATCCGTTCCAGAAATAAACGGAAAGATTATTTTTCTGCTGTGGCTCAATTTCTGCCGGATTATTCAAAATACGGAAAAAAATCCAAAACTTTTCAGACCCTTGACCGTCTGCTCCCGGAAACGATGCCTCTGAAAGGCAATGATATTCAGCTCCTGCATGATGGAACTTCCGCCTACCCCGCCATGCTGGAAGCGATCCGGAATGCCAAAAAAACGATTTTCCTGCAAAGTTTTATCATCGCAAATGATGAAACAGGAAAAATTCTCTTCCGGGAACTCCGGAAAAAAGCTGAACAGGGCGTGGAAATCAGGGTTCTTTATGACAGTTTCGGAAGTTTTTTCTCCTCATTCACCAATCTTTTTTCTGCCTATAACAAGGGATTGAAAAATTTCCAGATCCGTTCGTTTTCCTTTGCCAACCGTCTGATCCAATGGAATTTACAGCTGAGAAATCACAGAAAACTTCTGATCGTGGATTCCGCTTGCGCCTTTATGGGCGGAATCAATATCAGCCATGACAATCTGGCACACAGGAGCGATCGCTTTATCCATGATCTTCATTGCCGCGTGATCGGACCATCTGTCATGGAACTGCTGGCGGTTTTCCTGCGGGACTGGTATTATGTTACCAGGGGGAAAGATCCGGTGTTTTCCGATTTTACGCCGGAAATGCCGGTAAAAAGCGGTGACAGCATCATGCGGGTCGTTGCCTCCGGATTCGGACAGCTTCAGGAAGGAAGTGCCAATGTGTTTCAAACGGCTGCCGCAACCGCTGAAGATTCTCTCTGGATCATCAGCCCCTATTTCGTCCCGGATGCCCCATTTGTAAAAGCCCTGTCAATGGCTGCGGCAAAAGGGGTGGATGTCAGGATCATCGTTCCAAAACTCAATAATCACTTCTATGTAAAAATGGCTTCCCGGAGCCTTTACGCCAATTTAATCAGCAGCGGAGTCAGAATCTTTGAACGGGAAAACGTCTTTGTTCATACAAAAGCGATGATTGTTGATCGGGAATGGGCGATGCTGGGATCCAGCAATTGCGACATCCGGAGTTTCCGGCTGAATCTGGAACTTGATGCCGTCATTCGGGGAGAATCCGTCATAGGGGATCTTTACAAAACCTTCCTTGTGGAACAGGAACATTCTTCAGAGATCTTCCTTGCGGATGTGGAACGGAAATCACTCTTCATCCGCGTGGCTGAAAATATCTGCGGTCTGTTTGCGCCGGTGTTATAAAGTAACCCACACGGGCAATAACTCTGAAGCACTTTTCAATGCGTCCCTTGCCTCTTTTGCACCGGGATAAACAGATTCCAATTTCGCCCAGAAACGCTCAGAATGATTCAATTCCGTCAAGTGACAGAATTCGTGCAGGATCACATATTCCGTCAGGGGCTTGGTAAAGAAAAGCAGAGCCGCATTCAATGTGACAACGCCCTTCCGGTTACAGGTTCCCCAGGAACGTTTCTGAAGCCCGGTCCGCAACTTTGTCAATCCGGTAAAACCGTGATTTTCTGCAATATCTGCCGCGTGAGCAAGCAGTGTTGTTTCCGCATGACGGATCAGCCATTTCCGCAAAGCTGCCGCACATTGTTCGTATGTCCCGGTCTGCCCGCTGATGATCAGACGCTCCTGTTCCATCCGTACCCCGGTCCAGCAAACATCCTGCATCTGACAGCTCACGGAAAAATGCTCGCCTGTAAACGGAAGAAATATCTCTTTCGGGATCACTTTTTCTTTCGGCGGATGTTTTGCTTCATACAGGCGTTTTTTTCGGATGATTCCGGCGATCCAACTGAGATGTTCCCGAAAAAAGCGTTCCGCCAATGCAAGCGGATATCCGGGCGGAACAACGACTTCAAAGCCCTCCCCAATCGAACGCAGGATTAGCCGTCTGCACCGTTTGCTGATCCGGAGAGAAACGGTAATTTCTGTGCCATCCGGCAAGGTTCCGTGAAAGGAGTCCGGCATCAGTATTTTTTCCAGCGGATCCACTGATCCCGCAGCTCTTTTCCCTTGGCGAACTTCTTCTCAAAACCGTCAAAATCACCGCGGCGGATCATATCTTCGAAGGCATCCAAATGCTTGCGCAGCTCCGTCAATGCAGTCAAAACTGCAGGGGTATTCTGCTCCACGATTTCCCGCCACATGACAGGGGAACTGGAGGCGACTCTGGAACTGTCCCGGAACCCTGTGGCGCATCCGGAGAAACGGATGGTCCGTTCTTCTTCCGGAACATCCAGAACTCCCAACGTTGTTGCAGAGGCAAGAATATGCGGCACATGACTTGTCCCGGCAACCAGTTCGTCATGCTCTCTGGAATCGATCCGGGTCGTCCGCGTTCCGATATCCTGCCACATTTTTTCGACTTTTACGATATCTTCTTCTGCTGCACCAGCGGGCGGAACCACAAATACATCGGCATTATTGTAAAGCCCTTTGAATGCGTTGTCGAACCCGTTTTTTTCGGTTCCTGCCATAGGATGACTGCCGATAAAATGCAATCCATCCACACCTTCGGCAGCCTGTTCAATGACACCTTTCACGCTTCCGATATCCGTCAGAACCGCACCGGGCTTCATGCAGGATGCATACTTTCTGATATATTCGATGATCACTGGGATCGGCAGACAAAGCACGACGATATCCCCGGCGGCGAATGCCTCTTCCGGTGTATCAACGGTAAATTCCACGCATCCTTTTGCAAGGGCTTTTTTCCGGTTTTCCGGATTACGGCTCCAGCCTGCCCGGCGGTATTTTCCTTCCAGCTCCATGCAGAAGGATGCCCCGAGCAGCCCAAGCCCGAGAACAGAAACAACGGTATCTGATTTCATGCTCTGCTGTTACTCCGTGATAATATCCTTGTATCCCTTTCCGGGAGGCATCATCGGAAGCACATGGTCATGATAAAGAGTATGGCAATCCAGCAGGAAGGGGCCCGGGGTTTCCAGCATTTTCTTCAATGCCGGCTCCAGTTCTTCCTCGGTGAACACTTCGATCCCGGGAATTTCATACCCCTTTGCAATGGTCACAAAATCAGGATATGCGCGCTGGGAATTTCCGTTCATCAGTTCCGTGTTTCCGCGGATACTTCCATAGAACCGGTCTTCCCACTGGGCAACCATTCCGAGATGCTGGTTGTTCAAAATGATCATTTTGACCCCGATTCCCTCAGTGCTGAGCGTTCCGAGCTCCTGAATATTCATCTGGAATGAACCGTCACCATCAATATTGACGACTGTTTTTTCCGGGAATGCGACTTTTGCTCCCATTGCGGCGGGGAGCCCAAATCCCATGGAACCAAGCCCGCCGGAAGTCAGAAGCTGACGGGGGAATTTGAAGGGATAGAACTGGGCTGCCCACATCTGATGCTGTCCGACACCGGGAACAATGATTGCTTCCCCATCGGTCAGTTCGCGGAGCTTTTCGATCACATACTGGGGTTTCAATCTGCCGTCGCGCTTATAGCTGAGGGGATGAGCTTTCTTCCATTCAGCGATCTGAGCGTGCCATGCAGTATAATCCTTGCGGATCGGTTCTTTGTTCAACTCTTTCAGAACTTCTTTCACATCGGCAATGATCCCGAGATCCACATGAACGTTCTTATTGATTTCAGAAAGATCAATATCCACATGGATCTTTTTCGCATCCTTTGCAAAGCCCGCAGCCGGCCCGGTGACACGGTCATCAAAACGGGCACCGAGACAGATCAGCAGGTCACTCTCGTTCGCCGCATAGTTCGCATAATAAGTTCCATGCATCCCGAGCCAGCGCAGCGCAAGCGGATGATCTTCCGGAATCGCACCTGCTCCAAGCAGTGTGGTCGTCACAGGAAGATTATATTTTTCCACAAATTCTACAAGTTCTTTGGAGGCATCAGCATGAATAATTCCGCCTCCGGTATAGACACAGGGCCGTTCTGCTTTACGGATCATATCTTTGATTGCTTCAATCTCTTCCGCTGTCGCCTTGGAGGGGACATTGTAATTGGGCAGATCCGGTCCGGCAGGGAACACAAACGGTGCCATCGCCTGCTGAGCATTTTTGGGGATATCAACAACAACGGGTCCGGGGCGTCCGCTCGCGGCAAGATGGAACGCGTTCACAATCGTCTGGGCAATATCTTTGACATCAAAGACCAGATAGCTGTGCTTCACGATCGGACGGGTCATCCCGATAATATCTGTTTCCTGAAACGCATTTCTCCCGATCAAGGTCGCAGGAACCTGTCCGGTAATAAAAACCGTCGGGACAGAGTCCATATAAGCATCTGCGATCCCCGTGAGAAGATTTGTTGCTCCGGGTCCGCTTGTTGCGGTACAGACTGCAACTTTTCCGGTTGCCCGGGCCATACCGTCAGCAGCAAATGCGCCACCCTGTTCATGTCGCGGCAGGATCACGCGGATCTTTGATTTCTGAAATGCCTGATGAAATTCGATTGCCTGTCCGCCGGGATATGCAAAAATATCTGTCACCCCGAGACATTCCAGGGTTTTGACCATGATTTCCGCACCTTTGAAAAGCTGTTCTGTTTCTTTATTTTCCATGATAGTAAATTCCTTCATCCAATTTGTTTTTTTTCTGGGGTTCTGTTTTTGATCAAGCCCGGCCGTATTCGGATACTGTCCGATCGTTCACGACCGGGCATCGTACATCGACAAGCTTGTAATAGATATAATCTTTCATTTCAGACTCCTGAAAAAAAACTTCTTTATGTTCAACTGTAACATAGCCTGTTTTCAATGTTTTTCAAGTTCAAAAAAAGAAAAATATTTCACATTTCTGTTTTTCTTGCCGTTACAGAGAAAAAAGAGCTGTTTTTGCGGCTGAGAGAAATCAAATTTTTCAATTCCGCTCCTGAATCCTTTTCCATCTTTTACGAAACCTGTTTCACTCCGGTTTTCCGGTATTCTCCAGGCGTGATCCCCCGATACTTCTTATAGAGCCGGGAGAAATAATAATGATCCTCGATCCCGATTGCGGAGGCAACACTTTTCAAGGGAAGACGCGGCTGCTCTCTCAAAATTTTATCCGCTTCCTGAAGTTTCCGTTTGATCAATAACGTCTTGAACGATTCCGCATGACGCTCATTGAGAAAGTGGGAGAGCCCGGAAACGCTCTTCCCAAGATGTTTCGCAAGATCGGTAACAGAGGGATTTTCCTTGAAATGCCGCTCAATGAATGAAAGGATCGCCTCGTAAAGTTCATCCCCCTTCTGCGTGATCAGCTCATGGGTAACAATATAATCCACCATCATTTCCAGCAGTCCAAGCAGATTTTCAAGGCTTTTCTTTTCAAAATACGGCAGTGCAAGGAACATCTGCTCCATCTTCTGAAGTTCCTGTTCATTTTTGCAACGGTTGGCGACTGCTGCCGGCAATTTGGAACTCGTCCGGAATTGACCGAACAGGATAAAGCCCACCAGCTTCCCGTGGGCTGTCACAGGCGCAAGAACTTCATGAAGCCCGCCGTGGCAGCGGTAACATTTCAGACAATGATCTTTTCTGGATTCCGCCTGTTTCTCATTGTCCAGCGCCACGCATTTTTCCAGAGAAAAATAGTGTTTCTGAAGACAGGTGCAGTAGGCAGAGTTATTCTTATCCCGTCCGCCGCTCCGCAGCAGTTTTCCATCCGCCGTAAAAAAAACAGTCCGGATTTTCATTACCGAAGCAAAATTATCCAATAGCTGCTGAACCTTGTCATGGAGAATTAATTCCAAGGGGGTACTGTTCATTCTGAACTCCGCTGATCTGCATTGTTTTCATACTTTTTTTGTACTTTACCTCCTTTTCCGCAATTTTCAAGTTGAAAAAACGGAAGATTGAGTATATATTTAAAAATACAGAACTATCCAATTCCGGGAGGGAGATACCATGGAAACTGTCTTAGAAGAGATCAAACGGTTAAAAGCAGAACGCAATGCTGTGATTCTGGCTCATAATTATGTCAATCCCGAAATTCAGGATATCGCTGATTTCCTCGGTGATTCATTGGAACTCAGTTTCCGGGCAAAAGAATCCGGCGCCGAAGTCATCGTTTTCTGCGGAGTCCGGTTTATGGCGGAAACTGCAAAACTGCTCTCCCCGAAATCTACGGTCCTCATCCCGATCCCCGATGCCGGATGCGCTATGGCTGATATGGTCAATGCCAATATGATTAAAGCTTATAAAAAAGATCATCCCGATGCCATGTTCGTTGCATACGTCAATACCACCGCTGAAACAAAGGCGGAAGTCGATCTCTGCTGTACAAGCGGAAACGTGGAAAAAGTTCTGAAATCAATCCCGGAAAATCAGGAAGTCATGTTCCTGCCCGACCGGAACCTCGGCGGAAATATGAACCGGAAAATGAATCGGAATATGGATCTCTGGAAAGGATATTGTCCTGTGCATGATGCCGTGACTCCGGAAATGATCCGTCAGGCGCGTGCTGAACATCCCGGCGCACGGGTCCTCGTTCACCCCGAATGTAAACCCGAAGTCGTTGCAGAATGTGACTACGCTCTCAGTACTGCCGGAATCCTGAAAAAAGTAAAAGAACTGGATGCAAAAGAATTTATCATCGGAACGGAAAAAGGGATTTTCCATCGGATCCAAAAAGAAAACCCGGAGAAAAAATTCTATTCCCTCAATCCCGATCTCATCTGCCCGGATATGAAGAAAATCACGCTGGAATCCGTTCGCGATGCCCTGAAAAATATGTCTCCCGCAATCGAATTGCCTTCCGATATGATGGATTCAGCCGTGAAACCCATCCTCAAAATGATGGAACTTTGAACAAGTTCCTGACCTTAAAGGTTTTTCTGATACCACTCTCTGGTCAGCTGCAAGCCGGTCCGGATATCAACCTCCGGCACATATTGCAGCTCTTTTGCCGCTTTGGATATATCCGCAAGACTGTGGGGTATATCCCCTTTCCGCACCGGACCGTAAACAGCTTCGATGCCCGTCCCCTCACTGATATATTCAAACAGCTGATTCAGCGTGGTACGATCTCCGCAGGCAATATTATAAACTGTATTGGAAAACTCTGTTTCCATGCAGCGTAAATTTGCCTGGATCACATTGTCAATATAGGTAAAATCCCGACTGACAGAACCATCCCCGTTGATAACCGGGCGTTCCCGGCGCAGAACCGCCATAATAAATTTCGGAATCACCGCGGCATACGCTCCTTCCGGATCCTGTCGCCTTCCAAACACATTGAAATAACGCAACCCAATGGTCTCAAAACCGTACACCCGGTTATAATTTTCTGCAATCTTCTCATCCATCTGCTTGCTTAATGCATAAGGACTCAACGCATTTCCTGTGAATGTTTCCACTTTCGGCAAGTGCGGATCATCCCCGTAAACAGAGGAACTTGAAGCATAAATAAAGCGTTTGACTCCAGCCAGACGGGCGGCTTCGATCATATTGCAGAACCCTTGCACATTCACTTCCAAACTCGCCTGAGGATTGGCAATCGAACGCGGAACACTCCCCAACGCTGCCTCGTGAAACACATAATCGCACCCTTCAACAGCACGCTTGCACATTTCAAAATCCCGGATATCTCCCTCTATCAATTCAAACAACGGATTCCCTGCACATTGCTCCAGATTCTTCCGTTTCCCCGTGGAAAAATTATCCAGCACCGTAACCCGGAAGCCTTTGCCAAGAAGCGCATCCACAAGATTGGAACCAATAAATCCAGCCCCGCCTGTAACACAAATCTTCATCTCACAACCTGCCATCAATCATCTCTTCCGGTAAAACACCTTTGATGTCAAACACAACCGTATTCTCCATCCGGTACCTGGCAATATCAAGTTTTGCAAACTCTTTATGCGCAACAGCCAACACAATTGCATCATATCCTTTTTCTGACAGACGCTGAGCATCGTTAACTGCCGGAACGCCATACTCTTTCAACACCTCTTCCGGCAACGCCCACGGATCATAAATATCCACCTCGCACCCGAACTCCTGCAACCCTCGAACCACATCAATCGCATGACTGTTCCGGATATCAGGACAGTTCTCTTTGAACGTGATCCCCAGCTGTAAAACTCTCCCCCCTTTGATCTTGCAATCTTTCCGGATCATCAGCTTAACGATCTCCGCCGCAACATATTTTCCCATTCCGTCATTGATCCGGCGTCCCGCAAGAATCACTTCTGGCAGATACCCCAAAGCCTGCGCCTTATGCGTCAGATAATAAGGGTCAACTCCAATACAATGACCGCCAACCAATCCCGGCTTGAACGGAAGAAAATTCCACTTCGTCCCAGCCGCCGCTAACACTTCATGCGTGTCAATTCCAATCAAATGAAATATCTTTGCAAGTTCATTCACAAATGCAATATTCAAATCCCGCTGACTGTTTTCAATCACCTTTGCGGCTTCCGCAACCTTGATACTGCTCGCCTTATGCGTCCCTTTTTCCAGTATCGAACAATAAAGGGCATCCACGATCTCCGCCGCTTCCCTTGTGGAACCGGACGTGATCTTCAAAATCTTTGTCAATGCATGTTCCTTATCACCGGGATTGATCCGCTCCGGCGAATATCCGCAAAAGAAATCCTTATTGTAAATCAATCCGCTATACCGTTCCAAAACCGGAACACATTCTTCCTCGGTACACCCCGGAAACACCGTCGACTCATAAACAACGATCGATCCCGCTTTCATAACTTTTCCAACCGTCTCACTTGCCCGGTATAACGGAAGAAGATCCGGCTGATTGTGCTTATCCACAGGTGTGGGAACGGTAACAATAAAAATATCCCGATCCGCAAGATCGGATGGTTCATCGCTGTACCGGAGAAATTTCGCGGACTTCAAATCCTCGCTGGATGTTTCAAGCGTAGTATCTTCAAATCGGCGCAATGCCTCCAACCGTTTCTTTTTGACATCGAATCCGACCACATCATATTTTTTTCCGAATTCAACAGCCAGGGGCAGCCCCACATAACCAAGACCAATGATCCCGACTTTGATTGATCTGTTTTCTATCTTTTTCAACATTGTACGACCGCCAGTTTTTTTATCGCTTGATTCCGAATTGTTTCCGTGCTTAATATACAACTCCATCCCTCAATTTCAAGCCGGATTGGGGATTTTTTTGTATGGAGGTAATTTCAAAAGTCCGGCAAAATTTGGTTAAAAAGAGATTGCTATGGATAAAACAATAGAAAATCAATTCAACGCCATCCGGAAATAAAAACCTTCAATTTTCCCGCTGTTCTAAGTGTAAAAAAACAGGAGTGCCTTTCAAAACACTCCCGCTTCTGATGAATTTCAACGTTTTTTTTATGCAATTGCCAATGTGCTGAAGGTGGAACCATCCTTGACCAGCCATGCGGTCATCTGATCGGTGGCTGTGTTATGAATTAACAAATCATCCGTACCGTCATTGTTGTAATCCGTGATGCTTGCAATTTCCTCCGTCGCGGACAAATTACCCAGCCAGAGATCTTCACTTGCAGCATAAAGATTCGTACCGTCAGATACCAACGATTCTTCAATGCCATCGCCATCGAAATCTCCGGATCCAAGATCGGTCCATGCATCTGTTGCCGCTGCATCACAAACTTTCAATGTCAAAGCCTTGCTGTTCGTTGAATCATCGAAGCAATACAAGGAGTAAGTCTTGCCATCATAAGTCAAACTTTCGGACGTTGAGAAGGTTCCGACTTCCGTTCCATCGACTTCAAGAGTAAATGTACCCTTCTTCGCTTCCAACGCCCAGTTGGCAAGGATATACGAACCGCTTGCCTGATCAGCCGAAACAGAAATCGTCATATCCGCCTCGCGAGCAACATAATAACTGTTCAACATTGCCTCATAATAGGATTCCTGCATTGCGGAGACTTCACGTCCAGATACATCAAAGGTAATCGACGTTTCATCCGTCACAACCGCATTTCCAGCAAGGTTTGCCCGACCATGAATGACCGTTTCTCCAAGCAAAGTTCCGCCGTTGTTGCAAGTAAGCGTACCGTAATTGACTGTATCCTCAGCGACAGCACCGGACATAACCGTCAACCCGCCGCCAGAACTGACGACTGTATCATAAGTAGTTGCACCGGAATCGACCATCAGATAGGAACCGTAATCGACTTTGTTCAGAGATGCTATTCCGCCCTGATAAACAGACGTAATTGTTCCGCGCTGCATGTTGGTGTTGTAAATCTTTCCGCCGGAGACGTAAACTCTTGCACCATAACTGGTAACAGTGTCTGTTGCAGTTCCTCCGGAATGAATGTACATACTTCCGTTGGTCATGAGTTTTGTATCGTCAGCGCTTCCGCCGGAATGAACGTTCATCATACCGCCGGATTTAGTAATACAACCACTGGCAGTTCCGCCGTAGAAAACATTAATCGTTCCTTTGTCGGCAATTTGCCCCTGACGAACAGCTCCACTCTGAATATTCATTATTCCGCCATACAGCAAATCGACATTATAAGCAGTTCCGCCATAATAGTTCATTGTGCCGCCGTTCTTGAGCGTTACGCTGGTCACTTTTGCACCACTTAACACATTCAAAAGTCCGTCAGAATTGACCGTTGTATTGCTCAACTGTCCACCACTGGAAACATCTGCAACAGCAGCACCGTTATAGAACAATGTATTGACACTCCCGCCGGAAGAAATATTCAAGTTTGCTCCGGAATAAAGGTTCACGCCGTACATTGACCCGCCTTTGGAAACATTCACAGCAGCCCCTTTGAATGCAGATGTATAATTCGCTTTTCCGGCGACATTCATCACCCCGCCGGAACTGACCGTGGTCTGATTCGCTGTTCCGCCGGAAAGAACTTTCATGATCTTTCCTGATCCGATCTTCAATCCGCTGGAAACTTTCGCAGAACTGACGGGCACAAAATCATTCACCTGATAACTGGTGACTTCTGAAACATTACCAACCACATCTGTTGCACGCCAATAGATCGTCCGGTTGCCATCAACCACTGCGGTTGAACCTTTGACCCAAGTTTGCTTGTTGACGCTGTATTCGATCGTTGAACCGGATTCATTGGCTGTTGCGGACAAAACAATATTGGAGCCGACAGGATTCGCCTTCACTGTCACTGTCGGAGCCGTCTTATCAATTCTGTTTACAACGACAGTTTCCGTCGTTAAGACTTTTCCATTTTCGTCTGTTATACGCCAATAAATCGTCCGGTTGCCATCAACCACTGCAGTTGAACCTTTGATCCAGTCCTTGTTATTGACACTGTATTCGATCGTTCCGGCAGAAGCATCTGTTGTCGCTGTCAGAACGACATTTTTGTTCGTCCAAGTTGTCGGGTTTCCTGTAATGGTCAATTCAGGTCCTTCAACGGTTGACAGGTACAATTTCCCATCATCCTCCAATACAAGAGAATAACTGATCCCATCGACTTTCAATTTATCTCCGTTAACTGTCAGTGTTCCAACAGCTTTATTATCAACGTTGACTGTCACTGTCTGATTGAAACCTTCGGCATCTCTGGCGAGATAATAACTTCCGGCTTCGTGATCTGATGCAAGGGAAACCGTCCAGCTCGCACCTGTAAGATTTTTGATTCCATCAACGATATAAGTATCATCCGGTTCTTTTCCGGAAAGATCAATATTGATGTTGGCTCCTGATGCATTGTTGGTGCCTTTGATTTCCAGATCTCCGGCAAGATTGACCGTTCCTGTCAATTCTGCATTGGAAAGGATCAGTGTTCCGCCGGAAGTGATCCGGGTTGTACCGGTGAGCAAACCGCCATTGGCTTCCAGAACTCCGCCGGAAGAAACTACTGCACTCTGAACATAAGATTCGTTTCCAACGTATGTCCAGTCTGAAGAGTTTACCGTTGCAAGTTGCCGTTCCGCCGCAATTGATACCGCGCCGGTGTAACTTCCGATCGCTGGAATCGTTTCCGGAGAAGTCAGAACAGCATAGAACCGGAGATTTCCTCCGACTGCTTCAGGGACGGTCCATTCAACCGTTCCGCCGGCACTTTCAGGGGTGATCGAGGAAATCAGAATTCCATCATGACCGGTTCCATCTGTATCGTAGTAAATGCTGAGCGTGGCATTTTCCGGAACGGTTCCGCAAGTCCAGTCAATCGCAACAGTCCGGTCTGCCCCGAGCTTTACATTCAATGCAGGAGCACCAACAGTTTCTCCGCTTGTAAGCGTTGAGGCACTGACGTCGGCATTTGTTCCGTTCGAAACCTCCATACTCCAGACGCCGCTGACAGAGTCTTTCAGCGCAATGACAACACTCTTTTCGCCGCTCAATTCTTCCACGATCTTCATATCGGAACGCTTGTTGATCGCTGCAAGATCATAAGTGTTTCCCGCGCTGTCTTTCAGAACAACTTCTGCGCTGCCGCTTTCCCACTTCGCGGTCAGAAGCACAACTCCGCTGACAGATGTCAAATCCCAGCTTTGATATACTGTTCCGGATTCATCATACCCAACCATGCCGTCGGGTACATCTGCGGACGAATCCGCTCCGCTGCCGGGAATTGAATCCGTTCCAAGCAGTTCCCAGCTTCCGTCAAGATTCAAGCGGATTCCCATGCTTTCTTCCCAGCCAAACAGAGAAACGGTTGTCCATGCCGCATAGAAATCGTTGCTGCTGACACCGTCGTTTACAAACTGAAGGTATATGTTGGAAGATGCCTGGAAATTCAATCCGTACTTGGAGAAATCCACTATCCCGGAAGCTGTTACGGAAATATTGCCCGTTTTATCAATTTCAAACGCACCCTGCACTGTCGCAAGATTGGCAAATGTCAAACTGCCGGATGCCGCAAGAGAGCCCTTCTGCCAATTCACCGTCGCGGAAACATCCCCGGTCAATATGCCGCCGAGAATTTCCACATTTCCGGTCCCTGTCAAACTGGCATTGGTTACTGTCGCATCAAGATCAAGGGTCGCAAGAGAATAGGTGTTCCCCCCGATCGTTACCTCTTTGCCATAATAAAGCTCAACTCCCCCAACCAGTTCGGAGGGTTTATTGTCACTGTCGGAAAGATTCTTCACTCCGCCATTCACTGATTCAAGGAAAAATCCGGTGGTGCCGACTGCGATATCCAAACCGGAAACATCAACAGTCAAAGTGTCCACCTGTTTGTCTATGACAATATATTCCGCATGAAGCGCTTTATCAAAATAGGTGAATTCAATATCAGCTGTCCCGCTCCATTTATCCTCTTCTGTATCAACCGTGATCACCCCTTCTTTCAGGAAAAATCCATCCGCAAGTGTCAGATTGCTGAAGGTCAGTTCTCCGACAATATCAAATTTCACAGATCCGAAATCATGGGGCGTCGTGATCTTGACGTAGTTCTCTCCGCTGAGATCAACCACCAATCCGGCCCGTTCATCTGCCTTTTTTCCGGAATCAAATATCGAAAGCCCGAGTTTCCCTTGCAGCTTGACTTCATAATCCGTTTCCGTAACATCTATGGTAAGCGACATATCCGTCGCTTCCAGATCAAGACCGCAATATTCCCAGTTGACCTCTTTCAGTTCCACTTCAACTCCCAAACCGGAAGCTGGATGCTCTTTCCGTTTTGAAACGGCTTCCGCAACCAAATCTGTCATGTTCGCGCCGTCTTCATGACTGACAACACTATCCCCTTTGATATGTTCCGGCACAACAACCACTTCCATGGTATGTTCTTTGGTTTCATCACCTTTTTTACCGGTAATAACGACCTCTGTCGTACCGTATCCGGTGGCTGTCCCGGTGATCTTTCCGGTGGTGCCGGAGAATTTTCCGGTGTTGGGATCGATGCTCAACCAATCCGGAGCTTGGGTCAAAGTATAATCCCCATAACTCATTCCTGCAAAGGCGTTTGTCGGAAGTTCGATCTTTGTTTCCTGACGTTCCCGGCTGGTTCCTTCACTGTATTCGCTGTCAACAACGAGAGATATGATATTGGTTTCTTCATCCAAATCGAGGATCAGACTCATATTTTTCAGTTTCAGCGGTTCTTCCATATCAAGTGAAAGTTCGCCCAACGTGGAACCGCTTTCGCTTCTGACCGTGATCGTTTTATCAAAGTTCGCAGCATTTCCGATGAGCTGATACGTTCCGCCAACCTGTTTATTGTCGATAGTAACGCTGTAAGTTCCATCCCCGGAAACCAGTTCCCAATTATTCAGCAAAAGTCCATCATCTTCCAACCGGGCAGCAACATTGAAATCAATGTTGCCGTTGTTTTGAAGTGTTCCTACAGCGGTCCCATCAGAATTTTTGTATTCTGCTAATGTAACGTTTCCTCCAAAAGAAACATCTCCGTTAAGAACCATATCACCAATATTATAAACTGTATCTGTATAAGTTGCAAATGTTGCATCCCCTAATATAATCTTACCTCTGCGCTCAATCGGAATGTCCCATTCTCCTGTCGTTGAGTTGTATTTTGTTCCCCAAGCCGCTCGATTATGAATAGCACCTCCTGAACTCGCTATATTTCCGGAGAAAACAGCACCATCGCCTATAGATATTATACCATAAAGATTTAGAATCGCACCGCCTCCCTGTCTCACATTATCGATTTTTCCATTCGCAACCACTGAATTGTTAATAAATTTTGCATTAGATCCAATAATTAACTCGCTACCTTGCGTGTAAATTGCACCGCCCCCCGCCAAAGAACCTCTACTTTCTATTGCAGAAACAACATTGCCAGAAAATATTGCGTTATCACCTATTTTTGTTTCTTCTGCACCGGTGCATATTGCTCCACCGTATATATATGCTTTATTTGCAGCAAATATAGCATTATCGCCTATTTCAAGCGACCGACTACTTAGAGTATTAAGTAAACCAATAGCCCCTCCCATCTCTGGTCCTTGTCTCACATTGCTAGTGAATTCCGGATTATCTCCAATAACAAGGGAACCTCCATAAACTTCTATAGCTCCACCGATATTCTTGATAAAAGTAGCACTGTTTCCAATGGTTACATCTCCTGACCAAGCACTAATGATGCCACCTCCATTGATCATATTTTCAGAGAACGTACAACCATTGCCTATCGATAATTGAGTATTACCATTAGCCATAATTGCACGACCATTTTTTGAAAAAGTTGCATTGTCTCCAATAGTTACATTTTTACCTTCTATGCAAATAGCTCCACTACTTATTTCTAAAAACAGGGCATCATCTCCTATTTCAAACAAATCATTTTTTCCTCTATAATTATTACGAATTCCGCCACCAGAAAAGATTGCACTATTACCCACATATATTTCGCAGACACCGCCAGAAGCTGGGTAAGAATTCATTATTCCGGTATTAATAAAATTAGCTTTATTTCCAATCTTTATTGTGCAAATACCATTCATTGCACATTCATTACGAATATAACCGTTATAAAAAGTTGCATTATCACCAATTAAGACCGTTGCAGAACCTCCAGTATGCCACGCTCCATTAGAAACAACTTTTAAATTAGCATCATCCCCTATCGAAGTAACAGCCATACTCCCCCCGGTGAAGATGACATTAGAAATGACACAATCAGCGGATAACATATTACCATTTTCTATTATAGTGGTTGCTGTTTTACCACTCCCGGCGGCACGAGTATAAATATGACTACAAGAAATAAACATTTTTGTATCACTAGAAGCTGTAAAACTTGTATTGGAAATATTTAACTCTCCAGCTAGGAAATAAATATCTGAGACGTTTGTTATATCCTCCCAAAGAGTTAAAGCGCCACCGCTAATAATTATACCGTTTGCAGATCCTCCGTCTACAAACAACTCTCCGGAGTTTACAGTAGTGTTGTTTGCTGTTCCTCCGGCGTGGATCTGCATAAAGCCTCCGTTGATAGTAGTATTGTTTGCAACTCCATCTCGAGAGATGTACATACTACCACCAGAGTTGATGGTTACATTTTGGGCTTTGTCATAATAATAAAAAGTTGAACTATTAATACCCAACGCTTGCTGAAAAGATGATGAATAATTAATCGCATTGTGCCACAAGGATAACCCTGAGTTCAGACCGCCCGTATAAGTATTATTGAAATACTTAAAACAGTTAGGATTAAAAGAAGTATATTCCTCCAAGCCCTCCCCTCCATGGTCGAGAGTACCTAATAAGTGATCGGTTTCATGACTGATCGTATCAACGATTTGCGCATTGCTGGCAGTAGAATCCAGCATCACAAAAGCATTATCGGATTTGTTTGCATTGCCTTTGTCAATTGTTTCAGCAAGTCCGGCGAAGTTTCCATATTGATCAAAATCATCGGTTTTGCCAACGTAAACAGTGGAATATTCGCCGTCAATCGGACGTTCGGTGACAAATTTCACTCCGGCAAAAATATATTTCTCATTCAACGCGGCAACGATTTCCGCAATCCGTTCTTCAGTAAGTTTGGAATCTTCGACAACGACACCATCCACATTCAAAATCTCGCCGTTATAGGAAGTGTATTCTCCATCAAAATCAAGATAAACGATCTGGTTCAATTGTGTTACAGTTTGAACTCCGCCGGATTGGATCAGTTGCGACATCTCTTCATCTCCCTAAATTATAAAATTTATATTTCACAGAAATATACTATACAACATGATGAATGTCAAGCAGAAAGAGTGGATTCTCAATAAAAAACGGGAGTGCTTTTCAAAACACTCCCGCTTCGGATGATTTTTAACGTTTTTTTTATGCAATTGCCAACGTGCTGTACGTTGCGCCATCCTTGATGAGCCAGGCGGTCATCTGATCGGTGGCTGTGTTGTGAATTAACAAATCATCCGTACCGTCATTGTTGTAATCTACGATGCTTGTAATTTCTTCTGTGCCGGACAAGTTGCCAAGCCAAAGATCTTCACTTGCAGCATAAAGATTTGTACCGTCAGATACCAACGATTCTTCAATGCCATCGCCATCGAAATCGCCGGATCCAAGATCAGTCCATGCATCCGTTGACGTTGCATCACAAACTTTCAAGGTCAATGCCTTACTGTTTGTCGAATCATCGAAACAATAGAGCGAATAGGTCTTACCGTCATAAGTCAAACTCTTTGTTGTTGAGAAGGTTCCGACTTCCGTACCATCGACTTCGAGAGTGAATGTTCCTTTCTTCGCTTCCAAAGCCCAGTTAGCGAGAATGTAAGAACCTTCCGCCTGATCCGCACTGACAGAAATCGTCATATCCGCTTTCCGGGCAACGTAATAGCTGTTGAGCATCGCTTCCCGATAGGATTCCTGCATTGCAGAGGCAGAACGTTCAGACACATCGAAAATCAGGGATGCATCGGATCCGACAATTGCGTTTCCTGCAATATTGACTCTTCCTGTGCCGATCGTTATATCCCCGGTGAGTTTTCCATAATTGTTGCAGTTGAGGGTTCCGTTGATAACAGAATCTTCTGCAACTGTTCCGGACATAACCGTCAAACCGCCGCCGGAACTGACAACTGTATCATAAGCACTTGCCACGCCGGAACAGGTGTAATCGGTAAATCCAATCATCAAATAGGAACCGTAATCAACTCTGGTACCGGAAACAACTCCGCCTTCATAGACGGATGTAATGGTGCCGCGCTGCATGTGGGTATTGTAGAGGGATCCGCCCAAGACATGAATCTTCGCGCCATAACTCGTTACGGTATCTGTTACAATTCCATTGGAGGAAACATACATCCTGCCATTTGTCATCATTTTGGTGTCATCAGCGCTGCCGCCGGAGAGAACGTCGATCACTCCGCCGCTGATGGGTTTACAATTGCTTACAACTCCGCCATTGGAAACGATAAGGGTTCCACGGACATTCTGATTTGAAAGACGGACTCCGCTTTCGACGGTCATGACGCCGCCGGCAAGCAAATCGGTATAGGTAACAGATCCTCCATAATTCTTCAGAAGACCGCCATTCGCGATCGTGGTTCTGCTTGCAAGACCGCCGGTTCCGACGACCATTGATCCCCCGCTGGAAAGAGATGCCGAGACAGAGTGCCCTCCGGAATAAACGTACATCACACCATTTGATTTAATGTCCGCCTTTGTAATCATGCCCTTATCATAAATAGATGCGTATGCAGAACCGTTATAAATCAAATTACGCACGATTCCTCCGCTGAGAACTTTCAATGAACCGGAAGAAAACAGTGTTACGTTCGACAGGGAGCCGCCGGAAGATGCATTCACAACACCGCCGCTGAAAACGGACGTATTATCTGCTTCCCCAAAAACAGTCATAGCTCCTTGAGAAACCCGGGCGTATCTGGTACTTCCGCCGGAAGAAACATTCACAATACCGCCGCTGTAAATATCCACGGCTCCCGATCCGCCGTTTTCGAAATTTACAGTACCGCCATTGACATAAATCTCATTCCCACTTCCGCCGGAACCAACCATCAGCTTTCCGCCGGAAAAGATCCATCCCAGGCTGATGACAGCACCTTGCTGCACAGCAGATACATTTCCTCCGGACCGCACATATACATATGATGCAACTGCATTGCTCCCGATCCACATGGAACCCTCGATGCTGGCACTTTCTACAACGCCCCCATCGGAAACGGTCACCATGCCGCCATTCCAAACGGAAGTTCTGAAAGCGCTGCCGTAAACATACAGCCGTCCGCCGTCATAAATCTGGGGATTTTCCGCTGTCCCGCCGGAAAGGACTCCCGCAAATCCTGAAGAACTGAGGGATGCACTGTTCAGTGTACCGGCACTGGAAACCAACAGCCATCCGTTATTGTATACAGAAGCAGATGTAACCACCCCGCCGGATTCAATATATAACTCGCCCCCGTCAACTGACACATCAGATCCGACTCCGCAAATATAACCGACTCCTGACCGGATATCAACATCACTCATATAACAGCTGCCGTATCCAACAAAATAACCGCCGCTGGAAACTCTGACTTTTTTCGCGCTGCCGTAAACATGCAGCCGACCGCCGTCATAAATCTGGGGATTTTCAGCAGTTCCCCCGCTGGAAACATACAATTCTCCGTCCACATAAGAATAGTTTGCTGTTCCGCCGCTGAGAATGCTCGCTGTACCTTTGTATTGGATATCAGTATCGAAAAGGCTTCCGCCGGAACCAACAGCAGTGGATCCTCCGGAATATACAGTCAGTACGTTTTCCAATCCAAACACATTGAGTTTTCCGCCGGAGGAAACCATGGTTCCGGATTGATACCCGTAGTTCCAGACATTCCCATTGGATCTGATCGTGGTATAATGTCCTCTCCCACCGGAGCTGACCCTCATACGGCCGCCGAAGACGGTTGTTTCGTAAACAGAGCCGCCGCTGGATACTTGCAAAATTCCGCCGGAACCAACAGATGTATACCTGGCACTTCCTCCGCTGTAAACATACATACTGTCATTGTTAACATATTGGCTGGACAAGACATTGCCGGAGTTTGCATAAATCGCCATATCAGAATCCCTCCTTCTTCTGTTTTTATAACGTAAGAATTTACATTTGGAAATTACGGTTCATTCCAATTATCATGAGTACTGTCACTGTTTTTGAAAACACCGGTTCCGTGCTTTATTTTTCGGTTATTTTTGCTCATTTTCAAAAACTTGTCTCTCTTTTTCCAATATACTGTATAAAAAAATAAATGTCAAGCAGAATAAAATAAATTATTCAGAAAAAGGTAAAAAAAAGGACAGGCTGTTACACCTGTCCGATTTTCAGAAAAAAACTCTGACTTATTCCCATTCAATGGTTGCAGGAGGCTTACCGGTGATGTCATAAACAACACGGTTGATGCCGTCAACTTCTTTCACAATACGGGTGGACATCTTGAACAGAAGTTCCCAGGGAAGTTCAACGACTTCAGCGGTCACAGCATCCACACTGTTGATGGAACGGATCGCAATCACATTGTCATAAGAACGTTTGCCATCTTTGATTCCGACGGTTTTTACGGGGACAAAGATTGCAAATGTCTGCCAGGTTTTATGATACCAGCCGGCTTTGATCAGTTCATCTGTCACGATAGCATCAGCTTCCTGAAGCATCTTCAGTGTCGGACGGGCAATGGGGCCGACGTGGCGAACCCCGAGAGAGGGTCCGGGGAACGGGTGACGGTCAAGAAGTTCGCTGGGCAAACCAAGCATTTTTCCAACCTGACGGACTTCATCTTTGAACAGACGTTCCACAGGTTCTACGAGTTTGAATTTCAGATCCGGGGGAAGCCCGCCGACGTTATGATGGCTCTTGATCACGCCTTCGGGTTTTCCGTCAAAAGAGATACTTTCCAGAATATCGGGATAGATCGTTCCCTGTCCAAGGAAGGTTGCATCCGTTTCCCGTGCAGCCTCGGCGAAGACTTCAATAAACTCTTTTCCGATGATCTTCCGTTTCTGTTCCGGATCGGAAACCCCTGCAAGTTTATCCAGGAACCGATCGGAGGCATCCACATATTTCAGGTTCATTTTGAAGTGACCGGCGAACAATGCCTGAACACTTTCAGCTTCATTTTTCCGGAGCAATCCATGATTGACAAACACACAGGTAAGCTGATTGCCAATTGCTTTATGCAGCAACGCCGCAACAACGGAAGAATCAACCCCGCCGGAAAGCCCGAGCACTACTTTTTCTTTTCCGACAAGCTCACGGATTTCGCGAACGGCATCATCCACGAACGTATCAAGAGTCCACGCACCGGTACATCCGCAAGTTGTTTTACAGAAATCAAGCATTTTTTCCACATCGTCCAAAGCACCGGCAGGGACTCCGGGCAGGAATGCGGAAACATCCCCGGCTGCATAAGCAGGAACTCCAGCATTGGAAAGACGGGGCAATTCGCCTTTTGCCAACTCAGACACATCAGAACCGGCAAAAATGATTCCCACAGGTTTCTCCTGCAAAAGTCTTTCAGTAGGAACGGTAAAGGGCATCACCATTGTGTAAATGTGATGATCACGGATCTTTCTGGCTAATTTCTGAACATCCGGATAACCGCAGTTGATAATAACGACTGTTTGCTCTGTCTGACGCATTTTTCCTGTACTCCCATGTTGGCTGTTTGGAAAACTTGTGATCAGGTAATTTAAACCCGAAATTGCAAAAAAACAAATTGAAAAAATAATTTTTTTTAAAAAAAATCTGCCTTCCCATTCCAAAACAGCAGCAGCGTTTTTCTGATGCGTCTGCGGCAAGAAACTGGAGAGAAACAATCATGCAGGACTGGACTCTTTGAAACAGAGCAAAATAATGAAAAAAAATCAGAAAACGCTGTAAGGACAGCAAGATGACAAACATAAAGATGTTTTTAACAATGTTTAGCTTGTTTTCCGGATAATGCCTACTTGACAAAAACGAAAGAATGTGCTATATTAGTTTCTGGTTACAAAATATTATAGCATATGGTTTATTATTATGAATCAAAAATCATAGTATGAATCATGAAGAGTTCGATATACTTTAAATTGTAGAAGAAGGAGTATTTATAAACAGAGAATTTTACTAAAAAATTGAAACATTGATGAAAAAACAGGAAAAAGAAAATCCTTATACTGCCTTTTCATTATCAGAAATCGAATCACAAACGGCAATAATTTCACCAAAAGACAAGCATGTGAAGACGTTAAGAAAAAGTCTTCAGAGATCAGGAAATTCCTATGAAAAAAATTTTAATTCTCGCGGTATTGAGTTCTGCAATGTTATTTACAGGTTGCGGAGATTCAAATTCTAATGATTCAAGCACGAAAGAAGAAAGCAATGTAAAACTCAACGATTGGTATCCGATTGATGGGGGATACATCAATCTGCGCCATGTAAAAATAATCTCTTCCAATATCGAATATCCTTGGAATCGAGCTTTTGGAGCTATCACCAAAGCAAACATTGAAGAATGTAAAAAGTCACATTCGAACATGCGCGCATATATATCTTTTGACGGTTTTAAGGTTTACTTGCCTTCTGCCGACGAAAACAATAAACATTATATGTATGATTCATGGCTGAGAGAATTCCAAGAAGTTGAACGGCGTCTTTCCAATATAAAATAATCGCTTATAATTTCCGGGTGAGAGCAGCTCGAAGTACTGCTCTCACCCGGAGGTGGTCTTGAGTTCTTACAGGGCTGGACTCTCTGAAACAACAAAAATCGGATGATGGGGTTCGATCTTCTTCCACAAAATTTTTATCCGGTTTCCATTTGAAAAATTGAAAATTTGTGTTATCAGTACTTTTATAGATTCCAAACGCAGAAAGGCTGGGCACGTTTTATGAAATTTTATCGCTATTGGGTCCGGATCGAAGTTCCTATCAACTTCGATGATGATAGAAAAGCCGTGATCTGCGGAAAATCAAATCTTTCCAAAGCAGATGCGCTGGAAGATGCAGAAAATACTGTAAAAACAATCCGGAAACGGATCGCTCAAAATGCCCCCTATCAGAAACCCGATGATTATGAAGTTCCAATCAAAGAAGAACTGCTGGAAGAGCTCGCCCCGGGAAATATCATTACAAGAAATTATTACGGCGCGGAAATCCTGAATACAGAAACGCTGATTTTTGCAGACATTGATAACACCTGTTTTCCCAAACGTTATATTCCCGGATTTATTGGACGTCTCTTCGGAAAAAAAGAAGAAACAAAAGCGGCCTATCAGGAACGAATCAAAGCTGCAGTTTTCAACTCAATCAAGCATGAATGGATCCGGAAATCCCATATCCGGATTTACAAAACCCATTCCGGTTACAGGGTACTCATTGCCGGACTCAATATCAAACCAGGTTCCGCAGAATGTTCCGCCATTCTGAACGGGATGAATTCAGATAAACTTTATTCCGTTCTGTGCAGAAAACAAGAGTGCTGCCGGGCACGGTTAACTCCGAAACCACACAGGCTCAAGCTATCGAAATTCCGTTTCAAATATCCCTATTCCCCTAATGTCATGGGAGACATCAGCTTCTGGATCCAGAAATATCAGAAAAAATCAGAAGAGTTTTCCGTGTGCCGACTTCTCAAAACCTTCGGGACGGAACCGGACGAAAAAGATTTGCAAATCATCCGGTATCACGATGAAAAATGCAAGGTTTCAGAACAGTTCCCCCTTGCCTGAAAAAATCACAAGCAGTATTTCCGGCAGAATGTTACTGCCGCATCAAAAAGCAGCTCTGCAGAACGTGGTTTGATTTCTTCAAAAGGCATTTCAACTGGAACTGTGGCAAAATATCCGGCGAATAAATCGCCCGGATCTTCTGTGATTTTTCCGGAAAGCAGATAACACGGAACATTATGCGCTTTGCAGAACATAGCCAATTCAGAACACAATTTTCCGTTTTCCGTCTGAGCATCAGAACAGCCCTCCCCTGTAATCACAAAATCCGCGCCTTCCAGTTTTTCTTCCAGACGGGTCAATGCAATGGCAAGTTTTGCCCCGGATTCCGGAACTGCCGAACAGAAAGCCCGCAATCCCAAACCGAGTCCGCCCGCCGCTCCATCGCCGGGAACATCTTCCGAAATCATTCCCTGCCGGAACAAAACCTCCCTCAAATTCGCAAGACCAGCCTCCAGCAAAGGCATCATTTCCGGAGTAGCACCTTTCTGAGGAGCGAACACAGCAACCGAGCCATTTTCACCCAGCAAAGGATTTGTCACATCGGAAGCAATCCGGAATTTACAGTTTTTGAGAGCCGGAGTAACATGATCGCATGAAATTTCAGCAATTTGAGAAAGTTTTCCGCCGCACAAACCGGTGATTTTTTGCCCATTTGCATCAAAAAATTCATACCCGAGAGCTTCCGCCATCCCTGTCCCGCCATCGACGGTTGCACTTCCCCCGATTCCGATTACGATTTCAGTTACGCCGGATTCCAAAGCATTCCGGATCAATTCACCTGTTCCGAAGGTAGAAGTTTTCATAGGATTCCGATCCTGAGCGGAGAGAAGGACCATACCGGAAGCGGCAGCCATTTCCAGAATAGCGCAATGCTCAGTTTTTCCGAATTGCGCGGTAACTGGAGCCCCCAAAGGGCCCTGCACGACGATATTTTCGAATGAACCGCCCAAAGCGGTTGTCAAAGCCTGAACGGTTCCATCTCCGCCATCTGCGAGGGGGACTTTTATAATTTCCGTCTGAGGGATCACGGACAGGATTGCCTTTTCTTCAATATCAGTCACCTGAGCGGCAGTAAGAGTTCCTTTAAATTTATCCGGAGCAAGAACAATTTTCATGGGATGGACCTTTCTGAGTTTTTTCTACTGGTATAATATAACTTAGAAAAGGAAATTTTTCAAACGTTCAATGATATATTTTCTTTACAGAGATTCCTTATCAAAAAAGTTATATTATTGCTTGAAAATAATTATTTAGGTATTATATTAAAAAAGAGTATCTCAAGTACGATTAGAAGATATCAGTAGCAAGACCATATAGATCAATAGTGATTTTCAACAAAAAAACAAAGGATACTGCATTATGAATCCAAAGTTGCTATCCGTATTCCTTACGTCTATCAGCGTTCTCTGCTCGGCAGAAACTGTTGCCCAGACACAAACCAGACAAGTCACGACGACAACGCTGCGGACGACAACGACAGTTATTTCAGAAACTGTTGTTAAAGAAAAGGTAAAATGGACCCCCTTCAACGTTTGTGTTCTCGATTTCACCTCTGCTGACATCGAAGGACAAAAGAGATTCCTGGATCACCGGAATCAGCCGATTTTGATTCCGACTCAGTCCACTCTTACCGATGCTGACAGAAATTCTATGAGTAAAGTCATGCAGGGATATGTCAAAATGATCGATGCTTGGGATACCAGCAGTACAAACAGTGCAAACCGCGCTGCTCAGATTGACGACAATATTTTCAGCCGGCAGAAAGCTTTGAACCTCTACCAAACTATCGTAAAAGGTCAATCCCGCCCGATGGTCATTGGAGCAGATTACCTTTCTGCTTATCTGGGGAAATATAACGATGTATTTTCCTGCACAGATAAAAATCTGTGTCTTGCAGCGATGCAGAATCTTCAACAGTCCGCAGACTTTCCGCAGGACTTCATGTTAAAACTTGCAAAACAAACTGGAATCACCCATTTGATTTACGGTACCATTTCAGATTTGCGAATTAAAAGAGATACTTTCAAAGGATATGGCATTGAAACAAATACAACGAGCTATCAGTTGGATGTTATCATCAAAATGGTCGACTTGGTAAAACAGAGAACTGTTTACAGCAATGTCTATACCGGGGTCTACAAAATCCAGAAGATTCCCTCAACCTCTCAGATCAGCAATGATATTTTTCACAATCTGATGACATCTGCATTGCAGCAGGCAGCCGAAGATTTTTATGATATCTGTAAACCCGGAAGAAAAAATAAAGTATCCGTCACCCCGTTACCCGCCCGGATCTCATTTGATCTCACGGCTGCAGGATCCTTCAATCCCAAGAGTGCCGAAATTTATTTTGATGGCAAATATATCGGAAATGGAACAGAAAGTTTCAACATTTCCGGCGGGACATACGACGTGGAAATCAAAGCTGCCGGTTATAAAACAAAAACTCTGCGTCTGGAAGTAAACAGTGACAGAGTTATAAAAATCACAATGGAAAAATAAGGTAGACCATAATGAAAAAATTTTTATTGACACTCACATTTCTGACGATTGCATTCTCCGGAATGGTTTTTGCTGCAGATAAACTTGCCGTTGCTGAACCTATCGGGAAAGGCGGTGTAAAAGCTGAAGAAATCGAAGCCCTTTGGGGAATTCTGGAAACTTCCATCCAGAGCGAAGAGTACAAAGTAATTTCCCGCGGTGCATTGAAACAGATGATGACAGAAATCGGATTGACGGAAACATCCGGTCTGGTTAATATGAATGCCGCCCAAAAAGCAAAACTCGGACAGCTCGATGGGGTAAAATATATTCTGATCACTGAAGTTGGAAAATTGGGCAGCAGATATAACTGTACGCTGCGGATTATCGACAGCTCTACCGGAGGAATTGATCAGGCAAGAACTTATAATTTGAGAGTAAAAGATTTTGATGAGCTTGCCGACAAAATTGAATCTGCTCTTGAAACATTGCTTTCCGATGAAAAGAATCAGAATATCAGCGCGGTCATCTTCCCTGTCGTTCTGGATAAAAGAGCATCCCGCTCTGTCGGAGAAGATTTCAATGCCAGAATGGAACAGCAGCTTTTGAGAAATGGTGTCCGGTTGAGAAGCCTTCAATCAATCAAAAGCATCCTCCTGAAAAATAATATCAGTCCCCTTTATGAATTGGAACCGGCAAAGTTTAAAACCGTTGGAAAATTGCTCGAATCCAAATATCTGATCCAGGTGGTAATCAACCGTTTTTCCGTAGCAAGAGTCACGGAGTATAACAGTCTGATGAGACAAAACATTACCACTTGGAAAGGAGACATCAGCGGGTTCGTTAAAGTCCTTTACGGAACGAAAAGCGAAACCCGGCATGTCGCCACATTCAATGAGAAAATCAATTTCTCTGACTTGGATATTGATACCGAAGACTGGACGCCCAAGGATTACGAACTTCATCTGATCGACTCCGTCATTCCCGCAATCACAAAAGAAATTGAACCGAAACTGAAATAATCTTAAATAACAACCCCCAAAATGAAAAACAAAAAAATATTTTTTCTCACATTTGCAGCAGTTGCAGTAATTCTTCTTTCCGGATGTTCTACGGTAATCAATGCTCACCGTCAGAAAAAAGATATGATGGCTTCCTATGATGTTGGAAACTATACAGCAGCACTGAACGAACTGGATTCTTATCTGAAGCCCCCCAGCGTATTCAACTCATCCAGAATTGGAAGCGGCGATGAAATCATGTGGAGATTGGAAGCTGGATCCCTGTACTGGCTCGTCGGAAAAGAGGAAAGAACCATTGATCATCTCAGCGAAGCAGAAAAACTGATCGCAGATTATGATAACCGTGCAATCGTGAACTTGAGACAGGTCGGATCCGAACTTTCCGTGCTCGTAACAAATGTTAATGCGATTCCCTACCGGGGTCTTTGCCGGGACAGAGTTCTGCTTCCGGTCTATAAAGCATTGGCATACCTTGGAAAGAATGATGAAGAAGGGTTCAGAGTCGAACTGTTTCGCCTGAGAGAAACGCAAACGAAGGTCCAGGAAGATTACCGCAGGTTCTTTGAAGCGGAGGATGAGGCTCTTCAGAGGGCAAAACAGAAAAATACCAATGCTGCTCAGAGCGCAGATCAATCAACCGTGCTGAATAACGATCGTAACTCTTCAGCATCCGCAGCTTTGGATGAGGCAAAAAGGGTTGCACACAAAGGGTACGGCAACTTCATGAATCCCTTTACCATTTTCCTCTCCGGTTACGGTTATCTCAGAGAAAACGATTGGGAAAATGCACATGTCGACTTCGCACGGCTCTATCAGGCGCTGCCGGATAATTCTATCGTTCAGAAATATTATGTTACAATTCTGAAAAAGACTTCCAGACAGGTTCCGGAAGAATTGAAAAATGTCACGCCCTTCGATGAGTCACATTTTAATCAGAATAGCGTTCTGGTTATCTTTGCGAACGGAAAAACTGCCGCACTCAAGCAAATCGCGCTTTATATTCCTATCATTCTCCCCGGATATGCAACAATTGCAACGACGGCATGGCCTGTTTGCGAATATTTCACAGCTCCGTTCCAGGAACTTCATGTTACCAGCGGAAATCAACAGTTCAAAACAGTTCCTATTGCAGATATGGATGGGATCTTCTCCCAGGAATATACCGAACGCCTTCCTTTGATGATTACCAGAATCGCCCTCAGTACAGCGGTCAAAGAAATCGGCAGTTATATCGCAACACGGGCTGCAGCCAGAGCACATCCTCTTGCAGGTCTTGCTGTTGCTATTGGAACATCTACTTATAAAGCTGTTGTCAATACAGCAGATACCAGAACCTGGGAAATCCTGCCGAAAGAATATCAGATCACCCAGTTTGCCATGCCGGAAAACAGAGAAATCGTCATCGCTCCGGACGGCGGACGCCCCATGACGATTAAGATTCCGGAAACGGCAAAATCTGCTATCGTGTATGTCAATGCACCGACTTCAGACCCCAAGGCATTTACCTATCGGGTATTGGAACATAAAGCAAAATAAGGAAAAGTAACATGAAAAGAAAAATGCTTACTCTCGCAGTCTCTGCGATCTTTATCCTTCTGACAGGCTGTCAGAACACAATCAACAGTATTGAATATGGAAAAATGACCTATGTCCCTGGGAAACAGCACATTACCGACGGCTTTCTCCGTGACAGATTACCGATCGTATCTATAAACGCTACGGAAAGAACCCCTCTGGGGCATATGAAAGTTCAAATTACTGCAAAAAATGCACGTGTCGGCGTTTTCTCTCAGATGTGGAGTGGTATGACAGACGAAAATCCCTATCCGCTTGTCTACCGGTTCACTTGGCTTGATGAAAATGAAATGGCTATGCCCACAAACAATAGTGCATGGATTGACACAACTGTCAGGCCCGGTGGTATGGTATACTTTACATCTGTTGCCCCGCATGCAAGATGTACTGGATTTATTTTTGAAGTAAAAGAAAAAAATTAAAGGAAAAGAAACATGAAATCATTACACCTCATTTCTGCACTTTGCGCAATGCTCATCCTGACCGGTTGTGTCTCCAATAAGTCTTCTTATGTTGATGCAAATGACACCTCTACAGCAACCATCAACCGGAACAGAATAAGCCCTTCTGACTGGGTTATTATTTGTAGTGAAATGGCAAACCGGCTTCTGGCAGATCCCAATTTTGGGGAATATCTGGAAGCATATAAAATTGATGCTGCAACCGAATTGGAAGCTCTGATCGCAAAAGGGGAAAAATTCACGACTCTGGAAAAAATCAGATTCTCCAGACCGCTTCTCATGCTTGATGAAGTCAAAAACAACACCGGTGAACACATTGATACAAAACTGATGACTGAACGAATCAAAGAAACGCTCTTCAACAGTCAGAAAGTCCGTTTCACTCACGCATTTGCCGGAGGCGGACAACATCACGAAGGAGCATCTGTCAGCATCCGTGATGCAAAAAAGGTTCCGGCTGTCAGAAAATCCTCCGTCCCCAAAAAAGGAAGAATTAATGCACCCAACCTTTCACTGACTGGTGTTATCATTAAACAGACAGCAAGAGACGGATCCAGGGAAGAAGTCAGCTATTTCTTCTCACTTTCTCTCGTTGACCTCATTTCCGGAGAAGGCGTTTGGAGTGCAACAAAAGAAATCAAGCACAGACACGAACGCGGAGTTTTAGGCTGGTAAAAACAATTTTCATAAAAACTCTGGAGACTATTCATGAACATCAAATACCTTATCATTCCAGTCATGGCATTCTGCATGATCTGGCTGACTGGATGCACGAATATTGCAATATTTGACTACGGCAATGCACAGGGAACAACCGCAGTTCTGAGAGAAAAAGGAAGTGCAACAAAAACAATTACGGTTGTCCCGTTTTTGGATCAACGGGGTATAAAGTATTATGATCCGCAACAGACAAGACAGGCTGCTGCTCATCCGGCTTTTGAGAGGGGCTCTTTTTATTGGGGATTCTTTCCGGTTCTAACCAGCGGCTATGTTGAAAAAGAGGAACCCGAAAACAGCGAGGATTTCGTTTCACTCGGACGCTTCCATTTCAATGCATCAGCAGATTTAGCAAAGGCGGCTGCGGTCAGTTTGCAGGCGTCCAACCTTTTCAAAGATGTTGTGGTAGCAACCGGAAAAAATCAAACCCAAACAGATTACATCTGGCGCGGAACTGTAAAAAACACCTGCTACAAAGGGCATATTTATTCCTACTGTATCACTTATTTTCTGTCACCTGCGCTTTGGGTGATCGGCTTCCCATATGGAAGCTCCACCAATGAACTTTGGGTATCTTTTGAACTTGTTGAGCGTGCCACAGGAAAAGTTCTCTGGACTTTCGATTGCCGGGGACGGGATTACATCGTTCACTGGCTTTATGCGCGGGTCGGAAAAGATGTAAGTCTGTATCCATCATTGATGCGGCAGGCAATGAATGCAGCATTGTACGATCTGTCAAAAAAAATTCCGGAGCTTTGAGCCTGAAGAACTTCAATTCTCCGGATGGAAAACTTTGCCAATTGACCGTTCCGGAGAAATCAGTAATAAAAAAAACAAAAAAAAGAGAAACTGCGACTTGAAAATTTTAAAAGTTGTGGCATATTACTGATTCAGATATTTTACTTGAATTACAACAGATCATAAAACATAAGAAGGAGTCATTAAAATGGCACATAAGAAAGGTCAGTCCAGCAGCCGTAACGGTCGCGACTCAAATCCGAAAATGCTCGGTGTGAAAGCATCCGGCGGAAGCTTTGTTACAGCTGGCAGCATCATCGTCCGTCAGCGCGGAACCAGAATCCATCCCGGCAAAAACGTCGGCTGCGGAAGAGATTACACCCTCTTCGCTCTCGTCGATGGTACTGTCGAATTCGGCAAAAACGCCCGTAAAGACGTTTCTGTCATTCCTGTTGCGGTGGAAGCATAAGTTCTTTCCGCATATTCGGAAGCAAAGCGGCGCCCCGGAAGTCAACTTCCCGGAGTGCCGTTTTTTTTTGAAATTCCAGCCACCCGTATAGGAGAAAGCATGAAAAGGATTTTGATGTTCTGCATGATTCTGTTGACATGCTCCCTGTTTGCAGCCGCTTCGGAAACAAAAAATGCTCAATCCACGGGAAACAAGGCATTCAATTTTCTCGGCTTCTCATTCCGTCAGCCCATCGTTGCCAGGTATCACATGAAAGAGTTCCTGGATTATGATGTTATCAAAATGGAAGTTGTTCCGGGTAGAATCAAAATGAGAGCCGGAAGCCCCAACCCGGATATTGTACTTGGAGAGAAGGTTTATCCATTTTACAGTTTCGGATTTTTCGCATTCGGAAAAAGCTGCGATACTTACGGACTCCGATTCAGTTTTTCTGAAACCAATATTCTGGCAACGGATACTGGACTCAATGCCTGCGTGACCTTTTCAGATTTACGGCAGATGAACGGGATTCAGACCTCTCTTTTCGGCGGAAAGGTTGAAACTCTTTACGGTATTCAGCTTTTTCCGGCTTATGCGATCGCAGATGAAATGACCGGAGCGCAATTTACTGCCGGAATGACTATGGTGGAAAAAGGACTCGGTTTTACGACGGCGTTTTCAGCAATCGTAAAGGAAGAGTTTACCGGGATCCATTGTTCCGTTGTCACCTGTGCCCGGAGATTCAACGGATTGATACTTTCAGCTGTTGTTACGAATGCCATTCAGATGAAGGGAATGCAGGTTTCATTTGTCTCCGGTTCTAATGAAAAATTACAGGGAGTGCAGATTTCTGCATTAGCTTCTTATGCAAAATCCGCAACCGGTGTGCAGGTCGGCGGTTATGGAAACAAAGCGGAATCGTTGAACGGTGTGCAGATCGGCGGCTGGAATATGGCAGATGATTTGAATGGGGTTCAGATCGGAATTTTCAATCAGGCGAAAAAATCTGCAAGCGGTGTGCAGTTTGGAATTTTGAATTACATGAAGGGAGCTCTCGTACCCTGGTTCCCGCTCTTTAATATAAAACTTTGACAGAAAGGAATTTCTTATGTTTGTTGATAAAGCAGAAATTACCATCAAAGCCGGTAACGGCGGGAACGGCGCATGCAGTTTCCGTCGGGAAGCTTTCGTTCCCAAAGGAGGTCCCAACGGCGGCGACGGCGGAAACGGAGGCGATATCGCATTTATCGTCGATCCCGGCGCAATCAATTTGATGGACTTTACCATGAATACCCGTTTCATCGGCCATGACGGTGTCAACGGAAAAAGCAAAGATATGACCGGACGGAACGGAAAAACTTTGTATATCAAGGTTCCCCGCGGAACCATTGTGCGGTTGGCTGGAACCGGCGATCTGCTGGCAGATGTTTGCGAAGACGGCAAAGAATATATTGTAGCAAAAGGCGGAAAAGGCGGACGGGGGAACAGCCGGTTTGCGACGGCTACCAATCAGGCTCCCCGGGAACACGAACCCGGCGAAAAAACAATGCCTATGGATATTTATCTGGAGCTGAAAATCGTGGCAGATGTTGGGCTGGTCGGCTATCCCAATGCAGGGAAATCCACTATTCTTTCCGATATTTCCGGAGCAAAGCCGAAAATCGCGCCCTACCCCTTCACAACGCTTCAGCCGGTCGTCGGAGTCGTAGAATATGAAGATTTCACAAGATTGACTGTCGCAGATATTCCCGGACTGGTGGATGGTGCCCACGCAAACGTGGGGCTCGGTCATGAATTTCTGCGTCATGTGGAACGCACCCGAATGCTGGTTTATGTGCTCGATATGGCGGGGACTGACGGACGCGATCCGGTGGATGATCTTCATGCCCTTGAACGGGAATTAGAGCTTTACAGCGAGGGACTTTCCAAACGGGTTACACTCATCATTGCCAACAAGATGGACGTTCCGGAGAGCGAAGAAAACCTGAAACGGCTGGTCAAAGATGTGAAGAAACGTCTGCCCATCTTCCCCATGAGCGCACAGGAAGATCCCGACTACGAAGAACTCAAAGAAGTTTTGCGTGATTTTCTGGCAAAAACTCCGGATGCACCGGATGCGACTCAGACGGTTCTGGTCAATCCGCAGCCCATCCCGGCAGCGAAGAATCATGACATGGTCGAAGAGATCTATGATGAAGACGACTTGAGCGGCAACGGAGTGGAAATCATCTATGCCGACTGATTCTCCATTGGTATTAGTCACCGGCGGTGCAAAACGGGTGGGTGCGGAAATTGTCCGAACCCTCGCCGGAAATGGTGCCCGGGTGATCATTCACTACGGGACCTCTCAAACCGAGGCGGAACAGCTGCTTTCTGAAATCGGCGGTTCTGCCTGCGGTCATGCTTGCGTGCAATATGATCTTGCGGATCCGGCGGGGATTCCTGCGTTTATGAGCACCCTGCCCCGGGATCTTTCCGCAATCGTGAACAATGCCTCTGTCTTTCACCGGATGACAGCAGAAATGGAAACTCCGGAGCTTGCAAAGCGGCAGTATGATGTGAATTTTTACTCACCCTTTGCCTTGATGAAAGCGTTTTATGAGCACTCTGCCCAGCTGGAGATTTCGGTGGTGAATATGCTGGACCAGGCGATCACTTCCACTCCGGCAGAGTCCTGCAGTTATATTTTATCGAAGAAAATGCTTGCCGAAGCGACAAAACTTGCAGCGCGGCAATATGCGCCCCGGATGCGGGTCAACGGCATCTGTCCGGGCCCTGTTTTTCCTCCGGTTGGCTTGGAACATTTGAAAATGGCAAAAACGCTTTCGACGCTTCCTCTGGCGCGCCCTGTTGATGCTTCAGACTTGGCAGAAGCTGTCCGGATGCTGTTGTTCAACCGTTCCATGACAGGCTCCATCCTGAATGTTGATTGCGGACAGAGCCTGCTGTAACAGGTTCAGAATCACTTCAAAACAAATGTTCTGATTTCATAAGGCTTGAAGAACAATTCTGCCGGATCTTCTTTTTCCGGATCGGAACCGTCCGCCTGCGCTCCGTAAATCTGTTTTTTATTCATCAGAGCCCCGCTGACGGCCGCCGTTGTATAACGCCCGAGGGTTTCATAAACGCGGATCAGAATTCCTTCTTCGCATCTCCGGATGGCGGATACTGCAAGATTTTCTTCTGAGAATGCAAGAAAAACGCCTTCCGGAAGTTTTTCCCCAACAGCCCGCGCCGGATGATTCAGCATTTGACCCAGCTGTTCCGCACGGCAGATATCATGAGACTCATGGGCACAGAATGCAAATTCATATTCATGGACTCCATTTTCAAAACTGCCTTTCTCCGGCATCAGATTCCCGTCAAGGATCTGAGTTCCGCTGCGAAGAAGCGACACCATGATATTACCGCTCTTGAGTTCATGTCCGGGCGTTCCGTTATTGGCAACCGCCAAACCGCCGTTCCAATCGCTGTAATCGACCCAGTTCAATGCGGGCCAATCGCCTTTGCAGGATTCATAGTCCCGGCTGTGATGCAGGTATTGTGCCGTATCGACTTCTTCATGAGGGATTTCGTAGTAAGGTTTCCGTTCCATGGACCCGAAGGGAACCTGATAGACCGGGTGCCCGGTATGGCAGTCCACCTCTGTCGGGAAGCAGATCATTGTTTTGGTGTTGCAGCCGTGAAAATCAATGGTCAGCTTCATCTTGAAATAATCCGCATGTTTCGGGAAAAGATACTCTTTCCGGAAAGAAAGGCTCTCAAAACCGGGCCAGTGATTTCCGGAATTTCCATCATCCGCAGGCCCATCTTTGATATATCCTTCGGTCACAACCTTGAAGAAAACAGCGCCTTCTTCGCAGGAAACCAGTCTTTCAACCGTATCTTCCCTGCGGACGATGCTTGAACCAAGATAAGTCTCCTGCCACATAGTTCCGTAATCCGGACGCAGAACGAGTTCTCCGAAATCTTCGCCGAACACATTTTTACCATTCTTATTTTCGATCCGGGCGATTCCGTTTGTAAAATCAGCTTTATAATAATCTGTTTCAAACTTGGCAGAACATTTTTTCGCAGCGGCAATTTTTTTCTTTGCAGCACGGAATGTTTTGGAAGAAAATGCGCCTTCGTACTCAAACAGATAGGAATTGCCCTCTTTCTGCGAGGGAATTCCTTCCGGCGGGACCGGGGAGGATGCCAGCTGAATACCGGTGCTCTGATTCATGGAAACAACAGAAAATTCGGCTGCTTTGGCGGCGGGCATGGACGGTTTGGTTGCGCTGAGAACAAAATCCAGTTTTTCCCGAATCTGTTCGTTTGCATGATCGGAGTGACAGCCGCAGATCGCATCGTGGAATCCGATCAGGAACAATTGTTTCCAGACCGGGGTGAAATCTTTTCCTTTTCCCTTCCGGAAAAGATCAAGAAATTCAGATTCGAAAAGCTGATTTTCCGCTTTCCGGTTCCCCTGCTTGATGCTGATCCTGGTCGCATAACATCCGGTGAACACGGGGTTGAATTCTCCGTAAACATGGGGGACATTATTCTTTTCTGCGGCATCGAAAAATGATTCTGCATTGCGGAATGCGATTTTCCGTTTCCCGGTCCGGTTCAGCACATCGATGATTTTGGAAATATCCTTTGTGATCAAAGCCTCTTCGGTCGTATAGATCAGCAGAAAATCTGCGGGATCCGTCTGCGCATTGGCAAGATCTTCCATGACGCGGGTATTCTTATCGCGGCAAACAAGCCCAACATCGTTCCAGATTCCGTGGCCGGTAAATCTTCCCTCCCGGGCAGTTACGATAAAGGGCGTTCCATCCAGCCCGACCCAGCGGAAAACTCCGTCGTAAGGGAACGGAAGTGCTTTCAGATCACGGTTATTCAAACGCCCGGGGATCAGATAAAGAAAACCGGCAAGCGAAAGGATCTGGGGCATCTGGGAGCAGGAACCGAACGCGTCCGTCAAACTTGCCACCCGGGTATCGCTTCCCCAGACATCCTTGTAATATTTCTTTCCGTAAAGATGACACATGAGGATTGCCTCCCCGGAAACCATGTTCAAATCCTGAATACAATAGGCTCCGCTGGGTTCCAGACGTCCTTCATCGATCAACTGCTGAATGTACTCTTTATCGCCCGGTTCCTGTTCCACATACCGTTCCAGTACTGCAGACTGTTCGATTCCGAAGGTAAAAGTGGAATCTTTCCGGCTCAATTCAAGTTCCAGCTTGATCTGTTCCCGGCGGATATCGTCATACTCATCATAATTTCTGCGCCAGACCAAATCGTTGTGATGGATCACAATAAAGGGAATTGTATCTTTTTGTTCGATTTTTTCCGTTTGAGCTGATTCTGTATCTGCTGCACATGCAATTTTCCGAACGTAATAACCGGAGTGACCTCTACATTCGATATAGGAATCTTTCACCAGAGATTGCATTGCGCCCTGCACAACTGAGGGGGATGTATCGAAAATTTTCGTCATTTCCCGAACCGTTGAAAGGCGTTCCCCTGCCTGTAAAACGCCGGTTTCTATTTTTTTCCTGATTTCAGAAACAATCCGTTTCCCTTTCGGAATTTTCGCTGTCAACTTCATAAAACACCCTTCCTGCAAAAAATCGTATTATTTTGTTCGCTATTGTACTATATATCCGGTTAAAAAATTTTTCAAGTAAATATTTAAAAAAAACAGAAATATGAGAAATCACAAACACATCAATGGTTGATTATTTTCTTACAACGAATCAAATGGACACGATTTCTCAATTTCTGTCCAGCGGGCTGAACCGTTTCCGGTAAGCGCCGGGAGTGATCCCCTCATTTCGGGTGAACCTGCGGTAAAAGGCTTCCAGAGATTCAAAACCGCAATCAGACGATATTTCCTTTATCGTGGCTTCCCCCGCGGCAAGAAGCTGTTTCGCGCGAGTCAATCGCTGCCGGAGCATATACTGATGCGGTGAAAGTTCCAAATAACGTTTGAATATTGTAAAAAGATAAGGCTGGCTGATTCCAGCGACTTCCGCAATTTCTTCCAAACGCAAATTGGTATCCAAATGCTGATCCATAAATTCCAGTGCAATTTTCAAAGATTCCGGATATTGTTCTCCCGGATACCGCTGAGGCCCGTTCGCATACCATAACAATGTGGAATAAACCATTGTCGGAAAATAGGGATTATCCTGTTCGCCGCCATGATAACGCCGGAACACATCTTCTGCAAACCCCAACAGCTGCTCCGTCTGCACCGGAATCGTCACCCTGGGACAAAGCCGGCGGCTTTTTTCAACCTCAAACCGGAACACATAGCAGGAATAAGGATCATCTCCGCGATAGCGGTAAATGGTATGTTCCCCATCCTTGTGCCAGAACAGAGAACCTCTTCCGTACAGAGTATTTTTCCCGTCCGGACCAGAAAAAAAAGTGTGTCCATCGGAAACAAGTTCCAAATATTCCAATGTATCGGAAGAACAGCCGGGTCTCAGCTTTTCATGAGCGGGTGCTTTAAAAAAACTGACCATTTCCAATTTTTTCAGGTGTCTCAGCATAATATAATTTTTGTTAATAAAAAATAGTTTTGGTCAATTGCAATTCCATATTGCAATGCTATTTTAATAGAAGATAACATACCACAGTCTTAATAAAAAGTCAACCCTTAAAGAGGAGAATTTTTCAAAATGAAACCTATCGGCGTACAACTTTACTCTCTCCGTGAAAAAGTAGGTTATGATTTCGTGAGCGTTCTGAAACGCGTTGCTGAAATCGGCTACAAGTATGTGGAACCCGCAGGACTCTGGAATGTCCGTCCCAGCGAATTCAAGAAGGTCCTTGACGATCTCGGACTCAAGATGGTTTCCTCCCATACCCCATGGGCAAGAGACCCCAAGATCCTCGGCGAAGTCATGGAAACAGCTCACACCCTCGGTCTGAACAAGATCGTCTGCGGTTACTGGGTCACTGATTTCGAAAGCATGGATGCCATCAAACGCACCGCAGAAAACACCAACAAAATGCAGGAAATCCTCGCAGCAAACGGATTCACCCTGTTCCAGCACAACCACGATTTCGAATTCCAGAGACTCGATGGCAGAATCAAGTATGAAATCTATAAAGAACTCTGCCCGAACCTGAAATATCAGATCGACTGCTTCTGGTCCACAAACCGCGGAACCGAAAACCCCGTCGATATGCTCAAGATCTTTGCAGACAACACCATCTCCATGCACATGAAGGACGGTTTCGTCAAGCAGAACGTCAGCGGCGATAAAATGGTCAACGGTATTCTCGACCGCAAAGTGGAACTCATGCCCCTCGGACAGGGCGATCTTCCCATCAAGGATCTGGTCGCAAACGCTCCGGCTTCCGCTGAAGCGATCATCGTGGAGCTTGACTACTGCAACGTGGAAATGTGGCAGGCAATCGAAGAAAGCTATAAGTTCATGACCCAAAACGGTCTCGCAGAAGGAAACAAATAATGAAACGTACAAAAGTCGGTATTATCGGCTGCGGAATGATCTCCGATACTTATTTCAAAGCCGCGCAGAAATTCAATATCATCGAAGTCGTTGCATGCTCAGATATCATCCCGGAACGTGCCGCTAAGAAAACGGAACTTTATGGTGTTCCCAATATGACCAATGAAGAGCTGCTGGCAAGAGAAGATATCGAAATCGTTCTCAACCTCACTCCGCCCAGAGTTCATTCCAAAATCGCAATAGATACCCTCAACGCCGGAAAACATGCCTACTCCGAAAAGCCCTTTGGTGTCGATGCTGCGGATGCCGCAAAGGTCATGGCGCTGGCAAAGGAAAAAGGTCTCCGCGTCGGATGCGCTCCCGACACATTCCTCGGCGGCGGACAGCAGACTGCACGGAAGCTCATTGATGACGGCTGGATCGGAAAGCCCCTTTCCGGAACCGCTATGGTTCTCGGCAGAGGTCCTGAAAAATGGCCGCAGGCACCCTTCTTCTATGACTACGGTGCAGGCCCCATGCTCGACCTGGGCCCCTACTACGTCACCGCTCTCGTCAACATGCTCGGTCCCGCTGAAAGCGTGACTGCTGTTACAACTAAGGGATTCGAAACCAGAACCTACGGTCCGGAAGTTGCAGACGAATACAAAGACAAATACAAGCCCTTTGATAAGTATCCTGTCAATGTGACAACTCATCTGACCGGGATTATCAAGTTCAAATGCGGCGCTGTCATTACCATGATCTCCAGCTTTGACTGCTACAAGCATGGACATTGCCCCATTGAAATCTATGGGACCGAAGGATCTCTTCAGGTTCCCGATCCCAACACGTTCGATGGACCGGTCCGTGTCTTCAAACCCGGCTATGAAGATTGGAAAGAAGTTCCTCTGACCCACGGTTACACCGAAAACAGCCGTTCCATCGGAGCTGCTGACATGGCGTATGCTCTCCGCAGCGGACGCCCCCACCGTGCAAACGGACAGCTGGCAAATCATGTGCTTGAAATCATGCTTGCCTTTGACAAGTCCAGTGAAGCAAAGAAAGAAATCGTTCTGGAAACCACCTGCGACCGTCCCGAAGCTCTGCCGCTCGGACTGGAACCGGGAATGCTGCCGGAATAATTCCTATTGCCCGAATACCAAAAAAGCTGTCCTGAGAAATCAGGGCAGCTTTTTTTATACGGAAGAAAAGGTTCCGTATGTTTCTCAGTGGCAAGAAATGATCATCTTCCCGTGTCGCCGGAATAAAGGGGTCTGTCGGTACCGGCGATAGAAACCATGTAATCTTCTTTTTCCACGTCAACATGTCCGTCGATATAAAGAACAGTTCCATAACCGTTATGTCTTCCTTTGAAAGACGCATCTCCATTTGCACCGGTATTATGATAATACGCTTTATAATTTTCAAGCATATACGCTTTTCCGGAAGGATTTTTGAATTTTCCAATTTTGGATCTTGGATATCTCTTATTATCAATCGTATCGTATGCGAGCCCGCTGAGATAGATTGCGATAGTATAAACCTGTGCTCCGAAGTCCCATTCTGTCTTTGAAACAGATTGCTTCTGCGGAACCTCCGTACATTTATAGAGCACGTAGGAATCACCAGTATTCGGAGAGGAGGGTGAATGATAGAACCAATATCTGTCCAGAGAGCTGGCAGCATAAGTTGCATGAGCGAGGATATAGCCGTCAAAATCCTGAGTATACTGCTGAACAATGAGCCCGATCTGTTTCCGTTTGCCCAGGCAATCTGCTCTTCTTCCGGCTTTTCTTGCATTATTCAATGCTGGAAGAAGCATCCCTGCAAGGATTGCGATAATTGCAATGACAACGAGAAGTTCGATCAGAGTAAAACGGGATTTGCAAACGGACAAACGCTGCAACGATTCTGCTTTTTTCATTTTTCACCTGCGGTTGGGGTTAAAAATTCGAGTTTGTAATATTCACAGTTAATATACAACCTTTTATCGAAAATGTCAAGATGGAATTGCAGTGCAAGAAGAAATAAGTGTTTGAAAGTGTTTGAAAGTGTTTGAAAACTGAAAATCAGGCTTCCATTTTTTTCTGTTTCAGAGCTCTGTACTTCCGGATTATGTACAATACCCCGAAGTAAGTGATAGGAGTCATAATCAATGTAAGCAAAGCTCCTCCGGCAAAAAAAGATAAAATAATATCCAGCCCTTCTGCGGCAAGGAGCTGATATCCTTCATACCACGGTCCGGTATGATTGATCACTTTATCCATACTTTCACAGATCCGCTCATAGCTGATGTTTCTTCCGATCAATCTGCTTCCAACCCAGCATTGAGCCGGATAGAGAAAAAGGATGGAAACGGGATTTGTCAACAGAGTTCCCAGGGATGCCCCGATCTTGCTTCCCTTCAATGCAAAAGAGGTCGGAATAGAACAGATAAGCTGAAGTCCGAAGGGAATGAAACAACCGTAAAACATTCCGATGGCCCATCCGCGTGCAACATATTCAGGAGTGGCGTTCTCTCTGACGATTTTCAAATAAAGCCATCTCAGATTTTTTTTCAGCCAACCACTTTTTTTCATTTTTCCATCACTCCCAAACAAATGCAGATCCACGAATCTGCCGGAAAAGATGTTCACTTTTCCGTAAAAATTCATCCCGATTAGGAAATATATGCCACTAAATCGTTTTTTCAAATTGACTTTTTAAAAAAAAGGCTTATAATATGTAAAATCTGTAAAAAGTTTGAAAATTCAGGGAATCCAATGGAAAAAACAGACAAAAAAAATGAAATCCGGAAGAAAAAATCGTTCTGGAAAAAAATCCGGTTTTATTTCTGGGTGGTGATCGTTCTTTCTCTCTGGATCATGAATCACCATTGCGCAACCCATGGGATCCCCCAATGGCTCCAATCCCCCATCACGGAAAAATTAAAAAAGAATGGACTCCATGTTTCTGCGCAGGAAGCAACGTTCAGTTTTACAGAAGGACTGCTTCTGAAGAATTTTGAATTTTATCAGGAAAACAGCGGTATCAGGTTGAAAGCGCCGCAGGTCAACATCAGCTATTCCCCTGGAAAAATCTTTCTCGGAGTCTTTCTGCCTGTCCATTTTATCATCAGGGACGGCACTGCAGATCTTCCCATGCTCCCGGAATATGGCGAAGAAGGAAAAATGGATCTTGTGCAGATCCATCAATTCAATGCTGAACTGATCGGGGTTCCGGGACTGGTTGAAGTGCAGAATGCTTCCGCAAAAATCGGCAGAAACACGCTCCGGATGAAAGGATCCATCAACAATCTGCTTCACATCATGATCGAAGAGATTTTTTCGGAATACTGGGAAGAAGATAAATCCGGAAAAAAATGGAAAAAAAGAGAATATCCATACGGAATCATGCAGATCTTCCCGCTGGAAGTCCGGAAAAAATTTATTCTCACCTGCCGCAATTATGAAAGATTGATGCTTCCCGAGAATCCGGAATGCGATATCACTTTTTACCTGGATCTCAACGACTTCAAACAATGCACGGTCAATGCGACGATTCTGATGCCGGAATTTCAATACGAAGGCATCACGGTCCGCAGGATCCGGGAAGAGATTTCACTGAAAGATGGAATCGTTTCTCTCAATGAAGCTGCCATTGACATTGGAGACCGCTCAGCGTTGACCGTAACCGGGATTTATGATGACAACGGTTCCGTTTTCAAGGGAAAGATCAAAGGGAACTGTAATATTTCCGAACTCCTGAAACTCACCGGGAACAGCCTTCCGCCTGAACTGGAAAAATATATTGTGTTCAGAAATGATACCGTTCTCTTTGAAGGAAATCTTGACCACTTCTCCGTCTCAGGCAATCAGTTTGATACGACTCTGAAACTGACTCTTCCCGAGATCGTTGTGGATGGTGTTGTTATGAAAAATGTCGATCTCCGGGTGCACGGACTGGATGGAAAACTTCAGGGGCAGATCATTCATGCGGAATTGGAAAACGGTGGCTTCCTCTCCGGTGATTTTTCCATCGACCCCGAAAACGGGATCACCTGTTCTTTGCAGGGAAAATCTCTGCTGTCCGGATTACAGAATGCAATGCCCCGGGAAGTACAATCTTTTATTCAGAAAAAAATCTCATTCTCCGGAAAAGAAGAGCCCATTTCATTTTCCACTCAGTTTGGAATCAAAAATCTGAAACGGAAACAGTTTGACGGAACATTCCGGATAAAGTATCCTCATATCAGAATTAACGGTGAGGAGATCCGGGAAATTGAAGCAGATTTGGAGTTTTCTCCGGAAAAACTGAAAATCACCAGATTTTCTGCAAAAACAATGGATGGTTCCAAGTTTGCCGGATCTGTGGAATTTGATTTTCTGCGGAAACATATCAATGCAAAAACCGTTGCCTCCGGCATTCCGGGAAGGCTGGCAAAGACGTTCGACACGATCTGGCAGACAGATGCGCTCTCTAATCTGGCAAAGGATATTTCAAGCAAAGATCCCAACGGAATCGCAGAATCTGATGTCACCCTCTTTGCCAATTACGGAGAGAACCCATTCTACCACATCGCCGGCAATGCGGTCATGAAAAATCCCACTTATTGCGGAATTCCCTTCCGTTACGGTGCAGCGCGTTTTCTGACAGATTCCTCCGGGAAAGTGATCGTGCCGGATTTGATTCTCAAAGCGGATTACGGAACCATGCAGCTGGAATCCATTTACTGCGCAGATCCTGCAAATCCCGAGGGCGGACAAATGCATTTCAACCTCAAAAGCACCTTGAAAGGAAATGATCTCCTAACCATATTCTGTCAGAATTTCGATCCGATCCTGGTTGATTTCCCCTTCCCCATGGACGTTCATGCAACAGGAGTCATCGACTACTCCGATGAAAGCAAGATATCCGTCAAAGCGACAGTCAAGAATGGAGATTGCACCTTTTCCGGAGCCAGAGTCGGGGATATTGATGCCTCGCTCACGTTTGAGAATGGAGAGATTCATTTTCAAAACGCGAAAGTTGTTCTGGCTCAAGGAATTTGCTATTCGGATTTCAGATATCATTTCAAAGAACAGCAGGGAAGTTTCCGCCAGAGGCTGGAAGGTGCAGATCTCACAGAAATCCTCAAAGAGTTTCATATCACAAAATTTGTTCCTGTGGGAACAGGCAGCGGGAAAGTTTCCTTTGTCTCAGCCGGAACATTCCATGTCAATGAGCAGAAAAAGTTGATGATCAACGGAGCAGGCGATCTGAAAGTTGAAGGAAACGATCTCTGGAACATTCCGCTCTTTGAATCTTTCCGGAAAATGGTCAGCGATGCCTGGCCAATGATCGGAAAAAGTATCGGGATCACCGAAGTCTCGTGTAAACTTGTCTATGATGGAGACCGGGCGGTCATCAAAGATTTCAAATCCAATGGCACATTTATGTCGATTGATACAGCGGGGGAATTTTTCTGGGAGAATGGAGAATATGATTTCACCATTCGCGCAGAATTGCTGAAGGAGGCATTGCCCTTCCAGATCGGTGCAACGATTCTGAAACCGATCTCATGGATTTTAAGTAAAAATTACAAGGGGAAATACATTCCTCCTGAAGATCAGAAGTAACATCAGAAAGGAATTTATCATGAACATTGCTGAAATTATGGAATACCTCAACACAAGGGATCGCTTCTGCGTTGCTAACGATATGAAGATCACGGTTCTTTCCGAAGGATATGCGGAAGCGGAAATGCCTCTCAGCGAAAACAAACTCAACGGATTGGATGTCGCTCAAGGCGGTGCCATTTACACCCTCGCAGATTTCGCATTTGCCGGAGCATCCAACGCAAACAAAGAAGATCGCAGATGCATCGGGTCTGCCTCGTCCATCAATTACATCCGCCCCGGAACAGGTTCAAAACTCAAAGCTGTGGCAAAAATCATCCACGCAGGAAGAAAAACCTGTCTCTCCAATGTGGAAGTCTTCAACGATCAGGACAAGCTTATTGCAACCTGTACCTTCCAGGGGTTTATGCTCGATAAGTAAAATCTCAATCCGCAAACCAGAGATGCCAGAAATAAACACCTGCCAGACATAACAGGATCAGCACAAGCGCAGGAAGCAAATTCAAAAGAATGATCTTGCCTTCCTTGCCGCTGGCATTCACGGTCGCACAGGTCGCAACGATTCCGGAAAGACGGAGCATACTTCCGATTCCGCCCCCAACATTCTGAAGCGCGATCATCTGCGTTTCCGGAAACTCCAGCAATCCCGCTGCATTGAACTGGATCGGACAGAACAGCAGATTGGAAACCGTGCAGGAACCGGAGAAAAATGTTCCGAAACAGCCGATCATCGGCGCCACTATAACATAACCTTTCCCGGTTGAAGTCACGATTGCTTCGGCAACCACATTCAGCATCCCGGGAAGCCCGGCATCGTTATACCCGGAAGAGATCATAACTTGAACCATCGCAAATCCGGAAGCAATGGCAAAAGCGGAATACCGAACCTGTTTCTCCGATTCCCGGAACAGATTCAGAACCTCTTTCCCTTTCAATCCGTAAAGGAATGCAAAGATCAAACCGATCAGCAAAAAAGGAAAGATCCCGGGATTATTCAGCACAGCCCACTCAAAACGGGTCCCCGGCGTGGAAAAAATCTCTGAAATCTGAATCCGGGAAATCCCGATGATCCAGCCCTTGAACGGCAAAAACGGCAAACGCGTCAATACCAGAATCATCGCTATGCAGAAATAAGGAAGCCAAGCCTTCCACCAGGGCATATCCTTTTCCATCGGTTCCAAAGTCGAATCCAATGGATTTTCCTTCTCGGAATCCGGGAAATCCCAAACATTTTTCGGAACAAACCACCCAAGTTTCAGGATCAGATAAAAAATGGGGAATGAAATCACCGATCCCAGAACAGACGGCAGCTCAGGCCCGAAAACTCCAGCAGTGATCTTCCAGGAGAGACAATAGATCAGCCCGGCAAGAAAACTCAGCGGAAAGATTTCCAGAATCGCGCGGAGCTTCCCCTTCCCTCCGGATAAAAGAATCATACTGACAACCGCTGTAAAGGGCACAAAAACTCCGGAGAAACAGGAGAATGTTGTGAAGATGCTCAATGTTTCCGCACTAAAATTTGCAGGATCCTGAACTTCATCGGACAAGGAGGAAAGAGACGCCATAAAGGCAGTTCCGGCAGCACCGAAGGGCACCGGAACAGTATTGCAGATCAAGGCAACAACAACGGCTGTCACCGCGGGGAAGCCCAACCCGACCAGCAGCGGAGCCGTCAATGCCGGAGCCGCACCAAATCCTGCAACACCTTCGATAAAACTGCTGAACAGCCAGGCAATCACGATCACCTGGATCCGCCGGTCTCCGGAAATCCCGGTAAAAGCATTTTTTATTTTGTTCAATGCCCCTGTCTTCCGCAGCATGTTCAGAAGAAAAATGGCACAGAAAATGATAAAGATGATATCCAGAGATTTCAATATTCCAAGAAGAGAATAAGATACCAGATCAGGCAGTTCCAGTTTCCACATAAAGAAACCGATCACGCAGGTAGACAGAAACGAGAGCGGCAAAGCCTTCCCGGGAGTAACCTTGAATCCGGTCATCAGAATCAATGCCAGAAGAATTGGAAACAGAGAACAAAACAGCAGCATTTCAAACCTTTCGGAAACAGAAAACGCCGGATCCTGACAAAGAAATCCGGCGTTTATTTTCGCTCTTGCTATTATTTTCCGGAATGATAATCCTGGAGAGATTTCGGCGGAATTGCCTGCTTGCGGGCAGCTTCAATTCCGGAAATACTCGCTTTGGCAGCAGCAATCGTGGTCATGAACGGGATCTTATACTGGATCGCCATCATACGGATGTAGCTGTCATCACGCTTTTCGGTCTTATCCTTCGGCGTGTTGATGATCAGATTGATTGTATGATTCTTGATCAGGTCGCTGACGTCCGGTCTGCCTTCCCCGATCTTGTTGATCATGGTATTTTCAATTCCGTTTTCTGTCAGATACTTGCTGGTACCTTCCGTTGCATAGATCGGGAAACCGAGCCGTTTCAAACCTTCTGCCACAGGAAGGAGGTACTGCCGTTCTTTCTTGTTGACAGAGATCAAAGCGGTTCCTTCCAGCGGAAGTTTTCCGCCTGCTGCTTCCTGAGCCTTGAAGTAAGCAAGACCAAAGTTGTCAGCCAGGCCCATGACTTCCCCGGTTGCACGCATTTCAGGTCCGAGGATCGGGTCAACTTCAGGGAACATATTGAACGGGAAAACAGCTTCTTTAACGCCATAGTAGCTGGAGGTTTTCCGTTTCAGCATGGATTTGAACTCTTCCATCGGATGACCGAGCATCAAGCCGGTTGCGATTCTTGCCAGAGGAACCCCGGTGACCTTTGCCACCAGAGGAACAGTTCTGGATGCACGCGGGTTTGCCTCGATAATGTAAACCACATCATCGCAAACTGCATACTGGACGTTCAGGATACCTTCCACCTTGAAGTCTGCTGCAATCGCTGCAGAATAACGTTCGATGGTGTCCAGATGTTCCTGCTTCAATGTCACCGGCGGAATCGCACATGCAGAGTCTCCGGAGTGAATACCGGCAAGTTCGATGTGTTCCATAACGGTTGCAAGGAAGGTTGTCTTTCCATCGGAAAGGGCATCCACTTCACATTCGGTTGCATTGTCAAGGAAGCGGTCGATCAACATCGGATATTCGGGGCTGACCTGAATTGCTTCCACGGCATATTTCTTGAGTTCTTCTTCATTGTGGAGGACTGCCATACCGCGTCCGCCGAGCACGAAGGAGGGACGGACCATAACGGGATATCCGACTTCGTTTCCGAGGGCAATGGCTTCTTCCAGAGAGATTGCGGTTCCGCTCTTCGGCTGAGGACTTCCAAGAGCGATCATCCGTTCACGGAAATATTCGCGGTCTTCTGCCAGACGGATCCCTTCCGGCTGAGTTCCGAGAATATTCAGTCCGGCATCCTTCAGTTCCTGAGCAATATTCAGCGGGGTCTGTCCGCCGAACTGAACGATCACACCTTCCGGTTTTTCCTTTTCATAGATTGCAAGCACATCTTCCACTGTGAGCGGTTCAAAGTAGAGCTTGTTGCTTGTATCATAGTCAGTGGAAACGGTTTCCGGGTTGCAGTTGATCATCACGGATTCGCAATTTTCATCGCGGAGAGCAAATGCCGCATGAACACAGGTATAGTCGAATTCGATTCCCTGTCCGATACGGTTGGGGCCGCCGCCGAGAATCATGATCTTGCGTTTGTCGGAAACTTTTACATTGTCTTCCACATCTGCATAGGTGGAGTAGTAATATTCCTGATTTTCCACGCCGGAAACGGGGATCGCACGGAAGACGACCTTTGCACCGGCGGCACGTCTGCGGTCACGGACTTCTTTTTCGGTGACGTTGAAGATCCGGGCAAGATATTTATCTGCAAAACCATCGCGTTTTGCCTGAACGAGTTCTGCATCGGTGATACCGTTCCAGCCCTTTGCAATCATATCAAGTTCGGACTGAACGAGTTCATACATCTGTTCGATGAAGTAGCGGGTGATCTTGGTTGCCTTGACAACTTCGTCCACAGTCACGCCCTTCTTCATTGCTTCGTAGATCTGGAAGAAACGCTGACTGTTGGGGGTAACGATCTTCTGCTTCAGCTCTTCAGCGGAAAGTTTTTCGATCTTTTTGACAAACCCGAGACCGTATCTTCCGATTTCAAGAGAGCGGATCCCTTTCTGGAATGCTTCTTTGAAGTTCTGACCGATACTCATCATTTCTCCGACGGCCTTCATCTGAGTTCCGAGACAGTCTGCTGCCTGGGGGAACTTTTCAAACGCCCATCTTGCAAATTTCACCACGACATAATCGCCGGTGGGAACATATTTTTCCAGCGTGCCCTCTTTCCAGTAGGGCAGTTCTTTCAAAGTAAGACCTGCGGCAAGCTGGGTGGAAACACTTGCAATCGGGAACCCGGTTGCCTTGGAAGCAAGTGCGGAAGAACGGGAGGTTCTGGGGTTGATTTCGATTACAATGATCCGGTCATCTTCCGGATTGTAGGAGAACTGAACGTTGCCGCCGCCGGTGATGCCGACTTCATCAACGATTCTGTATGCATAATCCTGCAAACGTTTCTGCAGGGATTCCGGAACGGTAAGCATGGGAGCCACACAGAAACTGTCGCCGGTATGAGTACCCATGGGGTCAACGTTTTCAATGAAGCAAACAGTGATCTTGTTTCCTTCTGCATCGCGGACGACTTCAAGCTCCAGTTCCATCCAGCCGGTCACACATTCTTCGACAAGGACCTGATGGATCAAGCTGGCTTCCAGACCGCGGGCACAGACTTCGCGGAGCTCTTCCACGTTATAAACAATACCGCCGCCGGTTCCGCCCATGGTATAAGCAGGGCGCAGCACCACAGGATAGCCAAAGTCATTTGCGATCTTTTCTGCACCTTCCACTGTGGTACAGGGTTCGGATTTTGCCATGGGAACGCCGATTTTCTTCATGGTTTCCTTGAAGATGATACGGTCTTCCCCGCGCTGAATTGCATCCAGATCAACACCAATGACTTTGACGCCGTATTTCTTGAGGATGCCTTCTTCGTGAAGTGCGGTGGAAAGGTTCAACGCAGTCTGACCGCCCAGGTTGGGCAGAAGTGCATCCGGACGTTCCTTTTCGATGATCTTTTCCAGTCTGTCGACTGTGAGAGGTTCGATATAGGTGTGGTCTGCGGTTCCGGGGTCAGTCATAATCGTTGCAGGGTTGGAGTTCACCAGAACGATTTCATAACCAAGATTGCGGAGTGCCTTGCATGCCTGAGTTCCGGAGTAATCGAACTCACATGCCTGACCGATGATGATAGGACCTGACCCGATGATCAAGACCTTCTTAATGTCCGTGCGTTTCGGCATTGTCTTCTTCCTTTCCTGACTTGCTCTATTCAGTAATCGGAGCTTTAATATATCACATTTCTTAGAAATTTCAATGGTAAAAAAAGCTTTTTTTTGGGTTTTTCCCATCATTTTTCTGTTTTTCTTTTGATCCCCCTTCCCGGTCTCTGAATTTCTATCCCGGAACACCCCGTTTTTCAAACAGAAAACAGAAGGTCATAAAACAAAATCCCGATAATTTAGCTGAAATTTGGATCTGTTTCAAAAAAAAAGGTTGCATATTTCTGAAAAGTCAATATATTATGAATTATTCCCAATAAGAAAGGATTTTTTATCATGATCGAAATCACAAGCCACCGGCAGGGAGCGATCCTCAATCACAACCACGGGATCGAAACAGATAACTCTCTGAAAATCACCGTCAGCGGAATCTCCGACTGCGGGCAGCCTGTAAAAGTCAATGGAATCCCTGCTGTCATGGAAGGTAGACTCTTCCATGCAGAAGTCGAATTGACTGAAAAATACAATAATGTTACAGCATCCGTCACAACCCCCTACGGGGAATATGCCCAGTCAATCATCCTCGTCTGGGATAAAAAATCTGTCCGCCGCTATAACTGCTATATCGATGACCACAGCTTTCTCTTCACCGAACTGACCCGTCAGCGCCCCAAAAGTGCATTCGACCATTTCTATCTTGCAAGGTTGAAAAAAATCCACAATGAAACCGGTTTGAAAGTCACCCTCAATACCTTCTATCGCAACGATCATGATAAAGATGGATTTCTCCTGAATGAAATGCCGGATATCTGGAAATCAGAATTCGAAGACAATGCAGACTGGCTGAAATTCTCCTTCCATTCTTACAGCGAATTCCCCGACAGACCCTATCTGGAAGCCTCTGCCGAAGAAATCGGAAAAGATTATGATCTGATCCAGAATGAAATCTACCGTTTCGCCGGAGAAAACGCATTTATCCCCCCCATTGTGATCCATTGGGCAAACATTCATCCGGCAGCTGCAGGGGAAATCATCCGCCGGGGTACCCGCTGCTATTCCACCAGTTTCCGGGCAAGAGTCATGGGCGGACCCAGCCTCAGTGACCGTCAGAAAGGCGGAAATATGCAGGATATTCAGGCCCGGTCCCTTTCCGGAGTCGACAAAGCAGCCGCCACAGAAGGCCTCAAAATGCACTATGACTATCCGGAAGAAACAGATTATCTGACCAAACACTTCGCCTATTATGATCCGACTCTGGATGTGATTTTCTTCCGGGGAACCATCTGCGGAAACCTGGTCCCCCTCGAAGAAGTGCCGGTCAAACTGGATGCCTATCTGAAAGAATCTGAACGGAATGGCGTGGAAGCAATGAACTTCGCAAGTCATGAACAATACTCCTTCCCCAGCTATCCCAACTATATGCCCGATCACCTGGATCGTCTTGCACTTGCATCAAGAATCTTTTCCGAACGCGGCTACAAACCCGTGTTTTACAACGATGGAATTCTGGGGAATACTGCCTGGGAAAAATAATCTCTCATCAGCAGAAAACAAACAAAATCCGGCGGAAGCGATGAAGCCGGATTTTTTTATCGGGAAATTGATTCCGGCTCCGGCAGAATATTTTTCAGCCATGCTTCCAGCATCTGAGCCAAACGGCGTTGTCCTTTTTCAACCGGATGCACCGCATTATCTTCCGGATAATCCTCCATCACATCCACTCCGGGAAAGAACGGAATAACAGAAAGTCCGGCGGAATCCTGAAGATCAATCAGCATCCGGCGGGTATAGGAAAACTGGTTATATAAATATTGACGCCGGGGGATCGATCCTTTGTAATTGATCTCAAAAGCCTCTTCTCTTCCGTTCGCCGGAGCAAGAAGGGCACATCCGAACAATGCATCCGGCATAGCTTCCCGGAACATGGCAATCAGTTTATCCCGGTTCGCAACAGAGCGTTCGATCGCTTTCTCGATGGTCCCCATATTGGCGCAGGCAATATCATTGCAGCCGAGATAAAAAATCACAATATCCGGAGCTTTGCCGCCATTGTATTTCTCCAGATATTCCCGGACAGCCGGAACCAGTGTATCTCCGGACATCTTCATCAGCTTGGTCCGTTTATTATATTCTTCTCCGGGATTCCAGAGAGTCATGAAAGTATCCCAGCTCCAGCCGCCGTATGCCTCAACCGCTGCTTTCCCGAGCGACAGAGGAGCACCGTTTCCGGAATGACTTCCCATCAGCCGGAGGTTGGAATTTCCCCGTGACATCATCCCTTCCAGAAGATAATCTGCCACTTTTCCGTTTCCCATGATGCTGTCGCCGACGATCATCACTACCAGATTCCGGTCATTTCCGTTTTCCTGCGAGGCAACCTTGATCACCGTCTCAGCAGATCCCAGAACCCGTCCCGCGCGGTCTTTCACTTCGATAAAAAATGGAAAATCGCCTGTCATTTCCGGAGTTGCGGACCAATATTGCTCCCCTGCAGTTCCGATCGGACATTGAACAGAGAACCGCAGTATGGACGGATCGCAGGCGAAAACAAGATTCCGGTAATAAATCCGGCATTCCATTCCGGCTTCCGCATAAACGATTTTCGGCAGCATCAATTGGACCACGCTGTTGAGATCCATGTTTTTCACATCCGGAATGGTTGGAAATTTCCCGGAAAACGGTTTTCCCTTCCCGGAGGGCCAAACCGGGACATTTTCATCAAGTTTCAACACCGGATCGGAGGGGCGGTCCGGGATTTCTGCATTTGTTCTCTGACTCATTTTATTTTTCCTTATTTCAGGATCCTGCACCGGATCTGAATTGGTTTCTGATCACGGAATACGACTTTTTCAATGGTGAGCAATCCGTTTTTATCAATAACGGTTTCCCGTTTTTCTCCGTTGATTTCCACCGCGATCCGTGTTCCCGGAGCAGCCTTGAACTGCTGCCGGCGGCGGAATGTCACATCACAAGTTACAGGATATTTCATCTCCGGATGTGCCGCGGAAAGGGTCATCTCAAACAGCTCCGGAGTATCTTTCACATTGTCCCACTTCATTCCGCGATTGATCCAGCCGACCAGATCGCCGTCATCCGGATCGCCGTTTCCATAGTCCCTGTTATCCGTGGAATTGCTGAAAGCAGGATAGCTCAAATCCAAACGGTAGCGGAGCAATTCCGGGATCGTGATAACAGGCGGAACTTCCCGGGTCATGGCATGACCACCATTGTTCCAATTGACAGAAAACGCCTGCCGCGCCTCATTTGCCGCCTTGTAAAACGGCGGATTGTTGATCCACGGGATCGACATATCCCGTCTGCCGTTGGTTGTAAAAAGAGGCGGCATATCCACAGAGGGTTTCGCGATCTGCAATGCACCGTTTCCATACACAAGCAGATCTGTCCCGTCAGGCATCAGCACCTTATCTTTTGCCGTAAACATGCCGATACTGCACTGCATCCGGAAGATGGACGGAAGAAGTTTCGGAAATTTCGGCATCCGTTTCCAGCTGTAAGAATAAACAGGAACGTAAGCATAAACAGCGGCGAATTTATCCGGATAATGCAGTGCCAGCTGAACAGAGCCGGATCCGCCCATGGAGCCGCCATTCAGATAAACCCGCTTCTGATCCGTTCCATATTGTTCCTGAACCCACTGAATGATCCTGAGCACCAAACGTTCCGTATAGTTATCCCAATGATAAACCGGGCCGTTGTTGCTGACCGCGATATTGGTATTGTATCCAAGCCAGAAAGTATTGACTGCCGGGACAAAATCCCGGGCATCGGGGGACTCTCCGCGCTGAAGTTTCCTGCCGGTCCAAACCCGGTCAAAAAGAATCAGTTTCACAATCCCGTTCTGCACACGAAGATCAAATTTGAATGGCAACCCCTCTCTCCAGCCAAGAGTGGAATCTGAAAAAATAATATGATTCCCTCTCGGCGCGCCTTTGCTGTCCACGCCGACTCCCCCGCCTCTGCCGTGGAGTTCCACCAGCAGTGGTTTCCCTTCCGTCTGTTCCCGCAAAATATTGCCTTTGAAACGGATTCCGTTCACCCTGCCCTCTCCAAGCAGAACCGGAGATTTCATTACTGTCATTTCCAGAATTTCAGGATCCGTTCCGGCATGCCGTGTGACAGCAAAATACCGTTCCCCGGTCTGCCCGGCCTTTGGAGTATGCACATGCAGTCCGCTCCGGGGATCCAGCGGAGAACCGTTTGTTGTAATAATAAACCCTTCAGGAACCTGTCCTGCGGTATGAAGATCCGCCACATTTCCGGCAAAAATTTCTTCTGACCGGGCAGATTTACTGCGACTGACGACGAAGGCATCTTTATTTCTCCACCAGTCGCATGCGCTTGCGGGATTGATCAGCCATGCAATCCGTTCCGCCTCTTTGATATTTTCTTTTGTAATGGGATTCCTGCTGCTCCAAACCGAGAATCGTGCATCAGACGGGATCTCAGACTCATTCCACGTTAGAAAGAGCTGTCCGTTCCGCCACACAGCTTTGAGATTTGAAATTCCGCCGGATGCGATCATACAGCACAACATCAACGCGAAAAAAAATATTTTCTTCATCAGAGTCTCCATTCCTGAAAATTTTATTTCCCGGTAAGATAACCGGTATTTCCGGAAAAGTCAAATCCGAAATCCCGAAACCTCAGTTTTTTGAGGGAGGCATACATAAAAAAAATAAAACGTTTTTTGAATTTGAAATTAGTGATAAAACAGTGTATAGTATTTCCGGAAAAACAAAGGTATAACCCATTGATCAAACAGGCAGGTGTATGATGGCACAGGATACAAAAAAAATCTCATTGAGCGAACTGCTCGGGGAAAGAGTATTTATTCTGAACGGAAAAAAATTAAAAAATGATGTTCTGAACGTTTTGATCGATTCCATTGCAGAAGTGGAGGGAATGATTCCGCGGGAAGATCTGGAATGGGGCGTTCTCCATCGGGAAAGCATCATGAGCACCGGAATCGGAAACGGGATCGCAATTCCCCATGTCCGGCTGGAAACAATCGAAACCGCTTGTATGGCTCTGGCAATCATTCCTGACGGAGTTTCCGATTATCAGACCCCCGACTCAAAACCGGTTCAACTGGCTTTCATGATCGCAGCCGGCGGCACGGAAAGAGCAAAACATCTGAAAATCCTTGCCGCAATCGGTTCTCTTTTCTATGACGGACGATTGAAAGCGGCGTTTCTTGCATCCTCCGATCCGGCAAACTGTCTGGAAATCCTCAACAGAGCCGAAGCTTGAATTAAATAAGGGAGAATACAGAAGAATGTTCAAGGGACGTTTTGCATGGATCGCTGAAGCTTTGGGCGGAATTCTTCTTTTTCTGCTCCCGATCAAATTCGGAACATTGGTTTCGCTTCCCTCCATTACAATGATCTATTGGAGCGATCCGATCTCTCTGTTTATCGCATCATGGCCTTTTCCCTTCTTTCCTTTATTTTCCGGAATTTTTCTGCTGATCTCACTTCTTCTTGTTCCGGGAGAGATTTTTCCGGGAAAAAGCGGACTTTGGGCAGGATTATGGGGGATTCTTGCCTTGTGCTCTCTGCTGGGGGGAATCGCCGGAGGCTGCCCGGCAGATGCATTTCCCTATTTTGTCAATCACACCTTTTCCATTGGAACATTTCTGATCGGATTCGCCAGAATTGTCAATCACAACCGGAAGATCATCGGTGTCTATCATGGAATTTTCAGTTCAGCATTTCTGCTCACGCTGCTCATCGGATTGAATCAGTATTTTTCCGGATATCAGGAAACCATCAATCAGATTTATGCTCAGGACAAGGAAGAAATCAACGGAAGTATCCTGTTCCGGCTGGAGCAGATGCGTGTCACCGGCGGTTTTTCTGCCTGTAATGCCTATGCCGGATATCTGGTGCTTTCGCTGCCCATTGCATTGGCATGGCTCTGGAAAATGGGAAGCCGTGTTTCCCCGCCGAAAGTCTCACGAATTCTCTTTACAGTTCCGGTGTTCCTTGCCGGAGTTTTTCTGCTTGTAAAAACCGGAAGCCGCGGAGGAGTTCTTTCCTTGCTCGCCGCAGTTTTCATGCTGCTCTATGCTTCAAAAATGACCCTGAAATGGCGTTGTGCATTGTTCTCGCTGATCCCTCTTGGAATTGCAGGGATCACCGCATTGGTCATGCTGGGCAGAGGTGGTAAATCCATCCTGTTCCGTCTGGATTATTTTCAGGGTGCATTCCGGATGATGCTGGATTCTCCGCTGTATGGTGCCGGATGGGGCGGTTTTCAGCGGGAATTCATGAAGCTGAAAATGATCTATGATGCGGAAGCACCGGCTTCTCCTCACAATTTCCCGCTGTCGATGGGATCCCAAACGGGAGTTGCCGGTTTTCTGATCGCCTGCCTGATCCTGTTTCTCGGCGGATACTATCTCTACCGTTATCTCGCCAAAGAACCGCTGAAAGAAAATCTGAAGGATGACCGGATCTTCCCGGCCTCCGCGATCGCCGGGATCACTGCATTTACCGTTCATTCGCTCCAGGATATCCTCTTTGAAACCCCGGGAGCAATCATCAGCTACGGTGCGATTGTGATCATGACTCTTGTTCTGATCACGCCGGAACCGGAACAGGGCACGCCGGAATCTGCCGGATGGCAGAAAAAACTGAAACCGGTTCTGCTCTGCACCGTTCTTCTTTATTGCGGAGCCAGCTTGTTCTTTGCCTGGAAAGTGCTTTCCTTCGATTATGCGCTTGCAACCCTGAACGACATGGTGGATATCCGGCTGCTTTCCAAAGAAGAATTTGCCAGAATCAATATGAATGAAGCAGGAAAAGCATTTGAAAATGCGGTCCGGAAAAATCCGGATTCCCCCTATCCTTATCTTACCATGAGCGATTTCTATTCCTCCCGGGGTGATGTTTACGGTGCACTTGATATGAGTCTGAAAGCTCTGGAAAAGGAACCGGGATCAGCGGCTCTCAATATGCGAGTCTTCCGTATCATGCGTCACATGGGGAAAAAAGAGGAGGCAATGCCCTATTTGAACCGTGCATGTGAACTTGCCCCCATGAATCCAGTCTATCAGAAGGAACGGACAAAATGAAAGGGAAGATCCATCTGGCAGAGGAACGGGGATTCTGTTCCGGGGTCCGGCGCGCGATCGACCTGGTTTCCCGGGCTGTGAAAGATGGCCCGTTCCCCGTCAGAGTCCTTCATGAAATCGTTCATAACGAAAATGTTGTAAATGAATTTCTCCGCTGCGGAGTGGAATTCCACGAAACCCCGGATCCGGCATGGAGCGATGGATCTCTCATCCTGAGCGCCCACGGTGTCGGCGAGGCATTGGAACAAACGGTCAATGCAATGCCGGTCACGGTCATTGATGCAACCTGTCCTCTGGTCAAACGGCTTCATGCAGTCGCGGCAGATCTGGAAAATCAGGGCTGTTCCATCCTGATGGCTGGAAAACGGGATCACAGAGAAACGGAAGGGGTCATCGGCAGACTGAAAAAGACCCCTCTGGTGCTGGAAAATCCTTCAGAAGCGGCTCTTTTTCAACCGGATCCGGCAAAAAAATATGCTGTGATCTCTCAAACGACTCTCAGCACGGATGAATTTGATAAGATCCTGCAGATCCTGAGATCCAGGATCCCGGATCTCACCGTTGCCGGGGGAATTTGTCAGGCAACAACAGCACGGCAGGCGGCGGTCAAAAAACTGGCGGAAAAATGCGCCCGGATCATTGTCATCGGCTCCACAAAAAGTTCCAATTCCAAGCGATTGAGAGAAGTTGCAGAAAAAGCCGGTGCAGAAGCAATTCTGATTCCGGATGCAGATGCTTTGCCGGATTCCTTCCTGGAAATTTCAGGTGATATCGGGATCACCAGCGGAGCAAGCGCACCGGATCACCTGATCCAAACTCTGATTCAGAAATTTCAGAAAAACGGATGGATCCTTGCAGATTAACGTCTGCCCAGAACGCTCATCACTTCCTGAAGATCCTGCCAGACATCTTTTTTTGCCCCGGGATTTCTCAAAAGATACGCAGGGTGATACGTCGGCATGACTTGGATTCCTTTGTATTCCATCCAGGTTCCGCGCATCCGTGAAATTCCGGTTTTCCCCATCAGATATTTCAAAGGGACTGCCCCCAGAAGAACGATCACTTTGGGATTTACCAGTTCGATCTGACGTTTCAGAAAAGGAATACAAACTTCCGCCTCTTCATCAGAAGGATTCCGGTTTTCCGGCGGACGGCATTTCACAATGTTTGCAATATAAACTTCCGAACGGTCAAAGGTCATCGCCTTGATCATCTTTGTCAGCAGCTCCCCTGCCCGCCCGACAAACGGGATCCCCTGCGCATCTTCATCCGCTCCGGGACCTTCTCCGATAAACATCAAATCCGTTTGAACAGCACCGCATCCAAAGACGACATTCGTTCTGGTGGATGCAAGAGGACAGGCAGAACATTGCATGGCGCACTGCTGCAATTCCTCCCAGCCCATCCCGGAAAGATCCGGCAAAGAATGGATTTGCGGCGGAGGCGCAGGCTCCTCAAACACCGGTTCCGGAACAATGATCTCCGGTGCTGCCGGCTTCGGCTGAGGCGGTTTGACAGCAGGAGAACCGTTTCCCATGAATTCTGCAAGATCCTTCCGCCGGACAAATACATTGCCCGAAGCGGATGCCTCTTCTTTCATACATCTGATAATATCGTCAAAAATATCCATGCAAATCCTTTATCTGCTGCGGTGTCCCGAATAATGAATCTCTGTTTTCCCTGTAATATAATCCGGAAAAGAAAAAACTGCAAGCTCATTTCTCTTTTTTCTTCCGGATAAAAAGAAAAAGACACTGAGAACATCGAAATGCGCTCAGCGTCTTAAAAAATCAACCGGAGCCGATCAGCGGTTCACAGTAAAGGAAACCGTTCTGATCTGTCCCGTGGCAAGTTCTTTGATCTGCACTTTCCATCTTCCTTCCGGCGCATTCACCGGAATGGTGAAGGTGAAATCAAGAGCACCGTTTTTCAGCACTTCACTGCGGGAAACTGAATGTTTCTTCCCGGAGGCATCATAAACATCCAGAAGAACAGGGACCAGACCCGTGCCGTTTTTCATCTGAATTTCCACTGTAACATTGTCACCGGCCGGAACCGATGCCGGACATTCTGCGGAAAGTTCACCGAGTTTTTTCTCTGTAAACAGGATGATCCGTCCGCTGCAGGCATCAAGATTCAAGCGGATCTTTCCTCCGGAAATCGGGATCTGTTTGGATGCCATCAGATCATAGGCATACCGGAAGCCGGGATTCTTCACGGAGAATTCCACTTCCTGCGGCAAACCGCGCTCTCTGACCTTGCCGAATCTTCCATAAATGGGACCCGGAATTCTCAGATCATTGACGGCAAACAGGTAATCCGCGCCTTCCGCCTGCAAATGGTTCCAGAATACAGCACTTTTATTACAGCTGAAGGCTGGAGAAACATGTTTCTGAACCAGTTCTGCCAAACCGGGGAAACGGCTCTCCGCAGCCTGTTTTTCCTGCAACGCCTGCATTCCTTCAATGTAAAGCGGGGTGTTGATTCTTCCCTGAGCACGTTCAAAAAGTTCTTTTGCCTTCGCTTCATATTCCCGGGTGGAAATCTTGCTCATACGCAGCTGAACCGCGCCGGAAAGAGCTGTCACTTTGCATTTTTCATCAACGACAACCACGCCACCGTTCTTCTGATAGGCAAGCAGATTTTTCACCCCTTTGGAGGGCAGAGCAAACGCCGCAGGAACCAGAATCATGTCATATCCGGAAAGATCACCGGAAAGATCTTCATCATACAGCACATCGTAGGGGATCCCCAACTGCGCAACAGCGGTCGGAAGTTCCTTGTGATGGCTTCCTGACCAGTGGATGTTTCCAAAAAGATCAGAAGCAAAACTGCGGACGATCGCGATTTTCCGGGGTGCATTTTTCCATTTCGGGAACAATGCTCCGAAAGGATACCAAAGGGTATCGGAAACCCGTTTGATTTCAGGTGCAAGCTCCGGATCAAAGCAGAACAGTTTCAATTTTTTCTGCTTGATGACGGCAGCAGTCGCATTCCAATCGCCGGAACCGGTCAATGCCAGAATCTCTTCGGCAGTCTGCTGATTGCCTTTCCGGAGTGCCGCGCCGATATTCCAGAACGTCAGAACGCGGATCGGACGGGATACAGCAAGATAGCTGGCTTCCCGGAACATGTGCGCCGAGGGAAGCCCGGAATAAGGAGCAACCATTCCTGGCTTGAACAGGAACTGCGGCATCGTCGTTGCTGTCATATTGGGAAGTCCACGGGTAACGGCATTCAGCCGTTCGGAGAGGATCACAACGGTGTGAAGCTCCACATAATAGCACCAGTCTGCGGCATTGTTGATTTCCCGATAGGAGCGCAGGAAGGGACGCCGCAGGATCGGATCCTGTGTCACGATCACATCCGGGCGAACCTTCAGGATTTCCCGGGCGACGAGATCGTTCAGGACGACATCGGTTCCGCCCGTCGGTCCATGCCGCTCAACATGATAAGCATAAAGCGGGTTATCCTCCGGAATGCTGCGGTCTGCAGGCACAAGCTCCGGCGCAGGAAGAATGCTGAGATTTCCTATCGGATGGTAGAAATAAGTCCAGGGCTTTTTCGTCAATTCGCCGGTGGGAATCCACTTGGACAGATCCAATCCGAAGCTTTTCGCGACAGCAAGTTCCGCCGGAGAAAAATCAAATCCATTGGGTGCTCCCGCACTGCCCTGATGGGATTCTGAGTTCAGAACGATCCCGAGAAATGTGGGAGAATCTTTGATCTGTGCCGCAATGTTCTGTCCCTGACGGATCATATCCTGCTGAATATGCAGAGATCTGGGACGCGGATAGGTGAATTCGCCCTTATAGTTCCGGGCGCGATCCTCAGCCTCATATCCCGGACGGGGCGTTCCGGTATAATAAAGATTGTATGTCGCATAAGTTCCGTTCCGGGCGGCATTATCCATATTCAAGGGATCAAGCCCGCCGCTGCCCATGGTGATCCCGAACTTCGCATGATTCGGTCCGTTCTCATTCCAGGAGTTGATCTGAAGATTCTCTTTGGGACGCAGCGCATTGCAAACTTCCAGCGGGGACCGCACCGTTTCCGTTGTACCGTCTGCCAGTTCGCAATTCAAAATCAGATTGTATTTTCCCGGCATCAGCTTGGAAGGATCAAAGTTGCAAACAATATCATTCCCGTCGGAAACTGCACTTTTCACGATGGAAAATCCGTCAATCGCAGCAGTTACTTTTGTAACATTCAATGCCGATTTGAACCGGACCGTTGCGATTCCGGAGTTCACGGGGAATACTGTGAACGGTGATGCCGGACGGATCTTTGCTGAAGAAAGCTGATTTTCCAGATCAGGATTTGCCGCCAATTCTGCCGCTTCCGCATCCGTCAAAGGCTTCCGGAAAATGGTAAAATTGCTGTACAGCATGTTGGAATACACCTGAATAGCACGGCCTCCGATAAATACGGAATTCTTTTTGAACGGAACAGCTTTTGCCTGTTTTGTAAAAGCTTTCTTTCCGTCGATATAAACAGAGAAACTTTCCTTGTCATAGCTCAGGATCACATGGAATTTCCTCCCGATCTTCATGGGCATTTTTGCATTGCTGTTTTTGACACCGCGGAAGGTTGTGACCCGGAGGAAACCGCCATAGGCATCCGTATAATCGATTTCCAGATCATTCGCCCATCTGCCCTGCCCGATGGTCAGAAGTGATTGCCATCCCCCATGCGCCATCATGGTCACATTGAAAGCAAACGCTCCTTCCAAGCCCATTTCCGCAGGCAATTCCGGCATTTTCAACTGATCCGGCATACGGTATGCCCCATTGGGGACGTAGGTTGTCGGACTGTTCACGCCGAAATAGCTGCAAGGGGTTTCCAGCATTGCCGCATCGAAAGAAACATTCTTTCCCTCAAGCGTGGCACTGAACGTATCCACCAGATCTTTTTTGGTCCGGACGACACCGCCGTCGATCTTGATAAAATACCGTTTCCACTCGCCGGTGAGCTGGAATTCCTGTACAGGCAGGTTCCTTTTCTGTCCATTCTGAAGAACGGTTACAGGAGTCAATTTCAGTTTCCCGCTTCCTTTTGCATAGAAAGAGAAGATATGAGTTGTGGAAAGAAAGTTCTTCTTGATATTGAACGCTACCGGTTTCAGAACGATTTTACCGCTGAAGGAAAATGCTGACTTTGTCATCCCGGCGATTGCCTGAACAGAAGCTCCGCTTTTATCAAAGGGATCCTCCTTTCCGGGCAGGAGATTGATGGTTCCCCGGTCAGGAACTTTTCCGCCTGCTTCAATCAGCAAGCCGCCTTTCCAGAAACGGGGCTGATTGACAGGAACCGTCTTAAAATCAGGTGTTACAGCTTCCGAATTCCGGCTGTAAGAGACGTTCATGTTCCGTTCTCCGCCGGGATAGATCACGGAGAGATCTTCTTTCAACGGCAGATACCGGTAAACTTTTTCTTTGAGCGCAGCGGAAGCTCCGAGCGATGCAAGGATCAGAAGCGCTGGCAATAATCTTTTCATCAGCAGTTTCCTTCGATAATTTATTTGATTTCAGGAGACTTTGCAAGTTCTGCAGCTTCCGCTTCTGTCAAAGCCTTCTTGAAAATGGTAAAGTTGCTGTAAAGTCCGGCAGAATGAGCCTGAATGGAACGGCTGCCCAGGAACACTGTATCCATTTTGAACGGAACGCCGGCGATCTTTTCAGAGAACAGCTTCTTACCGTCAAGGTAAACGGTGTAACCATCTTTATCATAATTGATAAGGAAGTGGTATTTCTGTCCGGGTTTCAGATTGACCCGATGGTTTTTTGGTTTCATTTTACGGAAAACACAGATTTTCAGATAACCGCCCCAGCGGTCAATGTAATAACTGAATTCCAGTTCATTATCCCGTTCCCAGCCGCCTTTCCCGACGGTCAGAAGAGTCTGCCAGCTTCCGGAGGATGTGGGGGTGTAGTTGAATGCAAAAGCACCTTCCACACCGAGTTCAGGAGTCAAACCGCTGTATCTGAGATAATCAGCGTCCCGGTATGCGCCGTTGGCAACATAGGATGTGGGGCTTCTCACGCCGAAGTAGCTGCAGGGTGTTTCCAGCATTGCCGCATCAATGGAAACTTCTTTCCCCTCAAAGGATGCTGTGAAAGAAGCAAGATCTTCCGGTCCGAATTTCGGAGCACCGTTGACCTGAACGAAGTAACGGGTCCAATCCTTTGTCAGCTGAATATTCTGGACAGGATATGCTTTTTTATTTCCGTTGACCAGTGTTGCTTCCGGGGTAAGTTTCAATGTTCCGGAACCTTTGGCATAGAAAGAGAACACAAAATCTCTGCCAAGATATTTTTTTGTCATTTGGAACTTGACGGGTTTCAGGACGATTTTTCCATCGAAAGAAAATGCCGCGGGGGTCATCCCTTCCGCTTTCTGAACTTTGGCACCGCTTTTATCAAAAATATCTTCTGTTGCGGAAAGAATATTTCTTGTTCCGCGTTCAGGAGTGTTTCCGCCGGGTTCCAGGAAAAGTTCACCGCGCCAGAAACGGGGCTGTCCGGCTGCGACCTCCTTGAAGTCCGGAGTCCGGGCAACTGATTTCCGGTAAAACAGCGCTTTCATCTGCACACCGGAAGCGGCATTGAGATTTTCTTTCAGCGGAATGTAGCTGAAGACTTTATCTTTCACCTGTCCGCAGAGAGTACAGGCAGAGACAAACAGAATTGCTGGAAGTAAATGTTTCATTTTTTGATTACCTCAAAGTTTTTGTTTGTTTCAATTGCACCGGCTTTCAATGTCTTGCCGGTACGGTTGATGATTACATAATATGTTCCGGTGTCAGCCTTGATTTCCCAGACAGCAGAAAGGGGATCTGCCGGAGTGAAATCCAACGCTGTTACACTCTTGACCCGGGGAGTTCCTCCAATGGGAATCACTTCCATTGCCGCGCCGAGACGCATGGTTTTCCCCTTCTGACGGAGCATGAATGCAGGACCCAATCCCGGACGGCTGCCGCGGGGAACACGGAAGGTTGCCGCTGTTGCATCTCCGGGGAACGCCAAAGTCAGAACAACACTGCGATCCGCTTTCTTGTAAACGTTGAACGCAGTCTGCGGCGTCGCAGGCGGAATATCAACTTTACACTGAAGTGTCTTGCTGACAGATGTTCCCATCATATCAGAAATAAATTCCATGGAAGTTTTCACCGGAGTATCAAATTTCTTTCCGTCCAGCAGAGAATAAAGGAAAGCATCTTTCTTTGCCCAGGGCTGCCACGGTGCGTAGAACGGCCAGTCAAAGGAATGTTCTTTCCCATCGGCAGGTTTCTGACAGTCACCGACAAAGAAGATTCCGTCGAAGATCGCAACCGCACGGGAGAAGCTGACTCCGTTATAGAGCGGGCTTTCTGCTTTTTCTGTAAACAACGCTCCCGGCATGGATGCACGATCCAGAAACGCGGAGATGACAGACGGATTCTGACTGGAATTCTTTTCATCCACAACCACCGTATTGTGTCCCCAGGTCCGATCCATCACACCCGCACCCTTTTGGGTATAACCAATCCGGAACACTTCATGGGAAACCATCCCTTTATCGTCAAACAAACGGAAATGGAGACGGTCATTTTCCATCCGGTCCCAGCCCATGATATAGTTGATCGCCAATGCGCGGAATCCGGCTTTGGATTGTTCCCGCAGATAAAGATAACCGTTGTTTTTCATGTGGGTATTGCCCAGGAATACAGTATCGGGCACGGTCTTCGGATCGACTCCTTCCGGAAGCTGTTTGAGAGCTTTCAGAGTGGGAAGATATTTGGGATCCCGGAAGATACGGTATGCCTGAATATAGGTCTTCCGGAGATTGTTGTCACTGATTCCGTGAGGGGTGGAAAGGATCCCGTAATCATAAACCCGTTTGAACCGCTGATCGATCAGTTCCACGCCGGATTCCCGCATCTCATCCGCAAACTCAAGCAGAGGATATAATCCGAAGTAGTGGTAAACCCCGGCTTCTCCGGAAGATCCGTCAGGAGTAAATCCCTGATTGGCAAATGCATGGAACCCATTGTCGCCGTAAACAGCTTCGCCAAGGAGGTTCCACCAACGGTCAAGAGCAATCACAGCTCTGCCGTAAGAGGACAAATGATGAAGCTGAATATTGGAGAAGTTATCATTGTGCGCATAGAAATCTGCGATGATCTCCCCGAAAAATTCTTCTTCGATCCGGCGGCGGTCTTCCGGTCCGAATACAGGTGTATTCCGGACTGCTGCGTATGCGGAAAGCCCTTCATAGAAGAAATAGGAGCCGTCAAGCGTGGAGGAAGCGATTCTGATCCGGGCAGAAGTCGCCGCAGGAGAATGAGGCGGCAGAAACCGGTACCAGTGAACATATTCCAGAAGAATATCGCGGATCTTGGTGGGATAACGCAAGTCCCCAGTCTTCTGGTATGCCTGAGCCATCCGTTTCATCGCTTCAAAGGTTTCCCGGTTATGATGATAAATCAAAGCTCCCTGAACTTGGGCATTCTTGCTCAGATCTTCGCCGGTTTTGGTATTCTTGATCCGATAGAAAGATTCTGCTTTCATGACACTTCTTCTGAAAAATGCGCAGTAATCCGGGTGGATCTGCGGTTGGATCCCGAACGCCATCTTCAAATCCTGCTCTGCCTTTTTCATGACAGCAGCTTCATTCTTCGGAAGGGGGGAAGCAAGTTTCCAGTTGACTTTTTCCGGCGGAACAGTTCCCCAGATGTAACGGGGACGGAAGCCCATGACCGTGTAGATCTGCGGTGCATCTTTTGTGATCAGACGGGGCAGAACCCGTTCACTGTAAAGAACCGGCATGGTTTTGGCAACCTTTTCGGGGATCGTCAGAACAAGTTTCAATTCCACGACTTCACGGGGTGCCAATGACAGTTTTTTTCTGTCAAAATTCACACTGAAATGTTTCAGATCTTTGGTGTCGATCACAAGATCACATTCCAGTTTTTCATTGCGCTTGTTCTGAACACGGAGTGTGTAGGTCCATTCCAGTTTGCCATCGGAGAAGAACCCGGCAGGGATTCTCTTGAACACAGCTTTCTGTTCATCAAATGTAATATCTGCAAAACGGCGGATGAACTGGATCTTTTCGATTTCCACTCTGCGGATACGGGTTTCTCCCGCTTTCCGGGTGGAATAACGCAAAAGGTTCAACGCAAGCTGTCTGTTGGGATAAACTTTCGGCGTATAACGATACCACCAGCCGTCATCATCCCGGCGGAGATCCAGACGTTCATCCAGCATTTTATCATAAGGAATAACAGTTTTCACATACCAGTCCCGGAGCTGATCGGCCAAAGGATAGTTCCGCAGCTGAATATTCATCCCGCATTTTCCTTCCAGATTCCGGAAGACGATCTGCAGTTCATCGTAATCATGGGGAACGACTTTCAGCTCATCCAGATTGATGACGACTTCTGTATTATTCTTATCTGTGGGAATGCTCCACTCATAGTTGCCCGCGGCATTCTTTTTGAAATCCGGGATCTTTGAAAGATCAAAGGTGTAAACTTCACCCTTTGCGAAGCAGAATGCCGCACAAAGAAGAGTGAAAACGGTAAGAAAATTTTTCATAACAGCTTATCTCCTGATTTTTTGATTTACTCGATTGTAACTGTGATTGGATTAAGATAATTATAACAGTAGTTATATTTTGCAGTTTTATACTTAATAACATCTGCAATATCTGCTAATCCTGCAGTATTCACACCGGCTACATGTCCGTCTACATAAGCAATATTACACCGACCGTTATGCACCATATAATGGCATCCATTTGACGAATCCGGTGCTTTTATAATATTGACAGACATAAATGCACGACCTGCTTTATTAATAGTATCTGCATGAGTAGGAAATCGTGAGGGTTGTTTCAATTTTTCAGCACGGAGAAAAACGCCGACCAGTACATCTTTAGAATCTCGCCCTTCATAATATTCCAAACCGTAATTACGCTTATATGTCTTGTTGTAATACACGACATATTCATCACTCAAACCGGATTCCCGTCCGTAGATTTGAAAGTCTACAGAACTGTCAGTTTTTATGCTTATGGATGGACATCTGCACGAATCAATTTTAATTTCTTTTCGTTCACCAAAATGCTGCCACCAAGTATAATCATTTGAACTTTTGGTCCATATCAATGGTCTGACCGTTAACGGGAATGCGCTGTAAGTTGTGTTGTAGAGTTGATGAACTAAAGCGACTTGCTTCATATTGTTTTTACAAGCCGTAGCTCTACCGGATTCCCGTGCATTGTTCAAGGCCGGAAGCAGCATTCCTGCAAGGATTGCGATAATAGCAATCACAACAAGAAGTTCGATCAAAGTAAAGCTGACCAGCTTTACCCACCCATGGGTGGAAGTTTGTGTTCCTTTGCGCTTTCCTGTTTCGGTCAAAAATTTTCTCATTTTATCCCTCCCGTTTTATTGTTTATGATCAATATTTCCGTTCTGTTCCATCTATAATTTTTGCAGTGTAAGCGATTTCTTTCCCGGGATAGTCCGGTCTCAGAAGCTGCCGGACAGCTTCCATTCCAAGTTCCCGCTGATTGAAATCTGAATAGAAAGTCCATTGATCCGCCGGCAAATTAGTTTTCTGTTTCATATCAACAAAACCGCAAAGTGTCCGCGGAAAATATTTCCTGACAGATTCAAACGCCTGAACCGTATTCACCAGCACGCCATCCGGGTGCAAATCCGGATATTTCTCAAGAACGTTTTTCAGGATCTGTTCCACCTCATCGTAGGTGCATATATCAGGAATATTGACGATCAACGGGACAAGCTCCGGATCCCATTCTGCACAGGCGATCCGGATATCCTGCCGGATCAGGGAGCGCTCTTCATCTGCAAAACGCATGAGAAACAGCGGTTTTTTCGCCCCGCGGTCAAATAAATGTTTTGTCAAATTGCGGATCGCCTCACTTGTTTTGAAATGCAGACGGCTCCATTTTTCAGCATGTTTCACTTCCGGGAAATCATGCGGTGCATCGTCATGGATCAATGCAACGCGGCATTTGCTCTGAGCCAGAAAATCAAAGATCTTCCGATACCAGTAAGAGGAGATGATCACCCGGCTTTCGGAATTCAAATTAAAGAGAGCGCCCCAGTCAATATCATCCAGTTGGTTGGTGGGAGAAACCGGGATCGTTTCTATTTCGCAGGAATGTTTCCGTGCCTCTTCCATTGCACCGCTGAACTGATCTGCCAGAAAACCGGAATAATTTCTGATACTTCCGGCACAGGGCATCAAAACAGTAATCTTGGTCCGGGGGATACTGTCACTGATAAAAGAACCGCGCCCTTTCACCCGGCGGATCAGATGCTCTTCCTCCAGCATACTGAGTGCATGACGCAATGTATCCCGGGAAACATTGAGCTCCGCAGCAAAATCCACTTCCCGTTTTGCCAATAAAGCTCCCGCCGGAAGACGGCGTTTCAGGATATCATTCCGGATAGAATGATAGATCTTCAATGCTTTTTTGGGGCGTCTCATTTTTATTTTTTTATATTTTTGAGTTCATAACCATACTTACGAAGTCTCTAAGTACTAATCTAACATAAAATTTTTATTTTACAAGTGTTTTCTTTGTTTTTTTTCTGTTTTTTTAAAAAAAAGTGACATTTCATTTGAAAAATCTGTTTCACGGAAATATCTTACCCCGAAAATCTTTTGGACGAAAAAACAGAATGCAAATAAAAGGATATTTTATCATGCGCTATAATAGTCTGGAAAAGTTTCAGGAATCAATCAAATCCGGGAAACTCTGTCTCGGCTGCTGTATCACATTCACAGATCCGGCTGTCACTGAAATCGCAGCAGAAGCCGGATTCGATTTCTGCTGGCTCGATGGAGAACATGGCGTGCTCGACCGCACAACCGCAATGCTCCATATCATGGCTCTGAAAGGAACCGGATGCGCTCCCTTCTACCGGGTCCCGGCTTGCGATCACACAGAAATCAAACGGATCATTGACTTTGCTCCCGCCGGAATCATCATCCCTATGGTCATGAACGAAAAAGATGCCGATTATGCCGTCAAGGCATGCCGTTATCCCCTTTACGGAAACCGGGGTTGCGGAATGCGCCGGGGCAACTGTTATGGAACCATGCCGCTGGATCAATATATGGAACGTGCAAAGGAAGAACCGCTGGTCATCATTCAGATCGAACACGTCGAAGCGGTCAGAAACCTTGATAAGATCCTTCAGGTCCCCGGGATCGGAAGTATTCTGATCGGCCCCTATGACCTTACTTGCAGCATGGGACTGCCCGGACAGTGGGATCATCCGGAGGTGATCGCCGCGATCGATTCCATTTGTGAAAAAACCAGAAACGCCGGGATCCTCCTCGGTGCCTATGCCGAAGCGGATCTCTCCCGCTGGATCAACACCAGAAAGATCCAGTATCTCGGCTGCATCAACGATACCGGTGCACTCATGGCAGGATATCTGCAGAAAATCAAAGAAGTTAACGGCATCAAACAGTAAAGGAGATTTTATCATGGATTTTCTGGAAATTATGCAGCAGCGGAAAAGCTGCCGCGCCTACAATCCTGAAAAACAGGTTTCACGGGAAGATCTGCTGAAAATCGTTGAAGCAGGACGCCTCACCCCGAGCGGGTGCAACTCCCAGCCCTGGAAGTTCATCGTGGTGGACTCCCCCGAAGCAAAAGAAAAATTATGCGATGCCATCGTGGTCGGCAACGGCGTGACAGGTGCTCCGTGGCGGCATCAGGTCTCTGCTTTTATCATCTTTGTGGAACAGAAAGCAGAGGTCAAACAGGTGGTTGTGGATCACTATCATGATACTCAGCGGTTTGCGCAGGGCGATATCGGTGCGGCTTGCATGAATATGTGCCATGAGGCATTTTCTCTGGGACTCTCCACCTGCGTTATCGGTATGAATGATCAGGCAAAGATGGAACAGTATTTCGGGATCCCTCACGGAAATGAAGCGCGTCTTGTTCTGGCAATCGGCTATGCAGCGGAAGAGATCCCTGTGAAAAAGATCCGGAAACCGCTGGAAGAGATCTGTTCTTTCAACCGGTGGTGAAGTTACCGCAGCTCTGCAATGGTATCCCCTTTGCGGAACGGGGATACCAATAACTGTTTTAAAGGATATTCCTGATCCCGTTCCAGACAATATCTTGCACTCAGGATCCCGATTTTTTCCAGCTCCACAGAAAAGTACGACAAGTTCAATGCCAGCTGGGAGAACTGTTCGCTGTCATCTCCGCAGGCAAGCAGGGAAATATCCTCAGGGACCCGTAATCCATGCCGGGTCAAACAGGAATATGCGCCATACGCCAATCTTCCGGAGGCGGCGATCAGTGCCGTAGGATGCTCCGGTGATTGCAGGATCTTTTCCGCCGCCCGCTCCGCCTCATGAAAATAATACTGGGAATCGGCTCTTTTTTCCAGAGGATAGATTTCAAGTTTCAGGTTGAATTCCTTCACGCCCCGCTGGATCCCTTCCATCAGCAACGTGCTGTTCAATCCGGTCTTCGGATCGTTGTAATTATGAAACATCAATGCGCCGATATAACGGTGTCCTTTCGCATACAGCTGTTTTACAGACTGGTATCCGATATAAGGATAATCTCTGCCGATCATTGCCATATCTTTCCAGAGATCAGCAAGGATCTGGATCACCGGAATCCCCCTGTCAGCCAGCCTGCGGTACAGCACTTCATTGGTTTTTCCGTTTTCGAGAATGGGGATCGTGATGATCCCGTCAAGCTGATTCACATGCAGCGTTTCCAGATAATATCGTTCATCGTCGAGGGATTCACAGGGATAAACGATGATATCATATTCATGCTTCATGCATATTTTCCGGATCCCGCGGAGGATCTGAGCCTGAAGATAAGAGTTATCCATCCGGTAAAAGAAGCCCAGCAGATAAGATTTTCTGGTCTGCATGGATCTGGCGGCAATATTGGGGATATAATGATTTTCCCGGGCAACTTGAAAAATCTTTTCTCTGGTTGCTTCCGAGAGATGAACATTGGAACTTTTTTTGGAAAAAGCCGTGCTGACCGCTCCGACAGATACCCCTGCCAGTCTTGCAATATCTTTGATCGTCATCCGTTTTCCCATATTCAGCTCCTGATTTTCTCTTATGTAATATAACAGAAAAAAAGAGAATTGCAATCCAGACACGCAAGTTCCGGCAAAGAAATCCTGATCCGTAAAAAAATCCAAATAATCAAAAGTTCTATATTTTCTTTAAAATTTTTCTTATTTATTCAAAAAAAAATTATTTTTTTACTTGCATTTTATTATTTTCATGCTATTATATCACATAAGTAGACAACATAATGTCGCATAATATACATTATGTTAAATCATTTTCATCATTTTCCTATTCAAATTTCCTCCTTCTGTTTTTTCAGTCCTCTATTTTATTGCACCGTTTGAGTTCAACGACTTAACATAATGTATATTATACGTCGTTACCGTTCAAAAAACGATTTTTCCATGCAAAAACGGCGTATAAAAGACACGTTTTTCAACAAAACAATCTTTTGCAGGCTTTCATTAAAGGAGCAATTATGAGCAAAAATCAGATTTTTTCCGGAAAAATCAGAATCGCACAGGATGAAAATCTTGAAACAGGGGTTCTGACAGAGGATGCAAGCGAAATAGCCAATACGACCTGTGACATCAATGAAAAGAACGAGGGAACAGCGTTCAACAACTCAGTGGTTGGCAACGCAGGTGTTGTCAACATCTATAATCTGGGAATCGTAACAGGCCTCGCTATCAACGGCGGGGGAACCGTCAACGTGTACTCCAGCGGAATCGCTTCCAATACTCAAATCAACAAAAGCGGCGAACTCTTTCTCTCCAATGGCGGAACAGCCATCGGAACGACAGTCAACAGTAATGGCAGTCTGTACATCTCCAAAGGAGGAGTCGCTGATAAAACCACAGTTGAGGGTGGGTTGGTAAAAGTATTGAAAGGCGGGACCGCTGGGGTTTCCAATGGCGGAACAACCATCGGAACAACTGTCAACAGTGCCGGTTCTCTTAAAATCATGTCCGGCGCCGTGGCATACAATACACTCATCAACGCATCAGGAACCGCAATTGTAAGCTCCGGCGCTTCAGCCTCCTACGTCAATATCAAAGATGACGGGGAATTTTATATCAGTGGTACAGCTGAAAATATTTACATTGCCAACGGAGGCTATGCAGTCGTCGGCAAAGGAGCCGTTGCAAGCAATTCGGAAATTGAAGGAGATGGGATATTTATCATTTCCTCCGGTGCGAAACATCAGGGCACTCTTGACATCAGAGAAGGAGCTGTTGTTTCCGCATACCGTGGTTCCACCATTGATTTTACCCTTGCAGACCGGACAAACTCTCCCGCAGAATATCTGATCAACGATGTTTCCAAGATTCAGGGAAATCCGAATTTCACCATCACGATTCCCTACGAAGATATGAAGGGCGGAATCTATGTTCTTTCTCAGGATGGTGCGGATTATTTCAACTCATCCATTGATGTTTACAGCGCACGGGTCATTGATTCAGTCAATACTGTTTACACGCATACAGGAACCCTCACAATGGCAACGCCGGTCACCATCGATAATATGACCTATTGTCTGAAAAAGGATGACGGCTGTCTCTCTCTTTATGTCAAGGACAGCAAGTTCCTTCAGGCTGAAGTTGGGAACTTCATCAACGGAGGCGGTGTTTTTGAATTGTCCGAAGAAGGCATTGGAACACTCTACTCCCGGAATAAAGAATATGTTCTCTCCGGCGCAATAGACACCGGGACCTGGAAACTCGTTGGTGTGGGTGATTTTGACGGAGATGGTGTGGACGGTCTGCTCTGGCTGGATAAGGAAGCCGGAACCGTTTATGCTCAGAACGACATGACCAACTTTGATGAAGTCAACGATCGGACCAATCTTGTGGGAATCGTGGAAGAAGATTATTCGATCATCGGCACGGGAGATTTTGCGAATACCGGTTATGACGGAACGCTCCTCAAAGGACCTGCATTCGGCGACGCTTCCATTTCCACCAATTACGGATTGCCTGTCTGGGCGCGTGACGGAGAAGGCTACACCTTCAACGGCTGGCTCGGAGCACTGGTCAACACCTGGGATACCGATGACGAGCTGAAAGGCAATACAAAAGATCTGGATGAAATCAACGCTCTGAATTACCGTTTTGATCTGATCGCCACCGGCGACTTCAATGGAGACGGCGTGGAAGATGTTCTCCTGCAGAACACAATGCCGGAAACCGTTAACGGAGTGGAAATCACCGGATCCGGAGATGTCTTTGCATTCCTGACCGGAAGCAGCGAAGATATCAAAAACGGAGCCGATCCCACCGTTGCCTACACCGGCTGCGCGACAGATGGCTGGAACGTTCTCGACACAGGCGATTTCAACGGAGACGGAACCGATGATATCCTCGTCAGCAATGGGGTAACCGTCTGTGGCTGGATCATCGAAAACGGCGTAAGAACCGGAGACTTCACGCTGGGAGATCTCAAGGATGGAGAAACCGTTCTCGGCGTTGTGGATTTCGATCGCAACGGCACTTCTGACGTTGTCATTTACGATGCAGAAACCAAAACGAAAAACATCTGGTACGTCAACGATGCTCTTGTTTCAAGCACGGGAATGATTGCCATCGCCTGATAAGAGATTGATTTACCGGACTCTCTCTGTTTTCTGCAGGGCGGGAATGTGCCTCCCCCGGACGGTTTTGTTTTCAGACAGGCTCTGTACCCTGAAAACATACTATCCGGAGGATTTGTTTCTGAAGGCTGAGACAGCAAGTTTGTATAAACTTCTCTTATCCCCCGGCTGTCAACGTTTTACGGAACACTTTCCGTCCTGCAGAATTTTGAAATCGTCTCTAAGCCTCAGAAAAAGAAAAGAAAAAGCTGTAATTTGCTGTTTTTTGACTTGATTTTTCAGGAATGAACGCATATATTACTATTCAGTAGAAGAAGTGGCTGTGGTTTGTGCAAGTGAAGCAGCAGCTTTGGAAAAGTATGGATCAATCTGTCAATAAACAACAATACAGGAGTACAAAATGATTGACAAACGCGAAATTTATACCGACGGACTCGCTCAGCTTCATGTGGTCGGAAACTCTGTCCGTATGGACTTTATGACACTGGAACCGAAAGCAGATGGACAGGCACCTGCTCAGAATATCAACACCCGTGTCATCATGCCTATTCAGGCATTTCTCACAGCTTTTGATTCCATTCAGAAACTGTTGAACAAATTGGAAAGCGATGGTATTATCAAGAAAAAAGGCAACTGATCGTTTAACCTTTGGAGATTCTGAAAATGGACGAATATACCATCAACACTGATTCTCTTTCCAATCAGGAGTACATCGTCAATGCAGATCCTGCGCCTCAGGGATTCGTCCCCGCGCAGGATAACGCATCTGCCGCCCCTGTATCTGTGAGCTCTGATGCAACTGGCGATCCTGATCTGGCACCCGGACAGAAACGCCCCGCAAATGCCCAGAAATCCATTTACGGCGAAATCCCCCAGATCCCTGTGCTGGATGCTGTCGAAGGAATCAAGTTCGACTTCAACCACGGAATCCGGATCCTGTTCCCCCATAATAATAAAGAATATCACGTCACCTTCTCTGATATCGATACCGGGATCATTCTTTATTCTGCGGACACCGTACCCGGTGCATTCATCACAAGTGTTAAGAAGTTCTATATCAAGTTCCGTTTGATCATTCACGAAAAAGGCGGAACCGAACCGATCTTTACATACGATTACGATGCAACGGATAAAGAAGTCATGATCCAGCTGCCCGTGGGAACCATCGGCGACAGCATCGGCTGGTTCTCTTATGTGGAACGCTTCCAGAAAAAGCACAACTGCAAACTGATTTGCGTCATGACTCCCTGGATCGCTGAAATCGTCAAAGATCAGTATCCTGATATCACATTCATCGGACCGGAAGAAACAAAGAATTACAAACCCTATGCAACGTATTATATGGGTTTGTTCTTCCGCGGCGATGTGGATAATCAGCCCATCGACTTCCGTTATATCGGATTGCACCGGACTGCCGGTTACATCCTGGGAGTCGATCCCGATGATGAACCGCCCAGATTCAATCTTTCTGCACCCAGAAAGATCAAAGAACCCTATGTGGTCATCGCCGCTCAGAGTTCCAGCCAGGCAAAATATTGGAACAACCCCTACGGATGGGATGCTGTGATCAAGTTCCTGAAAGATCATGGTTACAGAGTCATCTGTATTGATAAAGAACGGGTTCACGGAACCGGACTGGTCTTCAACCATATCCCCTGGGGTGTGGAAGATGATACCGGAAGCAAACCCCTGCAGGAACGGATCGATATGATCAAAGATGCAGACTTCTTTATCGGACTCAGCTCAGGTTTGAGCTGGATCGCATGGGGATGCAAAGTACCTGTTGTCATGATCAGCGGATTTACTCATCCCACAAACGAATTTGCCACACCGTACCGGGTGATCAACTATCACACCTGCCATTCCTGCTGGAATGATATGAGAGTCGATTTCGATCACTTCGATTTCCTCTGGTGTCCGCGCCATAAGGGAACAGATCGGCATTTCGAATGTACAAAACTGATCTCAGCTGAACAGGTCATCACAACCATCAGAAAGATCCCCGCATTCCAGAAACAGGAAGCAAAGATCAAAGCTGAGAAAAAAGATTAAAAAAATATTCTGATCCGGAGTAATTATTATGGAGAGACAACTGATTTATACAGGAGGAATTCAGAGAATATCTGAATATCCTGATCTGCTTGTATCTCCATTCCGGTCAGATCAGGTGACGCCGCTTGAGTTCGCCAGTGCCGGAAAACCGCCGGCACCGTCAGCGGCGGTTCAACCTCAAAAAAGCCTGCATATTGCCAGTGGAAAAAGCTCCACTGGCTTTGTGCTATCCAAATCCCGGGAGCTCCACGTCCATGACGGCGGCTCTGTGGTGAAGACAACTGTCGACAATTCCCAGCTCTATATTTCCGATCGCGGAACAGCAGAAGAGACGTCGATCATTTCCGGCGGAGTCATGGAAATCACTCAGGGCGGCAAGGCTTACCGTACAACGGTCCGCACAGATGGAACGGCGGATGTCGGACAGGGCGGCTTGCTCTGGGAAACGACTGTCAGTTCCGGTGGAACCATGCGGGTGTTCGGGACAGCTGCCAATGCAACGATCCTCGAAGGAGGTTCGCTGGTCGTGTTCAGCGGAGGAATCCTTTCCGGAAAAATCCATGTCGCAGACGGAGCAGAAGTCAGTCTTTATGATGGCGGAATCCTTGATTTTACGATTGCCGGATCAAAAACGCCGGAAACATTCCTCGTTAACGATCTCTCCGCATTCGGAAAAGAAGGAACCTTTACCCTGACAGTTTCTCAGGAGCAGCCCTCCGGACTTTATGCTCTTGCCCGGGGCGCGGAAGAATTCAAGGGAACCATTACGGTCAAATCCGATGGAAAAGCCCTTGGAACGCTTTCTCTGACAACGCCGCTTGAGACGTCGTTCGGGACATATACTTTGCGTCTGAAGGGCGGAGATCTTTCCCTTTCTGTTCAGAAATCCGCGCTGTTGAAAACCGGGAACTTTACCGGAAAAGGCGGAATTCTTGAGATCTATCCGGATGGTTCGGCTTTGGTCAGATCGCTTTCCGGAACGATCAGAATAACGGGGCGAGTGGATCTTGACCAGTGGGAACTTGCGGCGGTCGGCGATTTTGATAAAGACGGCAAAGACGGCCTTCTCTGGAAAGAGGTTAAAACCGGGAACCTTTACGTTCAGAATGATATTACCCGGTTTGATGAAATTGAATGTAAGACGACCCGGATGGGGATCATCGGCAAAGACTATGAGATCATTGGTGCGGGAGATTTCACCGGGACCGGATATGATGGTTTGCTCATGAAAGGACCCATGTTTGGAGACAGTGAAGTTTCCGCCAATTACGGGCTTCCTGTTTGGGGTCGGGAGGCGGATGGATCGATCTGCAACGGCTGGCTTGGCGCGTTGTCAAACACCTGGGATACCGGAAAAAATCTGGCGGGCAACCCTGCAGATCAGCAGGATATCAACGCAAAAAATTTCAAATATGACGTCATTGGCATTGGTGATTTCAACGGCGATGGAGTCGATGATGTTCTTGTACAAAACGTGATTCCGGAAACTGTAAACGGAGTAAAAGTTACAGGTGCGGGTGATATTTTCACCTTTTTAACCGGAGAAAAAGAAGCTGTCAAAGCCGGAAAAGCTCCTGGAGTGGCATATACCGGGCGGACAGTGGATCAGTGGAAAGTGATTGCAACCGGGGATTTTGACGGAGACAGAATAGATGATATTTTTCTCTCCGACGGAAAAGGAATTGCCGGATGGAATATAAAGAACGGTCAGAGAGCAAAAGATTTCTGGGTAGGAAAACTTGCTGACCATGAAGAATTTATCGGGGTCATGGATTACGATAACGATGGCAAAGCTGATATTGTTGTCCGGAATACAATGACCAATGAGATCATGGTTTGGCTGTCGAATGACGGCTCAACCTTAACATTAGCAGCTGAATAAATATTGAACATAAAATAACACAAACGTTAGGAGGAAAAAATGAGAGAAGAACTTTTCCTGGCTGGAGGAATCCAGAACATTTGGGGAGAAAAGAAAGTCGTTTACCTGATTTTCGAAGAAGATGAATCAGCAGAAACGGAATTGATGAGCGATCATCAGATCGGTGCAGTTGTCAACGCACTGAATCTCCAGTATGCACCCAAAGGAATCGTTTTTACAACCGTGGAACCGGAAGGCGATGATTATACGGAAATCACCGTGGATAAGCCTGCCAGAAACGGTTTTGCAGATTTGGCAAAAACCATCCGCGAAGAAGTGGCTGATCTGGTGGATGAAAGAGAAGATGAAATCAGCGATAACATCACAAGCTCTATCAACAGCGCTGTGAATGACTTCACATCCAGATTCAATCTGCCCTCTTTTGAACTGGATCAGGAAAAAACAGATCTGATGGAAGGTGATTTTTCCTACACCATCTCCAGCCCTGTCAATCCCTATTTCGGAACCGAAGGAACCATGACCTACTCCCGCGGCGGCTTGAAAGTCGAAAAAACTTATTCTTCCGATGGAGTCGTCACCTCCGTTACCTATGACAAATCCGCAGCCTACGCAAGTGCAGAATTTATGAGCCACGGAAAACCCGTTGGCGATTATGCAAGAGGAAGCGGAAGCCTGAATATCAGCGGTCCCTGGGGAAGTTACAGCGGAACAAATCTGACTTCCAACGGCGGAAACACCTATGACGGATTCTTCGGTGCTCCCACATGGATGCAGAATATGATGGGCGGAATCCAGACTCAGATGGGGGTCAATCAGATCGTTTACCTTGATTTCGACGGTGCTCTGACCGAATACAACGGAACCGAGAAAACCATTGAAGACATCCAGGTGGAAAATTCCGGCATCACCAGCGAACGCGCCAAGATGATCGCCGCACAGCTCAATGAAAAATATGCCGGAACCGGCGTCCTCTTTGTCACCGAACGCCCCCTGATGAGCCAGTACTCCACGGTTTACATCGGCGATACCACCGCATTTGACCGCTATGGCGATTTCAAAGGCATGGCTGAAACCAATGACACCAATAATCAGAACAAAACGGACAACGCTTTTGTCATGATGGATGCGACTTCCCTCGACAAAGATATCGTTGATACCATTGCTCACGAAGTCGATCATCTTCTCGGAAAGCAGACTCACGGCGGCAGCGGACTTTCTGCCTATGCAGAAGAAACCTCCAGCGGCAGCGGCGATGTGATCAGCAGCGGCAACAGCAACGGCGGCGATCTCAACCTTGTGATCGTCAAAGACAACACCCTGGCAGTCCACGGCTCTAACGCGATCGTCAACGGCGGAAATATTTACACCTCCGGAAAACTGAATCTTTATGACAGCGCATACGCAAACAATATGAACGTCAGTTCCGCCGGAAGAATGTTTGTTTACAGCGGAGCCGTTGCCAACAACACTGAAATTTTCACCGATGGAGCAGTCAGCGTCTACAAGGGCGGAATCGTCTCCAACACAACTTTGGCAAATCCGGATGGATACCTGAGTATCGGAAGCAACGGAACAGCGATTTCCACATATCTCGAAGAAGGCGGACGTGTGGATGTCAGCTCCGGCGGAATGCTTGTGAATACAGACATCGGAAGCAGAGGTTTTGCAGTTGTCAGCTCCGGCGCAATTGCGGTGGCCAATACAATCACGCCTGCGGGAACTCTGATTCTCTCCGGCGGAACAGGTGCAGCCAACTATATTTACGATGGCGGTGCCATTTTCGCAACAAGCGGAGCCTCTGTGATCAACGCAGAAATGGAAGCTGGCGCACATCTGTTCCTTTCCTCCGGCGCAACGCTCACCGGATTCAATGAAACACCGGAAGGCGCAGTCGTTTCTGCTTATCGGGGATCTATTGTTGATTTTGCAGTTTATGCACTGATGGATTATGAACCCATGCAGGATTATCTGTACAGCGATATTTCTCAGATCAGCGGTTCTCCGAAATACACCATCACCCTGCCCGATGCAGAAGACATGGTCGAAGGAACCTACGTCCTCTCCAAAGACGGCGCAGCGAACTTCAACGGAACCATCACAGTTATTCAGACAGATACCGTTGATGCAGCCAATACGTTCTACAACGAACTGGGAACCATCACGATCGGTTCTCCGCTGAAAACGGATGATGCAACCTACCGTCTCTCCGAAGAAGATGGACAGCTGCTCTTCACCTATGAAAGAACAGACAGCCCGGTCGTCACCGTTGCGGCAGGCGATTTTGCAGACGGCTGCACAGTCTTTGAACTGAAACGGAACGGAACAGCAATTCTCTATTCCGGCACGAAAGAATTCTCTGTCAATGGCAAACTGACACCGAGCCAGTGGAACCTGATCGGAGTTGGCGACTTCAACAAGGATGGTGTTGACGGACTGCTGTGGCAGAACGTTGCGACCGGAAATGTCTATGCTCAGAATGATCTGACAAGCTTCAAGGAATTGGAAGACCGGAAAAACTTTATCGGTGTGGTTGAAAACGGCTACACGGTCAAGGGGACCGGTGATTTCTCCGGCTCCGGCATTGGCGGAGTTCTCCTGCAGACACCTGCATTCGGGGATGAATCTGTCTCCACCAACTACGGTCTTGCAGTTTGGGCACGGGAAGCCGATGGATCCACCTACAACGGCTGGCTCGGTGCACTGGTCAACACCTGGAAGCCCGGCGATGATCTGAAAGGCGACACCTCCAATCTGGAAGATGTGAATGCAAGAAACTACCGGTTCGAACTGGTCAATGTCGGCGACTTCAACGGCGACGGTGTGGATGATGTGATTCTTCAGAACACCATGCCGACAACCGTTGACGGAGTTGAAATCACCGGTTCCGGCGACGTGTTTGTGTTCCTGACCGGCAGCAATGAAGCCATCAAGAATGGTGCTGATCCGACGGTTGTCTATACCGGCTGTGCAAGAGACGGCTGGGAAATCATCGGCACAGGCGATTTCAATGGAGATGGAACAGAAGATATGCTTCTCTCTGATGGAAATACGCTTGGCGGCTGGGCGATCAACAATGGAGCCCGTATCGGTGACTTCACATTTGGTCATTTGGAAGAAAACCAGGAATATCTTGGTGTTGCAGATTTCAATGATGACGGAACGGATGATATCATCATTCTCAATACAGAAACCAATGAAAAGACTGCCTGGATCGTTTCCAACGGTCAGGTCAGCCGTTCTGTAACCTACGTCTGCTGAAATCAGTAAACTCATTCCGGTGAATAGAACACCTTTGCCGGAATGAGATATATTCCTTGCGTCAGTTCAGAAAAACTGAGGGTACATGAGTTCGATATCTGAAACAATTTCGAATATTTGTCTTCCGGTTCATACAGTGAGTAAGAACCGGAAGCTCATTTTCGCGCTGACGCTCAGGATGTGGCGGAGCCGCGGCAAGGATGGACTTTTTGCCGCGCTTTGGCCCATTCTCACCCCGTTTATCCTGTTAGGGGTTTATTATTATGTATTTGGCGTGATTCTGGATTTCCGTCAAGGGGTTGGCGGAGCGAATTATGCGCTTTCCATGTTCTGCGGGATTTCGGTCTTCAACATTTTTGCGGAAAGCATGAACAGCGGGGCGCAGTCGATGATTGCCCATCCGGGCTATGTAAAAAATGCCATGTTTGATCTTGAAGTTTTGCCTCTTTCGGGAGTCGGTTGTGCTCTGATATCGGGGTTGATATATTTGCTGACGGTTTTTGCGGCGGCGGGCTGTTCGGGAATTTTCCGCTGGCAGGCGGTTATGGTTCCTGTGAGTTTGCTTCCGTATCTTCTGTTTTGTGCGGGGATTGCAATGTTCTGCGGAGCAATGAGTGTATTTCTCCGGGATTTTCCGATTTTTCTTCTTTTGCTTCAGCAGGGATTATTTTTTCTGACACCGATCATTTATCCCATGTCGAAGGTTCCGGACACCTGCCGGAAAGTGATTGAATACAATCCGCTTACGGGATATGTGGAATCGATCCGTTCTGCGCTGCTCGGGAATGTGGAATTTGCAAACTGGCATTGGCTCTGGATCAACGGAATTGCAGTTTATCTCCTGGGATTCTGTTTTTTCCGGAAAACCAGAAAGGGGTTTGCAGATGTCATCTGAAATTCTTCTGACCGCCAACGGTTTGGGAAAACGGTATGAGATTTACAGTTCCCCGTACAAACGGCTTTTGCAAATGATCTGCATGGGGCACCGGAATTTTTACCGGAAATTTGATGCGCTCAGCGGACTGGATCTTCAGGTAAAACGCGGAGAATGTGTCGGGATCATCGGACGGAACGGTGCTGGCAAAAGCACATTGCTCTCTCTGCTGAGCGGGACACGGCATCCCAGCAGCGGCACGCTTGAGACAAAAGGGAAAGTCAGTGCGCTTCTGGAACTTGGCTATGGATTCAACCCGGATTTTACCGGACGGGAAAATATTGCGGTTTCCGGTTTGATGCAGGGGATGAGCCCGGAGGAATTGAAGGAAAAAACGGAAAAGATCATCCGTTTTGCTGATATTGGAGAATTCATTGATCATCCGGTGAAAAAATATTCCAGCGGGATGCATGTGCGGCTTGCATTTGCGATTGCGGCGCATGTTTCCTCGGAGATCCTGCTTGTGGATGAAGCGTTGGCAGTGGGCGATATTTTCTTTCAGCAGAAATGCTACCGTTTCCTGGAAGAGCGGAAAAAGAATTCCGCATTGCTGCTGGTGAGTCATGATCTGAATGCGGTTTCCACGCTTTGCGACAGAGTCCTTGTGCTGGAAAAGGGAGAGAAAGTGTTTGAAGGTTCTCCCCGGGAAGCGATTGAATTTTACACCCATCTTTTATATGAGCCTGCGAATCGGGAAGCGGCGGAACCGGAGATTTTTGAATCCGGGATGGAGCCGATCGTTCCGGAAAAAAGAGCGGGTTCTCACGGAGCATTTCTGGCATCCTCGCTGAATAAAACTGTACTTCATGCCGGAGACAAGCTTCAGATCACAGGACAGGCTGAACTCTATGAGTCCTGTAAAACACCGATTTTCGGATTTTTCTTCAATGACAAATTCGGGAAGAGGGTATTTGGAAATTGTATGAAAAAGAATGAGACTCTGATGCATGGAAAGGTCTCATTTTCGTTTGAGTTGAAATGGCCCGATATTGCACCGGGAGAGTACACCCTGACCCTTGGAATCGGATCAGGGGAAGATGTCATGGCTCAGGAAGTCTTTTGCTGGGCCACAGATTTCCGGTCCGTAACGACCTTGAAAGAAAAAGAGATCGTTCACGGAGTCTTCAATGTAGAAATGAATTGTTTTTCCTTAAGGAGTTCCGGGATATGAATCACAAAAAAGTTGCAGTGATCACACGAACAAAAAACAGGGAAATCTTATTGCACCGGGCAAGAATGAGCGTTGCGAAACAAACCTTTAAAGATCTGATCTGGGTAATCGTCAACGATGGCGGAGAACGGCCCGGAGTAGATGCCATTGCGGAACAGGCAAGGGCGGAAGGGATTGAGGTGCTGGTTCTCCATCATGAACAGAGTAAAGGGATGGAGGCTGCCAGCAATGCCGGAATCCGGGCTTGTGATTCCGATTACATTATCATCCATGATGACGATGACAGCTGGGAAGCAGAATTTCTGGAACGTACCGTTCACTTTCTGGAAACGGAGCCCATTTTTGCCGGAGTTATCACACATACTCTGCTGGTCAATGAAGTCATCGAAGAAACCGGTCCCCGCACCACCTCTTCCTATGGCTTCAACACCTGGCTGAAATCTGTCTATCTGATGGAGTTGCTGATGAACAACAGTTTTCCGCCGATCAGTTTCCTTTACAAACGGAAAATCTATGAAAAAGTTGGAGGGTACAATGAATCGCTTCCGGTTCTGGGGGATTGGGATTTCAATATCCGGTTCCTTCAGCATGGAGATATCGGAGTGATCCCCGAACTGCTGGCACTTTATCATCACAGGGATACCATCACCGATGTAAACGATGCGTACGGCAACACCGTCAATGCAGGAATTCAGAAACATGTCAGATATGATGCCATTCTGAGAAATCATTATCTCCGGACTGATCCTGCCGGATTGGGAGTGCTGGTCAATCTGGCAGTTATGACAAATTGGCAGAATTCCAAGATCGATAAAATCACGGTTCCGCAGCTTTCCAGAGGAACCAAAAGTCTGATCAGTTATCTGAAACAGAAAAGCTGGTTCGGACGTTTGATCAAAAAACTGAAAGAAGCTGAAACCGAAAAATGAAATATCCGGAATTAACAACAACTGCAAGGGAATTGTTTGACCTCCCGGCAACGGCTCAGAGAATGCCGAATATCTGCTCGATGGTCAACTTTTTTGCCGAATCCAAACGCCTGATGGATGGACTCGGCATCTCCTGCATTGTTGAAATCGGAAGCGAAGCCGGAATCAATACAAAAGTTTTACTGGATTACATCAAAAACCGGAACGGAAAATTGATCACAGTCGATCCGGCAGAAATCGCATTTCCGTTCGCTTCCGAAACAGAAACGGCTTTTGAATTTCTCCGGGAAACTTCCAATGAGTTCCTCCGGCGGAAACAGATCGCTGAAGTGATCTTTCTGGACGGGGATCACAACTATGAATCGGTTCTGGAAGATTTGCAGCTCATCCATGAAAACAGAGACGTATGCAGAACAAAACTTGTTTTCATGCATGACGTCAACTGGCCCTGGGGAAGAAGAGACATCTATTATGCACCGGAACGGATCAAACATCCTCAGCCGTATAAGAAAGATTTTGCGGTTTCTCCTTATATCAAAGGGGATGAAAACGCCCTGCCCGCTGCCGGTTATGCCACAGCAACAACAGAAGGCGGGCCCCGGAATGGCGTTCTGACCGCTGTTGAAGATTTTCTCAAACAATACCCGGAGCAATGGACTTTCCTGCGGATCCCTGTCCTTTACGGGATCGGGATCCTTTGTTCCAACGAAAATCTTCTGCCGGAAGAGAAAAATCATGTATCCGGCTGTCTGGGGGAACTGGCTTCTCACAGGGATCTTTTTGCGACGCTTGAATTGAACAGAATCGAAAATCTCTGTTACATTGAGTCGCTTCATACTCAACTCAACGGGGCGGGACAAACCTGGCGCAATGATCAGGCATACATCAAGGAAGTCAACGCGCTGCTGCCCTCATTTTCCCGGCAGATTGAATCTTTGCAGTCGGATAACGCTCAGAAAGATTTGAGTCTCAAGGAGAAAGAAGAGTCCTTGCAGCAAGCTCAGGTTCTGATTCAAAAGAATTTGCAGGAATTGGAGAACGCTTCCTCCAGGCTTGCTCATACGGAACAGGAACTTCAGAGTACAAGCAGCAAACTTGCTGGAGCAGAACAGGAGCTTCAGAGTACAAGCAGCAAACTTGCTGAAGCAGAACAGGAGCTTCAGAGTACAAGCAGCAAACTTGCTGAAACAGAACAGGAACTTCAGAGTACAAGCAGCAAACTTGCTGGAGCAGAACAGGAACTTCAGAGTACCAGTCTCAAACTTGCCGGGAAAGAGCAGGAATTGCAGCAGACGGCTCAGAAGCTCTCTGCAACTGAGCAGGAATTGCAGCAGACGGTTCAGTTGCTCTCTGCAACTGAGCAGAAGTTTCAGAATACCGAACTTGAACTCTCTGAAAAAGAACAGGAATTGACCCGGACAAAGGATCATCTTCAGACGGTTTGTGAGCAGAAAACGACGATTGAATCTGAACTTTCCGGCACGCAAGCGGAACTTGCAAAAACGACCGGGGAACTGAATTCAACCACGAAGATTTTGAATCAAACGAAACTTGATTTGATTGACCGGACCGGTCAATTGGAGCAGACTTCAAAAGAACTGACTGAATCATTGGGACGGGAGAGTTCGCTCCGGGAAGTTGTCTGGACCCGCGATCAGAAGATCCGGGAAATGACACTCGGTTTGAAATCAGAAGGCTGGAGATACAAAGAATTCCGTTTTGCGAAATTGCTTCCCTACCCCCAACGGAACCGGAAACGTCTTTCCAAAGCGGCTGAAATGCTGAACAGCGGAGCGGTCAAAATGCTGTCACTGGATATTTTTGACACGCTTCTGTTCCGGAGAGTTGATTCTGAATTGCTGCATTTCCGGAAAATTGCCCTTGCGATGCAGAAACAGATTCCGGAAATTCCGGCAGAGGATTTTTACAGTGCAAGAGCCCTGGCTCATGACCTTGCTTACCGGACTTGTATGCCGGTTGAGGGGTGCAGAGAAGCCTCCTGCCGGGAGATTTTCAGGATCATGGCACGGATTCTTCAGCGGGAGGAAACGTTTGGAGCAGAACTGCTCCGGATGGAATTGGATTATGAACGGAAAAATCTGTTTTTGAATAAATCCATCTGGCAATTGGTGAAACTTGCCGGTGAAAAACAGATTCCCGTGATCCTGGCAAGCGATATGTATTGGGGTGAGGAAGAATTGCAGGATTTGATTCGAACGCTTCTTCCGGAACCGGAGTTGATCAGCAGGATTTACAGCAGCAGCGGAGCTGTTTCCAAGGCATCCGGCTTGCTGTTTGACAGGATTCTCCGGGAGGAAAGCTGTCCGGCAGAATCGATTTTGCATATCGGAGATAATGCGGTTGCGGATTTCCGGGAGCCCTACCTCCGGTGCGGGATCATGTCGATCTGGATGCCGCGGTCTGTTTTGTACAAAAAACGGAAGCATCGGCAGCAGAAAAAATTTGAAAAGAGCTTATACGAAAGAGGAATTTTACATGGCATACGATAAAAGTTTTTATGAGGAACAGAGTCTCGGGAGCCGGAATTCGGCAAAAGAGATCGTTCCGTTTCTCCTGAAACATTTTCCATTGAAAAGCGTGGTGGATCTCGGCTGCGGTCTGGGAACATGGCTGGCAGTTTTCAAAGAAAACGGCATTGATGACATTGCCGGATATGACGGGGATTATGTTCCGCAGGAATATTTGCAGATTCCCCGGGAAAACTTCCATCCGTCGGATCTGAGCGAAGGGATTGAATTCGGGCGCAGATTTGATCTTGCGATGAGTCTGGAAGTTGCGGAACACATTTCCCCGTTGAAAGCGGAAGCCTTTGTTGGAAAACTGACCTCTCTTGCAGATATTGTCATGTTTTCCAGTGCCTTTCCCTATCAGGGCGGTACCGGGCATGTGAATGAAAATTATCCGGAATACTGGGCGATTCTTTTCCGGGAACGGGGATATGTGCCGCTGGATATGATCAGAGATGAGTTCTGGTTCAATGGGATGGTCTGCCCGTGGTATCGTCAGAACACATTGATTTTCATCAAGAAAGAGTTGCGGGATGCCAATTATCCACATCTGCAGGATTCGGTTGGGAAGGTTTTGACCAGGATCCATCCGGAGATGTATCTCTGGAGCAGTGTCCGTCCCAGAGAGACAGAGCTGGATCCGATCATCTTTGAAACGGATAAGATCCATTTTTATCCGATGGTCAACGCATGGCGGTACGGAGAAAAGATGCCGGAATCTCCCCGCTGTTACGGAACGGAATTCAACATTGAGTACAGTGAAATGAGCTGGTGGAAGAAATTGAAACTGAAGCTGGCATATTATAAAAACAAGAACAAGAACAAATGAAGAAAACGATTCAAAGCAAACGTGATGCGGGATACCTGCTTGGGCCGGTATTCTATGAATTCTGCTGTCGTCTGTATTGGGCTGCTGCATCTTATTCTCCTGAAAAAGATGCGCTGCTCTTCATGGCGCGGGGGGGATTGCGTTTGCAGGAATTGTTCAAAGTGTTTCTGGCAAGCAATGGTTTGCAGTGTCCGGTTGCCTGCCATCCGTTCTGGATCTCCCGGTTTGCCGCATTGAAAATGACCTTGGAGGAGTCGCCGGAGTTCTCATACAGCCGTCTGGTCAATGAATTTTCCTATACGAATTGCCGGACTTTGGCATCTGCGCTTCTTCCAGAAGAGTTGTTTCCGGAGAAACAGCGGATTCTGGATGAGCTTCCGGAAGAGATCGCACAGGCAGGAGTCAACCGGGAAAATGTGCTCCGGCTTCTGTATGAATCCGGAAAATATTCGGAGATCGTACAGCAGCATTTCAAAGAACAGCATGATCTTGGACACCGCTATTTACAGAATACGTTCGGGAAATATGAGCGGCTTCATACTGTTGACAGCGGCTGGTTCGGTTCGACGCTTGGCTCACTTCAGACCGGGTGTCGTCAGTGGCGCTGGGATGCGCTTTACTTCGGACGTTGGAATTACAAGAATGAAGTACCCTGGTATTTTCACGATATCACGGGGCTGATCATTGATGCAGAAGGCTTGCGCGGGACGAAACCGGTGGATGTGTTTCTGGAATATCATCATATTCTGGAAGCTGCGCTGGAGCCGGAGATCCCGAGTGTGGAATATTATCTTCCGGAGGATCGGTGCAATGCGATGATCCCTGATTGGGAAAAAGCCGTCACCGGAACAGAACAGGATGATCTCTGGAGCGGGATCCTGGATTATTTGAAAGAACCCCACTCCTTGAAGCTCAATGATGCGGCAAAAGAGACTTGCCGTGTCATGAAAATTTGGAAGAGACTTCTCCGTTATCCGACGAAAGAAGAGGCATTGCTTTTGGAAGTGCCTCCCCGGAGTGCGGATTTCGGAAAGAAAGATTGTACAGCCGTATTCCCGGAAACCAGCGGGGGCTGCGGCTGCACTTACTGGCGAAATATGAAACGATCTTTATGGCCGGCTGGAGCTATCGCAATCCATTCCGGATTCAGCCGCAGATGGAAGCAGATGTTTTGGCATTTTGCGAGAAAAATCACCGGCTATAAAGGTGCTGTATAAAAAAATAAGAAAGCAATAACTATATCAGGAAAGAGAAGAAAACATGGATAACACGACCTTGGACAGAACAGGTTTGCAATGCCTTGAGGCGCTGTTTCAGCAGGTACGGCGAAATGTGAATTTTGCCTCGCTGATCAATCAGGAGCTTGTTGACAACTATCAGGTAAACCCGGTTGAAACAATGATGAAACTTTGTTCCAGCCATCAACTTGCACCGGAAGAAATTTCAGGACCCGACGCCTTGAATATTTATGTCGGACCGATCCTTTACTGCATGAACAACGGAAGCTGGGTGCTGGTTTTCCAATCAAAACAGCTGAAAGATCCCAATGGAGCCGTTTCAATCATCGACCCAAATGCCGGGAAAAAGGTTCTTAATGTACCCGTGACCCAGTTCATGGAACGCTGCAGCGGAAAAGGGATCATCTTCCGGAATCTCGCTCAAATCGATTCCAAAAAGCAGACAAAGCTCACCTGTTTTGTGCAGATCGCAAGACACTACAATGTTGCGGCAGATATCCGGGAAATCATGCACGAATATGCCGTCGGCGAGGAGGAAGTCCGGGACAATCTCTTCCGGGAAATCGTTTCCAACTACCAGTTCAAACTCAAACGGGTTTCTCTCTCCTGGGAAAAAATGCAGAAAAGCACCCAGGTCTATCCCTGCATTGCTATCAAGAAAAATGGAAAATATGCAGTATTCTGCGGATTCCGGAACAATTCGGAAGACAAGATGGAAGCGGTGCTGCTGGATCCTGAGTCAGATCTTTACAATACCCCCGACCGGTTCCTTTTCTATTCCGAAGAGAAGTTCAATGAAGAGTACACCGGAAAGTTTATTCTTCTGAAAAAAGTTTACAAGCTGACGGATGAAGAACAGCCCTTCAGCCTCCGCTGGTTCATTCCGGAATTCATCAAGAACAAAGGGATTTTCGGTGAAATCGCTCTGATGGTCGTCATGCTGACCATTTTCTCATTGATCATTCCGCTGTTCTTCCAGATCGTTGTTGACAAGGTGCTGATCAACCAGGCGTACAACACATTGAACGTTCTCGGGATCGGGATCCTTCTGGCGGTTTTGTTCAATGCACTGGTCAGTTACGTCCGCAGCTACCTTCTGCTGTTTGCAACGAACAAGATCGATATATCGACTGCAACGAAGACATTTTCCCACTTGATGAAGCTTCCGGTGGACTTCTTTGACAGAGTTCCCTCCGGAGTGCTGCTCAAGCACATGCAGCAGACAGAAAAGATCCGCGGCTTCCTTTCCGGGAATCTGTTCTTCACGATCCTTGACCTGTTTGCGCTTTGTATTTTCATCCCGTTCCTGCTGTTTTACAGCAAGGCATTGACTTTGATTGTGATCGGCTTCTCTGTTCTGATGGCGCTGGTCATTGCCTGTCTGATCAAACCGTTCCAGCGGCGTCTGGATGAGCTGTATCAGGCAGAAGGAAAACGTCAGAGTATGCTTGTGGAATCCATTCACGGGGTCAAGACGGTCAAATCTCTTGCGCTGGAACCGGTGGAACGGAAACTCTGGGATGATTCCACAGCCTATGCGATCAAATCCTACTTCCGGGTCGGGAAAATCTCCATGACGGCACAAAGCATCTGTCAAATGCTGGAAATGGCGATGACGATCTGCGTGATCTGGGTTGGAGCGCACCTGTTCTTTGACCACATCATCACCATCGGGGAATTGATTGCGTTCCAGATGCTCGCGAACCGTGTGACCGGTCCTCTGGTGAAAATGGTCGGTTTGATCCATGAATATCAGCAGATTGCCCTTTCCGTCCGGATGCTCGGAGTTGTGATGAACACCCCTGCGGAAGCAGCCGGCGGCGGGGTCCGCAATCCTCTGCGCGGCGGAATCTCCTTTGAAAAGGTATTCTTCCGTTACAAACAGGATCTTCCCATGGTCATCAAGGATTTCTCTCTTGAGATCAAGCCCGGACAGACCATTGGTTTTGTGGGCCGTTCCGGATCCGGGAAGACGACCATCACCAAACTGCTGCAGGGACTCTACTCTGTCCCTCAGGGGCTTGTCAAGATGGATGGGATCGATATCCGCGAACTTGATAAATCCCATTTGCGCCGGAGTATCGGTGTTGTGCTTCAGGAAAACTACTTCTTCAGCGGAACGGTCAGAGAGAACATCTCTCTTCCCAAACAGAATGCCACGCTGGAAGAAATCATTTACGTTTCCAAACTTGCAGGTGCTGATGACTTTGTTCAGAAACTCCCCCGGGGTTACGATACGGTTCTGGAAGAAAATGCGGTCAACCTTTCCGGCGGACAGAAACAGCGTCTTGCCATTGCCCGTGCGCTTCTGACGAACCCGCCGATTCTGATCTTCGACGAAGCAACAAGTGCGCTTGACCCTGAAAGCGAAGAAGTGATCCGCAGAAACCTGAAAGCAATCGCCAAGGGCAGAACGGTGCTGATCGTTTCCCACAGATTGTCAATGGTCAGCAATGCAGATAAGATCATCGTTATCAACAACGGTGAAATGGTGGCGCAAGGCTCCCATAAAGAACTGGTTGCACAGCCCGGTATCTACCGCGAATTCTGGAACCAGCAAATGAATGTAGAGGTGTAATCATGAGCAAAAATAATCAGGAAAAGGTTCCCGGTGCAGTTGTTGAATTCCTGCCGGATGCATTGGAGATCAAAAATCAGAAATTGCCGGCGGCGATTCAGTTCGGTGTATGGTTCCCGTTTATTGTCCTGACCCTGGCGATCATCTGGGCTTGCTGGGCAAAAACAGATGTGGTCATTCAGGGAACGGGGCAGATCAAAACAGATTCTCCCACAATCGTGATGAAACCTCTGGAACGTACCGTGATCGAAAAGATCCATGTCCAAATCGGTACGATTGTGAAAAAGGATCAGATCCTTATCACCTTTGATCCAACCTTCAACAAAGCAGAAGCGGAACGGCTGAAAAATGAGATCCGGGCATTGGAAGCTCAGCTGGCACGACTCCGTGCAGAATTTCTCAGCACTCAATTTCTGGAAGGAAACGAACAGTTTGAAAAGTGGCAGTTCGCGATCTATAATCAGCGTCAGGGCTATTATAAGGAACGGATGAAATATTTCTCCGAAGCTCTGCTGCAGATCGATGCGGCAAAACGCACCAAACAGGACAGCTTGAGAAAGCAGAAGGAACGTCTGGCAGCAGTAAAAGAACTGGAACAGATGTTCAAAAAACTCTATGAGAAAAATGCGGCGTCCCTGAAAGATTTGATCCAAATGTCCATCAGCCGTATGGAAATGGAAGCCAATGTGGATCTGCTTGCCAATGATTTGCTGGAGCTGGAACACCGGAGAGGCGCAACCCTGGCGGAAAAGAACGCTTTTATTCAGGAATGGCGCAACAAAATCTCGGAAGATATGGTTGCGGTTGACCGGAATCTGACCTCCACACGGAAGGAATATGACAAGGTCGCCCAGCTGGTGGAATATGTCTACCTCCGGGCTCCCTGTAATGCGGTCGTTCATGAAATCGCCTCGTTCTCCCCCGGATCTGCTGTCCGGGAAGCAGAAGCTTTGATCACGCTGATCCCGCTGGATGGAAATCTGGAACTGGAAGCAGAACTCCGTCCTCAGGATATCGGGAAAGTGAAAGTCAACGCACCAGTCAGAATCAAACTGACGGCATATCCGTTCCAGAAGCATGGAACCCTGACCGGTGTTGTCCGGAATATTTCAGAAGATACGCTGGAAAAGAATATGGGCGGACAGCCTGTGAAATACTACCGGGCAAGAATCAGTGTCAGCGGCGAACTCCGGAACATTGATGAAGGATTCCGCCTGATCCCCGGTATGGAAGCCCAGTGCGAAATCAAATGCGACCGCAGACGTGTGATCGAATATATCCTTCACCCGCTGATCAAAGCATTGGATGAAGCGGCAAGAGAACCCTGATCATGCGTGAAATTTCCATCAATTCTGCGAATCTCCCGGTGCTCGGCATGGGGACCTGGGGATTCGGCGGACGGGCAGAACGGGATCCGGAAAACGATGATGCCGCCCAGATCCTTGCCTTGCAGAAAGGGCTTGAAGCCGGATTCACGCATATCGATACCGCAGAATATTATGCGGAAGGTCATGCGGAAACTCTGGTGGGAAAAGCGATTTCCAACCGGGACCGCAAACAGCTTTTTCTGACCTCCAAAGTCTGGAAAACAAATCTGAAACGCGATGCGGTGCTCCGGGCGGCAGAACAATCTCTGAAACGCCTGAACACCGACTATCTGGATTGTTATCTTTATCATCAGGTCAATGAAGAGATCCCCCTGGAAGAAACCATCGGAGCTATGAATGAGCTGGTGGAACAGAAAATGGTCCGATTTATCGGGGTCAGCAATTTTTCAGCGGAACGGCTTATGCGCGCGATCCGCTGTTCCTCTGCACCGATCGTCATGAACCAGGTTCACTACAATCTGGCGGTCCGGGATGCTGCGGAGGAATTGAAACAGATTTGCCGGGAACAGAATGTCATTCTTCAGGCATGGCGTCCGCTGCGGGATTTGACGGAGACGGAAGTCACCCGGGAGATTTGCCGGAAACGGGGAATCACCTTTGCCCAGCTTGCTCTTGCCTGGCTCCTCAATCAGGAAAACACAGCAGCAATTACTGCTATGAAAAATCCGGAACATCTGAAACAGACAATGGACGTTTTATCCATCCGGCTCTCCCCGGAAGAGATGGCTCTGCTGGATGCCTACCCCATCCGGAAGCCTTGTACGGTTCCATTAAAATAAACAAAACATATCAAGAGGAAAAAATGTTGAAAAAAGCTCTTTTCACCCTGAGTGCACTTCTGCTCATGAATGCATTGCCGATGCAGGCTGCAAATGTAAAATCCGGAGAAACCATTGCGTTTCTGGGCGATTCCATCACACAGCAGGGACACACCTTCCCTGCCGGATATGTGAACCTTGTTATGCTCGGCTTGAAAGTCAACGGCATCAATGCCAATATGGTGAAAGCCGGGATCAGCGGACATAAATCCAACAACATGCTCGCCCGTCTTGAACGGGATGTGATCAGCAAAAAACCACAGATCATGACTCTCAGCTGCGGAGTGAACGATGTCTGGCACGGTGCCCGTGGGGTCAAACTGGAAGATTACAAGAAGAATATCAGAGAGATCGTTGAAAAAGCACAAGCTGCCGGAATCCGGGTTTATATCATGACCGCCACCATGATCGGCGAAGATCCCAACAATGCAAACAATCAGAAATTGGCTGCTTACAACAAATTCCTGAAAGAGCTCGCTGCTGAAAAAAATCTCCCCCTGATCGACCTTAATGCAGTCATGCAGAAAACCGTTGCAGAAATGAAAAAACAGTATCCCGGTGTCAAAGATAATTTCCTTACCACTGATGGGGTCCACATGGCTCCTGCCGGAAATATGATAATGGCGGCAGAAATTCTGAACGCATTCGGATTCTCTGCGACAGAAATTGCAAAAGCAGAAACCGAATGGCTGAAATGCTCATGGAATGCCCGCGGAATCGGTTCTTTTACTGTGAAAGATTTCTGTACGATCCAGCATAAACTCTGGAAAGAAAAGAAAACCATCAACAGTTATATCTATGAAAAAGTACAGGAGCTTCTGAAGTAAGAAGCCCCTGAATTCCGTTTTTGAATCGGAACAGCTTTATTCACATTCCGGGAAAAGTTTCCGGAATGTTTCGCAAAGAGTCCGGATGGAAACCATATCCCGGCTCAGAATCACCTCGCTTTGAATTGATTTCAGGCGGGGTGCTTTTTTCAGAAGGGCAGCAGTTTTCTGCCAATCGATATTTCCATTGCCCGGACATTTGTGCAGATCTGCGCTGCCGTCATTATCATGCAGATGGCAATTCACAATATGGGGCAGCATTTTTTCGCCGATTTTATCATCCCAGACAGGATCTTTTCCATAAAAGCCCTGCCAGACCTGACCGTGGGCTCCGCCGTTTTCGTGAAGACGCCCCTTCTCGCAAAGATTGGCATGGCCTGCATCATAGCAGAAACCGAGGGCATCGGTCGGAAAATGTTCTTTGATTCCCAGCAGCACTTCCGGGGTATTGGTGGGGAACCAGATATTTTCGATGCAGACAGTGATCCCCAGTTTTTCAGCGGTTGGAAGAATTTGGGAAAGAGAATCTTCGATCCGCTCAATATTCTGATCCAGAGATTGATATTTCTCTTCAAATCTGACATTGTTTCCCACATGAACGGTGATGGTATCCACGCCCATATAGGCGATGATTTCCAGTGTCATATTGAGCCGGTGAACAGAAATTCTCCTGTCTTCCGGTCTGGGAGTGCAAAGATCCAGCCGGGGGCCGAACATGGCATGAGAATCCACAAATGTCAAACCGAACTCTCCGCACAGCTGCTGGAATTTATCGGCATAGCTGTAATTCTGAAAGATCTTTGAGATCAGGAAATCGGACAGCACAAGATGTTTTGCGCCATTGGAAGCGAATTCACTGAAAACATAAGGATAGTTCTGATCGGTCGTGTTGCAGAAATCGAACAGATAAGTCAAGGGAAGAGCCATTTTCATACTCCTTTCCGGTATGTTATGAAGAATTTGAAAAAAATATCAACTTTGCTCTGATGCAATATACTCCCTTTTTTTTGAAAAATCAAGGAGTCAGGCACAAAAAACCTGACTGTTACTTCACTGGAAAGTGATCATTGACTCTTGAAAAAAAGAAAAAGCGGTGTATATTACTCAAATTTCTTTTATAATTCCACAAGTAACATAGGGGTAAACCGTCATGGCAAAAGAAATTGCTGTTCTTGTGCTGCAGATCGGTGTGATTCTGTTTGCAGCCCGGATTTTCGGAAAAATAGCAAAAAAAATCAAGATTCCGTCTGTTCTTGGAGAACTTGTTGCCGGGATCGTGATCGGGCCTTATATGCTGGGACATATCGGAATTGATCTGCATGGGTTTGAAAACGGATTATTTCCGCTGGTTGAAGGGGCTCCGCTTCCTGTCTCCGGTTCCCTCTATGCGATCGCAACGATCGGTTCCATCATCCTTCTTTTCCTGTCCGGACTGGAAACAGATTTGAATCAGTTTTTCCGCTATTCCATTGCCGGAACACTGGTCGGGTTTGGCGGAGCGATTGTCTCCTTCCTGTTCGGGGATTGGATGGGAATGTGGATGTTTGAAACCGGATTCATGGATGCCCGGTGTCTGTTCCTCGGAATTCTCTGTACTGCGACATCGGTGGGGATCACAGCCCGGATTCTTTCGGAAAAGAAATCCATTGACTCTCCGGAAGGGACAACGATTCTTGCGGCAGCGGTGATTGACGATGTTCTCGGGATCATAGCCCTTGCGATTGTTCTCGGGATTGTGGGAGCCTCCGGGGTTCAAGGCGGATCCGTTGACTGGGGTCATATTGGCGGGATTGCGGTGAAGAGCTTCGGGATCTGGCTTGGGATCACAGCAGTCGGCTTGGCTCTGGCGCACAAAATCGCTCAGGTTCTGAAATGGTTCCCGCCCTCCGGCACATTTTCCATTCTGGCGTTCGGGCTTGCCCTGATCCTTGCCGGATTGTTTGAACAGGCAGGTCTTGCAATGATCGTCGGGGCTTATGTCATGGGGCTCTCTCTTTCCAAAACGGATATTGCCTTCTCCATCCAGCGTAATCTGGAAGGGATCTACGACTTCCTGGTTCCCATTTTCTTTGTGGTAATGGGTATGCTGGTGGATGTCCGGGTGTTCCAGGATATGGAAGTGCTGAAGTTCGGTTTGATTTATTCTGTACTTGCCATTGCCGCAAAAGTGATCGGCTGTGCATTACCGGCACTCTTCATGAATTTCAACATGCTGGGATCTCTCCGGATCGGGATGGGAATGATTCCCCGTGGAGAAGTTGCTCTGATCATCGCCGGGATCGGTTCTACAACCATGATGGTGGTGAATGGAAAAGAAGTTCCCGTGATTGATCCGAAGCTTTTCGGGATCGCAATTATCATGACTCTGATCACGACCATTGCTGCGCCCCCGCTCCTTGCGGCAGTCCTTTCCATTAAAAAGAAAGGAGTCATTAAAGAAGTTGTGGATAAAACATCCATCCATATTGTCTATGATCTCCCCTCTGAAATCATCAAAGATCTGGTCAAGGATCTGATGCTGGAAAACTTCAGTCAGGAAGGATTCCGTCATGAACCGCTGGGACGGGAAGGCGGAGTTTCCCGGTTCCGGAAAGATGCCACAACCTTTACTCTTACAGTGGAAAACAACCGGTTTGATTTTGAATCCGGCGAAAAAGAAGCAATGCTGATCCGTACCGTCATGTACGAAACATTTGTGGAAATCCATAAGGTTATTGGTGATCTGAAAGACTTTGCGCTGCCGAAACAGGGAGAATTCTCCGGAGAGAAAGCTGCATTGGAAAAAATCGGAAAAGCACCCACAAAAGTCAACCGCGTGATCCAGGAAAATGCCATCATCATGGATCTTCAGGCAGAAGATCATGAAGAAGCAATTCTTGAATTGATCGCCAAACTCTCCGAAAACTGTAATGCCTTGAAAGATGTTGCACTCTGCCGGGAAGATGTTCTGAAACGGGAAGCGATCATATCCACCTGTATTCCCGGAGGTGTTGCCCTGCCCCATGCAAAAACAGAGGGAGCAGAACGGCTGATCGCAGCTGTCGGGATTTCCAGAAAAGGCTGCAAAACCGCTTCCAATCCTCAGGAAAAAGTTCATATTTATGTTCTGAGTCTCTGTCCGAAAACTTCAGCACAGCCTTACTTGCAGTTTGTTGCTCATGTGGCAAAAATTCTTGCCCGCAAGGAAAATGTTGAAGCGATTCTTCAGGCAGAATCAGCAGAAAGAGTTTTGGAAATCTTCCAGGAAAAATACTCCTGAACCGGATCTGTTTGAAAACAGGGCTGTCGCGGAATTTTTCGTGACAGCCCTTCCTTTTGAAAAGAAGGGAAAGAAAAAATCCCTCATTTTTTTAATTTTCAGTTGAAATGTTCAGGAAAAATGCTATTATTACCCAAAGAGGAACCAAATGGTTCATACCGCATTTTTATACTAAGGAGTTACAGCTCATGAAAACATTATTGAAAGACTGCCAGTTAGTCTCCCCCGAAATTGAATTGGAAGGTGCTTCCATTCTGATTGAAAACGATCGGATCAAACGGATCTACACCTGCGATGATGAATTGCCGGAAGCAGATCAGGTCATTGATATCCAGGGCGATTTCGTCATGCCCGGATTTATTGATGTCCATTGTCACGGAAATTCCGGACTCGATTTTGCAGACTGCACGCTGGAAGCTGTCAGAACCATGGCGGAAAAGAAACTTCTGGAAGGAGTCACAACGCTTCTTCCCACCACCCTTACTCTGCCCGAAGAAACACTGGCAGAAGCCATGAAAACCGCTGCTGAATATGCCAAGAATCCCACAGGCTGCAAAGTCCCCGGTGTTCACCTGGAAGGCCCCTTCATCAACCCGAAATGCCTGGGTGCACAGAATCCGGCTTATGTCCGCGCTCCCGATGTTGCTGAAGTGATGCGCCTCAATGCGATCTATCCCGTTCTGAAAGTTTCCTATGCAGTGGAAATGGAAGGCGGAGCAGAATTTGCAGCGGAACTGATCTCAGAAGGGATCACCCCCTCCTGCGTTCACAGTGCCGCAACCTATGCCCAGTTCCAGGCCGCCCGGGAACACGGTTTGAAAAACCTGAGCCATTTCTGCAACCAGATGACTCCGCTCCACCACCGCGATATCGGTCTGGTCGGTGCCGGATTGGTGAATGAAGATGTTTATATTGAATTCATCTGTGATAAACTTCATATCTGCCCCGACATGATCAATCTGGTGTTCTCTCTGAAAGATGTCAATCACATTCAGTTGATCACCGATGCGATGCGTGCAGCCGGAATGCCCGATGGCGAATCCTCTCTCGGCGGTCTCCCGGTCATTGTGAAGGACGGCGCAGCCCGTTTGAAATCCAACGGAGCTTTGGCAGGAAGTACACTGAAGCTGAATCACGCGCTGCGGAATGTGGCTGAAATCACCGGTTATGCACTCTCTGAACTGGTCAAGACCACCTCCTGGAACCAGGCTTGCGCCCTCGGTCTGAAAGATGTGGGACGCTTGGAACCCGGTTACTTTGCTGACATCGTTGTCCTCGACGGCAGTTTTGAAGTCCGCCAGGTCTTTGTCAACGGCGTTCAGAAAGTCTGATCGATCTGTAAAGAGCCGGATCCGTCAAAGGAACCGGCTCTTTTCAAAAACTTCCAGAGGGATCCCTGATGAAAAACAAATTCATTCTGTCTGTACTGTTCGGTTTCAGCCTGATGTTTTCTGCGGCGGGAACATCTTCCCAGCCGGTTGCGGTGGCATCGGTGCGGAATCCTCTGGAATTTTCTCAGAAATTGAGTTTTTTTCTTGCGGATGCAGATCCTCAGGCGGGGAGCCGTGCAGCGGTTCTGCTCAGTGCCTGGATGCTTTCTCCGCAGTTATCTGCCATGAACTTGCAGAAGCCTGTCACGGGCTACATGTATTTCTCTGAAACATCGATCCAGCCGGTACTTTTCGGAACGCTCCGGCAGGGGATCAATCCTATCAACATTCCATTTCTGCCCGGTCAGATCCTCGTTCCGGAAACGTTACCGGGCAACAAGATCAAGTATGTGGATCCCAGATTCAAAAAACATGTTTTGAATCTGAAAGAAAATTCGATTTTTCTGCCGAAAGCCGATCTGGCAGGATATTATTATTTCCGGGAGGATTATATCCCCGGGAAGAAATCCGGCAGCCATGAAATCGCATTTCTTATGTCCACCGAATTGAGTAAAATCTCTTATACCGTGACCTTTCCCGAAAAAAATCTGCTGAACATCATGCTGGAAATGGAAGCGGTCAAAGGCGGCAGACTGGCGGCATTCAGCAATAAAAGTTTTCCGCGCCTCAGGGATAGGGTCCGCATCCTTCCCAAAGCCGATGATTATTTCTACGCTGTTATTCCGGCAGATCAGACGTTTGCTGAGGGGCTTTCCATGTTCTATGCATGGGTCGTGCCTGATTTTTCCGATCATGAACATATCTACGGAAAATTCCTGAACAGTGTGATTTCCGGTGACCATAATACAGCCCTCGCCCTCAGTAAAAATCGGGATTACTTCCTGTTCAGCGGCTTGCTGCCGTCAGAGGAAGCAAGGAAAGAGTTTGAAAAATATCTTCAATCACACGGAGATTCCTACGGCAATCAGACCTATATTTTCCATAACGACAACGGGACAAATGTCTATGTCAGAGTTATTGGGAACACGGCGAATCTTCTTATCAGGAAGAACGATGGCGAACCCCGGCAGATCGGGAAAGTGTTTATGGATCTTACTCACCCGCGGGCAGTCATGCGTGACCGGGAATTTCTCTCCGGCTTTTTCCGGAAAGCTGACGGGTCCTATGAAAAAATGGTCACCGGCTCCATGCTGAACGGGAAGTTCCGTTTGAATATGAAACTCCGGCCTCAAGCTGTTCTCAACACATTTCCCGTGCTGCTTACCGGTGAGGATCTGCAGATAGAATGATCCCTTACTGCGTCGTCGAACAGCATCATGAAGTCCTTCCGTTCTGGGAAGAAACTGCTGAAAAATATCCCCTTGATTTTATTCTGACCCTGGATCACCATACAGATGTACTTCCAGCTTTCAGCCGGATGGAGGAAAAACCGGAGATTTTGAATCAATCGGCAATCGAAGCGGTCAAACAGCTCCGGCATGATGAGCATATCGACTGGGCTTTGCGTGCGGGAATCATGAAACAGGCAATTATCCTTTCTCATGAAAATTTCACTGTTCCGGCACACCCGGCCATGAAAGTGATCTGTCCTCCCTTCTGGCCGGAAACCCAGGCAATCCTGAATTCCGAACCGGAAGCAGTTTCCGCGGCGGAAAAAGTTCTGGAACCGGACTGCCTGAAGTATGCAGTCTCTCCGGAAGATCTCCGGAAAAATTATATTCTTGACCTTGATCTGGATAATTTTCTCTGTGCCGGAGCGCTCCATCCGGAAAAACCGGAATTTTTTCTGGATCTGGTCTCCCATGCCCGGGGAATTTCTATTTCTATGGAACGGGACTGGCAGAGGATTTTGCGTCTGAAAGGGGAAACTTTGACTTCTGATGACATTTTATCCATGCTGGAACAGCTGATCGGACAAAAATTCGCTTGATTTTTTGCAAAATGATTGTATAATACTCAAGAGAAAAACTTTAACTGAAAGAGGTGTTATTATGTCTATCGAAAACGCAAGAGCATTCTGCATGAAAATGATGAGTGATGATGAATTCCGTGATTCTCTCGGACAGGCAGCATCTGCTGACGGAATCCGCGGGATCATTGCTGATGCAGGATTCAGTTTTTCCAAATTTGACCTTCTTAAGATCGTCGGCGAGCTTACCGGCAAAAAAATCGAAGCTGACGAACTGGAAAAAATGGTTTGCGATTTCTATCAGGAAGAAGTTGCAGCGGAAAATCCGCAGGCAGTTGCCAATGTGACAGAATGGTTCCGTTCTCTGGAATGATCTGCTGTTCTCAGTTTTCTGATCGCTGAACCCGATCGGGAACAAAACGTTATACTCATGAAGAGAAATCTGCTCTTCATGAGTTTTTTTTTGCTAAGGCACTGAGGTGCATTGAAATATTCTGTTTTTTTTTGAAAAAAATAGTCTGGACAGATTGAAATTAACGATCCAGCATGTATATTTCCGGGTACCACCTTTTTTCCCTGCGGGAAGCAGTTATCATATAAGGAGCAAATTCGTGTCATCAGGCTTATTGCAGACATTGGAAGGAATTTATAATATCGGGCGTCATTTTCTCGATTACGGGATCATCGTCCTGATGGTTTATTACATCCTGAAATTCATGCGCGGAACACGCGCTGCCAGTGTGCTTGCAGGGCTTGTTATCGCATTGATTTTCCTGACGGTTCTTACAAAAACATTGAAGTTTGATGTTCTGAACTGGCTTTTAATGAATTTCTGGACGATTCTTGCGACCGCTCTTGTGGTGATTTTTCAGCCGGAACTGCGGCGGGCATTCGCCCAGCTCGGAAGCAGATACTTCTCCCAGCAGTCTGACACCAGACGGCAGACCATCGTGGAAACAGTGACTGCTGTCACCCAGATGTCCCGGAACAGAACCGGTGCTTTGATCGTTTTTGAACGGCAGATCGGGCTTGCAAGCATCAAAAACAGCGCAATCCCCCTGGAAGCAAAAGTCAGCGAAACTCTTCTTCTGACGATTTTTTTCCCCAATACTCCGCTTCATGACGGGGCATTGATCATTCGCGGAGACACCATCGAAGCCGGTCATGCGATTCTTCCGCTGACTCAGCAGCCGGAATATGCAAAAATGAATCTCGGCACCCGGCACCGTGCGGCGATCGGGGTAACAGAGGAAACCGATGCCGTGGCAGTTGTCGTTTCCGAAGAAACAGGTTCCATCAGTGTGGCAATGCGGGGCGTTCTGGATCGGAACATCACCCCCGGGCAGCTGAATGATATTCTTTCCAAACATCTGCTGAACAGCGGAATCGGAAATTCAATCCAATCAAAGAACGGAGACAGCAGCAATGCCGGGTAAATCAAAGAGAAAAACGCTGTGGCAAATGGTTCCTGCCTTCATCCGTGAAGATTTCGTGCGGAAATTGATCGCGTTGATTCTGGCAACCATCATCTATATCGGTGTGCTGGACCGTCTGGGCGTCAATCAGGATATCTCCGGCGTCCGGGTCCCCGTAAAAACCCCATCCAGTTTCGTGATCATTCAGGATCAGATGCCGACCGTTACCCTCACTGTTTCTGGAAGTCAAAGCATTATCAAACGACTGAAACCGGAAGATTTTTCCGTCTCGAATATTGAAATCCAGGAAGAGCGGTATCAGCAGGGAAAACCTTATGAGCTGAAATTGCGGCCGGAGAATTTCCGCGCACCCATCGGTGTTTCCGTGGTGTCGGTCAACCCCGAAATATTGAGGATCGATATTGATAAAGTGGAAACAAAAGAAGTGCTCGTAAGAGTCAAATTTGATCAGAATGAGCCCCTGCCCCCGGGATATAAACTGGATCGTCACTCTGTTCATCCTGATAAAGTCATGGTCACAGGCCCCTCCTCCAGCATAGGAAAACTGGATTACATTACAACGGAACCGATCAGTCTTGACCGGATCACCCAGAATTTTGATATCACCAAGAAGCTGGTTGTTCATCTTCCGAATGTCAAAGTTTCTCCGCTCCAAGTGAAAATTTCTGCAGAAATCTCCCGGGAATTCGAAGAAAAGACTTACACAGCTCTTCCGATCCGTCTTATCTCCGGAGAAAATCAAAAAGCCAATTCGGCTGAATTGAAAGAAACGGTCCATGCACAAGTGATGATTTCCGCTCCAAGCGAAATCCTGAGAACTCTCTCAGCTGACGATATTAAAGTATTTGTCGATATCAGCAACCTGAAAGAAAGCGGAACCTATACCCTTCCTCTGGAATGCTGGATCGGAAAAAATAAAATCGAAGTCAAAACCATCCGCCCTGAAAAAGTAAAGGTCAAGATAAAATGATACGAAGAATAACCCTTTCCGTGCTGCTGATCGCAGCGTTCGGTTTCACCGGCTGTTCCAAAAAGCAGGAACAGATGAGTACAGTCCGCCCCTATCTGATCCTGGAAATTTTTGAACTCAACCAGCAGAACAAACACCGGGAAGCTCTTATGAAGATCCGGAAACTGAGAGAACTGGACCCCACTAATGTCCTTCTTCCGGTTCTGGAGGCAAATACTCTTTCCAATGCGGAACTGAGAGAAGTGAATCAGCTGATGTATCATAATAAACGGAAAGAAGCGGAACTTCTTCTTAAAAATATTATCCGTCAGCATAACTTTTCCGGAGGTTCGTTCGCGACTGCTGAAAAAATCAGCGATACCCTCCGCATGGAACAGCTTGCCCAGCATATTCTTGCGCCCCGTGCCACCTTTGCTCAGCCCCGGGGATATCATCCGGCATCTGAAATCCTTAACGATTCCATTAATGAATTCCTCCAGCTTGCTCAGAAATGGGGAGTTTCTCCCTGTTTGAAAAACAAAGTAATCCGTCAGATCCCCAGAGTTTCCCAGCTGCGTCATCAGGAAAAACTCCGGTCCTCCCTCTCTCTTGAGCTTTTCGCTCCCGGGCTTCAGGAACAGAGTTATCAGACCATGATGGCACTGAAATTTTATTCTGATGGAACAAATTGAAAAACCTGCTGTCAAAAGTATAAAAAACGATCAAATAACAATTCAGAATCAAAAAACCAAAACAAGAAAGGTATGATTATGAAAGTTTCAAAGAAATGGATGCCTGTTCTGGCTCTCCCGACAATCTCCTTCGTGATGGCTGCAGAGCCCTGTAAAGATGGAGTTTGCCCTGTTCCCGCCGCGAAACCCGCAGCTCAGGCTCCCGCAGCGAAACCCGCAGCACCCGCAGCAAAACCTGCTCCGGCAGCGAAACCCGCAGCTCAGGCTCCCGCAGCAAAACCCGCAGCTCCCGCCGCGAAACCCGCAGCAGCTCCTGCGCCTGCCCCGGCACCCGCTCCGGTCGTCAAATCTGCAGAAGAAGTTCTGAAGTTCCTCCCCGAAGTCGTTCTTGAAGTCGGCAATGTCAAAGTCACAAAGGCTCAGGTCATTGCAAAATTCAAAGCACAGATTCCGGAACAGTTCCTCGGACAGATCCCCGAACCCCAGCTGAAAGATATGATCAAGCAGATGCTTACCGAAGATATTCTTCTCGGTATTGCAGAAAAGAACGGTTTCAAGCCCTCTGAAGCTCTTGTGAAAAAAGCTCTGCAGGAACAGCTTGCAAAACTGACTCCCGAACAGAGACAGCAGCTGGAAGCAAGATTGAAAGCCGCAAACAAGACCATGGCTGCTTTCCTGGATGAACTTGCAAAAGATAAATCTGTCCAGAATCAGATGGCGATCCAGAACTGGGTTATGACCAAAATCGCTCCGACCATCAAAATCACCGATGAAGAAGCACTCAAGTTCTATAACGACAACAAAGCACGTCTTGTTTCTGAAGAAAGCATCACAGCTTCTCACATTCTGATCCAGTCTGCCAAACCCGGCGATCCTGCAGAAGACAAGAAAGCAGAAGCCAAAGCAAAAGCAATTCTGGCTCAGATCCGCCAGGGTGCTGACTTCGGCACACTCGCCCAGGCAGAATCTGCATGTCCTTCCGGTAAGAGAGCAAAGGGTGCTCTTGGCAAAATGACCAAAGCAACTCTTGATCAGGATTTCTGGAACGCTGCATTCAAACTGAAAAAAGGCGAAATCTCCGATGTTGTCAAAACCCAGTTCGGCTATCACATTATCCGTCTGGAAGACAAAACCGAAGCAGTTCCCCTGAAGTTTGAAGAGCTGAAGGCAGATATCATTGCTCATCTGACTGATCAGAAGATCCAGGAAAAGGTTGCAGCAGCAGTGGAAGAAGCAACCAAGAGCGGATTTGTGAAAATGGGTAATTTCTGATTTTCCCGACCTGAAAATTCCGAAAAGACCGCTGTAACGGCGGTCTTTTTTCTTTTATCCTGTTTTTTCTTGAGACTTTTTTCCTGTATCAGTTTGAAAAAACGAAAAAGCGGTGTATATTTATGGGTCAGAATTTTAATTGTAACAGAAAAGGCGTGAAAACGCCATCTGAGAAAGGGAGTTACCGGGAATCGGCCGGACTTCCTGAGATCAGATACAGAGAAAGGTATTAGAAAATGAAGAGAACGTATCAGCCCTCAAAGATCAAACGTCTCCGCACCTGCGGATTCAGAAAAAGAATGAAAACCGCTGGCGGCCGTCTGGTTCTGAAACGTCGTCGCGCTAAAGGTCGCAAGCGCCTCGCGCTTTAACGACAGACAGCTTGGAGAACTACGCCGGTGAAAGCGTTTGAAAGTCTCCGCTGTCGCAGCGAATTTGACAGAGTGAAACAGATCGGGCGGCGTGAGTCGTCCGGTCTTTTTACTATGTTGTGGATCGCTGAAGCGGAAGATCTCCGGCGTTGCGGAGTGATATGCAGCAGAAAGTTCGACGTAAGAGCAGTAAAACGAAATCGCGCAAGACGTCTTGTGCGGGAATCCCTGAGATTGATCGGAGCGGAATCTCTCCAGCCATGCAGTCTCATCATCATTCCAAGACGGAACATTCTGAAAGTAAAGATGCCTGCCGTAAAAGAAAATCTGGAAAAAGCATTGAAGAAAGCGGGACTGCTGCAGAACAGCAGCGAAATCCCATCACAATTCTGTTCCTATTCCTGATCAATATTTACAGAAACTGCATTTCTCCCTGGTTTCCGCCATGTTGCAGATTTGAGCCAACATGCTCCGGTTATGCTGTTGCTGCCCTGAAAACTCATGGACCTTTCAAGGGATCTCTCCTGATCTTATGGAGAATCCTGAGATGCAATCCGTTTTGCAAGGGCGGTTATGACCCGGTCCCACCTAAAGGCGCTTGGCGTCCGCAGAATTCAGTAAAGGAAAATCATCGTGAAATTTGACAAAGAAACAGCTGTTGTTGTACTCGTCTGTATCGTTCTGATCACCGTTTGGCATATCTATTCTTCCAAAGCAGAGCAAAATCCTCAGCTTCCGGCATCTGTTCCGGCTGAACAAACTGTTCCGGCACAATCTGCAGAGACTCCCGCAGCTCCGGCAGCTCCGGCAGCACAGACTGCTCAACCCCCGGCGTCCCTCCCGCCGGCATCTGCCGCTGCAAAACCTGCAGCATCCATCAAAAACAGTGCCGCAGAATTCTTCTTTGATACCAACGGAATTCTGAATGAAATCATCATCAACGATGTCAAACGGACCAATACGGAAGATCCCATTATGTTCCGGGAATCCGCCGGCTACGAACCGTTCACCTGCACCATTCCCGACTGGACCTTCCAGTCTGCCAAAGTAACAAAAGAAAGCGAGTCCGTTCTCACGGTCATTCAGATCTTCCGGAAAGAAAAAGAAGAGCTCACGGTAAAAAAAGTCTTCACTGTTACTCCGGATTCCCCGGCATTGCAGTGCGCTGTTTCCTTTTCCGGTTCTGCCCGGCAGCTCCCCAAAGTCGTGATTTGGAGCGGAACCATCTCCCCGCTGAAACATTTTTCCAACGATGATCTCAGAGATGTTCACCAGGCAGAATTCATGCTTTCCGGTAACGGCGATGTGATCACAGCTGACCCTGCCGTAAAAAAACAGGAAAAATATTTCAACCAGAAAACCAGCCAGTCCGTCAAATGGGTCGCCGTTTCCAATAAATATTTCTTGAGTCAGCTCTATGCTGCAAGCCATCCCTTCAACGGCGGATGCGATTTATCCAACCAGATGACCAATGGTTACGCTGAGCCGGGGATCGCAGGAATTTACCTCAACGTCGCGGTTCCCTCTGAATTCAAGTTCAATTTCTATGCCGGAACGAAAGAGATTGCCCAGATTTCCAAGCTGCCTGCTGATGCAACGGAAGCGATCCATCTCGCATACTGGAGCTGGCTTGAACCCTTGTGCCGTCCTATGCTTGCCCTGCTGAATCTTCTGAAAGGCATCACCGGGTCCTACGGTTGGGCAATCATTCTTCTGACCATTCTCGTGAAACTGGTTCTGTGGCCCCTGATCCACAAAGGCAATAAATCCATGCGGAGAATGTCCAAAGTTCAGCCCCTGATCAAAGAACTCAAGGAAAAATATAAAGATAATCCGCAAATGTTCAACCAGAAAATGATGGAACTTTACAAGCAGGAAAAGGTCAATCCCATGGGCGGATGTCTTCCCATGCTGCTTCAGTTCCCTGTATTTGTCGCACTCTATTCCACATTGGAGGCGGCGGTTGAATTGCGCCATGTTCCCTTCCTCTGGGCGGCAGACCTCTCCCGTCCGGATGTGATCGGTCCTGAGATTTTCGGATTTTCCCTCCATCCGCTGATCCTGATTTCCACCGGATTGATGGTTCTGCAGATGAAGCTTTCTCCCCAGACAGGAGATCCCATGCAGCGGAAAATGATGATGTTCATGCCGCTGATCATGCTGATCTTCTTCTATAACTTCCCCTCCGGTCTTGCATTGTACTGGACCGTGAACAATGTTCTGAGCATATTACAGATGAAATTCAGCCAGTATGCCGCACGCAAAGAAGATGAACGGGAAAAATCATCTGAAAAAAATGGAAGTGCGAAGGCTGCATAACGTTTACAATTAACATACTGAAGGAGTGTTTTCTCATGGAAAACGAAGAAAACTTGATGACTGCGGAACAGCCCGCAGCAGAACTGGATGTCCAGAAGGACGCTGCTGTTGCAACAGAAGAACGTATCGAGGAAAAGAAACCCCGTCAATACCTTGAAGTAACCCAGGAAATGCTGGATGAAACTGCAAAACGCCTGGGCGTGATGCTGGATTATCTCTGCCTTGATGCCTCCGTCCGTTCTGAAAAACGGAATTCACGGATCCATCTGATCGTCTCCAGCAGCGATGCCGGCAGAATCATCGGACGCAAAGGTCAGTCCCTGGAAAGCCTGCAGCTTCTGCTCAACAGAATGATGCAGAAAGAAGATGTCAATTATCCTAAAATCAACATTGATATCGATGGTTATCCCGCCAAAGATGCAGCCGAAGGCAAAAACCGCCGCGCTCCCAAGGGCGATCGCGAAGATAAACCTCAGAAAAAAGAACACAGAGAACGCGGTGAACGCCGCGGTCACCGTTCCTTTGACGGGGATAACGCAAAAGATGAAAACCTTCGTCAGCATGCACTGGACACCGCTAAAGAAGTCCGCCGCTGGGGCGAATCCGTCACCCTCCCCCAGATGAATTCCCATGACCGGAGAATCATCCACATTACCCTGGAAAATGAACCGGACCTGATGACCGAATCCATCGGCGAAGGTGCAATGAAAAGCGTTGTTGTTTCTCTGAAAAAACAGGATTGAGCAAAATGAAAGATCTGACTGGACGCGCAATCGTATTTCTCGCCGATGGCATGGCGGATGAACCTGTCGCTGAATTGAACGGAAAAACCCCGCTGCAAGCTGTGGATACTCCCTTCATGGATTCTATCGCAGCCAATGGCGCAAGCGGAACATTCCTCACACTCCCCGAAGGCTTCCCAACCTCCTCCGATGCCGCAAATATGTCCGTTCTCGGATATGATCTTGCAACATTCTATCCCGGAAGAGGACCGATCGAGTGCACCAGTCAGGGAATTGAACTCGCTCCCGATGATGTGGCATGGAGATGCAACCTCATCTACGTCGACCCAACAGGCGTTCTCAGAGATTATTCCGCCGGTCACATCCCGGCAGATGTTTCCTCTCAGATCATGGCAGATCTGGCAGCAAAGTTCAACAATGAAAAAGTCTCTTTCTATAACGGTGTAAGCTACCGGAATCTCCTGGTGCTCCACGGAAAAGAATTTTCTGCTGAAATTGATTACTTCAAACCAGATGCTTCTCAGGATATCCATGTTTCCGAACTCAAGAAAAAAGCTTTGAAACCGGAAGCGCAGTACACGGTTGATTTCCTCGAAAAACTGGAAAAAGAAGTCAATGAATTTCTGGTCAAACACCCGCTGAATCAGGGAAAAGAAGCTCCTGCAACAGCAATCTGGCCCTGGAGTCCCGGATATAAACCCGCATTCAACCGTTTTGCGGAAAAATATCAGGGCCGTACCGCTGCCGTGATCTCCGCAGTGGATGTGATCTCCGGAATCGGAGCCTGCGCCGGCATGGACGTGATCAAGGTCCCCGGAGTTACCGGCTATCTTGATACAAATTATGAAGGCAAAGCCAATGCAGCGATCGCAGCTATTGAAGATCATGACTTCGTCTATGTCCACTTGGAAGCAATCGATGAATGTTCTCATGAAGGCAGTCTTGAACGGAAAATGCAGGCGATTTCAGATTTTGAAAACCGCATTGTGAAACCTGTTATGACAGCTCTTGCGGGACGGAATGTGACCTTTGCGGTTCTGCCCGATCATCCGGTTCCGTACAAAAAGAGAATTCACACAAGAACGCCGGTTCCCTTTGCAGTATGCGGACCTCACATCAAACCGGATGAAGTTCAGCATTACAGTGAACTGGATGCCCCCAACGGCTCTCTTGGCTACCTGACGGGAGAAGCAGTTGTTAAGACGGTTCTCAATTTGAAATAATTTTGATTTTCGGGGGGAAGATTTTATTCTTCCCCTTGCAATTTGACCATGTAATGTTATATTACTGGCACGCCCGGATGGTGGAATGGCAGACACAAGGGACTTAAAATCCCTCGGTTTATCCGTGCGGGTTCGAGTCCCGCTCCGGGCACCACCATTTTATATTGTGCGGGGAATTTCTTGTTAATCCTTATAATTCGTCCATCTACTTACCGTAACGGCCGCCTGAAAACAGGGAATCAAACGCCCCCATTACTGTCATTGATTTCCGGAATGAGCTCTGATATTTGATGCATTTAAAATAAAATTTCAGCTTCTTTTGAAGATCATTTTACACATTCCAGTCATAACCTATTTATTTATGAACATTTCCCTTAATTTTTCTCATCAAATAATTTGATTTTTTTCGTTTCCGTGGTAAGTTACTTCAGGCCTATTTTTTTGTTGTAAAATATTTATTGAATAAAGTGGAGGGATCGGAAATGATTTCTGACCGGAATGATATGTACAATGTCTCTTTGACTTGCGCAGAAGTGAGCATTGTTGAACCAGAACTTACAGAAGACGTCGGTGGGGAAGACAATTATGTCGTACTCTTTGCCGGTGGTTATAATGCAGAGGCAAATCGCCCTTATTATTATCAGAATATAAAACAAATCTATAATCTGATCACTTCCAAGTACAATGTCGATCCGGAGAAAATCTATATTCTTTATGCAGATGGGCTTGATAGCGGAATTGACAACTCTCTGAACGAAAATTCTGATATGAGTTACTCTGCATCCTCCACGGTTCTTGCGGCAACAGAAGAAAATCTGCAGGCGGTCTTTGCGCAAATTTCGTCCGTTGCAGACAGCAACGACCATTTTCTTTTCTATTCTTTTGATCATGGGACAGAAACCTCCGACGGTACTGATTATCTCTGTGGCTGGGATTGCATGATCCAAGATTCCGATTTTGCAAAATATGCTGCAACTATTTCTGCCGGATATCAAACCTATTTGATGAGTCAATGTTATGCCTGGGGAATGTTGGAAGATCTTTCTTTGAAAGAAAATATGTTCCTGGGCGGGTCTTCCGCTGAAGATCGTCAGTCCCACATGGCTGCAGATAATGAGACGAATGCCGTCACTGCCGGTTTCGCGGACTCCGTGGAAAACGCTTTGGCGGAAGGTATTTCCGATACCCATGCTCTTTATGACTATACCCTTGAAAATAACCGTTATGCTGTGATCGATGGGCAGAAAATGGATGGGGCAGACTTCGCAATTTTCGGTTCTTCCGCTTCCCTCGCTGAGACCGGTTGCACTGTGGAAATCTCCAAAGATAATTTCAACAACAGCGTGATCGTCAAAAGCGACAGCAACGGAATGGATCTTTATAACTTTTCCGATTCCGATTATCAGGTGCGGAATTGTTACAGCAACGACATCGTTGAAGAACCAGTCATCTCCGCAGTCGTGGAAGACGAACCCGATCATTTCGTTTCCGTCGCCAATGGAAACCTTGACGTCTTTTTTGTGCAGAATCCTTCCAAATGGGAAGATGGTTATGCCGCAATGCATCAGGGAATCGCGGGGGGGTGGGAAGGTACAGGGGAAATCGTTGATCTCTCTGGCAAAAATCAAATCTCTGAAATCTTTGAAGGTTCTACCGATGCAAATATCCTGCTTCTGACAGATGATGCAAATGGAGATGCTGTTTTTGTGGACAATTTGTTCACAGGAGATACTCAAGATGCCCGCTTGACCAGGATCAATGAAATCTATGCCGGCGCAGGCAATGATGTCATTGATATGACCAGCGAAAGATTGGAATATACCGGCAATGGAATTTCTGTCCATGGCGGCTCCGGAGATGATGTTATTTGGGCGAATGCGGGAGAAAATAAACTCTTCGGCGGCAGTGGAAAAGACAGTATTACCGGGGCAGCAGATAACGATATCATCGTCGGCGGACTTGATGACGACTCTCTTCATGGCGGCGGCGGAGAGGATATCTTTGTCTTTGGAAAAAATTGGGGCAACGATACTGTTTCTCAGTTGGAAGATGGATCTGTCACATTGTGGTTTGCAACAGGAATCACAGGTACTTGGGATGAAACGACCCTGACATTTACAGCTGAAGGCGGTTCTGTTCAGGTAACCGGAGTAAGTGCAGAAAACATTACTCTGAAATTCGGAAATGATGGAACTGAAACATATACGGTGCTCAACAGTGAACATGCATTTTCTGCGGATTCTCACGATACGATTTTCGCCAAAATCCCCAACGAAACGATCTACACCAATGAGATTCTTGCCGATTCTGTCATTTCCGGCAAAACAGTGAATATCCTTGATGGTGAAACTGCAGTCAACGTAACGCTTGAATCCGGAGGTTATATGCATATCTCTAACGGAGGTATTGCGAACAGCACAACCGTCAATAACTACGGAAAAATGCACATCTCCAGCGGTGGGGTGGCGAACAACACAACCGTCAATAGCCACGGAAGTATGCTCATCTCCAGCAGCGGAACGGCGAACAGCACGACCGTCACGTCCTACGGATATATGCACGTCTCCAGCGGCGGAACGGCGAACAGCACAACCGTCACGTCCGACGGACATATGCACATCTCCAGAGGCGGAGTCGCGAACAGCACGACCGTCAATTCCAAAGGTAGTATGCACATCTCCAGTGGCGGAACGGCGAACAGCACGACCGTCAATTCCGGCGGATTTATGCACATCTCCAGCGGCGGAACGGCGAACAGCACGACCGTCACGACCTTCGGATTTATGCACGTCTCCAGCGGCGGGATGGCGAACAGCACGACCGTTAGCAAAGGCTATATGTACATCTCCAGCGGGGGAACAGCTACTGAGATTATTGAAAATGGTGGATATGTTGGCGCTGCTGAAGGGGCGAATGTGACATTTGCCTCCAATACCATTGAAGGGGTTAACCTCTCGCAAGCTCGAATGACTGTTCATTCTAATACAATTGCGAACAGCATAACGGTCAATGTCAGCGGAAGTATGTACATCTACAGCGGCGGAACGGCAACTGGAGTTATTGAAAATGGTGGATATGTCAGCATCGCTGAAGGGGCGAATGTGACATTCGCCTCTAATACCATTGAAAATTTGGTGGTTTCAGGCGGGTCTATGACGGTTCATTCAAATACAATTGCAAATAGCACAACTATCGATGGCCGTGCTTACGTGACTATTTTCAGTAGTGGGATCGCGAATAATACTATAGTTAAAAACGGTTCAATGTTTATTTCTGATGGCGGTATCATAAGTAATACAATATTGTCCGGCATGGCAACCTCTTACGGAATTGTTAGTGCTTTTTTGTTTATCTCCAGTGGGGGAACGGCGAACAGCACAACCGTCAATAACTACGGAAAAATGCACATCTCCAGCGGCGGTACGGCGAACAGCACGACTATGTCCGGCGGAAGTATGACCATCTCCAGCGGCGGGGTGGCGAACAGCACAACTATCAATTCCAAAGGTAGTATGCTCATCTCCAGCGGCGGGGTGGCGAACAGCACAACCGTCAATTCCGGCGGAGATATGACTATCTCCAGCGGCGGAACGGCGAACAGCATAACGGTCAATGTCAGCGGAAGTATGTACATCTACAGCGGCGGTACGGCGAACAGCACGACCGTCAATTCCAAAGGTAGTATGCACATCTTCAATGGCGGAATGGCAAACAGCACAACCGTCAATTCCGGCGGTATTATGACTATCTCCAGCGGAGGAACGGCGGAAAATACAGTTGTTTTTTCCGGAGGATCAATGTATCTTTCCGGAGGAATTGTGCGGAATACGGAGCTTACAAGCGGAGGAAGAATTAAACTGAATGATGGTATCGTTGAAACGATCAATGTTCATTCCAATGCGTTTTTAACAACTTCTGAGACAACAGTTTCCGGTTTGACTGTTCTGGAACGCGGGGTGGCATATATCAGCGGTGGAAACATTTCTGACAGTCTGGTTGAAAATCTGGGAATTCTCCAGTTCTGTTCCGGAACCATTGCAGCAAATACGACAGTCGAAGCCGGCGGTCACTGCTATATCGGCAGCGGTGCTGAAATCACGGGAAGTCTTACCATTGAATCCGGTGCAACAGTTCTTGCATTTACCGGGGGCACATTGAACTTCTCAGTTGATACTCATACGGCAGGCGACGAGGCCCTGGTCAATGATTTGAGTCTGATCAGAGGAAATCTTGAATATACGATTACCGTTGCAGCAGATCAGGCTTCGGGCACATATCGGCTTGCAGATAATGTTACAAGCTTTGAGAATGATGTCCGTTTGGTTTGGGATGATGAGATTTATGAAGGATTCAATGTTGGGGAAACGGTTGAGCTTGACGGAAATCTGTGTGAGCTTACCTTGCAGGATGGTTCCCTGCTTCTGGAAATCACTTCCGAAACATCTGCCGCTGAGGCATCTCTTCTTGAAGAAGATCTTCTTCAGGGAGTTGAAGTATTTGCAGTTTCCGGCGAGACCTCATGTGTTGACGATATAAGCGGGATCACTGCCGGGAGCGAAGTTTTCAAGAATGGTATTCTTGCCTGAGGAGGCGGTGCATCATGGAATTTGAAAATGCCCTTTTGAATACAGTGATTACCGTAGGTTCCGGAAAAACCGTCTCCGGAATGATTTGGGATTCCGGAGAAACGGTAACAGTTACTTCCGGCGGTGTACTTGACGGTGCAGAGTTGACGCACAGAGCAGAATCATTAGTTCTGGAATCAGGCGCAATTCTCAAAGGGACTCTGACCGTCGGCGCACCAGTAACACTCAACGGGACAGTCAATGCTGCTGAAGCTGATATTGTATTGAATATTTCCCGCCGCAAAGAGGAAGAGGGATTGTTATGGAATGATATTGCAGCTGCGGAAGCGAAATCCTATTCATTGACGGTGGATTCCAATCAAGATAAAGGAACCTACCGTCTGGCGGGAAATGCTTCAGAATTTGACGGAGTGATCACGGTTAAGAATTCTGCAGGAACGGAGTTGGGAACACTTTCTCTCAGTAACAATACTCTTGATTTTGATATTACCAGATACACACTTGCACTGAATGAAACCGGTGAGTTGACTGTTACAATTTCCTCCAATATCACCGATGACTCCAGCTATGTATTTCTTTATAAGGAAAATCATCTGATTTCTCACCTGCCGGATGGTTATGGATTGGAAGTCTCTTCGACTGGAGAATATGATCATCTTGTCGTCATTGACAAAGGCGTTGCCGGGAATATCAAGATCAAATCCGGAGGAGTTGTTACGGTTTACGAAGGAGCGATTGCTGCCGGGCTTGAACAGGATATCGATGGGAAACTCCGGTTTGATTATTCTGAGGGAGATACGACACTGATATCCGGAGTGAACCAGTATGGAGCGTTTCTGGTTCAGAATGATCATCTTTACAATGTTTCCGGAGAAAATGTCAATCTCAGAGGAAATTTAACCGTAACGGATTATCATTCCAATGGAGTTTTTACTGCTGAAGACGGTGTAAAAATCACTGGTATTTTTACTGGGGGAAGCAATACGACGTTCAAAAAAGGCGTTGTTCTTTCTGATTGTACTATTACCGGATCTAATCTGAATTTTGAGTCTGGTATAACGGTTGCAGATACTGTTATCGGCAGCGGAAGTTCCCGTTATTTTCGAGGCGGTACTTATGAGAATGTCACGATTTCCGGAAATTACAATTACTTGTATGGAGGAATGTACAGTGATGTGACATTGGCTTCAGGTGCCACATTGTATGCCAATATCACACTTGACGGCACATTGACAATTCAGGAAAATGTCAGCCGTCCAAATTACGGCACAGGTTATATTGATGCAGCCGGGAACACGATTGTCTTGGATTATACGGCCCGCAGTATCAACGATGGAGCTATCATTGATGGAAAATATATTTCTGAAGATGCTGTTTTTCAAATTGATCTGCTTGCTGATCAGGGAATCGGGACCTACAATCTTATTGGCACCGGGCGGAACGATTATACGTTTACGATTTCAGCGGGAGACCGGATTCTTGGAACTCTGACCGATGAGGATAATTCTTTTGAGTTCGGAAACTATGTTTACACGATCAACGGCGGAAAAGAACTGGTTATAGACGTTTCCGAAAATGCCGATAAGACATTTAATGTTCTTTTCTGGAATCAGGATAATACAGTTGGTCATTCAGCGGAACTCTTTTCTGCAGAAACTTCAAATAAAAAATATAAAGAAATTCTTGTTCGCCGCAATGGTATTGCAGGGGATATCACCCTTGATGCCGGAGGATTGTTAGAGGTCAGATCCGGCGGAACCGCTGTTGGAATCAATCAGAAAAACAATGCAGCATTGCGTTTTGACTATACACAGGGCGACAATACATTGATTTCCGGAGTGAATCAGTATGGGACTTTTATGGTTTCCAATGATTTACTTTTGAATGTTGTTGGAGAAAGTGTTAATCTTTCCGGAGCGATTTCTGTCCAGGATTATCATTCTACGGGATTGCTCGCTGCATCAGAAGGGGTTTCTTTCACCGGGGTACTTAATACAGGAAGCAAGGAATCTGTTTTCGGAGAAAATAGTGATACGGCTGTTATTATTGATAATGCATTCGTCTCTGGCAGTGGCAAAAAATCATTTTATAATGTAGATGTCCGTGATTCTTCAGTTGAAGGATATACATATTTTTATGATGGAACTTATACAAATGTTACAGTGAACGGATCTGCATATTTTTATGGCGGGACGTTTGCAGATTCCATATGGAACAGCGGCAATATTTTCAAAGATGTTTCCCTTTCCGGCACTCTTACTGTGACAGGAAATATTGGTTGTTATGGTACGATTAATGCCAATAACAATACAATCATTTTAGATTACAAAAACCGTACAGTATCCGGCAATGCAATGCTTTCGGCGAGCCGTGTATCTGAAGATGTTGTATTCCAGATTGATCTGTTAGATGATCAATCTGTGGGAACTTATACCATTTTGTCTGGAGCCGGCAGTTTCATTGATACGTTCAATATTTCTATTGAAGGAGATGTGATTGGAACACTCAATAATGAAAATACAACCTTTGAGTATGGTAACTTTTCGTATACAATGGGATGGGATGCTCTTACCCAAACAATTACACTGACAATTGATATTGCAGAAAATGCCGATGAAAAGTTCAATGTCCTCTGTTATAATTCAGAAGATGTTCTTTCCTATGCAAAAGAATTGACAGATGTGATAATTGATGGTAAAGATTGTGCAAAAGTAACGGTTCGTAATAATGGCTGGCTTGCCAATACAAAGTTACAGAACGGAACATTAACTGTTCGCAATGGAGGAACTGTTATTGGTTTGGAACAATCATCTACCGGAAGATTACGTTTTGATTATACAGCCGGGGATGATACACTGATTACTGGAGTAAACCAATATGGAACGTTCTTTGTCAGAGACAATTCTTTGATCAATGTTGTCGGTGAAAATGTCAATGTTTCCGGAGATGTTGTATTGCAGGAATATCACTCTGAAGGATCCTTCTACGGGAATGGTGTAACCATAACTGATAATTTTTACGGAAATGGTTCTTTTGAAAACTCCAATCTTATTGATACCAATATTACCGGAACTGCCAACATCTCTGGAGATACCAATACAGTTAACACTGTTTTTTCTGCTGTAAATATCTCAGATGGATATTTTGAAAAAACAACTGTTACAGGAAAAGCTGTGCTTTCCGGCGGAACGTATAATGATGTTATACTTTCCGGAGAAGCTTCTGTCAGAGGAAGAGTTTCTCTTGACGGAAGATTAATTATTGGAGAGAGTCTTGAATGTGCTTCAAGTTATTATGTGAACGGTGCGATTGATGCAAATGGTTATGAAGTTAATCTTGATTTGACAGACCGCACACCAATATCCTCAGCGTTAATCAATCTTGATCGTGTTTATAATGCTGATTTGACTATCACGATTTTTGATGATCAAACGCTTGGCACATATGCACTTGGTACAAAAGCTGCTGATATCGGAGTTGGAAATGGAGAAGGGTACTGGGATATTGATACCAATACTTGGCTTTACACAGAAGCGGTCCAAGGAGATCTTGATGGTGTGATTACAATCCGCAGCAGCGACGGAATTGAGCTTGCCCGTTGCACCGTTAATGGCGCGACAGAATATTATGGCAGATACAACTACCGCGTTTACACTGATGAAAATGATGATCTTCAGCTTCGTATCGGCTGGAATAATAAGTCTGATATTACTTATGCCGCTGATGGTTATGATAACAACACATTCGCCAAGGCGACAGCACTTACAGGTAATATTGGATCATTGGATAAACTTACGATAGATTCTGCAAGTGATGTTGACTATTATAAGTTTACTCTTGATACTACAGGCCATTCCACAAGTTCTATTGGGATTAAATTCAATATGTGGAAGGGCGATCTTGACCTTTATCTTTACGACAATAATGGAACCCTTATTGATTATGCTAAAAGTGTAACTGACAATGAACGCCTTTCACTTCATAAACTTGCAGCTGGGGATTATTACCTCAAAGTCATTGGCAATGAAGGGAATGTCAATGAATACACTCTTAATTGGGATTTACCGAAAGCAAAAAGTTTAATTGACCCAACCGAAAACGGTAACGACAAAGCACACAGCTATCATCTTGGAAAGCTCAAGGAGTCCCTATCTGTTAATGCCGCTATTTCTAATTCAAAAGATGAAGACTGGTTTATGTTTATTCTCGAAAAAGGCATGACCAGTGCCGATTCAATTTCAATTACCTATGACAATACAGAGGCTGATTTAGAATTCCTGATTTACGGTTCCAATGGAAAAGATTTAATTGGACGTGGTACAAAAAACACAGATGGTAGTGTTACAACAAGCAACATCTCTTTTGCCGGATTCAAACATGGCGTTTATTATGTGAGAGTTATCAGTGCAGATGGAGGGACTGTTGATTATACACTTGATGCCAATATAGGTACATCTAAAGTAAATCCAGACAGATATGAGAATAATAATTCTCTCAAGAAAGCAACAAATCTTTATGCCATCAACGGGGATTATTCCATCGAAAATCTTTCAATTCACGATGGGGATGATAAAGATTACTTCAAATTTAAGATTCTTGAAGATGGATCTGTTGATGATTACATTGCAATTAACCATGAAAACAAACGAGGAGATCTTGACATTGAAATCCTTGATACAGAAGGAAATGTGATTGCGTATTCCCGTACAGCAGAAAACTCTGACACCGTCAGTTTGAATGGCTTGAAGGCTGGAGAATATTATATCAAAGTTTCCGGTTATAATGATACAGCATTCAATGATTACGTGTTAAGTTATCATTTTACCAATTCAGCATTGATTGCTTCTGATGTATATGAAGGAATCGAAGATATTGATGGAGCCATTGATATTCGGCAAAGTCAAACAATCAGAGATTTAAGTATAGCATCTGTCAAGCATGATGATGAAACTCAAGCAGATACATTCAAAATCACATTGGATTATGATGCTTGGAAGTCCAGCAAAATCATCTTGACTGATTATCGTTCTGATTGGGAAGGTTTAAATTACACTCTATCAACCGATATTTCCGGAAAAAATTCAGTCGCAAGCGGAATCGGTTCCGAGATATCTCTGGCCGGTCTCCGTGCTGGTGAGTATTATCTAACGGTTAATACTCCTGTGAAAAATCAATACAGTGAATATTCCGTTATTGCCCAACATATTCCTGACAGTACGACAGAAATTGAAAATACTTGGAGTATTTTTGTTTATCTTGCCGGGGACAACAACCTTGAAGGTGCGTATCTTACAGAATTGCTTTATATGCAAAAAGCAGTGCTCCCGGAAAATGTTGAAGTTTATGTACTCATGGACCGTAGTGGGGAATATTCTACTGATCAGCGGAATTGGACTGATACCCGAGTTGGAAAGATTCGTCACAGTAATGGAGGGGCTGTCTCTGTTGAGTGGCTGTATTTTGACGGCATCAATACTGATACCTATGTAAATACGTCTAATCTTGACCAGATGCAGGAATGGGATACTGGAGATGTTGCAACTCTGGAAGCTTTCTTGGATTGGGGAATGCAGGCGGGGCGTGCCGATAATTATGCCCTCATAATGAAAGATCATGGGACTTCGCTGGGCTGGAACTCATCTGACGAAAACAGTAATTCTATGATGAGCATTACGGAAATATCCGACTTGCTCAAGCAGGAAAAATATGATGATATTTCTGTCGTCGCTTTTGATCAGTGTCTGATGGGAAGTGATGTCGTCATTACAGAAATGGAAAATACTGTTGATTATGTTGTGGCCTCTGAGGCTGTTGGTTATACTCCAAATCAGCTGATGATGTATAAGGTCCTGTTCAATTCCCTTGAAACAAACATGACCGCAGAAGAACTTGCAGAAAAAATGGTTGCGAGCTGCAACTGTTCAGGTGCACTGGATTTGACTCTTGCTGCATTTGATACCAGTGACACATATCTATCAACTGCATTAAATAAATTTGCCTCTTATGCAAATGATTTTACTTATGCAGATTGGACCGCTCTCTGTACCGCTTTTGGAACAGCATTTAATTACGGCGATGAGATTTGTGCGTTTTCTGACTTGGTTAGCATTTTGAGAGAGGCTCAGAACTTTACGATTTCATCAACTCTTGATTCCGCTTTGACTGAGTTGATTACCGTGATTACCAATGATATTATCAAAGACTCTCAAATCACACCAACCTCCTATGGAACTGGATTGGCAGTTTTCAATCCGGTTCTGTCCAGCGATCAAATGAATCAATATTGCTATATCGGAGGTGAATCATTAGATTATTATTCCAGTTCCATTGGTCAAATGGCATGGGGAGATCTTCTTTATACAATCGGACAACTTGCCAATGATGTTTCCAGTTTTATGGTTGAAAACGCAGGAAAATTAACATTTAATGATTTTGATTACTATTTTGGAGAAGATAATAAAGAAATTATTATAAATCTGGGGGCTTTCTCTGGTAATGGTATGACTTTAGAAGGATTGTACACCGCAAAAACAGCTCGTTTCAACATCGAAATGATGCAGAAAGGGCTTGAAGGGGATGCAATCCGTGTAGTTGCAGATACTGCGGATGCCAACATTACCATTACGTTGATACAAACAATACCTACAGATTCAGGGGAAGAAAAAAATATTCGTCGTATCAGCGAAAATGGGGTCCTTTCCCTCGCTGGTATTGATTTTACAGAATCCGGAGCATATTCCGACTATGAACTTGTGATTACAACTGATACTCCAACCTCTTACACAATGTGTTTTGAGGCAGATTGGGCCAGTGGTGTTGACAGATTTGATTTCGCCCGTACTGGAGATATTGATCCAGATAAAGGAGGAAATAATATACTCGATAAAGCGACAACCCTTGCGGCCGGAACTTACGCCGGTTTAATGACATATGCTGGAGATGCTGATTATTATCAACTGAAAACCGTCTATGCGGATGAATTGAATGTTACCATCACCGGTACAAATTTGATCGTAAAAGAATTTGATCTTTCTGGAAACGAAATTCAAAATACTGTGGCCGAGGATGGAGAATATACTCTCAAAGTCAAAAATGGGAATTATCTTTACATTGAAGGGAATGCAAAGATAACAACCAATGACCCAACCTGTTATGTTCTTGCAATAAGTGATGTCGAAAGTACTTACGTTTCAGCATCCAAAGTTGAGATCCCGACTATTGAAATAAAGGTCGACACAGAAACTCCTGTACAAACATTACCAGTAACTGTAATCGTCACTGAAAATGCAAAAAGCTTCTATTCTTCAGACCTAATTAACTGGACGGAATTTAATAACAGTATAATTCTCGACACCAATGGAAGATATTATTTTAAAGCAGTTGGAACAAATGGAATGGAAAGTCAATATACTTCGTTGAATATCGAAAATATTGATTCCGCAGCACCAACACTTGATATTTCCGGCAATCCAGATATATGGACGAACAAAGATATTATTCTGACAGCTTCCGCGAGTGATGGAATTATTGAATATTTCAACGGTACAGAATGGGTCGCTGGTAACAGCTTGACTGTCACTGAAAATGGAACTTATCAGTTCAGAGTAACCGATGCAGCCGGAAATGTCACAGAAAAATCTGTCGTTGTCGACAAGATCGATAAGGTCGCACCGACTTTGGAAATCTCTGGTAATGCAACTGATTGGACAAATCAGGATGTCATTCTCAACGCAAATGTCAGCGATGGAACCGTCGAATATTTTAACGGCTCTGATTGGGTCGCTGGTAACAGCTTGACTGTCTCTGAAAATGGAACTTATCAGTTCAGAGTAACCGATGCGGCGGGCAACATCACAGAAAAATCTGTCGTTGTCGACAAGATCGATAAGGTCGCACCGACTTTGGAAATCTCTGGTAATGCAACTGAATGGACGAATAAGGATGTTATTCTTACTGCGACCGTCAGTGACGGAACAGTCGAATATTTCAACGGTACAGATTGGGTCGCTGGTAACAGCTTGACTGTCACTGAAAACGGCACTTATCAGTTCAGAGTAACCGATGCGGCGGGCAACATCACAGAAAAATCTGTCGTTGTCGACAAGATCGATAAGGTCGCGCCGACTTTGGATATTTCCGGCAATACAACGGAATGGACGAATAAGGATGTTATTCTTAGTGCGACCGTCAGCGACGGAACAGTCGAATATTTCAACGGCTCTGAATGGATTGAAGGAAATAAACTAACCGTCGGTGAAAACGGCACTTATCAGTTCAGAGTAACTGATGCCGCAGGCAACGTCACAGAAAAATCCGTCGTGGTTGAAAAAATCGATAAAGTCGCACCGACTTTGGAAATCTCCGGCAATACAACGGAATGGACAAATCAGGATGTCATTCTCAGCGCAAGTGTCAGCGATGGAACCGTAGAATATTTCAACGGCTCCGATTGGGTCGCTGGCGATAAATTTACCGTCGGTGAAAATGGAACTTATCAGTTCAGAGTAACCGATGCGGCGGGCAATGTCACAGAAAAATCCGTCGTCGTTGATAAAATTGATAAAGTTGCGCCGACTTTGGATATTTCCGGCAATGCAACGGAATGGACGAATAAGGATGTTATTCTTACTGCGACCGTCAGCGACGGAACAGTCGAGTATTTCAATGGCTCTGAATGGATTGAAGGAAATAAACTAACCGTCGGGGAAAACGGCACTTATCAGTTCAGAGTAACCGATGCGGCTGGCAACGTCACAGAAAAATCCGTCGTCGTCGACAAGATCGATAAGGTCGCACCGACTTTGGAAATCTCTGGTAATGCAACTGAATGGACGAATCAAGATGTTGTATTGATTGCTGCTATCAGTGACGGAACCGTAGAATATTTCAACGGCTCTGAATGGGTCGCTGGTAACAGCTTGACTATCACTGAAAACGGCACTTATCAGTTCAGAGTAACCGATGCGGCTGGCAACGTCACAGAAAAATCCGTCGTCGTTGATAAAATTGATAAAGTTGCGCCGACTTTGGATATTTCCGGCAATACAACGGAATGGACGAATAAGAATGTTATTCTTACTGCGACCGTCAGCGACGGAACAGTCGAATATTTCAACGGCTCTGAATGGGTCGCTGGTAACAGCTTGACTGTCACTGAGAACGGCACTTATCAGTTCAGAGTAACCGATGCGGCGGGCAACATCACAGAAAAATCCGTCGTCGTCGACAAGATCGATAAGGTCGCACCGACGATTGATATTCATTTGAGTTCAAACAATTGGACACATAATGCTGTAACCGCAAACACAATGTTCAATGACGATTTGAGCGGCATTTCCGAAGTGGAATATAGTTTCAATGCTCAGGATTGGATTGTCGGAACGAGTGCAACGGTTCAAAACAACGGCACAATCTATTGGAAAGCAACCGATTTTGCGGGCAATGTTTCCTATACCTCAAGCGTTGTTTCAAACATTGTTGCAATTGATCCGGAAACAGAAAGCCCCGTCCATGTTTACTCCGGAGGATTGTTGATAAAAGATGGCGTAAGCTTTGATAATGAACATATTACATCGGATCATCTCATGTATGTAACCAGCGGTGGGATCGCTAATAACACCACCGTCAACGGCGGTTCTCTGGCAGTCCATGAGGGCGCAAAAGTTACAGGCGTCACGTTCAAAAACGGCGGTACCATGAACTATTACGGCGGGACGGCTTACAATGTTGAGTTGGGCTATGGCGGGATTATGACCATCGAAAGCGGTGCTGTTCGGAACGGACAGATTGCTGACAAAGGACAGATGTTTGTTTCCAATGGCGGAGTTGCCAGCGGGGCAATCATTAAAAACGGCGGGGTTCAGCACGTTCTCTCCGGCGGCAGCGCGGATGATACTCAGATTTGGCTGAATGGTGTCGTTCATGTCTCCTCCGGTGCTGTTGTAACTGACATGCTGACCAAACATGGAGCAAAGGTTCATGTCTTCGGCGGAACAATTTCCAACACGACAATGGAACGCGGAATCACCTCCGTTTATCAGGGAGGAACTGCGGTTGAAACGGAAGTCGGTTACGGCGCATATCTGATGCTTGGATTCACAAGTGATGGTTGTTCCGGAGTTGCAAGTTCTTATGATACAACCGTTCTTTCCGGCGGAGGTTTGACTGTCATGTCCGGTGCAGTCGCTGAGGATAATGTGATTTACGGAACATTGAACTGTAATAACGGTGGTATCCTGCTCGGTGAAACCACGATTCACAGTCGGGCGAACCTAGCTGGAAATGCAGTTGTGACGGATGAAACATCGATTACATTTGATGTATCGGAACGTTCGGCATCTGCAATGCAGGAATCCTATCGCGAAGCAATGCTCAACAGTTATTATGTTGCTCGCAAAGCTGATATGACGATTTCTGTCAGTACAGATCAGGCGGAAGGTTCTTATATCCTCGCTAACTGGGCGTTGGAAGCAAAGAAAGGTACGTTCACTCTTGAAGTCGACGGTACAGAAGTCGGAACCTTCTCAACGACAAAGAGTTTGACTTATGACGGTAAGACTTATTCTCTCTATTGTTTCGATGATGCAACAAACAGTAAGGCTTTGACCTTGAAAGTTTGTGATACAACCGCAAGGGATGCTTGGACTAATCTTGGATCCGGCGATTTTGATGGTGATGGCATCGAAGAATCGTTGGTATCTGACGGTACAAATCTTTATGCTGCAAGTGAAGATCTCTGGTTTGGTAATTTGTCCGCGACGGAGGAAATTGCAAGTATCACGGATTATAACAATGACGGAACGGATGATTTGTTAATTCACAACACAGCCACCGATCAAATGACCGCATGGCTTGTCAAGGATGGAACAACGTACAAGACATTAGCAATAATGTAAGTTCTTGTACATAGTTATATTCTATAGCAGAGTGAAAATTGGTAGCGGACTCAAAAATAAAACGAACAAAATCTCTGTTTGGGGCATATTAGAAGGCGTGGATTCTTTTTAACGCGGCTCTGAAAATTCTCTGTTGTCCTTCATTTTCTGCTCAAAATTGACAGCTTAAAAAGTTCGCAAAAAGCATCGTTTCATCCAGAATAGTTCAAGCCATACAAAAATAACGGATAACCTTGTTTTTTGTGCATAAAACATTTACTATTCACCTTTCAGAAACTTTGCTAAATACTTACACTTGAAAGCAAGATTCATCCTGTAAAAAACATGACTCCAGATAGGCAACGCAAATAAATATTATAACGCCCGCCAGAGACTCGTACAGCTGGAAGACCAGTCTTGTATCCTCAGGTTTGAGCCGGATCATATTTTTATTCTGATCAATTGTCCGGACGGGGGTAATAACCTGACGGCTGTAAACATCTTTGAAGATCGCTTTTCTTTCTTTGGAAAGGACAAGCTGGGAGGCGGTGAGCGAGATCTCCAGATATGCTGACTTGATCGGTTCAACAGAATCCGGCAGAGGCATGATCGCTCCCCAGAGAACAGGGGAATCCGGTCTCATGTAGAAACGGAGACATATTTTTGCTCCGTCATAATTGAACAGAATGTCCGCACCGGCATTTTCACCATCACGGTACGCTTTGATATCTTCCGGCTTGACAACAAGTTTCTGTCCGGCGATTCCATTGATAACAAGATTGAAGAACCGGACTTGCGGGCTGAATCCCCAGGTTCCGGCATTCATCCGGAGTTGAGTATCAGGCTTTGCTTTTCCCAGAGCTTTGGTACGGACAAGGGTAAAAGTATATTGTCCATGCTGATTGGAAATGCTGCAGCCTTTCCGGATGGAATAATTTTGCGGCTGGTAGATCGGCATATCTTTGATTACCGCTGTGACCGTTGCGGGGGCTGCTGTGAGAGCCGCGGCTGCGAGTGTAATGCATGTTGCGAGACATAATTTTTTCATGGTTAATCTCCTTTTCCGGCAAATTGAATCATGCCGTACATGTTTGTGTTATGGTTCAGGCCGAGAGTCAGGGAACTGCCTGCTCTTACCCGTGGCTTCAGCATTTTGCTGTAAACGACATTGAAACTCCAGCAATCATAAGTTTCCGGAGCGGATTCTTCAAACGCGCTGAACGGAATAAAAAAGTCGCCTTCCCAGCCGTTTTCTGTTTTTTTCCGGTTCAATTTGAATCCGTCCGGTTTATATGATGTGTTGGTCGGCTGAGGGATCGGAAGTATTCTCTGCTTGGAAAAATAAGGTTTGTTCAGCAGGTCAAATGCAAAATGATATTTGATTTCCCCGTTCCCAGGCAGGAAGAACAGTTCAAGATTGCAATTACTCCAGACATCTTTTTTGGGGTCTGCAAGCATGGGAGCATCTATTTTGAACGTTCCGTAAATGCCGTCTGTTCCCCAGGCAAGAGCAACGAACGGAATGTATTCCGGCGGTTTTGAGGAAGCCATCGGATCAAGCATGGGGATCGGTTTGATCGTTTTCCACATCTGTTTCATGTTTTTCCGTTCCCGATCCAGAATCCTGTGAACGTTATACGTTGGTTTCTCGTAATTGATCCGGTTCCGCTGGGAGGAAAAATGATCCGGCCAGGGAGCTGCAAACAGTTTGAACCGCTGCATTTCCAGAGAGCCGGGTTCAAGTGTTTTTTCGGCTTGCTTCAAAAGAGCTTCAAGACGGTTAAGCGTTTCCAATGGATAGAGCGGTGAACTTTCTGCGGAGTTCGTTCCGTGCTGTATATACATATCTTTCAGGAGTTTGTGAAATTCTTTCAGAACGGGACCGCATTTTTTTCCGTAGAAGAGATCCCAATGTTCGTCAATTCCTGCATCTGCATCCCATTCCGGATTCCATTGACTGCGGTGTGCAGCATAAGCTGAATAGTAATAAAACCACATATCATCTCCGGTGTCATCCAGGAACATACCCCCATCTCTGCTGAGATATTTTCCCAGCTTCCGGGGAACTTCTCCGACCAGTTCTCCGGCTACGGCTTTGGCAAAGGGATCATAACGGGAACTGTAAAGCCAGAGTTTCAGGATCGGACGGTTTCCGAGAGCTTTATACCATTGCTCACAAATCTCCAGAACATTTTTCATTTCTTTCTGATTATGCACTTTTAACGGAAGCCGGAAATCGCAATAGTTGATTTCCACATTGTCCGGGAGTTTCCAACGGAGATCAAGAGAGGCAAAACGGGAATTGTAATAGGCAAGAACAAACAATTTTTTTCCGGGAAATTCCTGTTTTATCCGGTTTGCAAAATACTGATAAAATCTGGCATAAATATTTGCCATCAGAGCATCCGGTCCCCGCTGCTTATCCGCTTCGGTGATCAAATTCAATTCTTTGACAACCGGATCATGGATGATCATGGATTCAGGAAGATATGTATCACAGATCCCGAAAGAAATGAATTTATTGTTCACCTGATGGGCAAAGAGTCCCTTATCGACTTTTCCATTGGAACGGTAATATTCTCTGATCGCATCAATCAGAAGATCCGCAAATTTCAGGTCCAGTACATTATAATAGTTCCCTGTATGCGCCCCCGGTTCATAATAGAAAACGCCAGAGGATGATTTATAAAAAATCGTATTCAGTTTATCCGGATAATTCTTTGCAAGCACCTGCGGTGTAGGACAATGCGACCCGCCTTTCGGTAATGTTCCGCCGACACGCCAGCAGTCTGCAAATGAAGTATCCTGAAGTTTGAGTTTTCCCATAAAAGGTTCATATTTTTTCAAATGAGCCGGAGATTCCACCTGGCAGTAAAAGGTGTAAAGCGATCCCCGTGTATTGAATCTGGGATAATCGCTGTATGACATCGGCTGAAGAGTAAGATCTTTCTGTTTGGGATAATGCGTTCCATAGTCGCCCGGATAGAAAAAACGGACTCCCAGGATTCGTTCAATGAAGTCATATGCTCCGTACATGGTTCCGGTGGATCCGCCTTTGAAATCCAGCGGATGCGAATTGTAATTTTCAACCAGCGATGAATCTGATCCGGCGATAACAACACCGCCTTCAAAGGTCTTGATCATGAACCCCTGATCCGGAAGTTTTCTGACATCTATTCCAAGTTTACGGGTCAGAGTATTATCACCGACCAGAATGACAGAGGAGAATTTCTTCTGAACAGATGCAAGCTCTGAAATATCAAATACTTCCGGCTTCGCACCGGTACACCTGAAAAATGCATTTTCCAATGCTTTGACTGCCGGAAAAATGCTTTTCACTGTCCGGTTTCTGACTGACCGTTCTATTCTCTTATCATAGACAATTGCAAAACAAAGATTCCCGTTCCTTATCATTTCAACCGGTTTATGTTTTGGCGGTTCGTTAATATCAACAGGGGTCAGGGCACGATTCTTCAAATCATAAGCAGAAGAAAACAGAATTGGCAGTAAAAGAAATACTGAAAAAAACAGCTTGATACGTTTCATTTTGCGATCACCTTTTTCATCTTCAGAATAACATAATTTTCTTCATGGACAAACGGATGCAGATTTTTTTCAATGGTCAGCCGTTCTCCATCCCCGAAAAATGAATGATAACGCCCCTCTGTAAGAAGGTTTTCCGGAGAGGTGACTTTTCCTGCTGTTTCAATAATCGACTCTGGAATATAATCTGAATCAGGGAATTCACAGGCAGCATAACCGCAGACTCCGCCTGTACTTTCCGTATAGAGGATCTTGAGTTTATCCACCTCTGAAACAGAATCGTCGATAAAAAGATATTCTTCTGATTCCGTGCAGTCCTGATAATAACCGTAAAGTGATTGTCCATAGGATTTTCCGAGAGATTTCCAATTCCGGTCCTGCTTGCTGCGGATCAGAAATTCCAATGCGCCCAAGCCATAGCGGGCAGGATAAGAAATCCTGATTCTGGCAGACGGACGTTTTATGGAACGGTCAATTATCTTCTCCAACATGACAACAACATCGGTTACGGTGAAAAATTCCGGAATCGGAGTACTGTATTCCGTGTCAAAAAATGCTTTCAGCTCATCATTTGCGATCCGGATCTCTTCCCGTAATGCTTTCAACTCATCCCATTGGGTAAAATCTGCTTTCGGGTCACTCCATTTGCTGAGGATCCGACGGAGTTGATAATACCACAGTTCACTGCGTAAATTGAATTGCATTTCATACAGGACATGATGGAATTTTGCAGAGTCAGCCTCCGCAAGTTTCCGGTTGACCAGAGGAAGAAGAGCGCGGGCAAGCTGGACTTTCTGATATTCATAACAGCTCAATTCACCATTTGCATAAGCAGCCGGCTGTGCCGGAAGTTTTTCATGTTCTCCCTCCCGGAAATAAAAACGGAGAAGTTCCAATTCTGTTTCATTTTCCGGAGCAGTAAAATGTAAAACACATTTTTTCTGGGCTTCATCGGAAGATATGCCGTCTTTCCATAAATATGAAGCATAATTCATCATGGGAAATGAATTGAAACGGGTCATCATCCCCCAGTTACTCAAAAGCATCCCCATGGGATTGTATTTCTTTGCAAAATCTGTATAACTTTCGATGTTCTGAAAATTGTAGGTTGCCGGGACGCCGATATAGCGGAATCCGTGTTTTTCATGAAAATCAAAACAGTTGATCTTCGGTCCACCAAGATGGGCATACGCAGGAACCTTCCGGTCATACCACCAGGACAGCATAATAATATCACGGGGGATATTGTCGAATGCTTCCGGATAAAATTCAAGAGAATCATCCCACATCATCATTGTTTTCCCCAATTTATTCACGATAATGTCATGGATGCGTATGACATGCTGTTTCTGAATTTCGGCACGGCCCATTTTTTCTGCCCATTCCGCACAGAGGGGACAGATTGCTATGTCAAAATTTTCATCCAATCCGGCATTGATATATTGGGAGGGGAAAAGTTCAGAGGTCTCCCGTAAATACCCCTCAATAAACTGATAAGTTTCATCAAGAGAGGGACAGAATGATTCTTTAAGGTCGGAAAATCTCCCCTTTTTTCCGTCTCGCAGTTCACAGAGATGTTCAAACTCCGGACATTCCAGGAAAGATTCCGCGTGACTGAACAGTTCATAGTTCGGGATAATTTCTATTCCGTACCGTGCGGCATAGTTTACCAGATGGCTGATCTCTTCCTTTGAATAAGATTTACTTTCCGGCATGTGATGGAATATCTCGGTACGGATACAGCCGTAAATACACAGATTGATATAGTTGAAACCACATTCCGCAGCATGATCGATAAATTGTTCTGCCCAGGACATGGAAACTTTATGACGTGCCATGTAAAATTGCGCGATCCTAATGTCGATCGGAAATATTTTTTCTGATTCTTGCATAAGAGAACCTCAAAAAAACGGAGCGTAGTTATAGGTGAAACCGCTGTTTCCGGTATAATATTCTCTGGGCAAACCGGTTTTCGCACCGTTATACGGAAGATTTGCAGTTTTTCCGAGAACATCTTCAAGCGTGATTTTTCCGACATGCCCATCCATAAATGCGGCATTTGCCTGGCGATTGTGACGCAATGCGACTCTTTGTGTCGCAAAAGACCAGTTCCCGGTAGTGTTATTGGTATTGCTGCTCCGGACATCAACCAACAGCATGGTCGAGGATTCACTCTTGATCGATCCGGCTTTGACCGGTGTCAATTTCACCGCAGTGTTTTCCGGGTTCGCATAATCCAGCCAGCCGAACAGATAGTTGTTGATCGCATAATGCGCTTCATTGGAATACACTTTATTTCCGGGAAGTTTCGTCTGTAAAGTCGGACATGAAAAGACACCGGGAGCCGGAAAGGCAGGCCATCCGGCCATGGGAAAAAGACTTTTATCACCGTAAATATAATATCCGATCACACCGTGCCAGCTGGTCTTTTCAGCAGAATATCCGATTGCCCCCTGAACTTCACAGGGATACGTACCATCGTAATCATCAAGATAAAACTGAAATGCGGATGCAAGTTGTTTCACATTCCCGGCGCATTGAGTGATTCTGGCTTGATCTCTGGAACGGGAAAGTGCCGGGAGGAGCATTCCCGCAAGAATTGCGATAATCGCAATTACAACAAGCAATTCGATCAGGGTAAAACAAAACCGTCCGCCGCCTCTTTTCAAACTGTAATTTTTCATCCGAATCATCCTTTCATATCCAATTTGTGAAAACAGGTCGTTGTTCCATAAAACCAATCCAGATAACTTTTCAGCTCCTGTATTGTTTCACGATGTGACTGCAATGAAAACCATCCGTTCTGGAGGAAACACCATCCGTCAATATGCCCCCAGCGCAATTCTTCGCTGATACGTTCGCACTGGATCCGCAGCAGTTCCGGTTCCATTCTCGGCTGCTCCGTATAACAGAATCCGTAATGATGAAGAAAAACACCCTGCAAAATCGGCTTGCGGTACATCGCTCTCAAATTGGCAACCGTTTCAAGATATTGCGATTGCCAGAATTCTTTAGTGGAAGTCCAGACCCAGAGATTAAGAACATCAAAGTGTTCCAGATATGGCAGCAGCCGTTCCGGATTCTGCCGGGTATAACGGACAACATAAAGTTTGAGCTCAGGATTGTGTTTTTTCAGAGCATTGCGGATCGCTTTGAGCTTTTCCGGAGTCATCCCGGCACTGGGCCCCTGATAATAATCCCCGAGATCATCCAGAAAATCATCAATGATCGCCCCCCCAATATTGGGATGTTTCAGAGAAAAGAGACTGACTTTTTCAGCGCATGTTTCATAATCAGAATGATCCAATCCGCATATCACATTCTTACAGCAATCCATTTTCTTGAACAATGTGTCATTCAGAGCTTCCATGGAACTGCAGGAATTCATATAAACTGCATTATCCGCATTCAAATATTTACATGCCGTTTCGAGGCTGCACCAGCTTTCATACGGAACGAAAGGAATTTTTCCCGGATATGAATCAAAGACATATCCCCATACCCAAAGACCATTGTTTTTCATAAGAGTTTTCCTTTTTTTTATTGTTGAATTATTGGCGGAACTTTTTTCTGAAGAGTTGATTCCAAGATCCTGAAAAATCCGGTCTTTTTACAGACTTTTGAAATTTTCTCTCATTTTAACATATCATTAAAAAAAAATGAAATCAAGGATTTTTCATTTCTAATTCATGCCAATTATTGTTGAAATAGTGCCATTGTTGATTTTTCTGCTTGCAAACGCAAAAAAACTGTCTATATTGTGAAACATCAGTATATTTCGTTGATTGAAACGGAGAAGAAAATGCCGAAAAATGATCAGGATGATATAGAGCTGCTGGAGCTTTCACTGGAAAATACTGCACGCCGTTTTACTGCGCTTCCCCCGCTGGTCGGTGTCATTTACAACCGGGGCGAAGGAGAATTGCTTTTTACAGATAAAAATCAATATCTGGAATTTTGTTTTGAACTGTCCCCGATCCGGAGACTGAGCGGATTTCTTTGCAATGGGAAACAAACCTTGTACGTGGCACCCCATGTTTGGATTCGAGACGGAACATACGATCTGGAACCGCTGCCGGAATACAAAATCAGAAATGTACTTGTTTTGAGATATGAGATGAAGTACAAAAAGTTTTTCAGGAAAAACATCAGCAAACTCTCTACCAGCGGTTATTCCTTTGTAATTACTTCCAGAATAAAATATCTGTTGAATGAGATCAATTATCTGATTGCGGAAAAAAATGATCTTAATATCACAGATCATCTGGATATGATGGCGTTTGAACTGATTTGCGAAAGCCTTATGAATGTACGGGAAAGTTTGTCCAGCAATCCGATCAGCAGCGGGGAATACAAGTGGCAGCTTCTTCTTGAAGCCGCGATTTACATTGATACACATTTCCGACAGGAACTGGATATTGATACGGTGTGCAATAAATTCTGTGTATCGCGCAGAACATTGTTCCGTTATTGGAAACGGCATTTCAACAGTACTCCGGCAGCATATATTGCTGAAAAAAGATTAAGATTGGCGGTTCAACTGTTGAGTGAGAAAAAAATGCTTTGCAGCGAAATTTCCCAATATTGCGGCTTTTCATCGCATTCGTATTTTTGTGCGGCATTCCGGAAAAAATATGGCAAAGCTCCCACGGAATATTTTTGTGAAAACCGGTCAATTCTATCCTGATTCAGAATCTTTACCCGATCGGACGTCCGCCGGCATCTATTTTTTGACCGCTGTGTCCCGTCTTTCCGGTATTTGCTGCTGAAAGTCTCAAGTTCTCAGGCTCCCAGCTGGGGGCTGATACATAAATTCCCTGTTCAAGATATTCCACGATGGCTCGCAGCATATATTTTGCACCCGGGTCCGGAGTATCAAAATTCAAACCGGATATCATCAAACGTCCTTTTCCGACAACAAATTCCGAAAGCATGGATTTCTGTTTTACCATTTTGAATGACGGGATCAGCTCAATCACCGGCAGGAATTCCGGCATGGAACGATCATACAACAGAGAACGGCTGTTTCTCATCATGGGGAAAAACTGCCAATCCAGAAAACCGGAATGGGGGAACTTCTCCCAAAGAGGATGAGGATTGAACAATGCGCCGGCATGTCCTAATGATCTGCCGGAGGTATGAGACCGGAAATTTTCCGGATTCGCTGTTCCGGGAAAATGATCTGTCAATAAAACAGCGCCGCCTTCTTTGAGGAACTCAAAGCGTTTTTCCCGGTCATGAGCCTGAACGATCCGGAGCGCCTCCTGAAGCCGGTAGAAATCAAACTCTTTTGTTTTCAATCCGGGGTCGATCACCTTTGCCGCGGCAAGAATATATTCTTTACTGCGCAGCAGGGAGAATGCAGGTCTGAGCAAATCATTTGGCAGGATATTCATATCCAATCCGGAACCTTTGATCGTCAAAGACATGGGCGTATCGAAATAATCCCTGACGGATACATCCCCGGCGAACTTGACCTTTTTGAAAGACTGTTCTTCCTCAGCCATATATCTTTCAAGATATTTATAAGCCATAGATGAGAGCAGTTTATCCTGATTCCGGATATTTTTCAATGTTTTACTGACTTTGTCCAATCTGGACTTGGAAAGATCCAGAGGTTCGGTAATGACTTCATCATTATAACGGAATTCCCGTTCGCTGCGGATACCGGGATGTTTTTCCCCGTTCATGTATGCGATAATGGGAGAGACGTCATAATAATCACGGAGTTTCATTTTACATTTGAGATTGCTGAACTCCTGATTGAAATCAAACCTATTTTCCCGGGATCCGGTACATCTTGAAGCAAAATTTTTCGGGAACGGAATCTGGGAAACGATATGTTCTGCGCAATCCAAAGTTCTGTTTTGCCAAGGACGTTTGTTTACATAATCGTAAGCTTTTGTCCTGCGTTCCAAATCGATTTTAAGGATTGTTTTGATCAGAGACTCCCGATTCAGCGGTGGAGGCGGAACTGACTTCACTCCGATTTTTCAGTACATAAAGGATAAGAACATGCACCCAAATATTCTGGTGTTTTTTACAGATGGCAATGGAAGCTGTCCGCAAAATGCTCCAGGCTATCCAGTTTTGTGGTTATTAACAGAAAAAGGGACTGCTCCGGTCAGCTGGGGATACAAAATACAAATGAAAGGGAATAACTATGCCGATCATTGATGAGGATACTCCTTATAGCAAAATGTTGCCGAAACTCCACAATTTTGTTCAAAGCGGCTTGTTTTCCAATTATGGGAAAACAAGCCTGCCTGAATCTTTTTCAATAGCGGACAAAGTCACGCTGCTTGAATTCGTACGGAAAACTGCAATAGAAAATAACTACGATTGTACGCCTCTGCGAAAAGCTCCCGACTACGCAGAGTGGATTGATCAGAGACGACCTGATCCCAGCCGTGATCAGTGGCTTTGGCTGTTTCAGAATATTGGAGCCAGATACCAGATCTTATCCGTTGATGAGGTTTGCGGGATCATGGCTGGTCGGGATGCCCTTCTGCCATTTTTGTCCTTCGCACCTGACATACGATTACAGAAGCATTATGAAAAATTCTTTGGCACTGCAGCAGAGGATGACGATCCGTCACCTCTGCCATACCCGAATCTTGAAGAAGCTATCAACAACGATGCACCTGGAAGAGTCAGCATATACCGTCTGATGTGCCGCAATGTCACAGATGAACAAATCATAAACCGAGCAGTATTTTTGCAAAAGCTAGTGGTGGTAGTTTCTCTGCTCAAAAATCTTCCTTGTGACATGAAAATTCGTAAACTGATTAAATTTCTACGTAGCTGGATATCACCAGAGTTTTTGCTGTACCAAGCCATAAAAGAGTTCCTTGACGATCTGACCGCATGGCAAGATGAATATGACAATGTTTTTTTCTGGTATCTTTATACACTCCCCTCTCCGGTATCAAAAACGATTGTCGATCTTCTTCCTGATAAACTGCTGACCATCTTTGATCAACTGAATTGTTATGGTATTTCTCCAGAAGACGTGTGGAAATACTATCGGGCAGAACTGCCTCAATCAGAAAAGATTACTGGAAATTCTTGATGAATTGAACACCCCGAGGGACAACGTTTATCAGAGCTGTAGGAAATACCACTATGGGGATTTGAGATAGTCAAAACAAAAATAAAGTAACCACCCTCAAAAAAGCAATAGATTTTATAAAACCAGCTTGTCTAAGACGTTACAATATTTGAAAATTACCCTATGATAACTTACTTTTTATGCTTTTTCATAAAAAAGTCCCTCATTTTGCAACAGATTTTTATTTCTAGTAGTATTTTTCTCGTTTTTTATGATACAATAAATAGACTTGAACATAAAACAAATTACCGTCCCTTCTGATCATCTGCGGATCAGAAGGATCGGGATATTAAAATAGATTGCTAGTTACAAATGTTAAGATCTCTAAATAAGCTTTCATCCTCTATAAATTCATTTTTAGCAGAAAATAAATTTATAATTAAAACCGTGGTTATTTACAATCACGCAAATCGTACAAAATCATTCATTCCGTATACGGCTTATATACAAAATGGAAGCAATGAACCTGAGCTGTTCGGGTTCATTGCCTCCAAACTTATCCCGTGGTCCAGAACTGACCTTGATGGAAAAGAAGTCGTCATTACGTCTGATATTGAGTTTGCCTATCAGAATCAGGAAGCATTCTTAAATGCCGGAAAGATTCTGATCACCCACCCGGAAGTTTTCGGACGGTATGATCTGCTTGATTACGCTGCTTTGAAACGTGCCTCCAAGGTGTATCTTATGATTGCAAACTTCAGCGGGCTGACATTTGCAGAATCTTGTATTGCCGCAAAACCTCTTGCTTTGGCACTGCAGGAACATCTCAGCGGAGAACAGCTCTCTTACTTCACAATGCAGATTTCCTATCCGGAAATCCCTGACAACATCAACACAACCAA
>JAFTIQ010000011.1 GCA_017456805.1 Lentisphaeria bacterium
ATGTCTGAAAATTCTTGCAGAGATCTGAAAATGGAGCGTTTTCGGTGGTTACTCAGAGAGTAGCCACGCTCAAACTACCATTTCCAGCTCATCAGCAATCTCTTTTCAACCAAATTTTGCCGGACTTTTGAAATTACCTCAATAACAAAAGGAAAGGGAATCCCAAATGAAAAGATTACTTTGTTTGATTCTGACAATTCTTTCTGCCTCTTTTCTGACGGCGGCAGAAGTTGCTCTGATCAAAGGCGGAAGTGCAAAATCTGTGATCGTTGTTGAAGATGCAAACAACGTGACGGCGAAAAAAGCTGCGGAAGAAATGCAGTCGATCCTGTTGAAACGGACCGGGGTCAAACTCCAGATTCTCTCTGCCAAAGATCCTGTTCCAGCCGGAATGATCCCCGTTTATCTCGGACTTTCCGAACGGACAGCCAAGCTGGGAGCTGATTCCAAAAAGATCAAATATGACGGTTATTTCTTCAAAGCAACGCCGGAATATGTTGTGATCGCCGGACGGGATAAGCCCCAGATGACAGAACGCTATTATGGGCACACATTTGTCTACTGCAACTATGAAAAGCACTATTATGCCTATGGAGAACGGGGAACAGGAAACGGCGTTTACAAAATGCTGGAACAGTATGCCGGAGTCCGGCACTATATGCCCCATGAACTGGGACACGTCATTCCCCAATCCAAAGATTTTGTGCTTCCGGTGAAAGAATATACCGATGCCCCTGCGTTCCGGGAACGTCATTGGCACGCAGCACGGTTCAAAGAAGCGAGCCAGGAACTGCTGGATTGGTATTACCGGATGTGCAGCGGCGGTCAGAACAATTCTATCAATCACAGTTACAACCGGATGACCAGATTCAAAGATACGAATCCGGAATATTTTGCCCTGATCGGCGGAAAACGGGATTTTACCAATCTTTCCACTGCAAACAATTATGGAAATCTCTGTCTGACCAATCCGGAAGGGATCAAAGCCTTTGCAAAACTGGCGCAGGATTTCTTCAACAAAAATCCGGATTACACCACCTTTGCAATCGTTCCGCAGGATGGTTTGTTCAAGATCTGTGAATGTGAAAACTGCAAAAAACTTTATTCTCCCCATCTTGGTGTGAATGGAAGATTCTCCAATGCGGTGTTCCACCATGCTGCAGAAATTGCAAAAATCGTCGGAAAAACCCATCCGGATAAACTGATCGGAACCCTTGCATACGCAGGATACCGTGTTGTTCCGGAAATTGATCTGCCGCCGAATATGGCTGTCCGGATCTGTTACACCCGCCAGTCTCTCCGGAATCCGGCGGCAAAAAAAGAAGTGGAAGATGCCATCAAAGGCTATGCAAAGAAGAAAGTGCCCATCCTTGTCTGGACCTATCCTCTTTTCAACCACATTCCGCCCCTCCGTGGAATTCCTGTTTTCTATCCTCATATCCTGCAGGAAAATATCAAATTCAACCGTGATCACGGCGTGATCGGGGAATTCAGCGAAGGCGGTTATTATTCCGGCGGCGGGGATCAGCATGTCAAACGGTCCCAAATCGGCTTCCCGGCAATCACCCATTTGAACGACTATGTCCGCTTCCAGTTGCTCTGGAACCCGGATCTGGATCTGAATGCCCTCCTGGATGAATATTATACGCTCTTCTACGGTCCGGCAGCTCCCGAAATGAAGAACTTCTGGAACACCGCAGAAAAGATCTTCCTCAAAAACGGGGAAGCCACCATGTACACAACCGAAGATCTTGATCTCTTCACTAAACTTTTGAAGGATGCTGCCAGGAAAGCTCCCGCCGGAACCGTTTATGCAAAACGGATCAAACTCCTGCAGGATGAACTTGCCCCCTTCTTCAAAACAATGTACATGCTCCGGTCAAAAGGAAAATTCATGGGCGTCTCTCTCACCGATCAGGAAATCCCCATGGAATACAGCATCGACAGCGCCTGGAAACATGCAAGAGAATATCTCCTGACCATGAAGGACGGCAGAACCGTTACCGCAAAACCGAACCGGACTCATCTTTATGCAATCGCAAATCAGAAAGGGCTCGGACTCCATGTCATCTGCAAAGAACCGAACATGCCGAAACTGGTGGATCTCACCAAAAAACGCGATGACGGCGACAACGCCTGGAAAGATGACTGTCTGGAACTCTTCCTCATCACTGCGGACCGGAGAGAAAACCGCCATTACATTATCACAGTCGGCGGTCAGATCGTAGATGGACGGCGCACCATTGATGTGAACACCTCAGATTGGGATTGGAACAGTGATCTCAAACTCCGTCAGTTCCGCGGAAAAGATTATCACACCTACACCATCTTTATTCCCTGGAGCGATCTGGGAATGAAATTTGAAGATTTGCCGCAGCTCATGTTCCAGATGTTCCGCCGTCAGACACACGGCAATCCTCAGACAGGAACCTACTACGTCCTGTTCCCCTCTCTGGGATTCCATAATTATTCCCCCGAATATTTCGGAAGAATCGAATTCCTCGGAAAGGAAAACCGCCTCCTCAACGGTGGGTTTGAAACGATCAACGCCAAAGGAAAACCTGTCGGCTGGACAACCCCTGCTCTGGTTTGCAAAGGAGGTGCCGATGAAGGAATTTACTATATGCTGATGGCAGGCAGAAAAGGCGGAAAAGATAAGATGATGACTTCCGACCTGATCCCCGTGGAAGCAGACCGGGATTATTCTATCTCCCTGCGCCACCAAGGAGATTCCGGGTATATCTATGTTCTGTTCTATGACAAAAACAACAAACGGGTTCCCGATCCGTCACGGACGTTCTTCTGGACAGATACCAAGAAGAATTGGAAGACTTGCGTGTTCCAGGGAAGAGTCCCGGCGAATGCAGTCGCATGCAGAATCGGCTTGCGGAACTTTGACGGCAGCAAGTACGGCGGAGCGTTCTTTGACAATGTGGAATTCATCGGCGGAGTTCAATATCTGAAACCGAACCCCAACTTCAAAAACGGCTCCTTTGAACAGCTCGGAAATGATGGAAAACCTGCCTTCTGGGGCAGACCCTGCAATCTGGAAACGACAGGCGCAGCCGATGGTAAAAACTGCATCCGGGTCGTGGCAAAAGGCGGCGACAGCCTCTATTCCAACAAGTTCGCGATCAAAGGCGGAAGCAAATTTCAGCTGAATTTCAAAATGAAAGGCAGCACCGGATACGTCTATTTCATCTGTTATGATGCAAACGGAAAGAAAACCGGTGATGCAAAATATTACGGTTTCCAGGGGAAAGAGAACTGGAGCCAATACACCATCAACGGAGTTTTCCCGAAGAATGCCGCATCCTGCAGCATTATGGTGCGCAACTTCTCCCCGGGGAAATCCAATGGAGTTTATTTCGATGCAATGGAACTTCTGAGCGAATAACAGAAGTTCCGCAGAGATTTGAAGCAGACAGCTGTGCCGGTCGGGATTCTGTTGCAATCTTCGATCAGGCATGGCTGGGTTCCGTCATTCCGGGAATATATCAGAAAATCAGTATAAAAAATACATTTTTTTGAAAACAAAGTAAATTTTGGGGATCTTTTCTGTAATTTTTTACAAAAACATGCGTAACAATAACAGATTATGCTTGAAAAACAGAAAAGAACGATTATCTTTCAGATAGTATGGAAGAGAAAAACCAAATGAAAGACAGGTGATTATGGCTGGAGTTCAAACAAAATGTCCGTTCTGCAATACCTTTGTTACAGGTCAGCAGGGAATCAACGGAATCGTCGGTGAGTGTCCCGTTTGTGATAAGACCTTTACCATTCCGAATGTAAATGAAGTTCCTGCACCTGCTGTGCCGGAACAGCCAGCAGAAAGTGTTGGAGAATTTACCTGCCCGGAATGCGGAGCTCAGAATATCGTTCCAGTTTCTTTCATCGGAACGCTGCAGTGCGTCGGATGTCATAGAAACATCGATGTCATTGATGATTCTGTACAGGTCTGCCCCCATTGCGGAAAATATGTTCCTGCCGAGGATAAAGTCTGTATTTATTGCAGCAACTCCCTTCAGGAGGAAACACCTCCGCCGGCAACCCCTGTCCCGCAGATGTCACAGTACATGCCGCCGCCAACACCTGCTCCGGTTCAGCAACCTGCTCCCGCTCCGGTTCAGCCTGCTCCGGCTCCCATGCCTCAGCCGCCTCCGGTTCAGCCCGCTCCGGTTCCCATGCCTCAGCCGCCTCCGGTTCAGCCCGCTCCGGTTCAGCCAGCTCCGGCTCCCATGCCTCAGCCGACTCCGGTTCAACCTGCTCCGGCTCCCATGCCTCAGCCGCCTCCGATTCAGCCCGCTCCGGCTCCCATGCCTCAGCCGCCTCCGGTTCAGCCTGCTCCGGCTCCCATGCATCAGCCGCCTCCGGTTCAGCCCGCTCCGGCTCCCATGCCTCAGCCGCCTCCGGTTCAACCTCGGATGCAGCAGCCGACAGTCTCTAAGGATGCAGCCTATATGCCGCCTCCGGCACCTGCACAGCAGCCTAAACCGCCGGTGATTGTTTCTGAACCTCAAGCAGTTCCTCAGCCGCCTCCGGCTCAGCCCCAGAAGCAGCAACAGCCTCAACAGGCTCCGGCTCAACCGCAGATGCAGCAACAGCCTCAACAAGCTCCCGCTCAGGGCAATATGCAGTTCTATCCGAATCCCTCAGCCCAGACAACCAAGATGCCGAGTCAGCCGGATCTGTCTGATCCCCTTGGCGGACAGAAGGAAGATGAATATGTTTTGAAGGCTCTGAGCATTTTGAAGATCCTTAACATTGTCATTACCGGGCTGATCATTGTTACCAACTGTATTTTCCTTGGATTTGCAATTTTCCAGAAAGATCTTGTGCAAAGTATCACCATTCTGCTCTCGCTTCTGGGAGTGATTTATGTTGGAGCCATCTGGCATTTGATTCTCTGCTGGTTCCGCGGAATGTACCGGCACAGTCTGAACAGAAAATAAGATTTTCAGAACATTGCCTTCAGGCATAAAAAAAAGGGATACACCCGATGACAGGTGTATCCCTTTCTTTGTATTCCGGGATCAGCGGAATTACTGATTCTGGAGATATTCGCGGATTGCTTCAGCGACTTCCGGCCATTTCTTGATTTCGCGGTCGCCGAGAATGATCACGCCGACAACCACACCTTTTGCCATGTATTCACGGGCTCTGTCAAGCTGATATTTCAGGAGCTCGATCACGTTGGCGATATCAGCTCTTCCATATTCATGGAGGAAGATCCCCTGAATGATGGGTTTGCCGGGGAATGCTTTCTGACATGCTTCGATATATTCATCATATTCGAGAATATCATCTTTGTGCCAGAGCCAGAGGTTGATCACATCCATGTACTGCTGGATCAGAGAGAAATCTTTATCCAGCTCATGAGCATAAACAACACCAAACATTTTGAGTTTGTCGTTGTATTTTTTCAAACCTCTGTAACGGGCTTCGAAGGATTCAGGAAGCGCAATTTTGAGGAAAGCCGTGGTAACGTCATCGCACATTGCACCGATGATGTTGGGATACTTGAGAGAGAGCTTGCTCAGGTATTCCGCATTTTCTTCATCTGTGAATTCCCCCTGAGCCCCCGGGGTACGGCAGGTGGCGTTGATCTGGCAGAGCATCCGTTTGTACTTGCTGTGCATGGACATCATCTTGTCATCTGTCGGGCCATAGACATAGACGACATTTTCTGCGCCGTAGTAATCTGCGCCTTTGACGAGGGTATCATCCGCCATAGTTCCGCCCCAGAAGGGAGTCGGTCCGCCCCAAACCCAGAGATTTTCACTGGTGATCTTTGCCATTTTGGCGGGATCTGTCTTGGGAGCTGTTGCAAGGATTTCCAGAAGGATCTTGTCCAGTTCTTCATTTTCGGGGTTGAGATAGCCAGCCCATTCGGTGCTGCCGTGTTTGCGGAGGGGATCTTCTTCCACATAACCTTCGGGAGCGGGAGCTTCTGTTTCACCGAGAAGAACTTCGGGATGAGCCTTTTTCATTTCCTTGAATTTCGCATTCAGACGATCCAGGGCGATGTTGAGTCTCTTTCTCTGTTCTGCACTGATTTTCATCTTTTTTCCTCATTTTTTTATTTTTTGTACTTGCGAAAATGATCAATGACACTTATATTATACTCGAAATCCAACAAATTAAAATGTCAGGATCTAATTTTCTTATGTCAAATCATCCTTTTTTTATTATTTCAACCGATACCCGGGAAGCATTTGATATTTCCATGATATTATGTTGTTTTTCGGATGTGGACAACTGGATTTTTACCGATACAGTATATCCCTTCTGGATTTTTTACTGGAACCCTGAACCCGGTGCAGTGATTTATTTGAACGGAAAAGAAATCCCGCTGACCGGCGATCATGTTGTACTGATTCCGCCCTATACAAAATTTTCAACAGGATGTCAACATTCCTTCCGGCAATTTTATCTTCATTTCAATACACCTCCGCCCTTTGACCGGGTTCGCCGGAAGATCTTTCTTTTCCCCGCAGGCTCTGTCAGAGATCAGGTGGAAAAGATTCAGAAATGTGCCGAAGAAGGAAGAAAAGCATTGCTGATACGGCACATGCTTTATCATTTTCTTACAGAGATTCCGGAAGAAGATTTTCTGGAACCGGAAGAACAGATCATGAGTCCGGGGATCCGGAAAGCCGTGGAATCCATCAACAGCCATCTTCAGGAACCATTGTCAAACAGCGAACTTTGCAAACGGGCAGGTCTGAGCAGAAATCACTTCTATGAACTCTTCCGTCAGGAAATGGGAATGTCCCCCGGACGCTATCTTTTGAACTTGCGGATGGAATATGCGCGCCGGAAACTGATTTATTCCAATGAGACGATTGATGAAATTGCCATGGGGACCGGTTACGCAGACAGGTTTCATTTCTCCAAAGCGTTCAAAAAGTTTTTCGGATTCTCCCCCGGAAGTTACAGGCATCCGGCGAAAAAAGTTTGATATTTTTTCATTTCCGCTGAGAATATTTCTGATTCTATGCTATATTACTCTTATGAGAAACAAGGAAAGGATATTGAAATATGAGAAATGAAATTGCGATTTTGCTCGCTGACGGCTTTGAAGAAATCGAAGCCCTCGCACCCGCAGACATCTTCCGCCGGCTCGGTTTGAAGGTCATTCTTGCCGGAGTGACAGGAAAAACGGTTGCATCCTCCCGGGGAATCCAGGTGAACACAGAAGTCATGCTGGAGGATCTTGATCCGGAAAAACTGCAATTGGTCTATCTGCCCGGCGGACTTCCCGGGGCGACCAATCTCCGGGACAATCCGGGAGTCATCGAACTGATCCGTACCGTTCACGCAGCCGGGGGATTTGTCAGCGCCATCTGTGCAGCGCCCATCGTGCTCGCAAAGGCTGGTCTTTCCGCCGGACGCAAAGTAACCGGTTATCCCACAACAGAAGACGGTGTGGAGGGGCTCGTTTATACCGGGGAACTGACGGAAGATTCCGGTGACAGGATCCTGACCGGGAAAGGTCCCGGGGCGGCGATTCCGCTGACATTCCGCCTTGCAGAAGCTCTGGGGATTCCCGGCGAAACATTGAATCAACTGAAACAAGGGATGTTCCTCTGATGGCTCTTTACGAACTTTTGAAAAAAGATTCCACCTCCATGGCACGTCTGGGCAAACTGCATACTGCTCATGGGGATGTGGATACTCCAATCTTCATGCCGGTGGGAACCCGGGCAACCGTCAAAGCAATGTCCCCCCGTGAACTGGAAGAGGAAAATGTCCAGATCATTCTCGGGAATACCTATCACCTGATGCTGCGTCCCGGAAAAGATCTGATCCGGAAGGCAGGCGGACTTCATAAATTTGAAAACTGGAATCATCCGATCCTCACTGACAGCGGGGGATTTCAGGTGTTCAGTCTTTCCAATTTACGGAAAATGAAACCGGACGGTGTAGAATTTGCCTCTCACATTGACGGGTCAAGATATTTTCTCGGACCAGTGGAATCCATGGCGATCCAGCGCGCGCTTGGATCTGATATCGTCATGGCATTTGACGAATGTACTCCTTACCCCTGTTCCTATGAAGATGCAGAAAAATCTTTGAAACAAACCCTCCGCTGGGAACTGATGTCCAGAGAACAGCCGCTGGATCCCCATCAATTCCGGTTCGGAATCGTTCAGGGGTCTGTCTATCATGACCTCCGGAAACACTCTGCGGAGGAACTGGTCAAGATGGATTTTGACGGTTATTCCATTGGAGGGCTCAGCGTTGGAGAGCCGGAAGAGATCATGTTTGAATGTGTGGAACGGGTGACCCCCTGTCTTCCCGAAGATAAACCGCGATATCTGATGGGAGTCGGCACTCCGAAGCAGATCTATGAGAATGTGCGCCGGGGAATCGATATGTTTGACTGTGTGATGCCCACCCGTCTGGCGCGGCATGGTTCTGCCTTTATCAAAGGAGGAATCACGCTTCCGGTGAAGGCCGGAAAGTATTTTGATGATTTCACCCCCATTGATGAAACCTGCACCTGCTATGCATGTCAGAACTTCACCCGTGCTTATATCCGTCATCTCCTGAACGTGAATGAAATTCTGGGAGTCCAGCTCCTGACCATTCACAACATTCACTATTTCATGGATTTGATGAAACGGATCCGTCAGGCGATCGCTGAAGGCACGCTGGATCAGATGGCTTCAGAATTTATCTGATTATCCTCAGATCAACGGAATGTTTTCCGTGTGAATGATCTCGGTTTCCACATGTTTCTGAACAAGGGAACCGGGATCTTTTATTTTTTTCACGATCTGATGGTACGCCTCAGCCCCGATCTGAAACGGGTGCTGATCCACCGAAACCGTGGGAAAAATATCACTGACTCCGGGAATGTTCCCGAATCCGCCAAGCGCGATTTTGCCCATCCAGTCGATAGAATAACTCTGCAAGCTCCGGATCATGTGATATGTATTATCATTGGAACAGGCAAGGATGGCTGAGAATTCCGGGTACTTATCCCGGATCCGCTGAAGGACCAGATTACATTCGCTCAAGGAATGTTCCATCAAAGTAAACGTTCTGCTTTTGCCATCCGTGATCCCATATTCTTCCAGAGCCCGGTACATCCCTTCCAGCCGGTGAGGATTGTTCCGGATGTGATAAAGAAAAACGATCTCCCGGTGTCCCTTTTCCAAAACAGAACGGGCAAGCTGATATCCGGCAGTAAATGAATCGCATGTCACAAATTCCGGAAAAATCAGTGGGCCGTTCTGATCTTCCACATAGATGACCGGAATTCCGGTTTCCGGCAGCAATCCATATCCATTTGCCACAATGGCATCTACTTGCAGCGACTGCAAATACTGAAGAACTGTTCCGAAAAACTCCTGATCCGGGGAAAAGACACTGACCATGGAATGATCTCTGATGGCGGCGGCCTGCAATCCATCAACGATCCGCGCATAATGGGGAGGTTTCAGACTTCCCAGGAAAGCAATGTGATACTTCGGATATTTTTCAATCTGTCTGACAAGCGTTCCCTGTTTTCCGATCCCCCGTTTCAGGAATCCTTCTGCCACAAGAAGCGTTACGATTTTGTTCGCAGTTTTTTTATTGATACTGAACCGCTCCCCCAGTTCAAATTCTGAGGGAAAACGGCTGTTGATCGGATATTTTCCATCCTGAATCTCCTGCCGCAGAAGATCGATAATATCATTTGAAATCGCCATATTGAACTCCGGATTTTCTTTTTCATCAGGTAATATAGCACACTTTTCCGGGTGGGTCAATAAACTTTCAAAAAAAAGATGGAATTTCATTGAAAAACGATTTTACTTGTGATATAGTTAAAAAGAAACAAAAAATACAGATGGGTCAGAAATACAAAAGGAACTCTTATGTTTAAAGATGCGCTTCAGAAAACACAGTTGATCGGAACCACCGCGGAACAGCTGAGGATCGAACTCGACCGCAGAACCAGAGCTGGAAAACCGGATATTCCGGCAAAACGGAAAAGACTCGCCGCTTACAATAAAAAGCTGGATCAGGCGATTGCTGAAACCTTTGCGCTCATGGATCATAAAGGTCCCGATCATTTTTCCAGAGAAAACACCTGGATCTGGGGCGGACCAACTCCCTACTGGGGCGGATCGGATGAACCTGACTGCGCAATGAAAGGTGCTGAATTCTTCGGAATGGATAACGTCGTATATATGTACGGCCCCACCGATGAAGAAGCGATCAGAATCCATAAAAATGCAAAAAAACTTTTGTGTCAGCTCTCCTCTATCAGCCGTTCTCCCGGTGTGGTTTGCGGAACCGATGAGGAAACAGCAGAACTCATCAGCAAACTCTCCCTGAAATATCCGAATATCAAAGGCGGTATGATCGATGATCTGATCGGCAACTTCGGACGCAACATCTCTCTGAAGGAAGTAAAAAAAATCTCCGCTGCATTGAAAAAGCATAATCCGGATCTCAAACTCTATTCCGTGGTTTATGTCGGCGAGATGGATTCCCCGTTCCTGGAGCTTGTGGAACCCTATGTGGACGCAATCAATCTCTGGGTCGGATACAAATATCAGCTCCCGAAACTTGACCTTGCGATTGAAAAATTCCGCCTGGCATTTCCCGGGAAAGAGATCATGCTGGGAATCTTTATCTATGATTACTTCGCCGCCGCCAATGTCAATGGAAAACAATTCCTCAAAATCCAGCTGGAACGCGCCCGGAAATATCTTGCTGACGGAAAAATCCATGATCTTGTGATTCTGGGCGACAGGGAAATCAACAAGTGTCCGGAAGAATCTGCATTTGTCAGAGACTTCCTGAAGAAAGAGTTCGAGATGAAAGGGAAAGGAAAAAAATGAAAATTTTCACATTCTGTAAACTCTGTTCCGCTGCTCTGTTTCTGTTCATAACCGGAATCGCAGCAGGGTATGATTTGAATTCACCGGAAGTGTTTCCCGTGAAATATGAAACGCCCCCGGCTCATGCACCCCTGAAAATGGTCGTCAACGGAGAATTGAACTTTGTGATCGCAGCAGATCTTCAGGCGGAAAAGCGGATGGCATCCAAATGCAGAAGTCAGAAAAGTATCGAACCTGCAATCAAAGTGCTGACAGAGGCAATCGAGAAATGCACCGGGAAAAAAGTTCAGGTCGTGGATGTCAAAAACATCCCTGCCGGAAAAAATGTGATCGTCGTCGGTGATTGTGCTCTCACAAGAGAACAGGGGATTGATGTTTTCAAGCTTCCCAATCAGGGATTTGCGGTTAAGACATTTCCCCGGGGGATCATCATTGCCGGACATGACTCTTCTTTGATCGAAGGGTACAATATGAAGCCGCTGGAACAGCTGGGTGCAAGAACCGGAACCTGGTACGGTGCATACGATTTTGTGGAACGCTTTCTGGGAGTCCGCTTCTATTTTCCCGGAGAATATGGAACATTGACTCCGGAAATCAAAAACCTGACGATCACTCCGGTTTTCTATCAGGATGCCCCTTATTTCCAGACTCGCGGCGGGATTTATTCCATCACATCCTGTCTGGCAGCCGGACGTCCACGGAAATTCTGGGAACAATGGCTCGGACCGCTCACCCATAAGGACATGTTTTTTTATGAAAAGCTGCGTCTGGGCGGAGATCAACCCGGTGCCGGCGGACACAATCCCCGTCCGGAGCGGATGGCACAATCCTTCCCCGATCAGTTGAAAACGATTTTTTACACCTCCCCCGGCGGAAATTTCTGGTACAACCCCAAGAGTCACGTTGGCAACTATTTCAATGTCATTGATCTTAAATTTGCAGATCTGCTGATCGATTCTCTGAAACGGTATTATGATTCCAACGGAAAAATCAATGAAGGCGGTTATGCCTGCTGCAACCTGACCAATATCTCCTTCGGGATGTGCGACACCCTGATGCCCGATCAGGAAGTGTTCAATGATCCTGTCGTCCGGAAACTCAATCTGATGACTCAGCAGGATATAAAGCGCGGTCCCAACGCCGGAATGGCAAATATTTATGCCCGGTTCCATCAGTATCTTGCAAACCGGATCAATCAGGAATGGCCCGGAAGAAAATTATGGATCATGGCATATTACAACGTCCGCTATGCAGGAAATGATCCCCGCTGGAAATTGCCGCCGAACACGGAAGTCCAGCTTTGTCTGGGGGATCTTCCCAACAAGGTGCGCAGTCCGCGCCACATGAGAGAAATGCTGAAAATCGCGGAAGAGTGGTATGTTGCCCTCGGGAACAGACCCATTCAGAAATTCTGGACCTACTCCAGCAACAGTCCTTTCGTGCTGGCTGTCAATGGAGAATTCGTTGGCGATATCCCCAAAAAATTCGGAAAATATCTTGGAAACAGCCACCTCTATTTCGGTCAATGCTGCGGGATCCCCGGAAATATGTGGTTCTATTATTACTCGCTTTATGCGGCTTACCGCAGCGAATGGAACCCGAACTGGAACGCTGCGGCAGCGATCGATGCCCACTGGGAACCGTTCTATGGTAAGGAAACAGGAAAGTTCCTGCGTCAGTTCCATCAGCTCCTGCGGGATTGCTACATGAAATACGGTCTGGACGATGATAATTCCCAGATGTCCGTGATCTATCCCATTCCGGAACTTGAGAAAATGGAAAAACTCCTTGCTCAGGCTCAGGCATCTGTCAAGCCCGGAACCGTGGAGGAAAAACGGCTGAAACTCTTCATGGCTCCCTGGAAAGATGCCATTGCATCCGTCAGAAATCAGCTTTCTTATGAACGCCCTGTCTATAAGGTGTACCAGCTCCTGCGGTCACAGAAAGTCACTCTGGACGGAAAAGAAACAGAAGCATTCTGGAAGGAAATCAAACCGATGAAACTGATCGATCCCAAAGGCAGCGGGAATCCGGTCAAGTATCCGGCAGAAGTGAAACTCGCATGGGATAAAACAGGAATCTACGGTCTGATCAAAACACCTTACAAACCCACATTCAGCAACAAACAGTCGGTGTTCCAGAATGACAATTTTGAGCTGATTTTCTCTCCGGGCATGAAGCAGGAAACGGTATACCAGATCGCATTTGACCCCCTGAATCAGAAATTCTTCGGATCCCAGCGGTTCCTGCCGATCCTTCAGCCCTTTGATAAATACTGGAAAGCGCCCGGGGTGAAAATTGAATCTGTCTATACCGATACTCAGTGGACCGCTGAATTTTATATTCCCTTTACTGTGTTCGATATTGCCGCACCGCGGGCTTATCAGAGCTGGCTGTGCAACATCGTCCGGAACAAAACCGGTGCGCAAGGGGAATACAGCGGAACATCCATGACTCTCGGAAACAATCGGAATCTTTCCATGTTCGGCATTATCAAATTTGCAGGTAAAGGAGAATAAAATATGAAAAAATTATTATTGCTGTCAGCCGTTCTTGCAGGAAGTATTCTTTCTGCCGCAGAGCCCGTGCAAGCCATTCAGAAAAAAGCCCAGGTTTACAGACCGGAACGCTACTCCCTGCGGGAGGAAGTCACTATTTCCAATAAGCATAACAGATACCCGCTGGTATTCACGCTCTCCAAACCTGTCGGAGAGAAATCCCAACAGTTCGCCATGAATCTCGGTGGAAAAACCAACCAGAATTTCGTGGGCGGATTCTTCTCTCTGACCGTTAACGGAATCAAGATGCAGGAACTGGATTTTGAAAAAGAAAAACTTTCTCTCTGGAAGGAAGGCGACTGTTCCGGAATGGATCTGAAACTCAATTTCGACGGTACAAAATTCACCCTGCGTCTCTTCATGCGCCCGGATTCTCCCGTACTCTGGGGACGGCTGATCTACGATAAGGAAAGCGTGGAACCTCTGACAAAAGCAGTTGTCGAATTTCAGGCTCTGCCGTCACTCTTGAAAATCATCAATAAAAAAGTGATCTTCAACGGTTCTTATAACAGGGAGCTGATCACTCCTGCCAAAACCTATACCCACAACAGCAAATGGGTTAAATTGACCCCGCAGGACACCTCTTTTATCTTTCAGGATAAGGAACTGGATGGTTCTTCAGAGAAGAAAGGTGCAGGCCCCTGCTGGCTGTTTGTAGATCAGTCAGGTGTCGCATCCGGAGAGGCATTGGTCCGGAGCTCCTGGAAAATCTATTTGAAATTCAATCTGAAAAAAGATTTTCAGGAAATGCGTTTCGGGATCTGGCAGCCTGCGGCAAGGATCTCCAACAGTGCATTGGCGGAACGTCTGAAAACCGACTCTGCCGCCTTCACATTCAAATAATCTTCCGATTGATTGTCGGGGCTGTTGAGAGCTGAAAAGGCTCTCAGCAGCTTTTTTTTGTGAATCAGGCTAAAAAAAGGGACTGCTTTCAGTAAAAAAGCAGTCCCTTAAAATATTTGGAATTGATCAGCGGATCAATTATGCCATTGCCTGAGCAACTGCCACAGCAACGTCAACAGAAGCACCGACCATGGGGTTGTTACCCATACCGATCAAGCCCATCATTTCCACGTGAGCGGGAACAGAGGAGCTTCCGGCGAACTGAGCGTCGGAGTGCATTCTGCCCATGGTATCGGTCATACCGTAGGAAGCAGGACCGGCTGCCATGTTATCGGGGTGAAGGGTTCTTCCTGTACCGCCGCCGGATGCCACGGAGAAGAAGGGTTTGCCAGCGGCAACGCGTTCTTTCTTGTAGGTACCCATGACAGGATGCTGGAAGCGTGTCGGATTGGTGGAGTTTCCTGTGATAGCGATATCCACGCCTTCTTTCCACATGATAGCAACACCTTCGCGGACATCGTCAGCACCGTAGCAGCGGACCGCTGCACGTTCGCCTTTGGAGTATGCCTTTTCAGCGACGACTTTGAGTTCGCCGGTAGCATAATCGAATTCGGTTTCAACGAAGGTGAAACCGTTGATACGGCTGATGATCATAGCGGCATCTTTTCCGAGGCCGTTGAGGATGACGCGGAGGGATTCTTTCCGAGCTTTGTTTGCGCTGCGTGCAAGACCGATTGCGCCTTCAGCAGCTGCGAAGGATTCGTGACCTGCGCAGAAAGCAAAGCATTTGGTCTGATCTTCCAGAAGCATGGAAGCCAGGTTTCCGTGACCGATACCGACTTTGCGGTCATCAGCAACAGAACCGGGGATGCAGAAGCTCTGCAAACCTTCGCCGAGGGTCTTTGCGATTTCGCTGGCAACGGTCTGACCGCGCTTGATAGCAACAGCTGCACCGACCAGGTATGCCCAGCATGCGTTTTCAAAGCAGATGGGCTGAATATCTTTCACGCGCTGATAGATATCAAGGCCTTTGCCTTTGGTGATCTGTTCTGCTTCTTCGATGGAAGCGATCCCGTTATCGTTCAGAAACTTGTTGATCTGAGCAATACGACGTTCGTAGCTTTCAAAAAGTGCCATAGTAACGAGCTCCCTTCCTTATGCCTTGCGCGGGTTGATGACCTTGACAGCATCTGCGAAGCGGCCGTAGGTCTTCTGGAATTTCTTGACGAGGTCCTTGGCAGGCATGCTGAGGATCTCTTCCTTGCCGGAGTTGATCGCTTCCATCATCTTGCCGAGGTTGACAAACTCATAGCCGATGACCTGGTTGTCTTCATCGAGAGCAAGACCGGTCACATAGCCTTCTGCCATTTCCAGATAACGGACACCCTTTTCAGAGGTACCGTACATGGTTCCGGTAATGGAGCGGAGCTGTTTGAGGTCTTCCAGACCGGCACCGATGGGAAGACCGCCTTCGGAGAAAGCTGTCTGGGTGCGTCCGTAGACAATCTGGAGGAAAAGTTCGCGCATTGCAGTGTTGATTGCATCGCAAACAAGGTCAGTATTCAGGGCTTCGAGAATGGTTTTTCCCGGAAGAATTTCTGCCGCCATAGCTGCAGAGTGGGTCATTCCGGAGCAGCCGATCGTTTCAACGAGAGCTTCCTGAATGATTCCGTCTTTGACGTTGAGGGTCAGTTTGCATGCACCCTGCTGAGGGGCACACCAGCCAACACCGTGGGTGAGACCGGAGATCTCTGTGACTTCCTTTGCCTTTGTCCATTTCCCTTCCTGCGGGATCGGAGCAGGACCGTGTTTCGGGCCCTTGGCGACACAGCACATCTGTTCGACTTCATGTGTAAATTGCATTTTGGCAACTCCTTATTATTGGGTTTATATGCGAACTCTGTAATATAACCCCGAATCGCTTATTTTTCAAGGTTTTCTCAAGAACTTTTTTCTTATAAAAACACGGATTTTTTCTTTTTTCCCCGTACTTCCCTCATCTGATCCGGACAGGATCTGCAAATTCCAGCTTTTTATACGGAACATCGCCGGAAAACTTCTTCACGGTACCATCCCTGTGAATGAAAAGCCCTTCCAAAGAAATATCTTCTACACGGTGCGATTCATCAAATCCGCAAAGAACAATTCCACTGAATTCCTTTTCCACATGCAGATTTTTCAGAAGGACCCCGCAGATCTTCCCGCGCGTATCATCGGTAGAATAAAAGTTCTCTGCAATCGTAAAACTGATCTCCGGAACGTGAAACTGATTGCCCTCCATATAAATATTTTCATATCTCACATTCCGGACAGTGCTGTGGTCGATCAGGTAAATATGACAATATCCGCCACAAGTCCGGATAATCTCAATATTTTCAAATGTCACATTTTCCAGCAGATCCCCTTGGGAAGTATGACCGATTTCCAGAGAACTACCGGCATCGTTCCAAGTAACAACATTCCGGATCGTGATATTATGCGAGTGCATTCCGGAAGCTCTGCGGGTTTTGATGGCAATAGAATCATCAGAACATTTAAAAAAACAATCTTCAATCAGCAGATTTACACAGGATCGAGGCTGGATTCCATCGGAATTCACAGCCCAAGTCACAGCTTTGTGATGACGGATCACCATGTCGTGAGTTCCTTCCGGAACAAGATTCCAGAAGGGAGAATTGAAGATCATGGGACCATCCCACACAATATTTTTTCCTTCAAAGAAGTGGATGAATGAATCATCTGCCCTGCCCTTCCAATTCTCTCCGGGATTCCGCCGGATAAGTGTTCCGTCAAAAATCCCGCTGCCGTAAATCCGTAGATTTTTCCCGCTTTCACAAGTCAGTCCGCACTTCAGAACCGCTCCGGGGGAAAGATAAATATCATGATCCGAAACCGGTCTCAAGCGGTCTTCCGGAAGATAGTGCACACCTGGTTTGAATGCAATCGTTTTCGCCGCTGTATAATCAATTTCAACATGTCTGCCCGGTTCGATCCACAAAGCATTTTCAGGGGCGGGAATCACAGGATCCATAAAAAGATAAACCGTAAAGCAGGGCAGATCAGTCACTCCGCAATTCACTTCCAGAATGCCGTAACGATTTCCGTCAAGAGTAAATTTCACAGTATTTCCATTGATTTCAACCGGAATCCCGTTCCGTCATGATGGACGGTATTTTGCTGTTTTCACCGGAACGGGAAAGATCAGCTGAAAATCCGCCGCGCTGTTGGATTCCAGAGTAACGAAACCCTCCTGTCCGCCGTTTCCAAAAATTTCATGAGTCCCCAATGCTTTGGAAGCACATGCCGCTACCGGACAAGGCAGATAAGATGGAGAACCTGTTTCCCGGACAAATGCCCTGACAGCAGATTCCGGAATTCCAGGGATCTCTGCCGGGATCCGCATTTTTTCCGGTGACGGGAACCAGTCGACTACTGTCAGCTGGGGATAAGCGGTGATCGTGCTTTTCAACTCTTCCGGAATCTCTCCACGGTCAAGGAAAATGAGTTCCAACAACTGATTCATGAAGAAATGCTGAACAAAACAGCCAATATGATGGATATAAGTATTAAGCCGCGTGACCGTAAAAGATTCCAGTGCAAGCAGAAATTCAATCCCCGCAAGATTTTCATATTCAAAGAACATTTTTCCACTGTTTTTATTCACATGCCGGAACAGTGAATCAAAAAAACGTTCTGCAAAAATCGGTTCATCTACCCGGATCGCATGTTCCGCTTTCCCATCAGGGATCCGGAGTCTTTCCGTGATGGGGGTAATAACAAGGTAGATTCCCGACTGATAACAATACTCCATAACATCATCAAGCAGCTCCAGGGAAGCTCCATTTTTCAAAGCTCCATTGTTTTCCGCCAAAAGAGATTCTGTCAATTCCAGATGGATCAGATTGATTTTTTCTTTTTTACAGCTGACAAGAAACAATTCAGCAGAGTTCCGGTCATCGGTCAGATGAAACCGTTTCGGATGCAGCAGGAACGGTTTATAATCCTTATCCAGCAAAATTCCGTTAGAAATATGAAAAGGGGTGGCAAAACTCATTCTTTTTCTCCTGTTTTTCTTCATACAATATCATAAATAAAAAGAAAAGCAAACAGAAAATGATGTGACCCCAAAAATTTGGACGGGTTAAATTATGTTTTTAACAAGCGATTTTGGGGGGATCAACGGTATTTATGAAAAAAATTATAGAAAACAGTTTGACAAATGAGTTTTCTCATGCTAAGTTACTCAGGACATGTTTCCAGTCAAGTTTTTTCGGTTTGTCTTTACCAGCGTCGCATAATATTCATTATGTTAAATCGTTAGATTCAAAATTCACTTTTTTGGCTCTTTTTCTCTTCTGTCTTTTTTTATAACTCCCTTATAACCAATCAATGCCATTCAACATAATGAATATTATGCGACATTGATAAGGATTCAGAAAACTGCATTTTCCTATTCAGAATTCATTTTTTCAGCTTTTATTTTTCGCAAGTCTCTATCACGATTTCAAGATGAAACAAAAAATAGAAAGGAAAAAGATGAAAAATCAAAAAAAATGCCAGCTGTTTGCTGCAGTTGAACTGATCGTTATCATTGTAATCGTTGTTGGTCTTCTTGCAGTCGTAATGTTTTTTTGTGCAAAAAATGCCGCTAATGAAAAGAAACAGCGTTACAATTGTCAAATGAACTTCAAACAGATCGCTCAAGCTTTCGCAAACTATACTGCTTCCGAAGACAGTCATTATCCTGTTTATAGTGATAATTATGGAACGGATTATAAAAAGGGAAGCCGGGCACTTGCGATTCTCCTGAAAACAGGCGAACTTACCGATTTCAGTGTCTTTATCTGTCCGTCAACAAAAATGAGTCCGGCAAAATCAGTGGATTCCTTTGTCGGTCACACCTCTTATGCTTATGTTCCCGGTCTTGACAAATTCTCTGCATCTGCTGACTCCGGCATCATGGCTGATGGGCATGGTTATTCCAAAAAGCCCAATCATGAGATGTTTGGGCATATACTCTTTGCCGATGGTCATGTTGGCATTAACCTAGGAACAAAAGCAAGGAACTGGATTGAAAAAGCAAATTGGAAAAAAGCTCAGCGTAATGTTGATGAAAGCTGGCTGGAAACCAGAACGGAAGAACGATATCAAATTGGCCCCCGTATCAACTGATATTTTATATCGTAAGATAAAAAACAATTCTGGAGTTTTGCAAAATGAAAAAATTTTTAAACTGGATAGCAGCAGCTCTTATCGTCTTCGGAAGTTATAAGTTCTATGAAATGTATAATATCAAAAAGATTGAAAAAGAAATAAAAGGAACAAAAATAGGAGAATATTTAAAAACTATTTACGGTGATATTACGGTGGAAGATGTGGTGTTGGTAAAAGATAAAAACAAAGAGAAGACCTATACAGGAATCGTTACTTTCAAAAGGAACGGAAAGAGTTGTACGCGTCCAATTAAAGTTACCTATGACAGTCAATTCAGAGGAAAAGAAATCGAATATCAATACGGTTTGGACTTCCGCTGTTATCTGGAAAATAAAGATATTCTGCTGGAGGATGTTGATGTATTTTACAAGGATTTAAAATTTAAGAGTCGTTCGGGCCTTTATCATTTTGATCTTATTGAGACAAAATACATTTCTCCCGGAGTCGTCCGCTGTACGCTCAAATGCAATAATACCTCACCAATTCACTTCCCAAACAATCACAAACAGGGAAGTACATTTATTGCAGATTTGCATATTACGGTTGCAAATGATGGGGACAGCATTACTTACGAATTACAAGATGTTTCGGAGTAAAAGAATATGGAAAATTTCAATTTCAAATTCAATTGTCCGCATTGCGGAACAAGGTTGAAGGCGGAACAGGATTGGTTTGGCTCAACAATTGAGTGCCCGATTTGTCATAAAGATATCCTTGTTGACGCCGCTCTTTTTCAACAGCCAAAGCAGCAGATCAGTATAAAGCAAAATCCTTATGGACAGAATCCTTATGGGCAGAATCCTTATGGACAGAATCCTTATGGGCAGAATCCTTATGGGCAGAATCCTTATGGGCAGAATCCTTATGGATATCCCAATTCAATGTCTCAAAACAGATATAATAAATCCTGCGATTGCTGCAGCGGTTGGGAAATTTTCTTCGTATATTTTGCCGTTACATGCTTTACTCCTTTACTCGGAATGATTGTTATCTGTATTTTCTATGAAGTACAGAAAAAACATTTTCCGAATAAAGCCAGACAAATTCACCATCATGCCTGGATGGCAGTGATAATCAACCTCTTTTTGGGCTTTTTATTAATGCTCGCAGCTGTATGATGAAAATTATCGTATGGAGGAAAAAACACTACCCATGGAAAAATTAAAATTCAGCTGTCCTCATTGCGGAACAAGGTTGAAGGCGGAACAGGATTGGCTTGGTTCAATCATTGAATGTCCGAAGTGCCGCCGGGATATTCGCCTGGACAGAAATTTGCTGTCTCAGCAGCAGGATCAGCAAAGTAACATGAGCAGACCGAATCCTTATGAGGATCCCTACTCCGGGAATCCCTATGCACAGCGAAACAGATGGCGCAACTACGACTATGAACAGCAAGGATACAAAAGTCAGACCGGTTGCGGTACATTTTTTTTCATTTTTCTATTGATTGCCGGAGTATTGGGCGGTCTCTGGCTGGTGAACCCGAATTTAGTTGAGGGCTGGATTCCCGGTTCCGGAGCTTCGCACTATAATGCCGGTGTAAAACGGTTCAAAGACCAGGAATATGCCGAAGCGATAAAATGCTTGCGGGAAGGGGCTGAGAAAGGCAACGGTGATGCACAAGCACTATTAGGGTGCTGCTATGTTGTCGGGATGACCGATATTCCTCAAGATTCAGTGAAAGCCATATTTTGGCTCCGGCAGGCGGCAGAGCAGAACAATCCGGCGGGCTTAGTTATGTTAGGAATGTCCTACGAAAAAGGAATTCTTTCAACGCAAGACACTTCCAAAGCAAATAAACTTTTCAAAAAGGGGATTCCGGGGCTTCTTAAATCTGCTGAAAGAGGGGATTTTCTGTCGCAATTCTTACTTGGACTTGCTTATCTGACCGGTAATGGTGTTTTCAAAAACGGGGCGAAGGCAGAACTCTGGCTGAAAAAAGCTGCAGAACAGGATTTTGTATGGGCGCAGCTGGGATTAGCCGCAGAATATAAAAAGGGTACAGAGATCCCTAAGAATGAATCGGAAGCAGTGCGTTGGGTAAAAAAAGCTGCAGAACTGGGCAATGCAGAAGCACAATATCTTTTGGGAGAATGTTTTTCAGATGGTTCCGGAGTAACAGCTAATCAATTCCTGGCATTCAACTGGTATCGAAAAGCCGCAGAGCAAGGACTGGCTGAAGCTCAAAAAAAATTGGGGGAATGTTATCAGAAAGGATATGGAACAGAAAAAGATTATGATCAGGCTCTCAACTGGTATCGAAAAGCCGCTGAACAAGGCGATGCAGAAGCACAATTCAGAGTTGCAGGCAGTTATTTGGAAAATTTCCAAACATTCAAAAATGCAAAAGAATTTCTCTATTGGTGTCAGAAGTCTGCCAATCAGGGGCATGCGAAAGCTCTACTTATGATGGGGATATATTACCTTCACCAGGAAAACAACAAATATGAAGCCGAAATTTGGTTTTCAATGTCTATTAGAGGACTTCGCAGACTCTCAGATGATGAAGATGATGAGGCTAAAGTTCTTCTTGGATTATGCTATATTGGCGGATGGGGAGTAGAAAAAAATGCCACCTATGGGGTTTCATTATTCCGCACCGCAGCAAACCGGGGAAATGATGTTGCACAATATATGCTGGGAATGTGTTATGAATATGGAACCGGTGTAGTTTCGCGAGATATTTACCAAGCAAGGGAATGGTATCGGAAAGCCGCAAACCAGGGAAATCAAGCAGCAAAAGATGCATTGAGAAGGCTTTGGTAAAAAAGTCCGGAAATAAAATATTGGACAATAAAAAAACGTTCGCAGAACCAAATCGTTTTGCGAACGTTTTTGGCTTTATTCGGTTTTCTCTCAAAAGAGATCGTCATCCATCTCAAGTTCAAGATCTTCGATCCATACTTCACTTCCGGGAGCAACTGTAAAACAGGGGCGGATCCTGCTGACAACTCCCTGAGAAGAAGGATTGATCTTCAATTTGAACTTGATCTCTTTCCAGTTACCCGTCAGATTGATCGTCTTGGATTCCGCTTTGACACCGGAAAGAAAACCATCTTTATCCGTGTAAGTGTAGTAGGAAAATGTGATAGATCCCTTTCCCTTGACATCAGCGGAGATTTCCAGATATTCTCCGACTTTGACAGGGACGCCTGCCTGCATGTAGTAAGCTGTGGATTTTCCGGCAGGGGTGACCACATGAAATGCTTTTTCATCGGCTTCGCTGCCAATCACGATTTCACCTTTTCCCTGAAACGCTTTGACAGATTTGTTGAATGTCCAGCCGGGAATCACATCCGCACCCAGCTTCGCCTGTTCCAATTGTACTGGAATGTCCCGTGCACTGACAAGAGCCATGCACCCGACTGCAAGAGTCATCAATGTTTTTTTCATGTTTCAGATCCTTTCCTCAATTTTTAAGCTTTATTTTGCTGAGGGGGTCAAATTAATAGAGATATCTTCCATGATCACTTCGGAATTCGGCCGCAGGGTGATCATCGGACGAACATATTTCAATTCGCCCTTCTGAGCCGGAACGACAGTGATCTTGCATGAGATTTCCTGCCAGTCAGACTGCAATTTGAAACTGCGGGAACTTTCCGGAGCGGCCTGAAGATAAACGTGTTTATCGCCGTAATTATAATAGCCGAGGATCAGAGTTCCTTTTCCTTTGACTCTGGCAGTAAATTCAATAACATCTCCGACTTTGGAAGGGACAGCTTTCGTATAAAACGCTGTCATCCGTGTGGTAGTTGTGAATTTGAACGCTTTGGTTCCTTCCTTGCTTCCGGCAATGATTTCTCCCTTTCCGACACCGTCTTTGTGTCCGAATGTGTTTATATTCCAGCCGGGCATTTTACTGTCGCCGATCTTCGCCTTATCCAATCCGATGGGGAAATCTTCTGCAGAAAGCAGAGCAGCACATGCAAAAATGAGAGGGATCAAACTCTTTTTCATAATAAAAACCTTTCTTTATTCTGTGTTGAAGATCCTGAAGATCTTTTTCTAAACTGCAGAGTAAGATAATCTCTCAGACAAAAGATTGCAAGTAAAGATCAGTTTTTTTTCAGAAAAAAATATATGCAGATCCGGTTAAAAGGCGGGATCCTGAATCCGGAATGTTCTGATTTCCGGAGCTTTCTCATCACGGATCACATCGATCCGGATGGTTTTTCCGGGAGGATAAAGTCCTTCTCCGCGTTCGGGCCATTCGATCACACAAAAAGCGTTGGAATCTTCCAGAAACTCATCGATCCCGAATGCCAAAGCGGAATCAGGATCATCGATCCGGTAGAGATCCATGTGATACAACATACCGCCGGAAGGGATCATATATTCCTGAACAATGGTAAAGGTCGGACTGGAAACCGGTTCCATGATTCCCAACCCGCGGGCGAATCCGCGGGTAAACGCAGTTTTTCCCGCACCGAGTCCTCCGAAAAGAAGAATAACTGTTCCGCGTTTCAGGGATTTTGCAAGTTCTCCGGCATACTGTTCTGTCTCTTCCGGGGAATGGGTCACAAATTCGTTCATCATCGTTCAGCTCAAAGTTTTTCGACACGGTAAAGTGTCTGGTCAATAACCTCAATAATTTTGACCGGAGTCCCTGTCGGGATGGGTTCTTCCGCAACTGCGGCGACTTCCCGGGTTGCTCCGCCAATGGTAACAGTGATCTTGCCCCGCTCGTTTCCGCCGGGGATCTGCAGATAAACAGTTCCGGATTTTCCGACAAAATCATCTTTTTTCACGTTCCCGGACTGTTGCAGCTTCATCATTCCCCAGATCGCCAGAGCAGTCAAACTCATAGCGATAAAGCCGAAGAGAAACGCCGCCCCGAATCCCCAGAGTCCATGATGTCCCCAGAGAACTCCGCACCAGCCGAACACACTGACAAATGCCAGGATCGCGCGCAAGCTCAGAAAATGGAAATCCTCATATCCGGTATCAAGATGATCCCCGGCATCGAATGTTCCATCCTCTGCAACCTCAGCAGGGTTATCCACACCGCCCAATGAGGCAAAGATCAGATTCAAAACAAAAAACAGGGATCCTCCGACGGCAAGCCCCCAGTAAAGACTCATCACGGTATTACCCGCAAAAAAATTGCTGAGTGTATTGAAAATATCCTGAATCATCTGCGTTCTCCTGTTTTCAGTTTATATTATTGTATCGGAAGACTTGTACCACGTTTTACAGTAGCACAAGTCTTTTCTTTTTCAAATGGGATTCCGGGAAAATCAATAAGATTCTCTCTCGCTTGCCCATTTCCGGACATCCCGTTCAAAATCGGCACGGCCCGCACCCGTGACAGTATCAACAAACTTCTTGAAATATCCTTCCACAGCAAGTTTCATGATATGCAGGTACATGACACGTTCTTCGAACAGGGAGTTCGGTTCATTTTCTTCCCCTTCCGGCAGATTGACTCCGCTGAATGTGAATTTGTCCGCATCAAAGGTGAAGGTCCAGACTTCCTGATCTCTGACAAGCAGGATCTTTGCCCGTTTGAGTTTCTTTCCGACTGCCAGGGCGGCTTTTGCTTCGGCAGAAAGCTGGGGACAGCCCTTTTTCACGACGCTTTCTTCCGCACCCTGAGCTTCTCCGGAAGAAAATCCGAACACCAGAGGACCTTCGATCCCGAGCTGGAACGTTCCCCATTCCCCGAGATCAAGAGCTCCGCCATCGACTTCGGAAATGTACCAGAGCCAGGTCAGAAAATCTCTGCCCGGTGTGGGATCCATTCCGGCAGCCGTGGTTTTTCCGCCGAAAATAATGTTCGGCAAAGCGTTCGCTTCTTCCTTATAGAAACGGATCATCATTTCATTGATCGTCACAGGGATCGGCTCAACATCCAGATCCTTGATAAAGCCGGAAACGATGGTATCCATGACTTTCTGGGAACCGGTCACAGCATACATTTCTCCGAATGCCCGGTTGACGGCGACCGTTGTTGCGCTGATCGTCGGAGGCATCTTCATCAGATTCTTTTCAATCGCCTCTTCCTTGATCTGTTTCTTCATCTGACGGGGGACGATCGCAGTCTGATTCGCCAGCATATAAGCCAGCTCATCCCGGCGGCAGATCGCACTGAGCAGAGAGGAAGGGATCTTCCGTTCCGCTTTCCGCAGATTGATATGAAGATGTCCGCCAAGGACAGATGTATTTTCATCGATTTCTGTTTCCAGCAGATGACGACCGCTGACCCAGGCGATTTCCGGTTCATCTTTGACATTGTCAAGTTTCCCGGCTGCGCCCTGATTCAGGCGGGCAAGATAATCTTCCGGCAGAGGCGCGGAAAGATTGCAGAACGTGAGGGCAAAGGGCCCTTTTGTTTCAATCGGCATAAGACAACACCTTTTCTGTTAATTCAATTTCACTTTTGCAACGGCTTTCCGGATGGAAGCCACAGCACCGGAAGCAGGAGCAAATTTTCCATAATGCCCATCCTGAGGGAAGAAGATGGCAAACAATCCGGGAACCAGTTCCAGTTTGGAAACGGCTGACGGATCTGCTTTCTGAAACAGAACATCGCTTTCCGCGTTGTATTCCCGGGTCACAGGCAACCCTTCATTGAATGTCCAGGCAACAGCTTCTTTTCCGGAAAGGACGACCTGGATATCCGCATACTCTTTGTGAGCTTCAAGCTCTGCCGGATTCCAGGGTTCGGAAGCATCATATTCCATCACATTGATGTAAACCCGGTCAGAAATATCATGTCTTCCAACCGGGGTTTCGCCGTTCATCTTCTGCAAAGCGGCAAATGCAATGCGGAAATCCTCTCCCAGTTGAGCCGGGTCAAATGTGGCAAAACTGTCTGCAATCATCGGTTATCTCCCGCAGCATTTTTTGTATTTTTTACCGCTTCCGCAGGGACAGGGAGCGTTCCGTTCGATTTTCGGCTTTGCACGGTAGGGCTGCGGTTTCACGAGCTGACCGTCATAGAAATACCAGGTTCCGTTTTTCTTGCGGAACTCAGAAAGCTCATGATGTTCCACCGGATTGCCCTGATCAGAGTAATGTGCAACGAATTCCACGGTTCCGACTTCGGAATCTTCTGTGACAGGGGATTCGGAAAGGATATCGATTCCGGTCCAGACGGAACGTTCCGCCCAGTTTTTCATTTCTTCCACATCGATGGATTCTCTCTGGGAAGGATGGGTGGATTCCACCACATGATCGATTTCACCTTTTGCGTATGCAGAGTAACGGGACCGCATGAGTTCTGCCGGGGTGGCAGCTTTGCGGGTTCCTTTGATGATGGGTTCGCAGCATTCAGAATACTCTTTTCCTGAACAGCAGGGGCATTTTTCTTTGGTCATTTTTTATCTCCATTCGGTTAAGTGTTTTTATTGTTGATGAGCAGCTTTCTGGAATGCATCCAGAGAGCCGTAAAGCATTCGCATTTGTCTGATTTCCAAAGGACTCGCATTGGAAAGGCCGGTCCGGATATAGCCGTAGATGATCTGTTCGAATTCCCGGCGTTCCGCATCATTTCTCGCTCTCCGCAAAGCACTTTCGAAATTTCCGGTGCAGACAAGATAAGATCTGGCATTGCCGTAGGATCTGAACTTATCCACAACACTCTTTAGATAACTTCCGTATTCTCCATGGGTAAATGTCCGGATCTGAATACGGACATCCTTGCCGTCTGTCGTCTTTGCATTGATCACCGAATCACGAACAGACAGCACCTTACATAATCCATATTGTCTGGTATCGATTTCAATTCCGGCGACAGCCGTTCCGGAGTTGCTCAGCTCCCGGAAAAACACCTGGGCATTCCGCACATGTTTCAGAAGCATATCGCGGTACTCCCGATCTGTTGCCGGATAACGTCTTGTAAAATCATAAATATACCGTTGAGCCGCGGCAAAATCTTCATTGGAACAGAGTGCGACCACACCCCGGCTGAGCCGTTCCGGTGCACCGGGAGCCAACGGCTGATACAAACTTTTCCGCTGAACGGCACGCTGTTTCATCCGGGCAATGTTGATTTCCATTTCCCGGGCACTTCTCTGAGGCTCGTAAACGATCCAGCGGATGAACAGCGTCGCAAAGATCCCGAGACAAAGCAAAACACCGAATACCGTCAGGATAATGGTCTGGGAACGGGATTCCCGGCGGCGCTGCATCTCTCCGAGTTCTGCCGGGGCGACCTCTGAATCCTGAAGCAGTTTCTTCAGATTCATCTGCTTCGGTGCAGCGATTTTCACTGTCTCCAAAGGTTCCGTTTCACCGCGTTTTCCCTTCCGTCTCCGGGATCCAGCAGAAGATTTTTCTGAAGGTTCCTGTTCCTTTTGCAGATCCTTCAGGAGATCTGAATAGTTCTGATATCTGTCTCTGGGATTCCTTGCAAGCATTTTCAGAATCACATTTCTCAAAGAGGGGGAGATCTCAGGATTCAGTCTGTCCGGTTCCAGAAGATCAAAGGGAACCTGTCCGGAAATGATCTCCGCTGCCGAAAAGGATTGATAAGGCATCTGACCAGTCACCATGTGGTAAAACACGGCACCGAGGGAATAAATATCGCTTCTGACATCCAGTTCCGACATGGAAAAATCCGACAATGCTTCCGGCGGGACATACTGCACCAGCCGCTGCCGTTCCTCATCTGTCCGGGAGGCAAGATCCAGAAAATCTCTTGCCAGCCCAAGATCTGCAAGTTTCAAATCCCCGTTCTCTGAAATCAGAATATTATCCGGTTTGATGCTTTTATGAGTGAGCTTCCCCTGATTCCAGACTGCAGAAAGGACTTCTGTCAGAGCAGAAATGATTTTCAACGATTCCGGAAGAGAAAGCCGTTTTCTGTTTTTCAGAATTGCGGCAAGAGATTCTCCTTCCACATACTCCATGGCATAATAAAAAATGCCTTCATCTTCGCCGACAGAGAGAACTTTCACGGTATTTTTCAACTCGATCTTCATCATCTGGCGTCCGGAATGGATGAAAGAAACGATGAATTTTGCATCGTAAGAGTGCTCTTTGGAAAGAATCTTCAGGGCAGCCGGAGTTTCATTGGTGAGGGATTTTGCACGATAGATCACCCCCATATCGCCCTGACTGAGTACAGAAAGGATCTCATAATCTGCAATGATTGTTCCCGGAGCAAAGCGATCCGCAGGACATTCCGCCGCTCTGCCGCATTTTGCGCAGACTGGCTCCTGCCCCGTCTCAAAACGGTCTGCCGTCATAATTTCACCACATGCTCCGCAGTGGAATCTCATGATTTCTGCTCCTGTTTCCTGAAAATTCCAAGTCCTCAAAATATCTTTATTCCTGTAACATACACCATAAAAACGGTTTTCCAAATAAAAAACTGTGGAAAAATGTGAAAAAAAACAATTTCTTTGACTTGCGAAAAGTGAAAAGTGAGAGTATCTTACCGGGTATGCGTTTTTTGCCGGAATAAAATTCCGGAAAATGACCTTTGAAAAAGAAAGTAGAACAACCAACCATAAAAATAAATCAGGAGAAAAAAACATGAGTTGTTGCGTTTCCGCACTGCAGAAAGCCCGCTATTCCTATCAGCCCAAACTTCCCGCCGCTCTCAAGGCAGGTGCAGTTGTCAAATGCACCGAAGGCGAAAAACTCGCTGCATTCGCTGACAAGGAAAAAATCGAAGCCCTCTTCCCCTCCACCAGCAACATGCCTGTGCTCACATTCGCCAAGGCTGATTCCGCTGCTCAGGGCAAAGCTGTCAACGTCGGGGTCATCCTTTCCGGCGGACAGGCTCCCGGCGGACACAACGTTATCGCAGGGATCTATGACGGTATCAAGAGCCTCAACAAAGATTCCAAACTCTTCGGTTTCAAAGGCGGCCCCGGCGGACTCGTCGATAACAACTACGTTGAAATCACCGACGAATTCATGGATGCATACCGCAACACCGGCGGATTCGATATGATCGGTTCCGGAAGAACCAAACTCGAACTCGTCGAACAGTTCGACAAAGGCGCAGAAAACTGCAAAGCCCTCGGAATCGATGCTCTCATCATCATCGGCGGCGATGACTCCAACACCAACGCTTGCCTGCTCGCTGAATACTACAAGAAGAACAATGTTCCCATCCAGGTCGTCGGCTGCCCCAAAACAATCGACGGTGACCTCAAGAACAAGTACATTGAAACCTCTTTCGGTTTCGATACCGCTACAAAAGTTTACAGCGAACTCATCGGTAACATCGAACGCGATGCAAACTCTGCAAAGAAATACTGGCACTTCATCAAACTGATGGGCCGTTCCGCTTCTCACATTGCTCTCGAATGCGGACTCAAAACCCAGGCAAACATCACGATCATCTCCGAAGAAGTCGCTGCAAAACAGCAGACTCTCGACGAAATCGTTACCAACATCGCTGATGTTGTCATGAAACGCGCTGAAAACAAAGAAAACTTCGGTGTCATCCTGATCCCCGAAGGCCTCATCGAGTTCATCCCCGAAATGAAGAAACTCATTTCCGAACTCAATGACCTCCTGGCAAAAGAAGGCGAAAACTTCACCTCCATCGAAGCAAAAGATGAAAAGATCAAATTCATCCTCGATCGTCTCCCCGCAGAACTCAAGGCTGTCTTTGCATCTCTCCCCGAAGCAATTCAGCTCCAGCTCTCCAATGACCGTGACCCCCACGGAAACGTTCAGGTTTCTCTCATCGAAACCGAAAAGCTCCTCGTCGAACTGGTCAAAGGCAAACTGAAAGCTTCCGGCAAAAAGATCAAATTCGGTGCTCAGACTCACTTCTTCGGTTATGAAGGCCGCTGCTCCGTTCCCTCCAACTTTGACGCTGACTACTGCTACAGCATCGGTTACAATGCTGCTGCGATCATCGCAAACGGCAAGACCGCTTACATGTCCAGCATCACCAACCTGGTCGCTCCCGCAGATCAGTGGGTCGCAGGTGCAGTTCCTCTGACCGCTATGATGAACATCGAACGCCGCCACGGTGAAGATAAGCCCGTGATCAAGAAGGCTCTCGTTGAACTCGACGGTGCTCCCTTCAAGAAACTCGTGGAAAACCGCGATAAATGGGCAATCGAAACCAGCTTCGTCTTCCCCGGCCCCATCCAGTACTATGGACCCAGCGAAGTTTGCGATGCTACCACAGAAACTCTGAAACTCGAACACGAAGGCAAATAAGATGTCATCCGGAGCCAACAAATTCGATGCCGCGCGGGTCGCTATGCTCGCTCGGCTCGAACTCGCTCCGGAATCGCTCGCGCGGTTCCAGAGCGAAATGGAAAAGATCGTCAGCTACGTCGATCAGCTTACTGAACTCGATGTGGAAGGGATTGAACCGACTGCTCACGCCGCGCCCATGACAAATGTCCTGCGGGAAGATCAGGCTGTTCCCGGATTCCCCAGAGATGTTATGCTGAAAAACGCTCCCGGCACTATCGATGATGAACTCGTGGCAATGCCCCAGGTCCTTCCCGGCGGAGGTATGGCATAATGGATCAGAATCAACTCACCGCTATGACCGTCGGAGATCTTTCCGATCTTCTCGAAAAGAAAGAACTCTCCTCCGCTGAGATCTGTACCGCTTATATCAATAAGGTAAAAGAGGCAGATCCCGTCATCCAGGCATTCCTGGAATTGGATGAAAACCACATCATGAACGCCGCCGCAGAAGCCGATCAGCGCAGAGCCGCAGGAAATGCACGCTCACCTTATGACGGGATCCCCATCGGGATCAAAGATTGTATCGCCGTCAAAGATGAACGCTGCTCCTGTTCCTCCAAGATCCTGCAGAACTTCAAGTCCGTTTATGACTCCACTGCAGTGGCAAATCTGAGAAAATCAGGTTTTATTCCCTTCGGACGCACCAATATGGATGAGTTCGCCATGGGCTCCTCCTGCGAAAACTCAGCCATTCAGAAAACACGCAACCCCAGAAACCCGGATTATGTCCCCGGCGGTTCTTCCGGCGGTTCCGCCGCTTGCGTCGCCGCTGATGAAGTCCCCGCTTCCCTCGGTTCCGATACCGGCGGAAGTATCCGTCAGCCTGCCGCATATTGCGGTGTTGTCGGACTCAAGCCGACTTATGGACGGGTTTCCCGTTATGGGCTTGTGGCGTTTGCATCCTCTCTTGACCAGATCGGACCTTTCACCAAAAATGTGAAAGACTCCGCGATCCTGATGGATACCATCGGCGGTTATGATGCAAAAGACTGTACCTCTCTGAATACCCCCTGCGGAGGTTTTGCAGCAGCTCTTCAGAAAGGGGATCTCAAAGGTTTGAAGATCGGTCTGCCCAAAGAATATTATGAAATGGATGGAGCTTCCGATGCCGTCAAGGCTGTCGCTCAGGCTGCGATCGAAAAATACAAAGCCCTCGGCGCTGAGATGGTGGAAGTGAGCCTCCCTCACACAAAATATTCCATGGCATGTTACTACATCATCGCTACGGCGGAAGCCAGTGCAAACCTCGCCCGGTTCGACGGTGTCCGTTACGGCTACCGCTCTCCGGAAGCGACAAACGTGCTGGAAACCTATATGAAGTCCCGCGGCGAAGCCTTTGGCGATGAAGTCAAACGCCGTATCATGCTGGGAACCTATGTGCTCAGCAGCGGTTATTATGATGCCTACTATCTGCGCGCTCAGAAAGTCAGAACTCTGATCCGCAGAGACTTTGAAGAAGCCTTCAAGAGCTGCGATCTGCTGCTCACCCCTGTTACGCCTGATACAGCATTCAAGTTCGGTGAAAAATCCGATCCGATTCAGATGTATCTCAGTGACGTGTTCACCACCTCTCTGAACCTTTGCGGAACTTGCGGTATGAGCATCCCCGCCGGAAAAGATCCTGCAAACGGTCTGCCCATCGGTATGCAGCTGATGGCGGCACCGCTTCGTGAAGATCTGATCTTCCGCGCGGCATACGCTTTTGAACAGGCATAAGGGAATGTTAACGATGAGAAGAATGACAGTTATTTTGATTTTGCTGGTAACGGCTTGCTGCGCAATGGCTCAGATCAACATCGTGCCGGGCGCAAAAATGCCGGATGTGGAAGCTGTATGGGTGACATCCGCCCCGCAGCAGACTCCTGCAAAAAACCGGAAAAACATGAATATCGTCATCTTCTCAGACATCAACACCCCCGGAAGTGTCCAGACTCTCCGCTACATTGAGAGTCTGGAATCCAAATACCGCCGTTCGAACGCCCCCGGATGGAATCGGAAATTTCAGCTTGTTGTTCCCAACAGCAAAGAGTCTCTGGAACAGTTTTTGAAAGCTTCCGGAGCACCTTCCTTCATTGGAGTCGGAGCTGATATCAACGGAAAAACTTTCCGTAATTTTGTCGTGGCGCAAGTCCCCCATGCTGTGATCGGAATTGACGGTGCGATCGCCTGGCTCGGTCCGGCAATGGATCTGGATTACGTCATAGGCTCTCTTCAGGATGGGACCTTTTCCCGGGAAAAATATCAGCAGATCTCCCGGATGAAAATGGAAATGCAGACGGCTCTCCGCTCCGGTTTGCCCGATGTCGCAGCAAAAACTGCTGAAAAAATTCTGGAATCCGTCCCCAATGATATTACTTCCATTCAGACGGTTCTCTATTCTTATGAAATAAAGAAACAAAACACCAAAGCGGTCCTCTTCCTGGAATCCTGCATTGCAAAATGCGGAAAAAATGCAGGCGGGATCCGTTTGATGCTCCTTGACCGGATCATCCGGGCAGGAGATCTTTCCCTCTGGCAGAAAGCCGTCGGGGAAGCTGTCAAAAACAGCGATTCTCCCGATGACAAACTGAATCTTGCGGCGTTCCTTGTGGACATGTCTCCGCGGTTTCATTTCCCTGCGGAACAGGTGCTTGAACTGTGCAAACAGCTTCTGAACACCCCCGGAATTTCCAACGATCCGGAATTTTATGCAAATGTTCTGGAAATCTCCGCACGGGCAGAGTTTGCGGTTTGCCGGATCGACGCTGCCATTCAATATCAGGAAAAAGCAGTCTCTCTCCGGAAACAGAACAAAAGTCCTTACGGAACACGTTCTGTTCAGGCATTGGAATATTATAAGAAAATCAAGATTCTTTCCGGAGCAAAATGAAAAAGCTCAGCAAATACGGCAGGCTCTGGCATTGCGAAGGCGATGATTCTCTGCTTTCCCCCTGGGCTGAAAATCCCGATAAAATCCCCGGCACTCTGATCAAACAAAACCGGAAACGCACCGTTTGGCGGGTGACCTCCAGCAATGGAAACGATTATTTTGTCAAACGGGAAATGCGGCTTCATTTTCCGTTTACAACCTCTAAAGCAGAAAAAGAGTTCAAGGCGTTTTCTCTGCTGAAAAAGAAAGGGATCCCCTGCGCAGAATATGCGGCATGGTCCGCAGGACTCCGGGATTGCATCGTGGTCTCCAAAGCCCTGCCGGATGGTTATACTTCTATTTTACAATATTGGTTCAGCCGACCGGACCCGGATTTTGAATTTGCCGCTCAGCTCTGCCGTTTTCTCGCACGAACAGCCAAAGCGGGAGTGACACATCCGGATTTTCATGCAGGGAATCTGATGACCGATGGAAAGAGTATTGTTCTGATCGATCCGATCGGGATCAAGTCTGCCCCGCCAACCGATTCCCCTGCACCGGAAATGCTGATCCCATTAAGTATTCTGACCGGAGATCTTCCCATGGATCATCTTGCAGAAATGCTCCATGCTTCCGGGTTGTATTCCTCCCGGGAACATGCACTGGAACAATTGAACCTCATGGAAAGCCGGCAGCGTGCCCTGATCAACGGGGAATGGGAAAAACGGAAAAACCAAATTCTTTCCGGCAGTTCCAAGTTCGCCCGTGAAACGGAACCCGGTTTTTTTATCCGGAACAATGCATGGTTTTCTCCTGCCCCTGAAATTTGCGCGGAAGAATTGGAAAAACAGGAATATTCTGCGGAGGAAGGAACGCAGATCTGGACAGAGTCATTTCGTGCTCAATTACTGAAACAAAAGTTGGAAAAGATACCTGTTTTCTTTCAAATCAGGGACAATCATGCCGTAATTTATTATCTGAATGAGAAAAAAAACTCATTTTTTTATGGATTCCGCTGATTTCTCCCTTGTAAAATCACATAATTCTGTTATATTTAGCAGTTGTGGGGAGAATTGTGTCTCTCCTGAGTAGAAAAGACGCAAAGAAAGAACTAAAATTTTTAAGGAGAAAATGTTATGCCAACTTGGTTAGTCGCTGTCATTACTCTTGCCGCATTTGTCGGAATGATCATCTGCGCAACAAAGAAAGAAAATCCGAACTCCAAACCCATCGCAGCAGTCTGTCTTCTGGTTCTGTTGGCAGGTGCCTTCATGTACTTGGACAACAACGGTATTTTCCGTGCCAGCAAAGAAGAACGTGATATGATGGCAAGTGCAGAAAGATTTGAAGAATCCAGATTGAAATCCCTCTCTGACTTCATCACTCAGAACTATGCTTCTCAGAAAGTCATCATCGTCGCTCCCGGCGGAACCAACTGGGAACAGAACGAATACAACAAGAAACGCGTTGACCGTCTCAAAAAATATCTTCCCAATGCAGAAGTTAAAGCTCTGAATTATGTCCGCAACGAAAATGAAATGGCTGCAATGCCCGGAGCAACTGCAAAAGAATTCAATGATTTCTTCAAGGCAAACGGCGAAGGTCTGTTTGTTCTTCTTGAAGATCTTCCCTTTGACCCCCGCGAACTCGGCAAACTTTCCATCTGGAAAGCAAAAGGAAAGCAGAAAATTGCTCTGCTCAGCGGAGAAGTCTCTTCTCTTGGATTCTACTTCAAAGGTGCTAAACCCGGCGAAGAAGTCATCGTTGCTGCGGTTGTCGGCAAAACTGGTCTCAAAGAAGCTGACTATGAAAAACCGGCTCCGGAAAATCTTGATGAAGCATTCGGAATGCGTTATGTCATGATCACCAGCAAGAACATTGATCAGTACATCAAGAACACAGCTTATTTCCCGCAGCGGTAATTAAAGTTATCCGAATCAGCGTCCGGTGAAATATCCGGACGCTTTTTTTTTGCGTGATCCATAAAAAAAAACTGCGGCAATTTCTTACCGCAGTTCGATTGTTATATTTGTGCAGTTCCGGCTTTTATTCTTTTTCCAGCGGGAATACTGCAATTACGATAGAAGCGAAAAGGAAAAAATTTCCCCAGTGTAAAATAATAGATCCAGCAGAAAATTCATCAGCCAAATAAAGAATTGACGTGACCAGGAAAAGCAGGAAAGCGAGTGCAAAAGAAATTGCAGTTGCGATCTGTTTGAATTTGACGGAAAGCAGAACTTTGAGATTAAAAGCCGGGCGTGCCTGACCGGGATAATAACCGGGCTGTCCCATCTGCTGTCCCATCTGCTGTCCCATCGGCTGTGCCATTGAAGGCTGAGCCGCCGGAGCTCCCTGAGCCTGAACAAGAACGCCCTTTTTGCAACTTGGACAGCTGACAGACATACCAACCCACTGATCATCAACCATCATTTCTGCGCCGCAGTGTTTTAAAACCAGCCATTTTCTCCTCCTATTGAATTTTGACCAGAATAAACGGATATCGGCAATATAAACTCATATCATAAAAAAGTCAAGTCCTGCAGAAAAAAATCATATTGATCAGGAAAAAAGACGTTTGAGTCGTTTTTTTTTGAAAGAACCTTCATTTCAAGTAGAAATCTGTTTGAAAAAATATCAATGATGTGGTAAATTATCCTGTATGAAAAAACATTGTTCCGGACAGGCAAAAATCTGAGGGTCCGGGACCTATCATAGAAAGGACTTGAATATGGAATTTGTAGAAAATGGGGGAGTGACCTCCCCGGCGGGCTTTCAGGCGGCAGGGATCGTTTGCGGATTAAAGCGGACAGGTGCGGCAGATCTTGCATTGCTGAAGTCAGATAGAGATTGTAATTTTGCAGGTACTTTTACATCCAATCTTTTCCCGGCGGCTCCTGTACAGCTCTGCAAAGAACGGGTTCTGAATCAGAAAACTGTCCGTGCAGTGGTTGTAAACAGCGGAGTTGCCAATGCCTGTGTTGGCGAAGGGGGCTATACCGACGCCGTCAGAATGTGTGAGATCACTGCCCGGGAACTGGGATTGAAAACCGAAGAAGTCATGGTTTCATCCACCGGAAGAATCGGCAACCGCCTTCCTATGGATATCATTGAAAAAGGGATCGGAATCGCTGCAAAGCAACTCTCTTATGAAGGCGGAGCCGCTGCGGCACGCGCTATCATGACGACTGACACCCGCCCGAAGGAAATTGCTGTTTCCTTTGAAGTCAACGGCAAGAAAGTGACCATCGGCGGAATGTGCAAAGGAGCCGGAATGATCGCGCCGATGATGACCGTTCCCCATGCAACGATGCTCTGTTACATCACCACAGACGCGGAAGTTTCCAATCAGATGCTCTCCGGAATGATCGGGGAATCTGTTTCCGCCTCCTTCAACCGGGTGAATGTGGATGGCGATATGAGCACAAACGATACTGTTCTTCTGTTTGCCAACGGTGCTTCCGGAGTCAAAATCGAAGCCGGAACCGCTGCTGAGAAAGAATTCCGGAATGCGCTGAATGCCGTAACCGTATTCCTGGCGAAAGCGATTGCCATGGATGGAGAAGGTGCCACAAAATTTGTGACGGTGGAAGTTAAGGGTGCAGCTTCTGATGAAGAAGCGGAATACTGTGCACGGACCATTGCCAACTCCATGCTGTGCAAAACCGCCTGGTTCGGCTGTGATCCCAACTGGGGCCGTGTCCTTGCGGCTGCCGGAAGATCCGGAGCAAAATTCTCCCCTGAGAATGTCTCTCTCGACTATGATGAAATGGCAGTTGTCCGTCACGGAATTGATGCCGGGACACCGGAGCCGGAACTTTGCAAAGTTATGGCGCGGAAGGAGTTCACGATTCATCTGGATCTTGGTGAAGGGAATGGCTCTTTCATTGTATGGACCTGCGACATTTCCCACGAATATGTAACGATCAATGCAGATTATCATACCTGATAACAGAGAAAGGAATCAATAGAAATGCAAGCTATGGAAAAAGCCGAAGTGCTGAATGAAGCACTTCCTTATATTCAGGCATTCCGCGATCAGATTGTAGTGGTCAAATTCGGCGGAAGCGCAATGGAAGATCCCCAGCTCACCTTGAAAACCATGCGCGATATTGTGCTTCTGGAAGCAATCGGAATGAAGCCTGTTGTCGTTCACGGCGGAGGAAAAGCGATCACCGCCCGTCTGAAAGAATTGAATATCGAAACTGTATTCGTCAACGGCCTCCGCAAGACCTGCGAAAAAACCATTGCCGTTGTGGATGATGTTCTCCATAATCAGACAAACCGTCATTTGGTTTCCGGGATTCTCGGAGCGGGCGGAAAAGGAACTCAGATCTCCGGGAAAAATATTCTCCGTGCAAAACGGCTCACCTCCAAAGATCCCCAGACCGGCGAAGAACTTGATATCGGATTTGTGGGCGGGATCATTGCTGTTGATACAGCACCGGTGCTGGACGCGCTGCGCCACAATTTCATCCCTGTGATCGTGCCGCTGGCAACCGATTTCTATGGACAGCCCTACAACGTCAATGCAGATATGGCGGCATGTGACATTGCAAAGGCACTGAAAGCCAGAAAACTGATGTTCCTGAGCGATGTCCCGGGAATTCTGAAAGATCCCAAAGATGAATCCACCCTGATCTCCTCCATCAAAGTTGCAGAAGTTCCCGGATTGATCGCTGAAGGTGTGCTGTCCGGCGGAATGCTGCCCAAAATCAACAGTTCTGTCGATGCGCTGGAAAACGGAGTCGGAGAAGTTCACATGATCGATGGCAGAGTCGAACACTCTCTGCTGCTTGAGATCTTCACCGACCGGGGAATCGGAACCGAAATCGTAAAATCATAAGGAGCCATTCAGATGAAGCCCTGGATTGAAACTCTGCTTGCCTTGCAGTCTCTGGATATGGAACTGCGGGGAATTGAAACAAAAATCGCCACTTTTCCCTCTGAAAAAGCACGGATCACTGCCGAAGCAAAAGAATCCGAATCAACGGTACTCGCCGCCCGCAGCGAATTGCAGAATCTTCAAATGAAGATCAAAAGCGTGGAAGGAAAAGCCGCAGCAGCTCAGGAAGAAGTGCAGAAACTCAGAATTCAATCCGGAACCATCAAAAAGGCAAATGAATATGAGGCAATGCTTTCCGTAATCAAAAACAAAGAAGAAGAACAATCTTCTCTGGAAACGGAAGCATTGACCTTGATGGAAGGGGTTCCTCAACTCCAGAAAAATCTTTCTGCCGCAGAAAAACAGCATGCGGCAGTCGTCAAAAGTTTGCGGGAAGAAGTGGCTGAACTCAAAGAGTATGCCGAAACCCTCAAACAGAAATACAAAGAAACCAAGTCTCTGCGGGAAGCTCACGCACAGAATGTCAATCAGAACGCCCTCGAAATCTATCAGAAACTGCTCGCTGATAAAAAAGGGGAACCGATGGTGGCGGTACTCGACGGAGCAACCTGCGGCTACTGCCGTCTGAAACTGACTCCTCAGACCATCAACAATGCCAAACGCGGGGATATCACGCTTTGCGATAACTGTTCCCGTATGATCTACCTCCCGGATCAGCCGTAATATGTCTTTGAAATATGTTCATTTCATCGGCTGCGGCGGCGCAGGAACTCAGCCGCTGGCTCTGATCTTTCATGAACTGGGATACTCCTGTTCCGGTTCAGATCTGATTTCCAACGCCCGGACTGAAGCTCTGAAAACTGCCGGGATAACTGTTGCAGAGCCCGGACACCGGAAAGAAAATCTCCCGGCAGAAGCCGCTGCGGAAAATGCACTTGTCGTGTATTCTTCTGCGGCGACTCCGGAAAATCCGGAACTTCAGGAGGCCTCTTCCCGGGGAATCCGGGCGGTCAGACGCGGCGAAGCACTTGCTATTATTGCAGAACGGTTCCCAGTGACGGTCGCTGTCGGCGGCTCCCATGGGAAAACGTCTGTCACCTCCTCTATTGTGCATATTCTCAAAGAATTGGGAAAAGATCCCGGCTATCTGATCGGCGGGAATCTCTGCGGGAATCCGGTATCAGGAACAGCCGGTTCCGGCAGGATTTTTGTCTCAGAAGTGGATGAAAGTGATTCCACGATCGCCTGTTTTCATGCAACGCTCGGGATCGTCACCAATGTGGAAGATGACCATTGCTGGAGTGTCGGAGGCGTGGAAAATCTGTTCAACAGTTTCCGCACGTTTGCCGCCCATGCAGAACGGTTTTTCTATGTTCCGGGCGCAAATCCAAACCGGATTTTTCAGGAATTTTCCGGAAAAAGCACCTGCTTGCAGGATATTCCGGAAGCCCTCCGGAACCGGATCGGATGGGGCGGATTCCAACGGGAAAATGCTGCAGTGGCAGTAAAAGCGGTTTCCATGATCTATCCTGAGATCCCCCTGGAAACGATTCTGAAAGCAATGCTGACTTTCCCCGGTGTGGAACGGAGAATGACCATCCGGAAACAGACGGAAACATATCTGGTGATCGAAGATTATGCGCATCATCCGACCGAGCTTGCGGCATCCATATCTGCGTTCCGTGAAACCTATCCCGGGAAACGGCTGGTGCTGATTTTCCAGCCGCATCGTTACGCCAGACTTCAACGGTATTTTGAAGAATTCCGGGAAGTTCTTTCCCGGGCAGACCGGATTTTCATCACCCCTGTTTTTGCCGCTTGGACCGCCAATGCACCGGTCAATTCGCGTACTTTAGCAGATGCGATCGGGGAAAAAGCAACAGCTTTGGACGGTTCCTGGGAAGAGATCGGTTTCTCTGTACAACAGGAATTGCGTAAGAATGACATTGCGGCTGTCATTGGTGCCGGTGATCTTCCCGCGGTTTTCCAGTATCTCTGACCATACAAGTTTCCTTCAGATCCTCAGGCGAAAATGAAAACTTTTTATAAAATTAGAATTATCTAACTTGACTTTTTATTTTTCTGTGATATATTACGGGGAAACAGAATAATTGAACAGCAAGCCTTATTTGTTTTGCTCATTTATTTCTGTTCTTTTTTTGGCTTTTAAATTAGTTTTACCTAATATTAAGACAAAAAAGGACACAAAGATTTTGCCGGTGCAAATAACTGCAGCAGTTGAGCTGCCAATTTTTCATAACAAAACAAGAGCGGAGAAAATGAATCAGACGACACAACAAGAGGATGATGAAAAAAAAGCGAAAGCAAGATTGCTCAGCTCCTTTGACTATCTGTTGAACCATAACGGTTCGGGTCATTTGGAAGTGAACACGAAAATCCTGAAACGCGGTCAGAAAGAGGTTACAATTCAATGCAGCCGCTGTCACCGTTTTATTGTGGACATGAAAGAAGAACAAGGAGGGAACTGACAGACGATTTATTCTCTATCCGGGTGCGCCGGAAGATTTTCTATATTTCGCTCTTGGGGAGCATAAGCCCGTTTTCAGGCTGTCAAGGGGACAGCTCAAAGTTTAAAACAGAAAGGGCAGAAAATGCACAAAAGACTTTTTACACTTATCGAACTTTTAGTTGTAGTAGCGATCATCGCAATTCTTGCCGGGATGCTGCTGCCGGCACTCAATAACTCACGAAGCAAAGCTCAAAGCACCAACTGTTTGACAAGGATCCGTCAAATCGGCATGGCAGATGCACAATATCAGAATGATTACGAATATTTTGTGCCAGCGACAGAAATGATGTTCGGTGACATGAAAGGCTGGGCGGGCCGCCGTTCCTCCAGCGGGATGTTTGACTTCACTCAGGAAGGATATTTGACACCTTATCTGAACAAAATGGCTTCCGGTTCTTCGCTTTCAAATAATATTAAAAACAACATTGTTTTCTGTACTCATCCGGAAGTTGAACGTTTTCTTGGTGCCAACGGGCATACTGTCAGCAGTACTCCCGGGACCGGGATCGGAGCGAATACAGTGATCCACGGCTGGGAATCAGTTCCCCCAAGCATGGCAAATATGGCATCCATGCTCGCCTCCCGCATGGCAAAACGTCCCGGAAAAATCACAAGTCCTTCTGCGATCGTAAGTTTCGGGGATCAGGGCGGAAGCATGAGCACCAGTGAACTGGGATATGGAATCGATAATGAAACCACAAGCTTCCGTCATGACAGAAGAGCAAACATTGTATGGGCAGACGGTCATGGAACGTCTGAACTATACGGGTATCTTGCGGACAATGTGAAGTTGGTCGGCGGGCTGGGCGATGATAGTGAAGATGACCGGAAATATGACCCGGCATCCGATTATTCGGCATCGAATTGAGGTGATAACATGACGATGAAGCAAATTATATTTCTGACTGTTTTTGCTCTGATCGGCGGTGTTGTGTTTGCGATTCAGATGAAACAGGAACCGGCTTATGTTGCGGAAATGGATCAGGCATTGCCGCGGGAACAGGAAGAGATTTCCCGTTTTCTTCAGAAGACAGCCGAGTTGTGCAAGCGTTCGGATCAGCGGATTTTGGAATCTGCGTTTCTGTTGAACAAAGCTGACCGTTTGGTTTTACAGTATGAAATGGGACAGGATCCTGTGAAAGAAAGCGTTTCCATTTTGAAAAAATACAAGGATCTGCTTTCCGGAGAGAAAGAGATCCAGGTATTGAAAAGCAACCGGAATCTGTGTTATCTGAACATTCCTTGCGAGGAAGGAACATTGCAGATTCATCTTGTCCGGCGGAAAGGATATCTCCGGTTTTCAAAGGTAGCGGTTGATCCGAAATGATCGTTTTCATTTTAACAGTATTGATTCTGGCGAGCTGGCAGAGTTTCTGCAAGCTCGCCCTGCTCCCGCTGAAAGTTGCGGGAGCTGCAGCAATCCTTTTCATGATGCTTCCTTTTTTGTTTGAAGAAAAGATTGCATCATCCAGTATGCTGAATTTGAAGCAGATCCTGACAGATCCTGCGAATCTGGAAAACTGGTGTGCATTGATTGTCATTCAGGAATTGCTGACACTTGTGATCGGCTTTTCTTTGCTGTCGGACCATTCTGAAGAAGGGATTCACGGCAGAATAGAAAGGGAATCTGGCTTGATTCAAACGCTGAAGAAGCTGAAGAAACTGAAATACATCATCTTTTTACCATCGTTTCTTCTTCCGTCAGGAATTCTTTATCTGCAGATGTATTTCTTCAACCGGTTTACCGGTATGGAATTCAGGAAATTGAGTATTCTGGTATCATTGGCTGTCGGAATTTCGCTGCTGCTGACGGTGATTGTATTGAAGTTGCTGCGGCGTGATTTAAGATCGCGGGTTTTGACGGTTCTTCATGCAGAATTCTGCTTATTGACCGCGGCGATATTTCTTCCGGTCGCAGCCGGTGCGAAGCTGATTCCTTCCACTGAGGTTTTTGATTTCCGTTCTCCGCTTTACCTGATCGCAGGGGGAGTTGGGATTACAATATTATTCACAATTATATTTTACTGTTACAGAAAAAAGAAGGAAAGGAGATTCCATGTCAACCGTAACACAAATACTTAATTGGATTTCAAACAGTCTATTATTGCCGGTGATCGTTCTTTTGCTGGCGGCACTGGTTCTTTCATTGATTTCTCTGGGAGGATTCTGTGCATCTTACATCATGCTTTTACAGGAACGCCGGAAACGGATCATGCTTTTGGAAAAGATCCGGAAAAGTTCAAATTTCCGGGAGGAGGATCTTTCTGATGACGGAATTTTTTCCGGTCATTTACGCCGGATGTTCCAGTTTCAGTTCAATGAATTGGAATGTGAGAAATACATAACGGAAACAGAACTTGAGTATGAACGTGATTTGGAACGCTCCAAGTTTCTGACAAAGGTCGGGCCGATGCTTGGGCTGATGGGTACACTTATTCCGATGGGGCCTGCACTTGCGGGGCTTGCCTCCGGCGATATTGCAAATATGGCATACAACATGCAGATCGCATTTGCAACGACAGTCGTCGGCTGTGTCATTGCGGGGATCGCACTCCTGGTTTATTCCGTCAAAAAACATTGGTATGTGGAAGAAATTTCAAATCTCCGGTATGTGCTTGACCGGAAACTCGAAGAGGAACATATCTCATGAAGTATCGGAACCGATATCATTCCATGAGGGATACGGACGATATTGACCCCATGGGCAGTCTTGTAAACCTGTTTGACGTTTCCATGGTTTTTGCGGTGGCATTGATGGTGGCGTTTGTTATCCAGAGCCGCATGACAGAATTCCTGACCGCGGAAGACGCCACATTCGTCAAAAATGCCGGAAAGGCAGATATGGAAATCATTGTAAAAAAAGATAATAAGATCACCCGTTACAAATCAGAAAGAAGTTCCGGGTCCGGGAAAGGACGCCGGGTCGGAATTGCTTATCAATTGGAAAACGGGGAAGTGATCTACGTTCCGGAGGAAGCAAAATGAAAATTTGGGATAAATACAAAAAAAGAATTACCGCAGTGCTGGCAGTTTTCATTGTTGCAGCATCTTTGATATGGGGATATTGGCAGTATGCCTCTCCCACAAAGATTTATCTGGTAAATTATCCGGAATATATTCTGGCTCCATTGCTGGATCAGGAACTGAATTCATCTCTGGATATCAGGCATTTGAAATGGACCGGGAACAGCGGGGAGGAATTACGCGATGCGGACTGTGTGATCTTCTTCGGAATGGGGCTGCATTTTACAGAACCGCAGCAGCAGTTGCTCTCTGAATTGAAATGTCCGGTCTATACCACAGCCGCCACCAGGAAAGAAACTGAGCTTGCCGTAATGACTCCGGAACAGAAGAAACAACTTGAGAAATATCTGCGTTTCGGCGGAAAGAAAAATTTTAAAAATATGCTTGATTATATCCGTTTTGAACTGGACGGCAAGCGTATTTTCGCCCCTGAACCTGCAGAACCTCTTCCGCAGGAATATAAACCGTTTTTTCATATCAGCGATAATGATAAATTCAAAACCGTGGAAGAATATTTTGCGTTCTACCGTGCCGGTAACTTTTACAAAGCCGGACAGCCTTTGATTTGTATTCTCGGCGGAAACGGCGGCGGAAGTCTGGGAGAATTGATCAAAGCATTGGAACAGAAAAACTGCAACGTCATCGCAGTTTCCGGCATGTGGCCCGGAAAAGAGATCATGACAAAAATCAATCCGGATCTGGTCATTTATCAGCCGCACGGCAGATTGGGCGAGGAAGCAATTGAATTTTTCAAAGAAAAAAATATCCCCCTTTTCTGTCCCATCAAGGTAAATCAGAATTATGAAGAATACCTGAAAGATCAGCGCGGCATGACTGGCGGAATGCTCAGTCAGAGTATCACAATGCCGGAACTGGATGGCGGAACCACCCCCTTTGTTCTTTCTGCCCTTTACCTCAACAACAGAGGTTTGATGGAATTCCGGATGATCCCGGACCGGTTGGAAAGATTTGCGGAACTGGTGCGGAAAACGGTTGATCTCAAACGGAAAAACAATGCCGATAAGAAAATTGCCTTGATTTATTATGGCTCCATCGGAAAAGAATCTGCAACTGCCGGATTGGGGACGTCTCAATCTATTTTGAACATTCTCCATCATTTGCAGAAAGCCGGATATTACACCGGACCTTTGCCGGAATCTGTGGAAGCGTTCGACAAAGAGATCAAAGAAAATACTGCTGTTTTCGGCAAGATCGGAGGAACAAAGCAGCTTACTCCGAAACACATTCAGACCGTAACAATCACCCCGGAAGAATATTCCGCCTGGGTGAAAAAAAGTATGCCGAATGATTTATACAGCACTGTTGTTGAACGCTACGGTGATTTCCCCGGAAAAATGTTCCGTACCGGCGAAGGGAATATGGCGATCGGCTGCATCCGGTTCGGCAATGTCATCCTGATGCCGCAATCGCTGCCCGGAGAAGGGGCTGATGAAAATAAACTCATTCATGGGGTGAAAACCTCTCCACCGCATACTTATATTGCCACTTACCTCTATTTGAGACATGGTTTCAAGGCAGATGCTCTGATGCATATCGGAACTCACGGCAGCCTGGAATTCACCCCCTGGAAACAGGTCGCATTATCAAGCTATGACTGGCCCGATGTGCTGATCGGAGAAATGCCGCATTATTACCTGTATATCATCAACAACATCGGGGAAGCTCAAATCGCAAAACGCCGCAGTTACGCTACAATGATCAGTCATTTGACCCCGCCGTTTATGAATTCTGAAAGTTACGGGGCAATCGCACAGCTGCAGGAAAAACTGCATCTTTTAGAAACAGCTGAAAATGCAAAATTGAAAGCCGAATACGGCAAGGCAATCATTGAACTGGTAACAAAGGAAAATATTCATAAAGATCTGAAACTCTCAGAAAAACTTCTGCAAGGAATCCTGACAGAGGAAGATCTGTTGAAAATCCAGGAATATCTGCACGAAATCAGCGATAACAAAGTGAATCGCGGTATCTATATCGTTGGGCGCCCTTACAGCAGAGAAGAAGCTGATGAAACAGCCGTTCTGATGAGCGCAGATGCCATTGCAGAAGCCCTTTTTGATGCAGATGTCAAGTCCGGAAAGGTGGATGCCGGCAAACGCCGGGATAAGGTGTTCTTCAGAAATAATTATTACCTGAGAGCCAAAAAATACGCTCAGGAAATCTTGAAAAATCCGGCAATCGTCAGGAAAACACCTTCCCCCAACCCCCAACCTCACCCCGCAAAAATGCAGGCGTCCCCCGATGCTATGCGGAAAATGATGCAAAGCGGAAAACTGCCGGATGGACGCCCCATCCCACCGGAAATGATGCAGGCTATGCAGATGATGCAAGGGAAATCTGCCCCCAAGCCGAATCTGCAAATAGAACTTTCGCCAGAAGAAATTCTCCTGAAAGCCCGCGAGGATATTCTGAATTCCACATTGGCTGAACTGAATTCCATCATCAATGCATTCTCCGGAGGATATATCCCCGCAACCGCCGGAGGTGATCCCATCCTGAACCCGGGAGTTGTCCCGACAGGCAAAAATCTTTACGGTATTGATCCGGAACGGACCCCGACCAGAGAAAGTTATGCTGTCGGAAAACAGCTCGCGGAAGAATTGATTCAGCAGCGGCTGAAAACCACCGGAAAATATCCGCAAAAAGTCGCATTTTCACTCTGGGGCGGAGAATTCATCCGCACACAGGGAGTCAATGTTGCTGAAATCTTCTGTCTGCTGGGGGTTGAACCCGTATGGGATTCCAGAGGCAGAGTTCAGGATGTCCGGCTGATTCCGGCAAGTGAACTCAAACGGCCCAGAATTGACGTCGTGATCCAGACCTCCGGACAGTTCCGTGGAGCTGCGGCCAGCAGAATGAAACTCATTGATAAAGCCGTTATGCTGGCGGCAAGTGATCCGGAAGGCGCATTCGGAAATTATGTCCGTCAGGGCAGCTTGGAAATCATCAATGCTCTTATCGCTCAGGGAATGTCGCCTCAGGATGCAAAAAATCTTGGAAACGCCCGTATCTTCGGCGGCGTAAACGGAAATTTCGGAACCGGTGCAATAGGAATGGCTCAAGATACCGGAAAGTGGGAAGATCCTTCCGGAATCGCGGAACTGTACTTGAACAATATGGGCGCAGTATACACCGAAGGTCACTGGGGGGAACATAAACCGGAAATGTTCCGCGCCGCTGTGAAAAACACTGATGCCGTCATTCAATCCCGCTCCAGCAACAGCTGGGGTCCGCTTTCTCTGGATCACGTTTATGAATTTACCGGCGGCATGAGCCTCGCTGCCCGGCATGTCAACGGAAAAGATCCGGAAGCATATTTCAATGATTTGCGAACTCCCGGAAAAGCAAAAGTCCAAACTGCCGGTGAAGCCGCAATGGTGGAAGCAAGAAGTACCGTATTGAACCCGAAATACATCAAAGCAATGATGCAGGAAGGAGCGGCGGCAACAGGACAATTCACCGAAGTTTTCCGGAACACTATGGGCTGGGAAATCATGAAACCGGATATGTTGGAAGATCATTTGTGGCAGGAGTATAAAGAGGTTTATGTCGATGACAAGCTTGGACTCGGCACCCGGGAATTTTTTGAGAAAAACAATCCGGCTGCATTGCACGAAATGACTGGGATCATGCTGGAATCCATCCGCAAAGGGTTCTGGAAAGCTGATCAGAAAACGATGGAAGATATCGCCCGGAATCATGCAGAACTCATGCGCAAATTTGATTTGCCTCCGGTAGACAATGTTAAACTTCAGGAAATGATCAAAAATGCCCTGAAAGATCCGGAATTGCGCAAGAGTTTTGAGCAGCAGATCCAAAGAGCTTCAGCGCAGAAAAAAGCACACGCTGAAAGGATGCAGCAAATGGAAGAAGAGATTTCCGGAATGCGGCTCAGAGAACAGAAACAGGAAACACCTGAAGGGGATACAGCTTCAGCTTTAAAAATCCTTGGGATCATCATTGCCGGAGCGATTCTTGCAATGATGGCAGGAAATCTCCGAAGAAAGCGGAAACCTCAAAAGTAAATGGGCATCGACGGTTTATGACAGAAATACACAGAAAAACAGAAAAAACAGAAAGACGGAATTGAAAAAGACCGGCATTGCCCCTATTGTTAAGTGTCCAACAAAAACAGTGTCGAAGAGGCAATAAGTTTATTTGAAGACTTTTCCATAATGAGTTATTCCTTTCAACTGTTAATATAACAATGCAAGGTATGTATTACAAGCGGAGAACTCTCATTTTTCATTTTCTCATAATATGAGCGAAGCGAATGCTTCATATTGTGGAGTGAAACGGAATAATGCTTCATAGCGGAATAAAATGGCTTGCCGCGGCGTAATGAAATGAAGACGGGAGCTGCTTCATCTGAAAAGGCGTTTTATGAAGCACTTTGTGTCTTGCACGCCTCCGGCGTGTCAAGCACACAAAAGTATGAAGCGCAGCTTACGCTGCATGAAGCGGCACTGCGTGCCATGAAGCGAAGCCTTTTCAGGCTTCATGTTTTTTTTCCCGGAATTCGGGCAAAAAAAATGGGGTGCAAATTTTTGTTTTTTGTACCTCGTCCTTACCAAAGTGAATTCCAATCTCTTTTCTGCAAATAGAAATAACTGCAAAACATTCCCGCTCCGACTTTTCACCTGAATAGAGGTGCTGTTAATCTTATTTATGCTCTGCATTACAATAACTTTATG
>JAFTIQ010000012.1 GCA_017456805.1 Lentisphaeria bacterium
CTTGTCGGGTAAGTTCAGACCTGCACGAATCGTGTAACGATCGCGGCACTGTCTCGAAGTGGAGCTCGGCGAAGTTGTAATTCCGGTGAAAATGCCGGATACCTGCAGTAGGACGGAAAGACCCTGTGAACCTTTACTGTAATCTGATATTGGCATTCGGGTGTTCATGTGTAGCATAGGTGGGAGACTGTGAAGCGGTGCGCTAGCACTTGCGGAGTCAAAAGGTGAAATACCACCCTTGATAACTTGAATGTCTAACCCAATCCCATGAATCTGGGATGGAGACAGTGTCAGAGGGTCAGTTTGACTGGGGCGGTTTCCTCCAAAATTGTAACGGAGGAGCACGAAGGTACACTCAGCACGGTTGGCAATCGTGCGCAGAGCGTAAGGGTATAAGTGTGCTTAACTGCGAGACTCACAAGTCGAGCAGATACGAAAGTAGGTCCTAGTGATCCAGCGATGGAACGTGGAATCGTCGTTGCTCAACGGACAAAAGGTACTCCGGGGATAACAGGCTGATAGCGCCCAAGCGTCCATAGCGACGGCGCTGTTTGGCACCTCGATGTCGGCTCATCTCATCCTGGGGCTGTAGAAGGTCCCAAGGGTCCGGCTGTTCGCCGGTTAAAGAGGTACGCGAGCTGGGTTCAAAACGTCGCAAGACAGTTTGGTCCTTATCCACTGTGGGCGCAGGATATTTGACAAGAGCATTCCTTAGTACGAGAGGACCGGGAATGACTGACCTCTGGTATTCCAATTGTGTGTAAACACGCAGCGTTGGGTAGCTATGTCGGGAAAGGATAAGCGCTGAAAGCATCTAAGCGCCAAGCCCCCTTGAAGACGAGATATCCCAGACCTTATGGTCTCTAAAGGCAGGTTGTAGACCACAACCTCGATAGGTCGGATGTGTAAGAACAGTAATGTTTTCAGCTTACCGATACTAATCAGCCGTGAGGCTTGACCACTTTTTCTTACTGAAAATTCCGCCAGAACTTTCAGTAAAAAAGAGCTCAATAAATATCATATTCTAAAACTCAACTCGAGTTGTTAGCAGTTGTTTTGCTTCTTCTCTCAATTAACTTCAATATCACTGCTATCTTTATTACATATTTTTTCCCGGTGTCTATAGCAGGCTTGAAACTCACGTTCCCATCCCGAACACGATCGATAAGGAGCCTAGCGACGATGGTACTGCACAGTTGAGTGTGGGAGAGTAGTTCGATGCCGGGATTTTTTTTGCCCAAATTTTGGGCAAAAAAACATGTGATCCATTAGGATCACGCTTCATGCAGCGTAGCAGCGCTTCATATTTTCCATAAGGAAAATGCTTCATGTACCGCAGGTGCGCTTCATAAAAAGTTCCTGATCTGTGTTTTTTTGTTCGGCAGAGTTGAATGGATCAGTGTATAAGCAAGGATCGGCTGGGGATGGAACGGAGGAAACAGAGTGTACGGAGGGTGCGCGGAGATGAGGCTGTTTGATAAGACTGATAAGACAAATAAGACTTATTTTATTTATTTATGCTTGAGAGTGAACAGAATTTATACCGGGGAAGTATCTTGCAAAAAAAATCTATTAAAATCAATGCAGAAAAGAGGAGGTTTTTTCTTGCTGTTTACTTGAAAATAACATCAGAACTGTTATATTGAGGTAGTTTCAAAAGTCTTCAAAATGTCTGAAAATTCTTGCAGAGATCTGAAAATGGAGCGTTTTCGGTGGTTACTCATCCTCCTTCGCTGAAGCTACGGAGGACAAGCTGAGCAGCCACACTCAAACTGCCATTTCCAGCTCATCAGCAATCTCTTTTCAACCAAATTTTGCCGGACTTTTGAAATTACCTCATATTCTAATAAATTTGAAAGGAAAAGTGTGGTATGATTTTGATACAAATAATTACTTTGATCTTGTTTTTATTGTTTGCAACAGGGATTATTTTGTTTCTTCGAAAAAATACCAGGGGCGGAGATGAGGCTTTGGAGGGTAAGTTTCAACGACTCGAAAGCGTTTGCAATGAGGGATTTCAACGGAGCCGTCAGGAATTGGGGGAAAATCTTGCGGCAGGACGCGTCGAACAGGGCGGGAATTTCCGTGATTTTACCGAATCAAATATGAAAATGTTAAAGGATTTTGAGAAGAATCTTTCTGAAGAAAGTCGGAAAAACCGACAGGAAACTTTGGAGATGCTGGAACGGATTCAGCAATCGACGAATTTGCGATTTGCAGAAATCCGTGAGACCATTGATCAGAAAATCCGTGAAATCCGGGAGCAAAACTCCGAAAAATTGGAGGAAATGCGAAAAACGGTTGATGAAAAATTGCAAAAATCCGTGCAGAGTCATTTTCAAGAGTCCTTTAAATTAATCGGAGAGCGTTTGGATCTGGTTCAAAAAGGACTTGGAGAAATGCAGAGTCTGGCGTCAGGGGTTGGTGATTTGAAGAAAGTTCTTTCCAATGTTAAGACGCGCGGAAATATTGGGGAAATTCAATTGGCAGCAATTTTGGAACAATATCTTGCGGCGGAGCAATATTTGACAAATGTTTCGACTGTTCCGGGGAAATCGGAGCTTGTGGAATTTGCGATCCGCCTGCCCGGGAAGAGAGATGATGAGCCGGTTTTATTGCCTGTTGACAGTAAGTTTCCGGTGGAGGATTATCAGCGGCTTCTGGAGGCTTATGATGAGTACGGGAAGATGTCTCCGGAGCTGAAGCGTGCACAAAATGCGTTTGAAAGTTCTGTAAAAAAATGTGCGAAAATGATTCGGGAGAAGTATGTAAATCCGCCATTGACAACGGATTTTGCTTTGATGTTTGTTCCCAGTGAAGGGATTTATGCAGAGATTCTCAGGCTTCCCGGGCTGGTGGAATTTTTGCAGAACAGTTATCACATATCGGTTGTCGGGCCCTCGAATCTTGTTGCGTTTTTGAATTCGCTTCAGATGGGATTCCGGACATTGGCGATCGAAAAGCGGTCCCATGAAGTGTGGACGATTCTTTCCGGAGTGAAGACCCAGTTCCAGAAATTCGGGGAAGAAGTGGATTCTACGAAGAAGAGTTTGATGGCGGCGATGAATCATATTGATAAATTGGGGACACGTTCCAGAGCATTGGCGCGGGAATTGCGGGATGTTCACGAATTACCGTCAGAAGGAACGGAACAGAATACATTGGAAGATACCTTATTTACAGAAGGAGAGAAGATATGAGTAAAGTTGTATTACCTGGGAGCACGAAACTTGCGCCGGTTCCTGCAGTTTTGATCGGGACAGGCGGAAATGGGTTCAAAAATAACCTGATCACGCTTGCGTGGGTTGGGGTTGTAAACAGTGAGCCTCCCATGGTTTCGATTTCAGTCAGACCCGGCAGGTTCAGTTATGAAGCGTTGGTGAAAACGGGTGAATTTACCATTAATATTCCGTCGGTGGAACAGGCTGAGCTGCTGGATTGGTGCGGCGTTGTTTCCGGAAAAGATCATGATAAATTCAGCGAAAAAGGGGTGACGGCGGTATGCGGTTCGAAGGTTTCTGCGCCTCTGGTAGCGGAATGTCCGGTTGGGCTTGAGTGTAAAGTGACGCAGAAACTGGAATTGGGCACGCATGATATGTTTCTGGCGGAAGTGGTTGCGGTTCAAGTTTCTGAAGAGTTTTTGAGTTCAGATGGGAAATTTGATTTGAGCAAACAGAATCTGCTGGGGTATGTTTGCGGGCAGTATTATGCGCTGGGATCTTTGATCGGCAGTTTTGGTTTTTCCAATCGTAAATAAAGAGGTGAGAAAATGGCAGAATCGAAAGAAAATGAAAAAAAGAGAGATGCGGCTGAAGCGTTGAAGAACTTTTACAAGCGTCATAAAAAGTTGAGTTGGACGGTTGGAAGTATTGTTGTGCTTCTGGTGATCGTCCGGATTTTTCTTGGTCAGATCGTTCAGACGAGTGTTGCTGCGCTTGCACCGAAGATTGCCGGGGTTCCGGTTTCGATCGGGGATGTTTCCATCAGTATTTTCAGCGGATACGTTGAGCTGAAAGATGTAAAAGTCGGCAATCCCGAGGGGTTTGGTGCGGAGCATATGGTGACGTTGAAACATGCAGTGTTTGATATTGATTTGGGATCGTTGTTTTCCGATAAGATCCGGATTGAAGAGATCACTGTTACCGGCTTGGATCTTTATTATGAACAGAAACTTACGACGAATAATGTAGCGACGCTTCAAGCTAATGTTGAGAAAAATCTCGGTGCGGAGAAAGCTCAGGCAGCGGACGCACAGGTCGCCTCGGAAGAGGAAGAGGGGACAGCGGAAGAAGCTCCTCAGCCGCAGAAACTTCAGGTGGATAAGATTGCGATGAATGACATGTGGACCCATGTGGTGATTGCTGGTGCGGATGTTCCTGTTCCGATCGTTCCTATCAACATGGAAAATCTTGGAACCGGTCCGGAAGGGATCACGGGCATGGAAGTGTTTGCCGAGGTTTTGAATAAGCTTTCTTTCGGAGTGACCGGAGCTGTTGCAGAGGCATTCAAGAATGCCGGCGGAGCGGCGGCGGATGTGATCGAAGGTGCCGGCGAAGGGATCAAAAAGATTTTCGGCAACTGAATTTTCAGGATATTGCAAGATGGAATCAGGCATGGAATTTTCATTTTTCCGGACATTTTTACGCCGGTTTTATCAGGAGAAAATGGCAATTTTCGGATTGTCATTTGTCTGTCTCCTGGTATTGATTGCGGTGTATGCTCCGTTTCTGGCGAATGGGGTTCCCTTGCTGATTGTTTCTGAAGGGACGGTGCAAATGCCGTTCTGGAGGACACTTTTTGCGCCGGAATCCCCGGAGCAGGTGATTGAACGGAGCTTTAATTTTCTGATTTTTTATCTTCCGGTTCAGTTTCTGATCTTGCTTTTTCTGAAGAAAAGACGGGTGTGGATTTCCCTTGCGGCGGGGATTTTGCTTTTGATTCCTTTTTGTATTTGCAAAGGAGGGATCGATTCCGTCAACTGGCATGAAGAGAGTTTTCGGATCCGGGGAGACGGGGGGACGGTCATTACTGCACTGGTTGCGTACGGACCTTTTGAGACGCTTGCGAATCCTTATGAACCGCCCTCTTCCGAACATTGGCTTGGGACAGATCATTCGGGACGGGATGTTTTTGCCCGGATGGTGTATGGCGCGCGGGTTTCGGTGATGGTTGGAGTGGCTGCAACAATGATCTCAATGATGATCGGGACGATTGTTGGTCTGTTTGCCGGGTATTGCGGCGGGAAAACAGATCTTTTTATTATGCGTGCAGTTGAAATCATTATCTGTTTTCCGCAATTTTTACTGCTGCTGATTTTGATGTCGATCATGCTTGATTACGGATCGCGGCAATCTATATTGCTGGTGATTGCGGTGATTGGGCTTTTCAATTGGACCGGTTTATGCCGGCTGGTTCGGGGAGAGGTTTTGAAGCAGCGGAGCATGGCATACATTTCAGCAGCGGAATGTTTGGGGGTTCCGACTGGAGTGCTGCTTCTCAAGCATTTGCTTCCCAATGTGGCGGGGCCGATTCTTGTGGTTCTTTCGTTTGAATTTGCAGGTGCGATTCTGGTGGAAAGTTCTCTGAGTTTTCTTGGTTTCGGGGTCCAGGATCCTGTGTCAAGCTGGGGGGAATTGATGCGGCAGGCGTTTCCGGATCCTGTGACGTACTGGCATTTGATTTTGTGGCCGGGGCTTGCGATTTTTCTTTCTGTCTGTGCATTTAACTTTGTGGGAGAAGGGGTACGGAAATCGGTGTCATGAGGGTGGTTGATAAGGTATTTTTTATTCTTTTTCTGCTGCTGATCCTGATCTCCCAGTTTTCGTTTTTTGATGTGATCCGGCTTTACGGTTTCAGTGTTCCGGCGGGCTTTCTTGTGGTGAGTCCGTTAAGCGGAGGAGTGTTTTCTTTCACAGGTGATGCTGCGGTGATCCGGAGTCCGGGGCTGGAAATTCTGATGCCTGCATCCTGTTCCGGGATGACGTTTTATTTTATTTTAAGTTTATTGTTTTGCAGTTTCGGGAGATGGAAATGGCTGTGGGTATGTTATCCTGCGGCGATTCTGCTCAATGGGATCCGTGTATTGCTGGTGAGTTTCTGGATCGTGAATTTCAGTTCAAAGATACCTGTTTCAGAGGGGATCCAGCATCAGACAATCGGGCTTATATTCTTTTTGTTTTTTCTTCTTTTGACGGCATTGCTTCTGAATAAGGGATCCCCGGAGGAAAAGGCGTGAGGCGTTCGCAATATTTGGAAGGGGCTTTAAAAAAAGTGAAAAAAGGGCCGGAAAACATCGAACAAATATCTTGAAAATTTTTCTGAAAGATGTAGAGTACAGAAAAATCAGAGGATCGATTTTTATGTGGAAGATAAGATTAAGAGAGATATTGCGTTGGCTGTTCAAGCCGCAGATGGGAAAATGGTATTGGCTGCGGGTGGCAGTGATCGCGGCTGCTGCACTTCTGTTTTTCGGTTTTTTCTGCAAACCGATGTACCTGAATGGCGGGAGTATGGAACCGAATTATCATAATGGGACATTGAACTTCTGCTGGACACCTGCGTACTGGTTCCGGAAGCCTCAGCGGGGGGATGTGGTGGTGTTCCGGTATGCGGGTGAAAAGATCCTGCTTCTGAAACGAATTGTCGGCCTGCCCGGAGATATTATTGAGTTCCGGGACGGATATTTGTATGTGAACGGAGAACGTCAGGAAGAACCGTATGTGAAATTGAATCGGGTACCCTGGAATTTGAAACCCCGGAAAGTCTCAGCCGGTCACTTTTATGTTGTTGGCGATAACCGGTCGATGCCGATGCGGCAGCATAAATTCGGCGAGATCCGTCAAAGCCGGGTGGAAGGAACGCTGCTGTTATGAAACGTTTGATTGGAATTGTTCTTATTTTGCTTGCCGTCGGGATTGGCGGATTTTTTGGCTGGAAATATTTTTTCGGGGAGAGTGAACAGGATATTCTGGAGCGGCGATTGCAGGAAGTTTCTCGGACACTTGGAAAGATCGGGAATGAAGGGTTTCTGGTTCAATTGGAACATGCCCGTGCAATTTCCAAATATTTTGATGATGTATGTGATGTGCGGCTGCCGAAATTCAACCGGGTGGCAAAAATGTCCCGGTCACACATTGAGCAGAATGTTGTGACGGTTCGGAACTGGGCGACGGATCTGGAGGCCCGTGTTTATGATACGGAGTATTATTTTGAAGAGGGGGATCCGCTGCGCTGCAAAGTTCTTTTTACCGTGATGGTTCATGCCCGGTTCCGGACGGGGGAAAGTTTTCAGGAAGGGTATGATATGGAGATCAATTGGGTAAAAAAGGATGGAGAATGGCTGATTGAGGGGATCGGATTCAGCGGAATCCTTCATCGATGAGCAAAATCTTATTAAAATTTACTGAAACGATCGAAAAAAGATTCGTAATTCAGAAAATGAGGTGTATATTACCTCTTGATATGACATTGTTACTAACAGATAGAACCAATGCGGAAGAATTTCTGCAGTAAAAGAAGGGATAAAGCGAAAATGGCATCCAACAATCCAGTAAAAGCGACGTACAAAGATGCAGGTGTTGACATTGATCTTGCAACCCAGCTTCTTTCCAGTGTGAAACAGAAACTTGCTTCTGCAAGACGTCCTGAGATGCTTGCTCCGATCGGCGGATTCGGCGGACTTTTTCAGCTGGATCTTTCCAAATACAAAAATCCTGTTCTGGTGTCCAGCATTGACGGAGTCGGAACCAAACTGATGATCGCAGCAATGATGCAGAAATATGATACAGTCGGTTACGATATTGTGAACCATTGTATCAATGATATCAGTGTTCAGGGTGCAGAACCGATCTACTTCCTGGATTATATCGGGATCGGCAAACTCCGCAGTCCGCTTTATGAACAGGTTCTGGGCGGAATCGCAGATGCATGCAAAGCTGCAGGCTGTGCGGTTCTCGGCGGAGAAACTGCAGAAATGCCCGGAATGTACGGCAATGATTTTGACCTTGTCGGCGTGATCAACGGGATCGTGGAAAAAGATAAGCTGATCACCGGCGAAAAACTTGCTCCGGGTTATGTGGCAATCGGGCTACCTTCCAACGGACTTCATACCAACGGCTTCAGTCTTGCCCGCAAGATTCTGTTTGAAATGTGCCATTATACTGTTGATACAGAACTTCCGGAACTGGGAGAATCTCTTGGCGAAGCTCTTTTGAAGCCTCATACCTGCTACTGGAACGCAATCAAATCCGCAATGGATGCAGGAATTGCGCTTGACGGAATCGCTCACATCACCGGCGGCGGTCTGTTTGACAACGTTCCCCGGATCCTTCCGAAAAATGTTGATGCTGTGTTCCACAAGAGCACCATCAAGAATCCTCCGCCGATCTTCAAAGTACTGCAGGAAGCAGGCAACCTGGACGACAGCGAGGCATACCGCGTCTTCAACATGGGCGTTGGAATGGTCTGGTTCGTGCCGGAAGCCGATGCTGAAAAGGCGATTGAAATCTGCAATGCACACAATGTGAAAGCATTCCGCTGCGGCGAAATCGTCGCAGGAACCGGAAAATCTCAGGTTGTTGAATAATTCTGTACCCCTTAAAATCAGGAGAGAGAAACATGGCTGCAGAACTTGGTACAGCACTGACTTCAAGTGCAACAAAGGTATTGATGCTCGGTTCCGGAGAATTGGGCAAGGAAGTGACAATTGAATTCCAGCGTTTGGGCGTGGAAGTGATTGCGGTTGACCGTTATGAAAATGCGCCTGCAATGCAAGTTGCCCACCGCAGTTATACAGCAAATATGCTTGATGCTGCGGCGATCCGCAAGATCATCGAAGCGGAAAAGCCCGATTACATTGTTCCGGAAATCGAAGCGATCGCAACTTCCGAACTGCTGAAACTGGAAGAAGAAGGCTGGAACGTTATTCCCAACGCCAGAGCAACTTATCTCACCATGAACCGGGAAGGCATCCGCCGTCTTGCCGCAGAAGAACTTGGGCTCCCCACCTCCAAATACCGTTTTGCTTCCACTTTGGAAGAATACAAAGAAGCAGTGAAGGAAGTCGGGATCCCCTGTGTTGTGAAACCTGTTATGAGTTCTTCCGGACATGGACAGAGCGTGGTGAAAGATGAAGCCGGGATCATGCGTTCCTGGGAAATTTCCCAGAGCGGCGGAAGAGCCGGAGCGGGCCGTGTGATCGTGGAAGGATTTGTGAAATTTGATTATGAAATCACCCTTTTGACTGTTCGTCATGTGGGCGGAACCAGCTTCCTGGAACCTATCGGACATCATCAGGTGGATGGAGATTATCAGGAATCCTGGCAGCCGCAGGCGATGAGCCCTGTTGCCAAAGAAAAAGCTCAGGAAATCGCGAAGAAGATCACGGATGCCATTGGCGGCCGCGGAATCTTCGGAGTTGAAATGTTCATTCAGGGCGATGATGTGATCTTCAGTGAGATCAGTCCCCGTCCCCACGATACAGGAATGGTCACTCTGATTTCTCAGGATCTTTCTGAATTTGCGCTTCATGCCCGTGCGATCCTCGGATTGCCGGTGCCGAATATCCGGTTCAACAGTCCATCTGCTTCCAAAGCGATCGTTGTTGACGGTGTTTCCAATCATGTGAAGTTTGGAAATCTGGACAAGGTTCTTTCCCGGGAAGATACATCCATGAGAATTTTCGGGAAGGGTGAATTGAATGGACACCGCCGTCTCGGGGTTCTGCTTGCCAGAGGGGCGGATACGGATGAAGCCCTCAAAAAAGTCTTTGCAATGCGGGAAGATTTGACCGTAGAGCTCTGAAACTGTCAGAGAGGTACAGGATGTTCAGGATCATAGTTTCTGTTTTTCTGCTTTTCTGTATATTGTCTGAAAGTTATGGACAGTCTTCCGGGAGAAAATTTATTCTTCCGGAAGATGAGCGCGGCGATGCGGTGGAGGTGGTTGTAGACCGATCCAATCTTTTGCAGGAGGATTTTTCCGGAAAAGAGCGTTTTCGCCGGTTGTCGCCGGACTCCTTTGCCGGAGTGCTTGGGATGCCTTCCAAGCATATCCGCTGGGTCCCTGCCCGGGATCAGGATAATCTTAATCTGATGCTTCTCCGGGAAACGGTTCAGAGCTTTGATAATTCCATCATTGTATTTTCAGAGATCACCGGGGCGAAAGAAGGCCCTTTCGGGACCCGGCTGATTTTTATTGACACCATCAATCTCATTGTTCTGAAGGTGGTTGAATTTCCCTTTATTGCGGAAAACGTCCGTTGTCAGGGCAGCAGTGGAAAAATCTGGTTTTTCCGCAAAGCCCAGCCGGATACCCTGAAAGATACCACAGCATTCTGCATCTATAATGTTCCGAAAAAAGAATTTGAGACGGAGCTTGTGCTGGAAAAGATACCGGGCAGGATGTATCCGCATATTACGGGCAGATTTGCCTGGATTCTGGAAGGAGATCAGGTTGTGAAGATGCAGCCGGACGGGAGCAGGGAGGTATTTCTCAAAGTTCCCGGGGCGAAAGATATCCGCCTTTCTCCGGATTGTCAGCATCTTGCAGTGATAACGGATCAGGAGACCCGGCTTTATTCTACGGACGGCGGGAATTTGATTTACCGGGTGAAAATGGTTCCTGATTCCACCTTTGTATTTCTCGGGGGAGAAAGTCCCCGGCTTTTGCTTGGAAGAAATCAGAACAGGATTTCCGGTTTGGATTGGCCGGAAACGTTATATATGGTCAACCGGGGTTCTGCGCGGCTTCTCTTCAGCAATCTTTCCGGATCTGTTGCGGCAGATTCCTCCGGACGGGTTTTTTATGCGGTCAAGCCGAAGAACCGGATCGAGAAGCGGGACAGCTCCTCAGCGCAGGTTATGATGTCTTATGTAACGACTTCGCTGAGACCGGAAACTCCGGGGAAAACGCTTCAGCTGTTTCAGGCATTTGAACCGGGGCATTTCATTATTTTTGATACAGTCGGCGGATTGAGCAAGGTTGATGCGACGCCCCGCCGCTGGAGAAAAACCGGTATGATGCGTCCGTGGACGGAGTAAATTTTATGGAAACTGTATTGAAGATAGATTCCTTTGCCTTTGGAGGGAGCGGGGTCGGGACGCTGGAGAACGGAAAACGCTGTTTTGTCCGCGGCGGAGTCCCCGGGGATACCCTGAAAATTGAAATCACATCCGACCGGAAAAAGTTTTCGCTTGGTTCGATTGTTGAGATCCTCACTCCCTCGCCGGACCGGATCAAAGCTGTATGTCCCTATTTCGGACAATGTCCGGGCTGTTCCTATCAGACGGTTCCTTATGATGTGGAACTTGAGTGGAAACAGAAACAGTTTGAGCGTTTTATTCTTCATGGGAAATTGGCGGATCCCTCAGCGATGCTTGCACCGATCGGAGCACCTGCCCGCTTCGGATGGCGGAACAAGATCCGTTATACTTACCGGGATGGAATCCGCGGATATCTTGCGGAAGATAACCGTTCGTTGATTGAGATCGTGGATTGTCAGCTTGCGCGGCTGGAGATCCGGAATCTTGCCATGTGCACTCCTGTTCCGCCGGAAGGCAGCGGGAAAATGACGTTCCGCTGTTCCAAAGAGGGGGCACGGATCGTGACAGAAGAAAATGCCGGGGAATTGCTTCATGAAGATGTTCTCGGACGGGAAATGGCAGTTCCGGCAGGAGCATTTTTCCAGATCAATAAAGAAGGGTTTGATCTTCTTGCAGGGGCGTTCCTGGAGCTGCTTGGAGTGATTGATTTTGATGTTTTTGCAGAGCTTTACTGCGGATCCGGAACGTTTTCCAGGCTGGCGGCTGAGCGGAATCCCGTAAAAGTCCTCGGAGTGGAGCTTGACCGCTCGGCGGTAAAGACGGCGATCGCCAATCTGAAGGGGATTGGAACGTGTGAAAAGAAATTCTTCACCGGAGATGCCTCTGCTTTATTCTCAAAGATCCGGGCGGAAAAAGAGGAACGGGTCCTTCTTGCAGTGGATCCTCCCCGAACCGGTCTTGCAGCAGATCTCTGCCGCAAGATCAATCAATCCGGGTTACGGCACTTGATCTACATTTCCTGCGGGCCCGATACGCTGTCACGGGATTTGAAAATACTGGAAAGCGGAGATCGTCCGTGGCGGGTTGTATCGACCCGGCTGGTGGATCTTTTCCCCTCAACTTCTCACTTTGAATCCATAACGGTATTGGAACGATGAATGATCTTGTTAGCGGTCATAGAAAAAGACTGAGAGAAAAGTATAATCGTTTCGGACATGACAATCTTTTGGATTATGAAAAGATTGAATTGCTTTTGACGTATGCGCTTCCCCGTGTGGATGTGAAACCTCTTGCCAAAGAGCTGTTGAAACGTTTCGGCAGTATTGCGGGAGTTCTGGATGCGGGGCAGGAGGAATTGCTTCTTGTTCCGGGAATTGGAGAAAATGCGGCACGTTTGATCATGCTTGTCCGCAATCTCGGAGCAGATTTTCACAGAGATAAAATCCTGAAAAGATCTGTATTCCACTGCAGTTCGGATGTCGTGCAGTTTGCCCGGATGAAACTTGCCGGATTGGGCAAAGAAGTTTTTCTTGTTATTTACCTGAACACCAGGAACGAAGTGATCGACACATCTGTCATTTCTGATGGAACGCTGGATCAGGTTTATATTTACATCCGGGAATTGCTTTCCGAAGCGATCAAACGGAATGCCCGGGGGATCATCCTGATCCATAATCATCCCGGTGGTTCCGCAGAACCTTCCGCCGAAGATAGGAAACTGACAGAAAATATCCGGAATGCCGGTGTGGCAATGCGCGTTGATCTGCTGGATCATCTGATCCTGACTCATAATGCGGCGTTCAGCATCACGATGAATCAGAGAGTTGAGTTGGGCGAAGAATCCTCCTATCAGCTTTCCGAACTGGATTATGCCGCGGCAGAAAGAATAAAGAAAAAATATGCAAATCTGCCGTTTCATCCCAGAGTGCTGACAAAAAATATGCTGGATCTGACCGATAAAAAAAGAAAATCCGGAGGGGAAAAGAAATGATCTCGCTGGGAACTGATATCCTTGAAATTGCCCGTTTGGAACAGGCTTTGCAGCGGAATGGCGAAGCGTTTCTCCGACGGATTCTGACCCCGGCAGAGCAGGATGCCGCCTCCGGAAAAGGGTGTGCGGCGACTTCTTACTATGCCGGACGCTGGGCTGCCAAAGAGGCTGTTTCCAAAATGCTTGGAACCGGGATCGGCAAAGATTGTTCTTTTCAGGATATTACCGTTCTGAATCATGAAAGCGGGGCTCCCTATGTGATTCTGAGCGGTGCTGCAAAAGCAAAAGCAGATGCCCTTGGAATTTCAAAGATCCATATCTCGATCAGCCATGAAGCCCACTATTGTATTGCTGTCGTAATGGGGGAATGAAGCTCCCTTTCTTCTTTGTCTGGAAAATGGGCGAAATAACCGGGCAGTGCTCAAAATCATTGGATAAAACCGGAAAAAGGCAAAAAATGGTGGGACCTGCCGGGTTTGAACCAGCGACCAAGTGATTATGAGTCACGATCAAACGAGTGATTCTGAGCTCAAAAGTTGTCATAAAGATCTTCTTGTGGTACCTGTGTGGTACTTATCATTGCAATAAATGAGAATTATATTCTTCCCAATATAGCCCTAAGCAAAAGGTCATCAGAACGAAAGAACTTCAGTTAATCCCATTGACCACAATAATGCTTTCCGGGGGGATTTCAACCATTCCAGAGGATGTCTTTTTGCCGTTTAGAATATCCAGTATCAATTCAGCACAACGTCTTCCAATTTTCGGGAAGTCTTGTACACACAGGTAAATCCGATCATAAAAATCCGGCGGTACATTAGCCCAATGGTCAAACATTCCTCCGATGTAACGTTTCGGCGCTTTGACTGTTAAGTGTTCTTTTACATAAGTTGTCAGCCATGGAGAATCTGCAAAAACCGCTAAAGTATTAACATTGCGATCAATCACCATCTGCTGCAACTCATCAATATTGGTTGTCCACGGAATAAAAGCCTCATTCAACAGCTTCACTTCCCATTCAAAGCGTGCCTTTGCCACTGGATTGTTTAATGGAGGAACCATATATGCTGCATCAATATTTTCCGACAAAATATTACTCATGAGCATCCGGATGGATTTCTCAACATCGGTCGTTACTACCGTTCCATCGACACCTGTCAACCAGCGGTCAATAAAGCATAATGGAATCGGCAAACGTCTGATCCTTTCAAGCATACTCTTATCGAAAACAGATTCCGGCGGGGAAATCATTACAGCGGCATCGCATATTTTTTCCTCCAGTTTGGAGATGCAATTTTCAGTGGCGCGCTTATCGTTATTGTGCAGCAGGATCATCAAAGTATAACCGGCATCAACGAGCACCTGATTCAATGCCGTTGCAGGAACAGTATGCAGAGAGATGGATACAGCATCCATAATCAATGCGACGCATCTGCTCCTGCCGGCGGCAAGGTTGCTTGCGGCAAAATTGCGAACATATCCTAAACGATCAGCTGTCTGCAAAATTTTTTTTACTGTCTTTTTGGATATGCGGCTGTCATACCGCAACGCCCGGGAAACGGTAGATGCATTGAATCCGGTATGCCGGGCTATATCATGGATGGTTATGCTCATTCAGTACTTTTTAATTTGAAGGTTTTTATTTCAAATGGAGAAAATTCCAATTCCACTTTACCATCCCTGGCTGTGAATTCAGCACCATTTTCCCATTCGATCAAATCAGTTTCTACTAAAATAGCATCTTTGTCTGATAATTCAAGTACAATTTTTGAAAAATTACCTTTGTTTTCAACCAGTCTGATGATCAGGCAATTCTCTTTCTCGGCTTTTTTCAACGTTCCCAATATGACACCGGAACCATTGATCTTGAGCTTTGGCAATGTTGGAGAATGTGCAAATCCTGGAAATATCAATGGCATACGGTTCAATGCAGCGGCACTTTCCTGAACTTGAGAAGAAATCATGGTCCCTTTATGCGGATAAAATGAGTAAGTGAATATATGATCTCCCATATCTGACTCCGGATCAGGATATTTTGGAGAGCGCAGTAAAGCAAGATCAATACAATTGTCCTTGACCCTGTAACCGTATTTACAGTCATTCAATAAGGCGGCACCGCCTTCTGAATCAGAAATATCGGAAAATTTATGTGCACACACTTCGAATTGAGCGGCTTCCCAACTTGTATTGTTGTGTGTCGGGCGGCTTATATATCCATACTGGATGTCAAATAATGCTTCGGGTGATTGGATCGTCAGAGGAAAGGAACAACGCAACATTTTGCGTGATTCATGCCATGAAACCCGGTTCTCAAAATCCAGTCGACGGTTCTGCGGGCTCAACGTTATCAATTGATGAATTGTTGAGTTGCCGCAATTGTAAGAAAACTCTAAACAGGAACGAACCGGTCCGGTAAAGCCTCTGGAAAAAACTCCCTGCAAATCAGCACATTTTTCCTGCATATAAAAGAGATCGATATCCCAGGCTTCAAAATTGTTGGATTGATCATGATAAACTGTCAACACATTAGCCGGGGCAGAAATAAATTCCTTCCCGGATTCTTTATCCACTGCAGAAATCAGCTGGCCGTTTTTTGAAAATTCATAACGGATAAGGCTGTTTTCCAAAACATAATCCTGTTTCGGTATCAGTTCTTCCTCCCCAACTTTTTCTTTACGGTAAATCATCGAAAAAGATGTGCCGGGCAACGATACGTTTGTCAGAAGTTTGTTATTTTCCCACTGAACCGGAAGAGTTTTACCGTTATCGCCGGTAATCCGGTATCCTTTCCATGTTTCCGGCAACTCAACAGTGCCATAGTATACCGTAGAAAGAGTGTTTACCAGAACGATGGAATTTTCATCTCTTGAAAAAAGTTTTTCTGCGGCACGATCAATTTCTGCCCTGCATTCTGCAATAATCTGAGAATATTCTTTCTCTGCATTCCGGTAAACTTGTGTAATAGATGAACCGGGAAGAATATCATGGAACTGATTACACAGCAATATTTTCCATGCTTTATCCATAAATTCCGTCGGATATTTTTCCAATGAAAAATGTGAAAAAAGAAATTCTGCCGCAACAAAAAGCTCCTCGGCTTTGCGATTATTACGCTTTGTTTTTGCTTGAGCGGTATAAGTACCCCGATGATATTCCAGGTAAAGTTCTCCGTTCCATGTTTCAAGGGACGGGCTTTCTTCTTTCAACCGATGGAAAAAGTCATCAGCTCTTGAACAAATCACTTTCGGCGTATATTCAAAATTTTCCTGTCTGCGGCGATTTTCCAAATACTCCGCCGATGGTCCCCCGCCACCGTCTCCCATTCCGAAAAGAGAAATAAAGCGGGATAAAAAAGAATTTTCTGCAAAATTATTTTGTGCTGCAATCAGTTTTTCCGGCAAAAGCTCGGAATTATAGGTGTTTTCCGGCGGAAAGTGAGTCAAGACCCTGCTGCCATCCAATCCCTTCCACCAAAAAGTTTCATACGGAAATTTATTGATTTGACTCCATGACAATTTCTGAGTTAGAAAAAAATCGCAGCCTGATTTACGAATAATCTGCGGCAATGCGGCAGAATAACCGAAGACATCCGGCAGCCATAAATTTTTCACTTCGACACCGAATTCGTCCATAAAAAAGTTTTTTCCATGAAGGAATTGCCGCACCAAAGATTCACCATTGGCAAGGTTGCAGTCAGCTTCGACCCACATTCCACCTTGAAGTTCCCAACGGCCCGATTTAACCTGTTCTTTGATTTTCTCAAACAAAGATGGGTAATTATCTTTAATAAATTTATAAAGTTGAGGTTGAGAAGCTCCAAAAATATATTCCGGATACTTTTTTAATAAATCCAACTGAGTAGAAAATGTTCTTGCAGCTTTCCGGATACTCTCTCTTACCGGCCAAAGCCAGCCGACATCCAAGTGCGCGTGTCCAACAGCATGAACCGTCAGAGCAGATGCCGCAGCCGGAAAATTGAGGAACTTCTGTAAAATGTGTGCGGCAGCTGCGGCATTATCAGGGGAATCCTGATAAATACATGCCGCCTCATTCAAACCGCGCAAAAGTTGAGAATAACGGTAGTCCTCAGATGATAAGCCTTTCAATACGCTGATAAGTACTCGGAAGTCTGCCAGGAAATTCCACACCTCCCGATTGAAAACAGTCAAACGCATTTTTTTTATCACAGCGTTAAATTTGCTTTCCGGATACGGATTATCCGGTTCAACGCATACGCCGAACAGGTGGTTTGCTGCAGCTTCAACACAAAAATGAACCTCTTCACCGCCAGCAACTTTGCCAAGATGGAAATATTCCCGATAAAATCCCCGATCAAAAATGGAACCTCCGGAAAATCCACACAACGGATCTCCATTTTCATCAAACAGCATAGCTTCGCAATTAAAGCGAAGCTGCAGGACGACTTCTTTATTCTTCCACTCTTCTGGAATTTTTCCGGATAATTCAAACCATGCACTCTGCCATTGCTCTCCCCATTTTTCACCCTCTGAAATGGTTTTCCATGACATTTCCTTACGCTTGGAGAACGGCACAGGAGTATCACTTAAAGCAAAATTTGCTGCCAAGGGAATTGATTCGCCATAAAAATCCCACTCATGCCTGCGCAAAAAGAGACTGACATGCTGCAACATGATTTTATCAATGTTTTTATTTTTCATAACATCCTGCTGTTGTTAATATCGTTTTGTCTTAAGCAGCATTATTTACTCTGCTCCCCCAAATATATCGCTGATTTCCGGAGCACAGTTCCAAACCTGCAGTTCACTGATCAAACAACTGTCGCTCCATTTATTGAAGGAGTGGATATATTTATCTTTGAACGGACCGATAAAAAGATCATTGAACTTGATTTTCTTCAATGGGGCATCTCCTTCACATAACACTTTGCCATCCAGAAGAATTTGGAATTTTCCATTTTTCCAGATTGCAGCGGCATGATATTCTTTGCCGAACTGCAAACCATTTTTCACGGTTGCGATTTTTCCGCTTTTGTTTGACGGATTATAAAATCCAGTTACCAATACGGGGGCATTTTTTCCGGAAATTGAGAAGGAAAGCGATGCCAGACTTGACGGTCTCAGGTGAACCATCGGCAAACTGTATTTGGCAGTCTCAGCCGGGGGATTTATTTTGAAACGAAATGATATAGCCCCCTCTTCACCAGTTACCATATTCATCGGAATTTTAATTCCTGTACCATCAGAACCGAAACGAAACGCGCCATTTTCAAATTTTCCATTTATTTTGGCAAAAGTTCCCCGCAAAGGAATATCTTTTTGATGCTTAAAGTTTACATCAATGATCTTTCCGGCTGGCTTGATACGGCAATATGCGACACCAAGCCACGGGATATTGCCATATGGACCTTTTCCGATGTTCTGAATAAGTAAAGTATAAGTCCCCGGCTTAAGTTTATCTACTCCGAGCGGATATTCTCTGACAGCCCAGCTGCAGTCCGGATAAGGAGCTTTTCCGGTAAAAATATTTTTTCCGTTAAATTCGATTTTGATTGGAGCTCTGCTGTTGGCAACATCATCACAGGTTGCACCTATTTCCAATATCGGCTTGAGCATGGTTCTTTCTATTTTAAAAGTCACACTCATACTATCTTTTCCACTGCGATCCCCGTAAATGGTTCGGATCGGTTCTCCTGAAAACCATTTTTTTTGCAGCACGCCGCCGGTAAAGGCATCATTATCTGTAAAGATTGTAACAGCATCCGGGTTGTATGGTGCGGCAAGAGCTGGACGTTTTGCCCATAAAAGGGGTTTTGCCTCCGGTAACTTTTTGACGATCTTTCTGCCGGGCAAAACAAAAGCTTTGTCACTGCCTTTACTGAAATAAACCACCATATGACGGTAAATTTCAGGGATTTCCACCATGACCCGATCTCCGTTTTTTGTAAAATCCCATTCTACGACATCATCAAAATCAACGCTGAAAAGGTAAACTTTTTTCGTCTCCGGAGCGTAAACATTCAATGTCATTGGAGAATTCTGATCAGGACGGTTCCGGAAAACAGACGGAAAGTCGTATTTCGGTACCAGCGGCTGAAGTCCGCCCTTTACCCGATTGGATTGAAAATTGACCAGGGTTATCATCGTTCCACGGGTATCTCTGTTTTCATGTTCAAGACCTTCAATAATCACACCTTTAGGGAAATTCCTTGCCTCAAAAAGAAGTTTCTGATTGTAGGATTTTACGATTTGCGCCAACAGACGGCTCCAGGGCGGATTGCGAAAATCTTTCCAGATTTTACCGGGAACGACAGGATTATTCTGATAAAAGTAAAAGAAACTGCATCGTTCCGGAGCTCCGGCAAAGTAAATAATCCGTCCTTTTCCAACATCTCTGAGCAAGATCCCCGGATGTGATTTTCCTTCCTTATCAATAAATGTCCCAAGAACCTTTACATCCGGCAGGATATTTTTCAGTCTGATAATCCTTTTTTCATAAGCAATTTTTCCGACAAAATCTCCAGTTACCGGATTCTTTTTCCGAACTTCCATTGCTGCTCCGGACTTGATTTCTCCATCATAATGAAAGCCTAACAGTTTCGCTGCTGCGAAATCAGGTAATTTATTGAAATCTTTATCTGCCATGGAAAAGTTGCCGGATGTAATCAGAGTGCCGCCATCTCTTATAAACTTCTCTAACTCTGACAATTCAGACTTTGACCATACAGCAAGATTCATTGCTACGACCGTATCAGCTTTTTTACGCAATAACACAGCATCTTTGAAATCGTCTTCAACGATCACCCGATAAGGAATCTGTTCATCAGTTAAAGCATTGCATAAACCGGAAAAGCCGAGCTCCCACTCATAGCTTCCGAAAGGATTATGTCCCCGATTTGTGGATGAAAAATAAACCGCAATATTTCCTGCATTTTTATTTGGTGTCAGCAATGCTTCATGTTCTACCTCCCATTGAAGTAACGGTCGCCAGACATGCCCTTTTTTCCCTAATGTATACCACCACTGGCGCGTGCCGGTCACAAATGCTGTAAATGAAGCTGCGATATCACTGTATGGATCCTGGGCATAGCACAATACCCAAGGTGCATTCCCTGTTTTTTCCGCTACCCCCCGAAGCAGTTTCAATTCAAGGAGAACCTGGGGATAATATTCAGGATAACGAAGGCTTGCCGGCATACTTTCCAACCCGATAGAGTCGGCATATTGAGACAGATTGCAGATGTCACATCCGAAAGCATGGCGTGTGTAAACTGTAAGGATATTACACATATATGCGGGAAATACGGCTTCACAGTTTAAACTCTTGATCAGTTTACGGCACTGCTGCTGCCGCTCCAGAACTTTCTTGATTCTCCAATTCCTCCAACTGCGGAATGCCGCCGGATTTTGTGCGATCCATGCATCAAACTTCCCATTTTCAGGAAGCGTAAGTCCAGTATCCGTTCTGAATTTTTCCCGACAATATTTACATCCGCAAAGATCCGGTCCAAAAAAAGCGATTTCATCGATCATTACCGCATCTGCAGGGGACTCCCGCAGCAAACGTTCTAATTTGGAAAACCACATTTTCCAAAATTCATCATTGTTGATACAGACATTTCCCGTACCATACCAGTTGGCCTTGGTTTTTCCGGTTTTCAGATAGATGGCGGCCCATTCAGGATATTTTTGCAGTAATTTCATCGGGACTTGAGAGCAGGTAACATGATGCATCGTCTGCAAACCCTCTTTTTTTGCCGCCGCAAAAAGGACTCTGGTATCTTTGATCAGATCATCAAGAGACCGGCGTTTTGCACTTCTTTCGCCAGGAGGAAGCAGATCCATAATCAGCGATCGGCAATGTTCGGCAAGAAGCATATTGAATCCGGCATCTTTATACCATTTTACCTGTTTTGCCGCTTCTGCCGAAGAAAGATGCAGCGGCACAGAATAAAATGCCATACGATAACTCTGCATTTGCTGTTTCATTGTCGGAAGCAATTTATTTGGACAGTTGCTTCTGAACTCCTGAAATCCGAGCATTTCATTGCGGTCTGAGTAGTAAATCTTATCAACCGCAGAAAGCGGAAACACCAATAGCACTGCTAAACAACAAAGTAGAAGTTTATTGTTTCCTTTCATAATTGATCCCCTGAATTCATCTGTTTGTATTGAGACAGTTCAATACATCTTTAAATAATTTGTAAGGATTGTTTTCTGAAGAATAGCCCATACGGTTACTTCCGGCATTTGTCTTGATCGCTTCCGCATGACCATCGACAAATGAACAGACTACAGAACCACCATGACGGGCATCAAGCTGTGCCTGATAATTGTTGCTGTCTAAAAATGAATGGTAAAGAGAATGATATCCAGTGTCGCGTGTTGAAGTCGCTCTGTAGGCATCAGCAAAGCAGAGCACTTTGGATGGTGACTTGATGCGTGAAATCTTACCACCTGTCTTTCCGCTGTAGGTATTATCCTGAAGAAAACAGTTTCGTGCCATATGAGTGTAAGTCGTCATCGCTGAACCGTAACCTGAAATTTCGCCTTTCCAATAGGAATTCAGTGCCCCGGCATTAACATAGCAGCCTTCTATGCCAACTTTGTTCGTAATGAATGATGGACAACGTACGATTTCCATACCTGCATTGTTTGGTACAAGCAGACGGTCAACCCAAGTTACAGGAACCCCTGATGGAGCATTGCCATCATTCGGCTGCTGGTCGTTGTTTTCACCAAGATACATCACATTGTAAGAAGACATTGTTTTGAAATGTGATAAACAGTCGACAGTACGTCCGCGTTCTCTGGCTGTATTCAGTGCCGGCAACAACATTCCTGCCAGGATTGCGATGATGGCAATGACAACAAGAAGTTCGATCAGGGTAAATCTTTTTGCTTCAACATTTCTCATAGAAATTTTCCTTTCGTGTTAAGTTGAGCTGACTTGCTACCTCAGATTCTTTCATTCAAAATTGAATCGTGCAACCGGTTGCACTATATTGTAATATAGCACATAAAAAGACAAATGCAACCGGTTCCCGAAAATATTTTTTTCAATATGGTTTTTTGTTATCCAGCATGAAGCATTACAGAGAGATTTATTACTTTGGGGCTGTTGCAAAACCTGCATACAGAAAACGCATTTTAATTGAGTCTTTTGAACAGAGTGAACGGAGTTTACAGAGATTACAGAGGTGGTTTGGCAATTAAAACAACCGTTGCCCAAGAGAAAAATTTTTATTTCTTTTGAGAAATCGGTCGGTAATAACCAAAAATGCCTCCGTACACTCAGTACACTCCGTTTTCTCCGTACGAAAATGTGCTTTCAAATTTCAGGTCTTGCAACAGCCCCGGCCTTCTCACGTCCTTACCACAGTTTCATGGAGATGCCTCGATAACCACTTCTGCTCGGTTGCATTTACTTTGACAAACTTGCGTTTACTTTGTCAAGTGACCAACCTGTTAAGATTATCTATCCTCTTTCTGATTTTTCTACCCTTTGCAATACTTAATGCACAAAGATTTGTTTGTAGGACTTAATGCACTTTTTCTTTTTGTAAGACTTAACGCACTGAATACTTTTTTTTCCTGTGCATTTACTTTTTCAATTGACACAATACGGGATTTTTCTAATTTTTTTTGAAATATACTTGCAATTTCTGTGTTTAAATGCTATTTTAAATAAAATGAACAAACGATTGCGCTTTTTAATAAAAGGAGTTTTTTATGGTATCTTTGAAAGATATTGCGAATGAATTGGGTCTTTCAGTATCTGTCGTTTCACGGGCGTTGAATCCGGTGCCTGACGCGAATGCGAGAGTTTCTGAAAAAACCAGAGCGCTTGTTCTTGAGACATGTCAACGCTTAGGGTATCGTCGTAATCGTGTGGCAGAGTTTGTTAAACGTCGTCGTTTCCCTGCTATTGGAATATTTCTTCCAAGGACAGCAAATTCCTTGATTGCCAATCTTTTATTTGGAATTTCTGAAGAAGCTGGAAGTAAAGATTTTCCACTCCTTATTCATACAGGAATGGATGAAGCCAGTTACTGGGAATTTATGCATAACAATCTTGATCTTGCTGCAAGCGGCATTATCACTTATTCAGCGACCCAGTATCACAAATCAAGTAATTTGGACCTTTTGAAAAAATACAGTTCCAACGGCGGAAAAGTACTGATCCTTAATGACTGCACAGTGAAAGATTACACGAAACTTTATATGGATGAATATGAGGGAGGTCGCCTGGCAGCCGATATGCTGATGGCTTCAGGATGTCAGAATTTTATTTGCTTCAATAATGAAGAATTCTCATTTGCAGCATCTGTGACTCAAATGAGATATGAGGGATTCTGTGGATGGCTGCATAATAAAGGAGCATCCTGTCTTTTGTGTAAAAAAATTGAAGAAATCCCTGCTTTGCTCAAAAACAATTCAAAATGCGGAGTTTTCGCGGTATCAGATTCTCTTGCAATGAATATCATCAATATTGCTTCTGCATCCGGACTCCGAGCTCCGGAAGATTTCAAACTGGTAGGTTATGATGATATGGAATGGAGTGAAATCATGGGGCTTTCCACCATTCATCAGCCCTTCCGCGAAGAAGGACGTCAGGCCGCTGTAAAGATAATTGAAATGATATATGGCAAGAACGTTGAAGACGAAATTTTCACTCCTCGTGCGATATCGAGAAAAACAACCGCTTTTTAACGGATATTACGATTTAAACATAAGGATCAAAAATGAAACAGAAACTACTCGACAACCTGAGATGGTTTGAAAATTCTGGAGTCATGCTTCCTAAGGACGGATTATGGGGTGTTGCTGAAAGAGTTGCCGTAACAAATGGGAACGAAGCGATAGAAGAAATGTTAAATTCATTTCCGGCGTGGACGATGCATGAAAATCATTGTATTATTGAACAACGCCGTGCTGATTGTAACTTTCAAACTGCATATATGTATCTTCTGGCATTCAAAGTTTTCAACGATGAAAACTATTATGAAATTGCCCGAAATATTCTGGATTTTCTTTATTTCCGCAGTGGATTGCTGAATCGCAGCAGAAAAAAATGTCCGGCGGGAGCCTGGAACTGGTCACATATCAAATGGGAGCCGATCATCTATTTTGACGATGATTCCTGGTGCGTATTCCTACAGTATCAGATTGCGGAAGAATTTCCTGAACTTGATGCTCGCTATAATCTGAGATTCTGGGCTGGAAAACTGGCTGAAGAACTTTTGGTTGGTGCGGTTCGCGTGATGAATGAAGGTGAACGGGATCCTGAAGGGCATTGGAATGATACAGAAAAAATTCCATGGCGGGGATGGTTAGATTTGCCTCATTGGGGATCTCTGACTTGTATGGCTCTTGCTCGTGCTGCCAGAGAGGAACAAAAAGAAGAATATAAGAAGTTTATTCAGAATTATGATACTTATATTAACGAAAATGCTGAAAAATTTACGGTTAGTGAGTATACGTACGCAGTTATCGGAAGTTGTGCTGCTTATCACTATCTTGATGATGATCGGTATCTTTGTACAGCAAAACGTTTTGGACAATTAATAGTTTCTAAAGTTACACCACAAGGCAATATTCCAGCGGAGCATTATGAAGCTCCGGTAGGGAAGCATTTAGTTGATACTTATTACAAATGGATAAAAAACTAAAGCTCCCCCCTGCAACTCGCAGGGGGGGGAGCTCCACTATTACCATAGTTTCATTGAGATTCCTTGATAACCACGACCACAACCGTTTATTGATGGAATGTCATGCCGCTCTGTTACATAGAAGTTTTGCTCAATCAGTGATTTTGCTTCACGCTCCATTTTTGCTTTTGGTACAACAGTCCAGTTCCGCTCTTTACAATAGACAACATATCGGGTAAATATAGAGTCAATTAAGACATGACCACCTTCATTCTTGTAAATACAATCATTCACGAACTGCGCGACTGAATCACTTTCCAATAAGAGATCCTCAATCCGCTTTTTATGCTCTTAGCATAACAGCGAGTCAGCTGCATAATTTCATAGAACTGCTCGCGCGCATGCGCGTGAATGGAATTTAAAAAAGATTTCCCAGCTTCCCAGAGTCCCTGAAATGAGTTCAAATGCCAGCCTCTTTATCTTCCCAAACTCTTCCCAGGAGTCCCAAACTATGCGAATCGCATGGCTCTGGAGAGGCGATAAAATGCGCTTTTTTAATACGCTTTTGCAAAATACAACAATAAAGTTATATTATCTGCACGGCCCAAATCCGTGGGACCTATGTGGTACCTATGTCAGCCAAAAAGCAAGCTGTTTGAACTCAAAATCAGGAAACAGAAGGAGACTGCAGAAAAATGAGGCAAAGAATATGAAACACCTGACGGATTGTATTGATATAAGAAGATTTTACGTTCAAAATCACCGGAAAAAAGGCAAAAAAATGGTGGGACCTGCCGGGTTTGAACCAGCGACCAAGTGATTATGAGTCACCTGCTCTAACCACTGAGCTAAGGTCCCATGTCAGGATTGTAATATAACCTGTTTATCAGAGATTTCAAGAAGAAAATAAAAAAAAGGACTCTTCTGAATCAGAAAAGTCCTGTTTTTTCTGCTTTGAAATCAGAATCAATAATTCAATGCTTCGATTTCAAAGTATGCTTTGGGATGTTTGCAGACGGGGCAGAGTTCGGGAGCTGCTTCGCCAATGTAAATGTGTCCGCAATTGCGGCATTCCCAACGGTTTTCTCCGACGCGAACCCAGACTTCACCCTTTTCAACGTTTTCAGCCAGTTTGTTGTAACGTTCTTCATGGTGTTTTTCAATTTCAGCGACGCGTGCGAACTGGCGGGCAAGATCATCGAAACCTTCCGCAGCGGCTTCTTCTGAGAAACGTTTGTACATATCTGTCCATTCTTCATGTTCACCGGCTGCAGCTGCTTTCAGGTTTGCAAGGGTATCGCCGATACCGTTAAGGGCTTTGAACCAGAGTTTTGCATGTTCTTTTTCGTTGTTGGCAGTCTTTTCAAAGAGAGCTGCGATCTGTTCGTAGCCTTCTTTTTTAGCTTTGCTTGCGAAATAGGTGTATTTGTTGCGTGCCTGAGATTCTCCGGCGAATGCGTACCAGAGGTTTGCTTCTGTTTTGCTTCCTTTCAGATCCATTTTCGTTTCTCCTGTTAACGGTTAAGTTATTGTTTGCGGAATGAGCTGTATTTAACAGACATGCTTTTCCGCAGAATAGTTCTTTGAGACTGACACAGTCTCTCTGAATGAAAGAATATAATTATTTTTCTAAAAAAATCAAGTCAGGAAAAAAAATTTTCTGCTTGTTCCGGAGAATTTTCATGGGAAAAAACTCTTTTCTTTTGAAAAAGGCTCTTTTTTTCATTATTTTTTATAAAAAGGGATTGACAAAAAAAGTATAATGTGGTATAATTAAAGAAAATCAGGTAGGAAAGTTTTGAAGAATGAGAAAATAGCCTGAGGTGGGAAAATGATTCATTATACAATAGAACGCCGGTCAGCGAAACCGGTATATATACAGTTGAAAGATACGTTGAAAGAGGCGATTGAGGATGGCAGGCTGAAACCGCTGTCCCAGATGCCGCTGGTGACTCAGATTGCAGAGGATGCCGGTGTCAGTTTGCGTACAGCAGATAATGCTTTGCAGGAGTTGATCAAAGAAGGTCTATGCTTCCGGCGTCCGAAAAAAGGAACGTTTGTCCGCGGGAAGAATGTGATTCAGAAGCAGAAAGTTTGCGGGATTCTCGGGAACATTGACCCTGTATCCTATCCGCTGCAAACGCTTTTGTATTGCGGTATCATGGAGGCGGCAGTCCGTTCCGGACATCCTGCACTGGTGGTGATTCCGTCAGCTTGGGAGGATGATCCGGACAATTCGCCGGAAGCAGTGATTCAGCGATATGACCGGAGTGCAGAATTTGAAATGGTCGGATTATTTATCGTTGATGTCAGTTTATATGATGAAGCTGTTCTGCTTGCGGAACGTTTTCCGGAAAAGCGGTTTTTCTATTTGAACTATCAGGGAGAAGAGTTTTGCCGGATGCCTGCGAATATGGCGGCGGTGGTGAATGATGACTTTACCGGAGCGTATCAGCTTGCGGAGTATATTTTTTCGGAATACAAACCTGCTTCCGTGCTTGTTTTTACGATGCCCTTACGGAAGGGGGATATTACCTATCAGGAACGCTGCCGGGGATACAAAGAAGCTTCAAAAGAGTATTCTGTGGAACATTTCGGCATTCTGGAAATGAAATTCTGCAGTTCTATGAACGATCAGCTTGATACCGCTTATCAGACGATGAAGCGTTATTTCAAAAAGGGAAATATGACAGATTTTATTTTCTGTGTCAATGACCTTTTGGCTTATGGTGCGAAGAAAGCTGTGGAAGAGCTTGGCTTGCAGGACCGGGTGCAGATCAGCGGATATGACTGCATCCACAATCTGCCGGATTACAGTGTCCCGTCCGTAAAAGTCTGCTACACGGAGATGGGGAAAAAAGGGTTTGAAAAGATGTTGAAAGAAGACGTTAAGATGCAGACGATCACAAAATTACCGCCTGAGATTATCAAAAAATCAAATATTGCAGGAGCAGAAAAATGAGCTTGAATGTAAAACGTTATGATGGCAATCCGATTCTGGGACCGCTTCCGGGCGTGCAGTGGCGCGGAACCGCAAGAAATCCCGGGGTCGTTTATGACGGAAAGATCTTTCACATGGTCTTTACCGCTGACCCGAAACCCTCTGACGGGATCATCCGGCTGGGGTATGCTTCCAGTACAGACGGATTCCACTTTACGGAAAAAGAAGGTCCCTGGATGGATCATTCCCGCAGTCCGAAAGAATTCGACCATGCCGGCTGTGAAGATGCCCGGGTCACGTTCCTGGATGGACGTTATTACATTGCTTATGCGGGAAGAACCCTGAATCAGGTGGACTTTGCATTCGGCGTGCGCCGTCTGGGTCCCAACGGAAATCTGAATCCCACATGGACGGAGAACTATCGCCGGGTCGGTTTGGCTGTGACCGATGATTTCAAGACTTTTGAAAAGCTTGGTCCGATCACAAGTGAGCATATCAGCGATGCAAACGTGGCACTCTTTCCGGAAAAAATCAATGGAAAATATGCCATGCTCCACCGTCCGACGGCTTTTATCCCGTGGACTCTTCCGCTGCATTATCATCCGGGCTGCATCTGGCTTGCGTTTTCCGATAAGCTGACTTACTGGTCCAGCAACCGCCGGGAAATGCCCTGGGATATGGTGGACGGCGAAGATATTATGGATGAAGTTCTTCTCATGGCTCCGGAAAAGAAGTGGGAAGAAACCAAGATCGGCGGTTCCGGCGTTCCCATTCCCACCGATGACGGCTGGCTGATGACGTATCATGCTGTTGACCGCACCTGCTGTTACCGGATCGGGCTTGCACTGCTGGATCGGGAAGATCCCCGGAAAGTCATTGCAAGAACTCCGGATCCGATCTTTGAACCCTATGACAAATGGGATTTTGCAGAATGCGGCTTGAAGTGCGTCTTCCCCTGCGCCAACGTCGTGATCGGCGATGAAGTCCTGATGTACTACGGCTGCGGCGATAATTATACCAGCGTTGCAACCTTCTCCCTGAAGGAAGCTCTCGCCCATGTGAAACAGTTCAGACGGTAATCTCAATCATTATACTTAACAACAGAGAGGAGATCTAACAATGTTGAACAGACATCAAAGACTCAATCAGACTCAAGAAAGAAGTTCCGCGAAGCTGTCCGGTTCCGCCCCCGCCTGCAGGCGGGTAAAGCAC